>NZ_JAOQMX010000048.1 GCF_025960985.1 Flavobacterium psychraerolatum | reverse complement strand
AAGAGGTTATAGAAATTCAGGAAATTTCATAAAAATGGTGTATTATTTAGGAAATGCCTAAAAATGCAATTCCACTATTTTAAGCGAAGAGCCATTATTTATTTCTTAATAATGATAATAAGCTCATTTTTGACAAATTAAATTATATAAATGAATGAATAATTATCATTTATATTTAAAAAATAACTATCGTTAATTTTTTAGAAATAAGAAATTAAAGGGTAAATTGACCACTTTATTTATGTTAATTAACACATTTTAACAGAAATACACATATGTTGCCCCCATAAACTCATTTGTTTTACGGTGAAAGCTAAAGATTATGAATATTTGTAATCTTAACTTTAAACAACCAAACAATTATGAAAATCAATTTATTAATCAATTGGAAACTCAAAACCAAAATAATAACAATGTTGTTATTATTTTGTTTCGGAGTTATCCAAGCACAAAAAGTCCAAATGGTAACAGGAACAGTTACCGGGGAAGGTGGACCATTGCCAGGAGTAAGTGTACTTATAAAGGGTGGTGGTAATAAGAGTACAATTACTGATTTTGATGGGAAATATCAAATTCAAGCTAAAGAAACAGATGTATTAACCTTTAGTTACATCGGTTTTATTACACAAAGTGCAAAGCTAAACAGTAGAACTACTATTAATATTGATCTAAAAACAACAGTTAATGATCTAGATGAAATTGTTGTTATAGGCTACGGTACTCAAAAGAAAAAGGAGGTTACAGGTGCCGTTACAAAAGTTAGTGCGGAGGATTTGGTTAGACAAACTACTTCCGACTTGGGGAATGCGCTGCAAGGGCAAGTTGCTGGTTTAAACGTTGTTTCTAGTTCTGGTACTCCAGGATCACAATCAAATATTATCATTCGTGGTTTTAGTTCTGTTCTGGAAGGTCAAAATAAGCCATTATTTGTGGTAGATGGAATCCCTTTTGACGGAGATCCAGGATTGAGTAATAGTGAAATAGAATCTGTAGAAGTATTGAAAGATGTTTCTTCGGCATCAATTTACGGAGTACGTGCTGCAGGTGGAGTTATTTTAATCACTACTAAACAAGGAAAAAAAGGAACTATGGCTATCAGAGTAAATAGCGAATATGGTGTACAACATATCTTGTCAAAAAATCATTTTCTTACTCCTGAACAAGAGTCTTATGTGCAACTGATTCAAAATGAATCAGCTAATTCTGCTAATATAATGGGTGGTATTACTAACAATATTGAAAAAATAAAATCTCAATTATCAAATAACACTGATATTTCTAAAAATATTTTACAAAATAATGCCCCAATACAAAACCATAGTATAAATGTATCTGGTGGAAAAGAAGACCTAACTTACAGTCTTAATACGAGTTTGTTCAAACAAGATGGAGTTCTAATCAATTCAGGATTTACTCGTTTTAATATTCGATCAAATACCTCTTTTACTAAAGGCAATTGGAAAATTAATACTGGGGTAAGTTTTAGAAGAGATGAACAACAATTAGGAAATAATGGCTTGAATTTACAAATTTTACGCTACCACTCTTATCAACAATCATTAGATCCTAATGTGGAATTAGTGGATGGTGTTGATGACGGTATTGAAGGAGACAGGTTAGCTTCAGTTGCTAGAAATCTTCAAATTTCAGATAATAAAAATGGTAATAGTACTATTGGAAACATTCAAGCAGATTATAAAGTAAGTAAGAGTTTGAGTTTTACAGCTCGTGGAGGAGCTACTTATACTGACTTTAAAAGAATTAGAATTATACCCAAATTAAATGTATACAGAACTACTGGAGAGTTAGTTCCAGAAAATCCAATTTCTTCTAATACAACAACTAGTGATACCTATTCAAAGTTAACGGGTGAGTTTATTACTAATTATAAAAAATCTTTTGGAAAACATAATTTGAGTGTTGTATTGGTTGCATCGGCACAAGAAAGTGATTTTTCAAGTTTTTATGCCACAAAGCAACAAAATGCCAATCCCCTAATTACTACTTTAGATAATTATACTGGTAGTGCGATTGTTGGATCAAATAATAATGATTACACTTCTACACTTGTAGGATTATTAGCGAGAGTTCAGTATAACTATAAAGGGAAATACTTGTTCAGCTCTAGTATACGTAGAGATGCTTCTTCTCAATTTGCAGCAGGTAATCGTGTGGGTTACTTTCCATCAGTCTCTTTGGGTTGGAATGTATCTGACGAAGATTTCTGGAAAAGCATCAAAAATGTAGCTAATTCATTCAAATTTAGAGTCAGTTATGGTGAAACAGGTAATGACAGATTTAAATTTTCTGATTATACGTCTCAATCTACCGTTTCTCCTAGACAAGACTACTTCTTTGGTACAGAAGCGACACAATCACTTGCATATGGTACTTCGCAACTACATTATGCTAATGAGCAGGTGGGTTGGGAAACTTCGAAAGAAATTAACATCGGTTACGATTTAAGTTTCTTTAAAAATAAAGTTACATTGACTACTGATGTGTATCAAAGTAAAAAAGAGAATTTATTGTTTGGCATTGTCCTACCTCCATCATCGGGTGTTTCAGGATCTAACAGAGATGTTATTTTTAATATCGGAAGCATGAAAAATGTTGGGATTGAACATGCACTTAACTATAAATTCAATGCTAAAAGCGTTAAAATAAGCACAGGAATAACTTATACCAATAACAAGAATACCGTTACAAAAACACCTCCAGAGAATCCATTCATCAATTTAGATAATAGTTATATAAGTAACAGAGATACCAATACCGATTTGGTTACAGTAATTACACCTGGATATGTAGCTGGAGCCTATTTCTTACTGGATTCTTATGGAGTAATTAAAAACCAAGCAGAATTAGATGAATATAAAGCATTAGTACCCAATGCCAATGTTAAAATGGGGGATTTAAGATATGTAGATCAACCTACTATTGATACTAACAATGATGGTATTCCTGATAAAGGAGATGGGTATATCACCCAAGCAGATAGACGTTACTTTGGTAGTGCTTTACCAAAATTTGAGATGGGTTTTAATTTTTCATTAGATTACAAGAATTTTGATATGTCAATGCAATGGTATGGAGTTTACGGTTCAAAAGTATTAAATGGAACGAAAGCTTATGCGTATCAATCCTTAACACATCAAGATATTCTTTATTCTTGGAGCCCACAAAATACCAATACAGATATTCCAGCCAATAGAGGGGTTAAAACGGCAAGTTATAGAGGAAACTCAGATTACTATTTAGAGGATGGTTCTTATATTAGATTGAAAAATTTAACTTTTGGTTATTCAATTTCTAAAAAGAGACTTAGTCAAACTGCTTTTAGTAAAGTCCGTTTTTATATAACGGCACAAAATCCTTTTACATTAACCAAATATACTGGTTATGATCCTGAAGTTGGTAATAATGGTTTGAGTACAAGAGGATTGGATAGAGGTAACTACCCAACTGTTTCACAATTTAATGGTGGACTTCAACTTCAATTTTAAAGAAAAGAACTGATATACAAGTTTCATAAAAAATAGAAAACATGAAAAATATAAAAAATAGATTAATTATTTTACTTGGGATAGCATTAGTGCTAAACTCTTGTCAAGATGATTTTTTAGATCAAAAAAATCCCAATGCGCTTCCTACCAGTGAGTTTTGGAAAACTACTGCAGACCTTGAAGGTGGTCTTAATGCCGTTTATCATTCTTTTAAAGAGGAAGATTGCGTATATATGGGATTTGAGAATCAGAGAAGTGATATATCTTATCCTAGTTATTTAAGACCTTTATCAGGAATATTTGAATACTACGAACAACTGTTTAATAATACAAGTAAACTGCCTAATGATAAATGGGCTGCATTATATCAAGGAGTATTTAGAGCAAATCAAGTAATTGAAGCCTATGAAAGATTGCAAGGTACTTTTACTAGCGGATCGGATAGTGAGCTAGTTGCCTTAAGGATATATGCTGAAGCTAGAGGTTTAAGAGGTTGGTATTATTTTATGTTACACAATACATTCAATAAAGGCTCTGTGGTTCTTTTTGATTTTGTTCCAAAAGATAAAACTCAATATCAAAAATCATTGTCTTCTTCTGCAGAAGTACTGAAATTTTATAGAGATGATTTAGAATTTGCAAAAGAGAATCTCTTAAAAGTACCATTAATCGCTACAGCTCCTGCTGGGCGTATTAGCGCAGGTGCTTGTGATGCTATACTAGGGAAAAGTTATTTGTATGAAGGTAATTTTGGGGTAGCAGCTACCTATTTTAAAAGTGTAATGGATAATTATGATTATGCTTTAATGCCAAGTATTGGAAGTAATTTTACGACCAAAGATGAATTTAATAAAGAATCTATCTTGGAAGTTAATTATACTACAACATTGAAATCAGATCAAACAGATTCAGATCAATTACTTTCAAGTACTTTAGGACAACAAATAGGAGCAAGTGGATGGAGTGTTTCTTACCCTGCTAGCTGGTTAATTATGAAATACAAAAATGATCCAGTTGATATGCTAGATCCCAAAAATCTAGGGCTTACAGATGCATATGGAGTAGTGAAAAATAGACGCTTCAGTGAAAGAACATCTTATTCAGTTGCTCTTGTTGATGATACTAATCCAGATTTTGGATATTATGGTTTCAATACAACTGCCGAAATACCAAAATTTGCTAAACAGTGGATCGCTTACTGGAGAAAATATACAAACTGGGATATTCAAAACACAGATGAGACCAAGACGTCATCAGGAATTATAGCAAGATCGGGCGTTAATGTACGTTTGATTCGGTTAGCAGATGTGTATTTAATGTATGCCGAATGTATGATTGAAACTGGTAATTTACCAGAGGCTAGAAAATTCATTAATAAGGTTAGAAAACGTTCTCATGTAGTTCTTATTGGTAATGCATCAAGTACAGAAAATGCGGAATTTAATGATGGAAAAACTTCTTTTGATGAATTGACGTATAACAAATCGGAACTTACAGAACATTTAAGATATACTGAAAGACCATTAGAATTAGCTTTTGAAGGAGGTGACATTCGATTAATTGACCTAAGACGTTGGGGAGTAACTAAAGAAAGGTTTCAATATCTTTCAACCCTTAGATATGATCAATATAACCTGATTGCAAATGGAAATGGTAAGAACCCTATTCGTTACAGATGCGTTATTTATAATACAGGAGATATACCAGATGCTAATGTTTCAGGTGCTAGAATAGCCGAACCAGATCTTAATGAATTTGCCGCAGCGGCTCAAAATTATGATGCAGAAAGAAATGGTTATTTACCAATTCCGCTCTCGGAAATTAATTCCAATTCAAATCTTTATAAATAAGAATTGTTTTAAAAAAATGTTTAAATAAAACAAAAAAACATGAAAAAAATAGTAAATATAGTAGTTCCAATGTTGCTTGTTTTCTTTGCAATAGGCTGCGGTAATCAAGATTATATTATACCAAGTTCATTCTCTGATGCTGGATTTTACAGCACATATGGTAAGAGTGAGTATAAAAGTGCTGTAGTAGGTTCATACTCTACTTTTCAAGATGTGTCACAAGGAGCAATATACCATACTTGGGAAATTGAAGAGGGAAATGAATTCTTGAAAGGGCCTATACCACAGAATGCAAAAACATATGAGAATCTAATAGAAACTCCAGGTAAAACACTGACAGAGGATAAAACAATAAATGTATTGTTCAAAAAAGGAAATATTACTTCAAAAGTTAAAATGTTTGATGTTTTTAATGAGCCAGTAACTTTTAGAAGAGGTCCAGCTCCCTCATATGCTAATAATCCTGGCGGTGATGTGGTTGCTGTATTACAAACAGAAGGTCCATGGGTAGGCAAATATGTTCTTGAACTAGACATTATTGTTGATGTATTTGACACGGTAGTTCCAGATTTGAGTATCAGTCAAAATGGTACTGCTTTAGATTATAAACAAGCAGGATCTTTTATTGATTTGAAAGCTGGTGATAAATTAGACTTTAAAGATTTAAGTGCTTTAGTTCCTAATACTTCTCGCCCTACGGGACGTGGTTGGAAAATAACCAATATTGATACAGGAGTAGTAATTGTAAGTTCGACACTAGAAGCACCTTCAATAATTTTTAAAAAATTAGGGACTTTCAAAGCTACATTGACTGCTTCAAGAGCTTCATCCGAAAATATACCTGGAAGCACAACTCTATACGAAATTCCATTACAATTTAGAGTAGGTCCATCTGATCAACCATTTATTCAAACTGGAAGTATAAAAACACTTTTAGATGGAACTATTCAAGTTCCCCTAAATGCTGATATTGAACCTGGTTTTGCAGATCAAAAAAGTTTCTTTACTGTCAAAGTAAATGGAACCACTCTCCCGATTAATACAGTAGTCCAAAACGCAACTAACGAATCAACTTTGGATATTAAAGTAAGTGGGAAACTATACCCCGCAGATGTAGTAACAATATCTTATGCGGGTGGTGGGATTAAGTCATCAGATGATAGAAATTTAACTGCGTTTACAGATAAACCGGTAAATAACTATGATCCTAACTTATTAGGAACAGACGTAGGAGGTTTTGAAGATGTTTTTGGAAATACTTGGATTGCAAATGGTAATAATACTGGTACAATCTCTTATTCTACAGAACAGAAATTGGGAGGTTTAACAAGTTTAAAAGCGGTAGCAACAGGATCCCAAAGAGCACGATTTGCATCTTCAGGTGCAGGAGTTTCTAAAGTATTTAATTTAATAGGCGGTACAACTTATACTGTGAAATATAGCCGTTATGTAAAATCAGGAACAGTAGCTACTGGTGATAAAATTTACCTAATAACGCCACAAACACAGATAAATAGTACGACCCAAAGTTTTGATCTTGTAAATGATATTAACCAATGGAAAACGTATGAGTTTGATTTTACACCTACAGATAACTTGAGTGGACAATCATTTTATATACAACTCAATCCGGGTGAAGCAGTAGTGTATTATGATAATTTCTACATTGCTCCAAAATCTGTAAGGCCATAAAAACGTAATACTATTATAAAAATAGATTTAATATAGACATAGTATTAAATTAATATCATAAAGCCATCTAAATCAGTGTTTTGATTTAGGTGGCTTTGTTTTTTGGCTTTCGTTTTTAGTAAATTAAGAGATTTAAAGTTATTTTTATTTTCTAAATTAAACAGATTTGTTACTAAAAAAAAAACATATGTTCAAGTTCATCTGCACTATTATGTCGAATTTTATCCTAACAAATTATATAATATCCATTTGATTATGAAAATTAAAAAACTAGTTACTTTCACTGTTATAACCTTTTCGGTTTTCAGTACTCAAAGTATTTATTCTCAAAAGAAGACGACTACCCAAAAACCAAACATCATCTACATCATGTCTGATGATCATACTACACAAGGATTTGGTATTTATGGCAGCCGATTGGCAAAATTAAATCCAACACCAACCTTGGATAAAATCGCCAATGAAGGAATTATATTTGATAATTGCTATGTAAACAATTCTATTTGTACCCCAAGTAGAGCTTCCATTATTTCGGGACAATACAGCCAGACCAATGGTGTTCTTGATCTTGAAGGTGTATTACCAATGGATAAACAATATTTACCTATCGAATTGAAAAAGTTAGGCTACCAAACAGCATTAATTGGGAAGTGGCATTTGCATGATCAACCCAATTTTGATTATTACAACGTATTGACCCAGCACGGAGGACAAGGGTCTTATTTTGATCCCTATTTAACAGAATCTGGGACACCGTATGCAAATCCAGATGCAGGGGATAAAATTGGGAAACAATACAAAGGACATAGCTCTGATGTTATTACAGATATTTCTATCAATTGGTTAAAAAATAAAAGAGATAAAAATAAACCATTTGTATTATTTCATCAATTCAAAGCACCACATGATGATTTTGAATATGCACCACGTTACAAAGAATATCTAGAAGATACTGAAATTCCAGAACCAGCAAGTTTATATTTTAATGGAAATAATGGTTCTATTGCAACCCGAGGGATTAATGATTCTCTTATTCATATAATTGGATCATCTGTATCAAAACGAAATACTATTCGTAATATAGGGATGCGTTTATGGGCCAAAAGTTCTGTAAAAAATTCGGATCCAGATTTTGATCCAAGCAAAAAAATTCACCCAGGTATGACCGATAATGAGTACACTCATGCGACTTATCAAGAATATATAAAACGTTATTTGCGTTGTGTAAAAGGAGTAGACGATAATGTGGCTCGATTAATAGCGTTCTTAAAAAAAGAAGGTCTCTATGAAAATACAATCATTGTGTACACAGGCGATCAAGGGTTTATGTTAGGAGAACATGATTATATTGACAAAAGATGGATGTATGAAGAATCCATGCGTATGCCTTTTTTTGTACGTTACCCCGAAAAAATTAAAGCGGGTCAACGTACCAACGCAATCATCAATAATACCGATTTTGCGCCAACGCTTATAGAATTGGCTGGAGGAAAAGCACCAAAGCAAATGCAAGGACACAGTTTTAAAACAATTCTTGAAACGGGTAAAGAACCTGCAGGATGGCAACAATCAACCTATTACAGATATTGGATGCACATGGCGCATGCTCATGCTAATCCAGCTCATTTTGGTCTTCGTACTAAAAAATACAAACTGATCTTTTTTTACGGAAAATATTGGGTAGATACCAAAGATCCAAAAGCCGAATGGAACAAAGCAAGTTGGGGTAATCGCTTTGAATATGATACACCTCCAGCTTGGGAATTCTATGATTTATCCAAAGATCCTCAAGAGATGAACAATGCTTATAGTGACCCTGCATATAAAGAAATTATTGCCGATCTTAAATTGCAATTGATTGCCAAAAGAAAAGAATTAAATGAAGAAGATGGAGCGAAATTCCCTCATATTCAAAAAGTAATCGACCAACATTGGAATGACTAATCTTAATAGAACTATGAAACCATTATTCAAAATAACTGCTTGTGCCTTACTATTCTTTTCGATACAAATAAATTGTCAGATTACGAATGAAAATTACAAATCCAACCAAACGATTACTTTGCCAAAATGGGAAGTACTAGATATTTCAATTCCTGTAAAAACGAGCATCAAGTCACCATTTACAGCTCGTTTTGGTGCTATGTTTGAACATGAAAGCGGAACTAAACAAGAAGTTTTAGGCTTTTATAATGGCAATAATGAATGGGTAATTCGTTTTTCAAGTTCCTTAGAAGGGGAGTGGACCTATGTGACTTTTGCAGATGATAAAACATTGGAAAATAAAAAAGGAAAAGTAGTAATTACCAAAAATAAAGCAGACAATCATGGTAGTATTGTGATTAATAAAGACAAACCACAAAACTTTTTCTACCAAGACGGAACTCCTTATTTCTTGTTGGCATTTGAGTGTGATTGGTTGTTTGCTTTGGACTATAAAAATGAGAAAGCAATCCCAAAATCAAATCATTTATTAAATCTTATCAAAGAAAATGGGTTCAACCAAGTAGTGATGAATGTCTTCTCTTATGATGTAAGTTGGAAAAAAGATCCAAAATTAAAATTGCATCCTGAACATGAATTTGGAGGACCTCAAGATAGCTATCCTTTTTTGGGCAATAATAAAAAACCCGATTTCAGCGCATTAAATCCTGAGTTTTTTAAAAAATTAGACCGAACAATTAGTTTGATGCATGACAAAAGAATTGCGTCACATTTAATGATTTATGTTTGGAACAAAATGGTAAACTGGCCAGACATGAATACGGATGCTGATAATATGTATTTTGATTATGTGATCAAAAGATACCAAGCCTTTCCGAATGTGGTATGGGATATTTCCAAAGAAGCACTTTTTTATGGACGTGCGGATGAAAAGTATATCAATGATCGAATTGTAAGAGCTAGAAGTAACGACAAGTTCAACAGACTATTATCGGTTCATGATTTTAAATTTTGCTCGAAATACCCAGAAAATGTAGATTTTATCTCGACACAAGATTGGTCAGATAATTTGTATAACAAAATGCTAGAGGCAAAAAGCAAGTTCAAAAAACCAGTTTTTAATATTGAACATGGCGGATATGAAGAGTCTCCTTATGAAGTTTTTACGGGTGATTATGTAAATGCTGAACATTGTTTACGACGCAATTATATGTGCCTATTTGCGGGAGTATACACTACATACTATTGGCAAGGAACGTCATGGAATGCTATAATTTACAATCCATATGAGCAGCCTGCTGATTTTATTAAACCTCATTTTGAATACTTCAAACACATGGAAAAATTATTTACCATGGTTGATTTCGGTAAAATGAAAGCGACTCCTCAAAAAAACGGATCAGCTTATAATTTAACTTCAGAGGATGGAAGTATCACTTTAATGTATGTCAACAAAGAAAACTACGGCTTTAATGCTTGGCACTTAAAACCAGAACACGGTGATCGTACGATGCAATGGTTTAATGTGATTACTGGAGAATTAACTCCAGTAACACAGAATATAAAGGGTGAGAAATTTAGATCTCCTTGGTCTGGTACCGCAGATTCTATTCTAATTTCAAAATTAATAGCCAAAAAAGTCTAGTTAAAACTGTACAGAATCATTTAAGATATGATTTTGCACATACGTAGCAGTTAGATTAGCCTTAGAAATGCAATTTTGCTGAGTAATAAAACAAAATCAATTAATTCTGAACCAAGATGAATTTAAAAAAACTCAACTTAATGATTCCAATAGCAGCTGTGCTGCTTATTGCATCATGTAAATCTACCCAGACGGGTTCCTCAAATCTAGCTGTTAATGGCAAACCCAAGTACGAAGCCAATTGGGCATCTATTAAAGCGAACTACAAAGATCCAGCATGGTTTAACAAAGCCAAATTTGGAATCTTTATTCACTGGGGAGCGTATTCTGTTCCTGAGTATGGGTCCGAATGGTATCCACGTAATATGTACATGGACTCAATAAAATTTTCGGCACAATTGAAACCAGATTTGAAAGGACCTGCAAAAGAATACTTTCATCATAAAGAAGTATGGGGTGACCAAAAAACATTTGGTTACAAAGATTTTATTCCAATGTTTAAAGGTGAAAAATTCAATGCAAAAGAATGGATTGATTTGTTTAAAAAAGCAGGAGCCAAATATGTAATTCCTGTGGCTGAACACCATGATGGTTTTGCTATGTACAAATCGACTGTTACCAGATGGAATGCAGTTGATATGGGACCAAAGAGAGACATCTTAGGAGAATTATTCAAAGCAGGACGTGAGGAAGGACTGATTATGGGTACGTCTTCTCACTTTGCTTTCAACTGGTCTTTCTACAACAAGAAAGATAAATTTGATACTACAGACCCTCAATTTTCTGATTTATATTCGAAAAAAGGAAAAGATATCAACCAACCACCAACAGCTGAATTTAAAGATTTGTGGTGGAGACGTACTAAGGAAATAATCGATGTATACAAACCAGACATTCTATGGTTTGATTTTATGCTAGATATTCCAGAATTTGCTGATCAAAGACCAAAATTAGCAGCTTATTATTACAATAAAGGAATCGAATGGGGTAAAGAAGTTGTTTTGCAAGACAAAAACTTTTCGCATGAAGCTTTCCCTGAAGGTACAGTGGTTTATGACCTTGAAAGAGGAAAACTACCAGGAATTAGAAAACTGCCTTGGCAAACAGATACTTCAATCGGAAAAAATTCTTGGAGTTATGTAAGCAACTGGGAGTCTAAAACGGCTAACGAAATTGTAGATGATTTAGTTGATATTATTTCGAAAAATGGTTGTTTGTTATTGAATGTGGGACCAAAATCTGACGGTACGATTCCACAAGACCAAAAAGATATTTTACTTCAAATCGGAAGTTGGTTGGATATGAACGGAGAAGCTGTTTATGACACTCATTACTGGAAAACGTTCGGAGAAGGACCAACAGAAGTTAAAAAAGGACACCACTCTGAAGGAAATAACAAAGAATTGTCATCAAAAGATATTCGTTTTACCGAAAAAGACAATAAGCTTTATGCTATTGTTCTAGATTGGCCAGCTGATGGGTATGTAAACATTGAAACATTGGCAAAAAATGCAACCTATGCAAAAGATTTAAAAATAAAAAAAATCAGTGTATTAGGAAGTAAAGAAAAAATAGAATGGAGTCAAACAGATTCTGGCTTGAAAGTAAAAATGCCAACAGTGAAACCAGGTGATTTTGCTTATACGATTGCTATTACACATTAATTATTAAATATTGGATAGCAAAAGCACATTTTGATAAATGTGCTTTTGCTGTTTCTTGTCATTTCAAGACTATTAACAAACACAATCAACTATGAAGCGTTACTCAAAACCATTAATAAACATTGTTGCAGTATGTGCATTATTCATTGCAAATGGTATAAATGCTCAAAATAATCAATCAAATGTACTTTCTACTAAATTCAAATGGGAAAATACAAATCTTTCAAATCAGGAACGGATTGATGCTTTAGTAAATACGATGACATTAGAAGAAAAAGTTTCTCAGATGCTAGATATCTGCCCTGCAATTCCTCGCTTAGGAATCCCAGAATACAACTGGTGGAATGAAGCTTTACATGGAATAGCAAGGAATGGTAGAGCAACCGTTTTTCCGCAAGCCATTGGTTTAGGAGCTACTTTTGATCCAAGTTTGGTGCAACGTGTTGCCAGTGCCATTTCTGACGAAGCTAGAGCTAAATACAATGAAGCGATTAAAATAGGTAATCGTAGCCGTTATGCAGGGTTGACTTTTTGGTCTCCCAATGTTAATATTTTTAGAGATCCACGTTGGGGTCGCGGTCAAGAAACTTACGGAGAAGATCCCTATTTGACGAGCCGTATTGGTGTTTCATTTGTAAAAGGACTTCAAGGAGATGATCCAAAATATATGAAAGCTGCCGCATGCGCCAAACATTATGCAGTGCATTCAGGTCCTGAGGAATCGAGACATGAATTTAATGCCGTAGTGTCCAAGAAAGATTTATTCGAAACCTATTTACCCGCTTTCAAAGCCTTAGTGCAGGAAGCAAAAGTCGAAGGTGTAATGGGGGCTTACAATAGAACGTTAGGCGAAGCTTGTTCTGGTAGTCCGTATTTATTGCAGGAAATTCTAAAAAAAGAATGGGGTTTCAAAGGATACATTGTTTCTGATTGTGGTGCCATTCAAGATTTTCATCAGTTTCATAAAATCACAAAAACACCTGAAGAGTCAGCTGCTTTGGCTTTGATTAACGGTACCAATATCAATTGCGGAAATGTATATAAAGTCTTAAAGAGCGCGCTGAATCAAGGTTTGGTAACACAAGAATTGATTGATATTCGGTTGAAAGAAAGCTTAGCTACCCGTTTCAAATTAGGAATGTTTGATCCTATTGGTAGTAATCCTTATGATAAAATAGATGCCTCGATAGTCGATTCTGAGCCACATCGAAAACTAGCTCGTGAAGCTGCTCAAAAGTCAATTGTACTATTGAAAAATAGTAATAACATCTTGCCAATTAACAAAAAAACGAGAACGGTTTATGTCGTTGGACCAAACGCCTCTAGCGAAGAGGTTTTGCTCGGAAATTATTATGGGGTATCAAGCAGTACCCAAACCATTTTGGACGGAATAGTTGGTAAAGTGAGCCCAGGAACGAGCATCAATTATAAAATGGGAGTCATGCCTTTTTCGAAAAATAACAATCCAATTGATTGGTCAACTGGTGAAGCTAAAAAATCAGATGTCTGTATTGCAGTAATGGGAATTTCAGGATTATTGGAAGGGGAAGAAGGAGAGGCTATTGCATCAGATGACAAAGGAGATAAAAAATCATTGCGTTTGCCTCAAAACCAAATTGATTACTTAAAAAAATTAAAGAAAGGAAGTAAGAAACCGTTGGTATTGGTATTAACAGGTGGTAGCCCGATTGCTATTCCAGAAATTCATGACATTGCCGATGCTATTTTGTTTGTGTGGTATCCAGGCGAAGAAGGCGGAAATGCTGTAGCCGATGTTTTGTTTGGAGACGTTGCGCCTTCAGGAAAACTACCCATCACTTTCCCGAAATCAGAAATGCAATTACCCGCTTTTGACGATTACAATATGGCTGGACGTACGTATAAATACATGACCGAAGAGCCATTGTATCCATTTGGATTTGGATTATCTTATACTACTTTCGAATATAAAAATCTTAAAATTAATAAAGATTTTACCGTAACTGTTGAGGTTAGCAATACCGGAAAAACAGATTCTGAAGAGGTGATTCAATTGTACATAAGTTCGCCATTGGCAGGAAAAGGAGATCCTATTTATGATTTAAAATCCTTTAAAAGAGCCCTTTTGAAAGCAGGCGAAACCAAAACAGTGACCTTCGCTTTAAACAAAAGCACATTTAACCAAGTTGATCAAAACGGAAAATCAATGGTGCGAAAAGGCAATTATTCTTTGTATGTAGGAGGTTGTTTACCTTCGCAACGAAGTATTGATTTAGGGGCGAATCCATGTATAAAAACGAATGTAAAAATATAATTATGTTCCATATAATTAATAAATATGTACTTGTACTGCTAACAATAAGCAGTTTTTTGATTTATAGTTGTAAAACAGCCAATAAAACAAATGCTAGTGCAAGCAAGGTTACTGACAGTAAATCTATTTTAATATTCTCAAAAACCGCTGGATTTAGACATACCTCTATTCCAAAAGGGATTGCTGCTTTGCAAAAAATGGATGAGGAGCAAGGTTGGAAAATGCAGTTTAGCGAAGACGCCAATTTATTTACTCCAGAGACGCTTTCAAATTTCCAAATGGTCCTGTTCTTAAACACCACTGGAGATATTTTGAATAGTGAACAAGAGAAAGCTTTTGAGAAATTCATCAATAACGGCGGTAGTTTTGTGGGCGTTCATGCCGCTACAGATACTGAGTACGAATGGCCTTTTTATGCCGAAATGATTGGAGCACAGTTTTTATCACACCCTAAACAACAAAAAGTAGTTGTCAATAAAAACGCCAATAATCCGCATCCTGCAACGACACATTATCCTGCTAGTTTTGAGATGTTTGATGAATGGTATAATTTTAAAAAACCAGTTGGTGCCCATGTAAATGTGTTATTATCTGCTGACGAAAACAGTTATAAAGGTGGTACTATGGGAACTTCGCATCCTATTTCGTGGTACCATACTTACGAGGGTGGTCGTATTTTTTATACAGCGATGGGACATACAGATGAATCGTATGTAGATCCTAATTTTTTAAAACATTTGCAAGAAGGAATCCGTTGGGCTTTGGGCGAAACTAATGTTGTGATTGCACAAGGTGGAGAAAATTTACTAGAACCAACATTAGCGAAATGGGACGTTTGGATGGGAGCTGTACATCCATCGGTAGATATTGATTTTGAAAAATCAGAAAATGTAAACACAGGAAAACCAATGGGCTTGAACAATGATCCCAAAAAAGTATTTTCTATAATTCAAGAAAATGGCGAAAATATATTAAAAGTTTCGGGTGAAATTTATGGAGGTTTGACTACCAAAAATGATTACGGTGATTATCATTTGACAACCCAATTCAAATGGGGCGATAAGAAATGGGAACCTCGTTTGAAAGACAAAAAAGACAGTGGAATTTTGTACCACGCCAAAGGTCCTCATGGAACATTTTGGAAGGTGTGGATGCATAGTTTAGAATACCAAGTGCAAGATGGAGATTGTGGCGATTTTATCGCTTTGGGACAAGTATATGGAGATGTTCCTGCAGACGAAAAAGTAAATGCTAACGGTAAATCGAATTTCATTTACAATCCAAAAGGAAAAAACACTCCTATAAAGTACGCTCCAAACTATAAATCTGGTAGAACTACAAAATCAGAGAATTATGAGAATCCAGCTGGAGAATGGAACACACTCGAAATTTATTGTTTAGGGACTCAAAGTATCCATTTGGTAAACGGTCATGTAGTCAACCGAGTGAACAACGCACGCTATGATGTGGGCGGAAAAACGATTCCGGCAGATAAAGGTAAAATTCAAATTCAATCGGAAGCAGCAGAAGTGTATTATAAAAATATGCGAATCGAACCGATAACGAAGTTTCCTTCCAAGTTGAAAAATTTCTAATATTTGAAAATAAAATGTTATGACTATTTGTTATTAGGTCTTTAATTATAAAAGGTACGCAGATTTTTTAGAGATTTCCGCATAAAAATCAGTATTGATCTGCTTAAACCTATAGAATCTGCGTGCCAATTTTTTTAGTATTCAAAGTGGACAGTCATATAAAACTACATTAAAACATAGCAGCCTAAGTACAGCCAAGTACTTAGGCTGTTTTTTTTTACTTTATTTTCGAAAGTGCCTTGGAGGAACTTAGATGGAACAGCCAATAAAACCATTAGTTATAGAGTCTTGAACATATGTTCATCGGCAAAATTCACGATTCATTTAAATTTGTTAGGTAAACAACCACCATCAACTAACCAACCAAAATGATTTCGAAAAACAAACTACTTCATCCTATTTGCGGTCTTTGCGAATTTAAGCGCTACGACTTGTTATAATTATTCTTACGTACAACAAGCACCATAGATTTAAACCAGGAGTTTATTTCTTAGTCTTAGAAACAGAAAAGGCTTTTCAAAAAATTAAAGTAATAAAACAATAAATCTGTAATGAAAATCATTTTATCATTAGTACTTGCTGTATCGACAGTTACAGGTTTTGCCCAAAAAAGCAATACCCAAAAACCCAATATTATTCTATTGTTCGCTGATGATATTAGCGCCAGAGAATTACCTATTTATAAGTCGGATGTTTGGAGTCCACCATCTGGTGGTAATAGTACAGATCTACAGTACAGAGCAAGCACTCCAGTACTAGACAAAATGGCCAATGAAGGTTGTTATATTTCATCTGCATGGGCCGCTGTTGTTTGTTCGCCTAGTCGTGCCATGATGATGACGGGTCGCTACGCACACTTACATAAGTGGTGGGACAACAAGCATATCGGAAAGTTTACCAACGAAAAAGGAAAGTTAACTACCTATAATTTATATTCTAGCTCCGCAAATACCATCGGGACTATCGCCAAAAAAGGAGGATATGCTTCTATGTGGGCTGGGAAATCACAGATGCGAAATGCCGAAATCGAAAAATTTGATTTTGATGAAGGTGTTTTCACTCCCGGAGAAAGTACTTCTTTGAACACCGAAAATCCGTTTACCGATTTTGAATTGGCAGAGCAAAAAATTGATGGCAAAAAAACATTAATCAATAGAAATAATGGACAAGCTGTTTCTTCTTACGCTCAATCTAGTTGGTACTGGAGACCGCACGTAATGTTGATGAACCAACCCAAGTCGAAAGAAAAGTTTCAATGGTGGCCAAATACTGCCGAATCCAAAAAACAATACGGCAACAGTACGTATGGTCCAGATGTAGAATTGGATTTCGTTCTGGATTTTATGGAACGAAAAACCAAAGAGAACAAACCATTCTTTGTTTACCATACCTCACACTTAGGACATGATGCGATGGACTTTTTGAATCCATCAGAAAAAAACAAATGGCCGGGAACACCAATCGTACAATGGGACGGAACCAAATACAACAGAACACAACCAAATGTAACAGGTGAAAAAGGTATTTATGATACGCACGGAACAGTAACTGGTCCTGGAATTCATAATCACGTCAATTATTTGGACTACCAAGTTTCTTTGTATTTGAAAAAAATGAAGGAGTTAAAAATCGAAAACAATACCATTTTTATATTCTGCGCAGACAATGGAACGAGTGGATATGGAAAAAACAGTCCTGATGTTCAAAAAGGATGTCATGTGCCCTTTATCGTCTATGCACCAGGTATGAAAATGACCAAAAAAGGGAAGCAGGAAGTTTTGGTAAATATTTCAGATGTGCTACCAACAATTGCCGAGATTACAGGCGTAACATTACCAAAAGATTACGAAATCAATGGTGAAAGTTTAATCCCTTTTTTAACAACTAACAAAAAAACGCACCGCGATTGGTTGTACGCTTACAGTGGACCAATGCAGTTAATTAGGGGAAATACAGTGCTTAAAGACGGACGAAATAAATGGTATGATGTATCGAAAAACTCAACCGACTTAATCAGTTTTCCACAAATTACCGA
This sequence comes from Flavobacterium psychraerolatum, assembly GCF_025960985.1. Classification (GTDB taxonomy): domain Bacteria; phylum Bacteroidota; class Bacteroidia; order Flavobacteriales; family Flavobacteriaceae; genus Flavobacterium. The sequence continues at coordinate 12,424 of NZ_JAOQMX010000048.1, read as the reverse complement.
TTGGTCGAAATCCACTCCCGAACAAAAGCAAGAAAAAGCAAAATTGGAGTCCATTTTACCTCGTTTTAACAAATTTGCTGAAGCTCCAAACGGGCCTATGTCAGCAAAAGATCAATTAAAAATTGACGAAATGGAAAAAAATAGCGCCGCCAAAAAAGGACCTAAGAAAGGCAATAAGAAAAATAAAGAGGATGGTGGCGAAGAGTAATATCTAGTCAACAACCCACATTTACACCACATTAGTTTTAAAAAATGAAAAAAAGCACCCTATTATTACTGGTTTTACTGAGTTGTAAAGGCTACAGTCAGCTGGATAAAAAATACTTCAAAAAGTTACAATCCGAAAGAGTTGTTTCTAGCAATTCGGTCGAATGGCAACAGTTTGGACCAGGAATGTCTGGTTATTGCGAAGAATATTGGTGCCATCCTACCAATACCAATGTCATGTTTATGTCGCCAGATATGTACAATAGCTACGGATCTTGGGACAACGGAAAGTCATGGCAAACCATCAAAGACAACGATGGAACTGGTCGTGAAATGCGTCGTGTGCAGGATATTGTTTTCTCGCATCAATCGGAGAATTTGGGTTACTCCATAAGTGTTCGTGGCGAATTATTCAAAACCACCGATTTAGGTCGCAACTGGGAACAAATAGACGATTTTCCGAGTAAAGGAAGGTATGCCGTTTTGACTGTTGACCCATCCAATGATAACAATTGGTATGCAGGTGCAGGTGATTTTTGGAATGTAAAAGCAAATCATAGAAGTCTAAACAATCCAAAAGGTGAAGTTGCCAAATATGCTTCTTACGGAAATATTTTGAAAAGTACAGACAAAGGAAAAACATGGAAAAAAATCACCAACGGTTTGCCTCCAACTTTGGATATCGGACGCATTATTGTGGACCCTACTAATTCCAAAAAAATAGTAATGGCAACTAGTTTTGGTGTGTATAGCAGTACGGATCAAGGAGAATCATGGAAAATGAGTGCCAAAGGTTTGCCGAATAATCTTCCGAGAGATTTGACTTTCTACTTTAATCCAAAAACCAAAGAGTATGTTTTATACGAATTGGAACAAACTTTTTATGAAGAAGACGGAAAAACAATCAAAGCCAAAGGCGGTATTTTTCAAAGTACCGATGGCGGTCAAAGTTGGACTTCCATCTCAGGAAACATTGCTTTAGATTATAACAAAATTTCAAGTTTTGATGCACAAAGAGGCTATTGGAAAACGATGTCTTTTTGGTTTGATAAACCAGAAAAGGAACTGAAAGAAAAGCATCCAGATTTGCCTACGCAAATGTTCAGTACTTTCAATCGAATTGTAGTGAATCCATTAAACAAAAATGAAGTATACATTTCGCATAACGTTAAACACGACAAAGCATTTGGCCCTGGAGATGTTTGGAAAACTGCTGACGGTGGAAAAAATTGGCTTGCAACTGCACGCACAGGAGTGGATTGGATGAAAGGGAAAGACGATGCCTACTGGCAATCTCGCAATAATCCAGTTGGTGTCAACACAACTTACGGCCATTTGCAAAAAGAAATGGATCATAAACCGGAGGTTTCAGGGAATCGTTTCATGCAAATTAATAACAAAGGCGAACTTTTTGTTTGTATCGAACAACAAATTTTACGTTCCAACGATGGCGGAAAAACGTGGATTCAGGTAGATGATAATGAAACCAAACCCGGAAGTGATCATTGGGTAGGTCGTGGTGGCAGTAATTTACCAGGTCGTTTTATGTTATTGGACACTGGTGTCAAAGGTCGAAAATTCTTCAGTAGTGGCGAACACGGCTTGTGGCAAAATGCTAATTTGGATAATTATCCAGACAAAAACGCAGTCGCTGTAAAACAAATAGAAGGGCAGTTGAATGAAAAAGGAGCAACATCTATTGCTTCGGTAGCGGTGCATCCAAATGACCCGAATACCATTTATATTATTATGTTTCGTCAAGACCATCGTGGTGCTTTGAGAAAATCTACCGATGGCGGAAAAACATGGAATGATATTGCAATCGCTTTTAAAGCGGGTGGAAATATTTCAAACAATGTTCTGCAATCGTCTTTGCTGATTGATTACAAAACACCATCGAATATTTATTTCAACACGATTGCCTCTCCGATTTCTGAAGTAGGTGGTCCTAAAGCACCATTTAGTGAACACGGAATTTTTACAAGTGCCGATAGCGGTTTGACTTGGACTCGAATCAACAAAGGATTGCCAACCGTAGGAGCAACAAAAGAAGCCATCAATGTGAGGCGTTTGGTTATGGATCCTGTAAATCCAAATATTTTGTATGCCACTTTGGTGCAGTCTGCTGATGGAAAAATTGATGGTGGCTTGTATAAATCGGTTGATAAAGGCGAAAACTGGGAAAAAGCAAAAACACCAAACGACATTATTGCGGTCAACAATCTTTTTATAGATAAAAAAACCAACGAAATGTTTATTTCCTGCGGTCGTGCTAGAGGCACGCAAGAGGAAGGCGGCGTTTGGAAAAGTAAAAATAACGGAAAAGATTGGGACAAGATTTTTGATATGCCCTATGTATGGCAAACCGAAGTTTCTCCAGTAGATTCCAATATTATTACCGTTGCAGTGGCAAGCCAAGACGAAAACAAGGGAGTAACTAGTTTGAACCCTGGAGCCTACTTGTCTAAAGATGCTGGAAAAACCTGGACTAAAATCAACAAGAATTTAGGACAACCTGATAGTGTGATTGACTTAAAACCGGATCCAGAAGATGCTGCTGTTTTATGGTGTGCTTTGAAAGGAAGCGGCTGGGCCAAAGCAATAATTAAATAATGTACAGTATTCAATTTCGATAAAAGAAAATGTCAACAAAGTGATTCAAAATAGTGTGATTCTTGCTTACATAGATTTTGGTCAAAAGAGGTCGAATTTACCTAGCTGTCAAAATTCAAATTGAATAAATCGTAGACTGTACAAATATTTATTCGAGCACTGAAAGCCATTAATGATAAAGATGCATTTCAAACAGATTCTTTCCTATTTAAAAAATTAAAAACAGATGAAACCATTTATAGTATTTACTACCTTATTTCTAGCAGCTCAAAGTCTTATTGCGCAAAATCCACTAGTGACCAAAATATTTACAGCAGATCCAACTGCCAGAGTTTTTGATGGCAAGTTATACGTTTACCCTTCTCACGATGTGGTGCCAAAAGAAGGTATTGAAGCACCTCGTTTTTGTATGCCCGATTATCATATGTATTCCTTGGAAAACGGAAGTACATGGAAAGATTATGGAGTTGTTTTAGATCAAAATCAAGTGCCTTGGGGCAAGAAAGATTCCTATGGAATGTGGGCACCCGATTGTATAAAAAAAGGAGATCTATATTATTACTATTATCCTGCAGAACCTGCCGATAAATCAGCATTTAGACGAATAGGAGTGGGGGTTTCCAAAAGTCCAACGGGGCCGTTCAAATGGGAGAAAAAGTATATCGAAGGAGTTTCTGGAATTGATCCTGGATTATTATTGGACGATGATGGAAAAGCGTATTTGTATTTTGGTGGTGGTAAAGAATTATTTGTTGCGCCATTGAAAGACAACATGAAAGAAATCGAGGGAAAACCAATTAAAATTGAAGGATTGCCAGCGGGTTACAAAGAAGGATCCTTTCCTTTTAAGTATAATAATCTTTACTATTTCACTTTTGCACATGTGTATCCTGAGGAAGGCTATAATATTGGATACGCAACTAGTAGTAGCCCAATGGGGCCTTTTGAATATCGTGGTAAGATTATGGATAATATAAGTAATGGAACCAACCATCATTCGGTAGTGAATTATGAAGGAAAATGGATTTTATTTTACCATTGGTGGGCTATCAGTGGACATAATAAATTACGTTCTATTCAAGCCGATTATATGGAATTTAAAGAAGATGGAACCATCAAAAAAGTAAAACCAACCTTAAGAGGTATTGGAAATCCAAAAATTGGAGATACCATACAAATTGATCGTTATAACGAAATAGACAAAGCACAGACTTCTTTTGTTGGAGGAAATGAACCTATAGGTTGGATGGTTTCTGATACTAAGAACATGAGTTCTGTGAAATTTAAAGGAGTCGATTTTGGTGATGGTACTGCCAAGAAAATTAAAGCACGATATGCTAGCGGACAACGTTTTGGCAATTTTGAAATACACCTCAAAGAGGCCAAAGGAAAAATGATTGCCGATTTCCCAGCAAAATATACAGGTGGGTGGAATTCTTGGCAAACTATCGAAACTAATTTGTTAGAAACCGTAACTGGAATTCAAGATATTGTCGTGGTTTTTAAATCTGAAAATGGCGCCGATAAAATTGTCAATTTGAATTGGTTATTATTAGAAAAATAAAATGAAAAACAACCTACTTATTACCCTAGCAGTAACGCTATCATTAGGTGTTGCTGCACAAAAGAAACCAAATGTTATTGTAGTATTAGCCGATGACATCGGACTTGGAGATATTTCTTATTATCGAAAAATGCATTCGAATGATATTATTGTCGAAACCCCAGCGATTGACCAATTGGCCAAAGAAGGAATGACTTTTACAGATGCGCATTCGCCAGCAGCATTGTGTGCACCAACACGTGCTTCAATTATGTCTGGGCAAAATTGCTACCGTAGTTATGCGCCTTGGGGAGTTTGGGGATCCTATCAACAGTCACCAATAAAAGAGGATCAATTGACTTTGGGTAAACTAATGAAATCAGGAGGATATCAAACCGCTTTCTTTGGAAAATGGGGATTCGGATCTGATTTTTATGAAAAAAATAACCCTACAAAAATTTATAGAGCGAATCGCGGTAAAGTAGAACTAGATGTAGACATCACTCGCATAGCAGGAAATGGACCCAAACAAAATGGTTTTGATTATAGCTATATGTTTCCTTCTGGAATTCAAAATGTGCCTTATGCTGCCTATGAAAACGAAAAATGGTCTCCTTTTCAAAAACATTCCAAAATCACCTTCATTTCTCAAGAGAATATGACCAAGATTGGGGTGAAGCTAGACAAAGACGAAGGTCTGGGGGATTCCAATTGGGATCCACACCATATGGGACCAAAGTTGATTGGAAAAGCAATAAATTTTATAGAAAACAGCTCAAAAGACAAACCTTTTTTTATGTATTACTGTGCGCTTGCGGTGCATTTGCCACACACGCCATCCGAGAGTTTGAATGGTAAAAAAATTGCAGGAACTACACCAAGTTCGCATTTGGATGTGGTCAAAGAACTTGATGTACAAATAGAAATGTTGGTACAAAGCTTGAAGAAAAAAGGTGTTTATGACAATACGATTATCATTTTTACCTCAGACAACGGAGGATTGCAAGTCAAAGAAGACAAGCAAGCAGGGCATCAATCCAGTGATATTTACCGAGGGAGTAAAAACCAACCTTATGAAGGCGGACACAGAGTACCTTTTATAGCTTGGTGGCCAGGACAAATCAAAGCCAAAACCATCAATACGACTCCTGTTTTAGGATTGGATGTGATGGCAACCTTGGCAGCAATTACCGACCAAAAATTACCTGAAAACCAACAAATTGATTCGGCTAACTTATTGCCATTATTATTAGGAAAAAATAAAGCCCCTGTACATCCTTATATAATGACACAATCCGGAACTTCCAAAGAAGGGGTGATTATCGAAGACGGTTGGAAATTGATTATTGCTTTCGATAAAAAAGACAAATCAGATACCACTAGAACACCGCATGCTTTGTTCAATCTTGTCGATAATGTTGAAGAAAAAGAAAGTGGAAACTTAATTAATGTTCCAAAATACAAAGTCAAAGTAGAGCAACTTTTTGCCGCTTTCAATGCCGCTAGAGACGGAAATAAACCAACAAAAAATTAACCAATTATGAAAAAAAGAACACTAACCCAATGGGCATTACTCTTGTTTTTGGGTGCATCATTAAACGGTCAAGCGCAAACTGCAATTGCTCCAGGACCTTTCAAAGCTACAGACGAATCTTTGGAAAAATATCAATATCCAGAATGGTTTAGAGATGCCAAATTCGGAATTTGGTCGCATTGGGGACCGCAAGCCGTGCCAAAGCAAGGCGATTGGTATGCCAAAAAAATGTACGAAGAAGGATCAGCAGATTACAAATACCATTTGGAGCATTATGGGCATCCGTCCAAAGTGGGGTACAAAGATATTATTAAGTTGTGGAAAGCAGAAAAATTCAACCCAGAACAATTGATGGCACTCTACAAAAAAGCAGGAGCCAAATATTTTGTGAGTATGGGGACACACCATGATAACTTCTTTTTGTGGGATTCCAAACTACACGATTGGAACTCTGTAAAAATGGGGCCTAAAAAAGACATCGTAAAATTATGGCAAGATGCCGCCAAAAAAGAAGGATTGAAATTTGGAGTTTCAGAACATTTAGGAGCGAGTTATACTTGGTTTCAAACCAATAAAGGAGCTGATAAAACGGGACCCATGGCCGGAATTCCGTATGATGGGAATGACCCAAAATATGTAGATTTATACCATAAAAAATTAGCTCCAGAGGACAAAGAATGGATGACGACCGACCCAGAATCGCAACAAGAATGGTTGTCACGCATCAACGAATTGGTGAATAACTACAAACCCGATCTATTGTACTCGGATAGTAAATTACCATTTGGTGACGTGGGTAGAGCCATGATTGCCAATTTTTACAATACCAATATCAAAGCCAATAACGGAAAACTAGAAGCGGTTTACAACTGTAAAGAAGACTCAAATGGAAAATGGGTCGAAGATATGGAACGTGGCGTAATGGACGAAATCAGTCCGTATCCTTGGCAGACCGATACCTCCATCGGAGATTGGTATTATAGAACAGGTCAAAAATATAAAACCGCTACTTATACCTTGCAAATGTTGTGCGACATTGTGAGCAAGAACGGAAACCTATTAATCAATATCGTTCAAACGCCAGAAGGAGATATCGAAGGAGATTTACTAAAAGCGCTAGACGAAATTGGTACTTGGATTGCCACCAATGGTGAAGGAATCTACGGTTCACGACCTTGGAAAGTTTTTGGCGAAAGACCAGTAAAAGCCGTAACGGTAAAAACGGCCAAATTTAACGAAAAAAACATCAAGTACGCCGAATACGATATTCGTTTTACAACCAAAGGAGAGAACACCTTGTACGCCTTCTGTTTGGAGCAACCCACCAAAGATGTCCGCATTAAGTCATTGGGTACAAACTCCAAATTGAACGACAAAAAAATCGCCAACATTTCGATTTTAGGAAGCAAAGAAAAACTAAAATGGAAAGTAGAAAACGAAGCTTTGGTCATCTCCAAACCAACCCAATTACCCAACTGGAGCGTAATCGGAATCAAAATCGAATTCAAAAAATAAACAGTTACAGTATTCCAAAAACACCAATCGATTCGGTTGGTGTTTTTTTGTTTAGGAGCAGAAGGATTGGTTTTCATAAGAGCAACTAGTCCTGCTCGAGGCTATATCTTTATGACCGAAAAAAGCCATAAAGGATGTCGCCGTGATCAGGGCTAAAATTGGATGTTTTTGTTTTTTTAATTACGTTTTGTAGGAATATTTTATATATTTGGGAAAGAAAAATACAGCGGAATTAGCCTTCGCCTAAATGCCTTTTATTGGTAGCTATGCGACGGTTTATTTCGGATATATACATGTTTATAGTAATGATAAATAACCCAAAATTTACGAAATAGACGCATAAAATTATCAGCTCATAATTGGTGACAATAAAATAAACTTTGACATTGATACTTACATCGATGATAAATCATTGTACATTGAAAGTGATTTAAAAGTAATTCAAGGGATAAAATTAACAATTATTGATTTTCCTAAAAATTTATTTTTTGATTTACATAGTTCAGATGGTTTTGGAACATTTTTTTTTTATGAGTTAGAAGTTGGTAAAGTAGATAATGATGTTGTTTTTCTTTTTAGGAGTAATCAACCAAATAAATATTGGGAAGGAAAATGGGGACTTTCAACATTCCTTGGTGGTTTGAATGAAATAATAAATGATAAAACAGAGGCAGAAGTTCATTCTTTAGACATTGAAGATGATTATAAAGAAATAGAAGTTAAATTTATTTGCAATGTAGATTTTGAATTTCACGATCAAATTTCAAAATATGCAAAGCTTTTAAATCAATATATAAAAAACACTGAAAGATTACTTTCAGGAGTTGTATGGCAAAAAGAATTTGAAACCAACGAAAAGTTATTTTGCACTGAATTACTTTATCCATTACTGCGTAAGATGAATTTTATAGATGTACGATTTACACACGGAACCCGTGAATATGGAAAAGATTTTACATTTTCAGAAATACCCCTGTTTGGTAATTTAAGACACTATGCAATACAAGCAAAAGCAGGAAATGTGAGAGGAAATGTAAAGTCTGAAATCGATGAAATAATCGGACAATTAGATGATGCCTTTTCAATGCCTTATTTCGAAGTTTCTGTAAATGAAAATCGATTAATAAATACTTTTATAGTTGCTATAAGTGGAAATTTTACAGAAAATGCAAAAGATAAAATTTCACAAAAAATACCTACAAATTTAAAAGGTAGCATATACTTTCTTGATAGAGAAAAAATTCTAGAATTAATTGAAAAATATTGGAAATAAGAATCACTACTGCCAATAGCTGTTTGCAAAAATGGTGAACCCCAACTAGCGCTCGTTTGTCCCACAATCTGGTGCTTGACTGCGTCGAGTACCTATTTACCTTAAGACCAAAAAACGTAGCGTTTGCAACGCGGCTCATTAATACAAGTTAAGATTTTTTGTGATTGAGAATTAGTTTTATAGTTGTTCGTACTTATTATGATAGCGTAAATAGTAAAGTCATATAGAAAATAAACCGCGTTGCAAACGCTACGACCGGTTTCCAAAATCAAAGCAAGAAGTCAACGTAGTCAAGCGCTAGGGATATGATGATTGTACGGGAACTGTAAACTTAGAGAATTAAAAAAAATGTATTATCTGGTTTCTAACCATAAAGCAAACCCATCTAGTTTGTCTCGCTGAAAGCGTCTCTAGATAGAGGAGCACCTTTGCTGAGACGCTTTCAGCGAGACAAAAATTGCGATTACTGTAGTCGTAAAACAGTATAGTCAAAAGTGGTTTGTTAAAATTATAACTAGACCAGCTCCCGCTCGTTTGTCCCACAACCTGGTGATTGACTGCGTCGAGTACCTATTTACCTTATGACCAAAAAACGTAGCGTTTGCAACGCGGCTCATTACTACAAGTTATGATTTTTAGTGATTGAAAATTAGTTTTATAGTTGTACGCACTTATAATGAGAGCGTAATTATTACAATCTTAAAGTAAATAAACCGCGTTGCAAACGCTACGACCGGTTTCCAAAATCAAAGCAAGCAGTCAACGTAGTCAAGCGCCAGAGAATGGTAATATGTTGGCTATTTTTTACGTGATTGCTTCCTTCGTCGCAATGACTTTGTAGATTTTGTTTTATTTTTAATATGACATGTATCCCAATAACCCTCCTGCTTGCTGGAGCATAATTGACCGCAAAATCTTGTATAAGTATCTCCCTTGTACACGCTAAAAGGATCTGCTGCAACTTAATTTGTAATAAACTCTATAGGTTGTAAATATAGTATTGGTAGAAAGTATGCCGATAACGCTGAAATGTTTAAAAAATAATAGTTTTTGAATGTAGGCTTGAACTCGACGCTCTCGTGTGCAAAATAAATTACCTAATTGTGGTAAACCGTAAAAACCTTGAGATTATTATTTTTACATTCGCCACGATTAAAATGGAAGCCAGAAACCATAAATTTAAACGGGGCGTAACTGAAAAGCCAAATGAGTAAGAAAAAAACAAAAAAGATGAGTTTTAAATTACTAACATTAGCATTATTAACATCTATTATTTCTTTTGGGCAGGAAATTAATTTTAAAGATTTGAGCAATTCTTCAAGAGGAGAATTTATATCATATGTAAGCCAAGACGATGCAACTTATAAAGTTGGCGATCGAATAAAAATTGGCGTTCCTTCATCAAATAAATCATTTGCTTTTATTACAGAAGGGGACGGCTTTTTGCTGCCAATCACAAATTTAACTGCTAGTTCTAGTGGACAAGAAACCGAAATTAAAAAGATTTTTGTTGTTGGTAACAAAAGAGCGGGATACACTGTTTCTTTTCGAACAAAAGGCATTACTGGATTATCAAACTACAGTATTCAGTTTGAAAATGCCTTGTCTACAGGTGAGGTCAAAGGATTCGGTAAAACAAGTGATGAGGCCTTGACAGAATTAAAAAAAGAAAAAGACAAATTAGATTTAGGTCTTATTACACAAGAAGAATTTGATAAATCAAGAGCTGAATTAGGTAAATTTATAAAGTAAACAACTCGTCCTCGTTTGTCCCAAAACCTGGTGCTTGACTGCGTCGAGTACCTATTTACCTTACGACCAAAAAACGTAGCGTTTGCAACGCGGCTCAGTACTACTAGTTTTGATTTTGTGTGATGGAGAATTAGTTTTATAGTTGTTCGTACTTATAATGAGAGCGTAATTATTACAATCTTAAAGTAAAGAAACCGCGTTGCAAACGCTACGACCGGTTTCCAAAATCAAAGCAAGCACTCGACGCAGTCAAGCGCTAGGGATATGATGATTGTACGGGAACTGTAAACTTAGAGAATTAAAAAAAATGTATTATCTGGTTTCTAACCATAAAGCAAACCCATCTAGTTTGTCTCGCTGAAAGCGTCTCTAGATAGAGGAGCACCTTTGCTGAGACGCTTTCAGCGAGACAAAAATTGCGATTATTGTAGTCGTAAAACAGTATAGTCAAAAGTGGTTTGTTAAAATTATAACTAGACCAGCTCCCGCTCGTTTGTCCCACAACCTGGTGATTGACTGCGTCGAGTACCTATTTACCTTATGACTAAAAAAACGTAACGTTTGCAACGCGGCTCATTACTACTAGTTACGATTTTTTGTGATTGAGAATTAGTTTTATAATTGTTCGTATTTATTATGATAGCGTAAATAGTAAAGTCATATAGAAAATAAACCGCGTTGCAAACGCTACGACTGGTTTCCAAAATCAAAGCAAGCAGTCAACGTAGTCAAGCGCCAGAGAATGGTAATATGTTGGCTATTTTTTACGTGATTGCTTCCTTCGTCGCAATGACTTTATAGATTTTGTTTATGTTCTATTATTAATATGACATGTATCTAAATAACCCACCAAGAGAAAGTCGTTTGTCCTTCAATCTACTACTTATCTGAGTCGTGTAGCTATTTAATTCCGCTAAATGGGGAAAAGTGAATCATTCAAACGGTTACCGATTTTAAATTTGTTTACTACTTATTCACAAACTAAACCCATCTAGTTTTTCTCGCTGAAAGCGTCTCTAGATAGCGTCTCAACAATGCTTGTACACTTTAAGCAACACAAAAAAGTTGCAGATACTACAATTAATTATTGAAGTGTCTATTCAATAATAGGATACTTAATAGCGCATAATTACTGTAACTATGTTTTGTAACATTTAAAATCTATAACTATAATTAGTCAAAAAAAAAGGACTCGTCTTTTTTTAAGAGGAGTCCTTTTATATTAATGACTTCATTTATCTATAAATATTTTGTCCTTGATTATCTCTCCAATATTGTTCAAGATAATCAGCATCTTCATCCGATATTGGATGAACTCCCATAACTACATGTCCATCATTGATACCATTTTCGTATATTTTGGCTCTATCCTCAGGAATCCCCGAACCAACAAGTGCACCAATAAGACCTCCCGCAATTCCGCCTGCACCTGCGCCAGCTAATCCTGCTGCCAGAGGTCCTGCAATAATTAACCCCAAACCTGGTATCACTACACTTGTACCAATAGCGGCAATTATACCTACTACAGCTCCAATAGTTCCACCAATAGCAGAACCTGTACCAGCAGTTTCAGCGGCTTTTGTACCTAATTCTGAATGATCATTTTTATCCGAATAATACTTAGTACGGGTATCATCCGACATTACAAGGTTAATATCATCCTTAGAATAACCTCTTTCTGTAAGTGAGTTATAGGCACGTTCTGTAGTTTCGCGATCAGCGAACATTCCTGTTAGCATAGGGCGTTTTTCAAAGTCCCTATTGTTTAGATTGTTTTCCATAATTTAATTTTTAAATGATAAGTTAATTTCAATGTTGTAAAATTAAATACTGCAATAAAAATTTTCCTATAGAATTTTAAACAAATCTTATAAAATTTTCATTTTAAAATAATTGTGGCTCTTCGCTTAAAATAGTGGAATTGCATTTTTAGGCATTTCCTAAATAATACACCATTTTTATGAAATTTCCTGAATTTCTATAACCT
>NZ_JAOQMX010000047.1 GCF_025960985.1 Flavobacterium psychraerolatum | reverse complement strand
TGGGGATTTTATTATATCATGACCAAAAAGACCATTAAACGAGCCGCTGCCGATGTTGGACTGATCTTCACTGCCTACAATCTTCGTAGAATATTCAACCTTGTTGACCAAAATCTACTAAAAAAGTATCTAAAAGTACTTACCTTGTTTATTCTAGCGGTAACAAGCTTTTTTAAAGCTTGCTACGAGTATAATTTTTATTATCCTAAACTAAATATTTATTCTAAAAATTATTTAACTGTAGCTTAAATCAACTATTTTTACTCTCAAATTAACTAGAAAAAAGACAGTTTGTAGGTTATTAGACAAACTGACGTTAGCTGCTATATTCTCACAACAAACTGCAAAAAAGACAATATGAACTGTATAATCTGTGATAAAACTGCTGATGAAGTAGGTTCTCATCTAATTCCTGCAAGCTTAATAAAAAACTGTGTCGGAGAAAGAGATAAAGAAGAATCATACAACATCGATTCAAAAAATTCTAATGTAAGTGTTTACTTTGGCAGAGCAAATTCAAAAAACACTTCAACAGAAATTAAACCAAATGATTATGCAAGAGATTACGTGCTTTGCAAAATCTGTGAAAAAAAATTAGGCTTATTAGAATCTAAATTTGCGACCGAATTTCTGCAAAAGTTTAGGGAAGATAAATATAGTAACAATTTCAATTCTTATATTTCTACTCAGAAATATGAAATATTCGAACCTAAAAGAGTTACCAATATAGAAGTTCAAGCATATTTTTATTCAATAATTTTAAGGTTTTGCAGTGTCTATAAACTTGAAGACGGCGATAGTTACATAGATGAAAAAGATTTACTAAAAATTAAAAAATTTGTAAGCAGTTTTCTTTACGATAACGTTACAGAAATGGTAGAAATTGAAGATTATAGAATGCTAATAAACTTTAACAAATACTCAGTAAAAAGTAAATTTATTGCGACCAATAATCAAATTAAAAATCCATACATTTTTTATTTTTGTGAAGCTATTGTAATTCTATTTACCAAAAATTTGGATGAACAAGAAGCATTTTTATTTGAAGAATTAACTAATTCTATCAAAGCTAATTCGTGCAAAATAATTGTCGGTCCAGAAGAATTCTATGATTCATTTTCTAAAAAAATAGCAGATATTTTAGCAAAAGAATTTATAACTAATGGAGTAAATTTTATTACGAAGTTGAATAATAAAACGTACGTGGAAAACTTAATCGAGGTTAATAATTTAATTAAAAAGTACAAAAAGGAAAATATAAAAGTTTACATCGCTGAAATTTTCAACGAATTGAATAAAAAATACAGCAGCTAACAGCCAAGGTTTCGTTGGGCTTGAAAAGCCAACAATGAAACCGCGGTTGAACGGAACCGCTCTACTTCCGTCACTATGGGGATATCGATAAACAAGTTTAGGTGATTTAAGAGGACAAAGCGTCCTCTTTTTTTTTGAGCCGTAAATTAGACTGGTTTTATTGTGTTTTCCTTCACATCATCGCATACGTGCCCTACCCATAAAACTAGTTTTTACAGGCAGCTAATTTCTGGCCTCCACCAAGATACCAAGCAGGCGGTCCTCGTTGATCGAAAATCAATATAGTGTGCAAATTGCCCGTTTTACAGCATTGACACTTTCTGATTTTAGATTCCTTGGCTACCTTTATTTGGGGTTTAACTTTTAGTTTTTCTTGTAAAACCTTTAGTTTCTCTCGCTTCCAATTACTACTCAAAAAACCGTAATGCCTTATTTTCACAAATCCCTTAGGCAAAATATGCATCGCAAAACGTCGGATAAATTCCTCGTGTGTGAGAGTCATGCTCTTACGTTGCCCATTCTGACGGTAGTCCTTGTAATGAAAACTTACATTTTGATCATCAATGCTTTTTATTCGGTTGTTACTGATGGCTATTTTGTGGGTATAACGCCCTAGATATTCCACCACTGAATTGGGATTTCCAAAAGGCTTTTTGGCAAACACCACCCAAGATTTTTCCCAAAGCTGCTTCTTCACTCGGGTGTACTGATCAGGATCTCGCTGTTTTAAAGCATCGCAAAATTTGCCTCGATACATCTTTGATAAAGCTTTGACATTATAAAGATATTTTCCATCGGCTCTGATGCTTTTCCAATTGCCGTCTTTGTCCACACCACCGCCTGGAACAATGCAATGTAAATGAGGATGAAGCGATAAATTCTGTCCCCAAGTGTGTAAAACGGCAATCATGCCAGATTGGATTTCTTTTCGTACTCCAAAAGTCTTTAGCGTCGCCCAAGCCGATTCGAACAATAAATTATACACCAATCTTGGATCCTTTATCGCAAGTGGATTAATCCCTTCGGGCAATGTAAAAACCACATGGAAATACGGCACGGGCAAGAGTTCACTTTGCCGTGCTTGTATCCAATCTTCTCGGTTTTTACCTTGACATTTAGGACAATGCCGATTGCGACAGGAATTGTAACTAATACTGATGTTTCCGCAACTATCACAAGCATCAATGTGCCCGCCCAAAGCCGCCGTACGACACCGCCGAACTGCCGATAAGGTGCGCAATTGCCAAGTATTAAGTCCTAAATTTTCAATCTTTGTCCCGAGTTTTTCTAGTACGTGGGCTACTTCACTTCGGCTTGGCTCAGTGCAGGCTACTTTGTGCGACACTTGGCAAACAAAGTATCGAGTGGACTAAAAGCTTTTTGAGTGTCGAGTTGGGCGATGTGCAAGTACTCCATCGTGGTCTAAATTTGTTCGTGTCCCAAAAGGTTTTTTAAGCTCACAATATCGAGTCCATCCTCGAGTAAGTGCGTTGCAAAAGTGTGTCGGAGGGTGTGTACACAAACATCTTTGGTGATTCCAGCAGCTTTACTGGCTTGTTTGACTGCCCATTGCACGCCACGTTGGGAATAACGAGAGTCAAAGCCTGTGCTGAGCGTAGACGAAGTATTGCCTCCAGCACGTGCTACAGGTTGTCCGTTGAAGAGATAGGTTTTTGGTTTTTCGGCTTCGATATATACTTTTAGCACCCGAATAAGATGCTCTGATAGCGGCACATAACGGTCTTTTTTACCTTTTCCCTGAACTACTTTGAGTTGCTGACGGTCAAAATCTAAATCTTGCAAACGTACCGATCGCGCTTCCATGCAACGAAGTCCACAACCGTACAAAAGCCCGATTAGGACTTTGTGTTTTAGCAACTGACAACTTTTGAGCATCCGCCAAACTTCTTCTTTACTGAGTACGGTAGGGAGTTTTTTCTCGTGCTTAATCGAAGGTAAATGCAAATACTCATAAGGCAATCCTTCGGACTTGAGTAGAAATCTCAGTCCATAAACACAATGCTTGAAGTAAGTTTTCGAAGGGGTTTTCGATCGTTTTTGCAGCATAAACAAGTACTCCTGTACTTGCTCTACATCCAATTCTGTTGGAATCTTTCCAAAATGCAACGCCATCGAAGCAACATGGCGGGAGTAGTTGGAAAATGTACTTTGACTGCGTCCTAATACCGAAATTGTTCTCTCAAATCGATTCAACAAGGCTTCAAAATCAGGTACGTTTCGTATGGCCTGATTGATGATTTTGTTGTACTTTAATTCTTCTAGTGGTTTTTTTTATTCATCTTATAAAGTTTTTATTTACTTTTACAAAGGACTGCTATTTAACTCAATACACTACCGAAGGTTTAGTTCAACAGCCATTCTGAGTTATCTGGAGTTTAGTAGAATTGCCGTTTCGTATCAAATTTTCGTTAAGCCGAAAACTGAGTGTTAACTAATTTCTTGGCATCTTAAAGCGCCAATACGATAAATATAATTTAAACTGGATTGAAAATAATATCCATAAAATGTAATAAAAATGAATCTTAAAAATGCTATAGTTACCATTTGTACTGAATGCTTTGATAATACAAACGATTGGTATAATTGGAGAAAAATAAATGAATCAGTTTTACCTCAAGATATTAAACTACCCGACGGAAATCAGTATAAGAAGAACATAGCATTAAAGACAAAACTTCATGAAAAATGGAAATCTGAGATAGAATTATCAAAAAAAGGGGAACTTATCGAATATTACATAAAAACTTGGGGAGGAATAAAAGGGAATCAAGCGTTAGCTTTACAAGAGTACAAAACTTCTGCGGCAAAAGAATTAATTGAAAAAGGTGTAAAGGGAATTGCCTCATGGTCAAAAGCTTTAGTAGTCCATGACCATAATAAATATGCGATTTTTGATGCACGTGTTTCATGTTCATTAAATGCACTTCAAATAATTTACGAAACAAAAGAAAAAAGCTTATATCCACTTCTTGCCAGTCAAAACAAGCGAATAATTAAGGCTAATAAAACTTTAAAATTAATTTCAAAAGAGCCAAATTGGAAAAAAACCAATGAATTTACTTTCTATAAGGAGTACCTTGAGTTATTAAATTTATGTGCAAATGAATTAAATACTACTATTTCGACCGTAGAAATGTTATTATTTGCAAAGGCAGAAGAATTGATAGAAAAAGCCAAATTAATATAATACTGTACCTGAGCTAAACTAAAACTCATGAATAAAATTATACTACAAGCTTTAGAAAGCGTCTCGCTTGTACCAACAAAGAAAATCGAACTGCATTAGTCAATAAAAAATCATTCCAATCTTTGTCTGAGATTCTTTCAGAATGACAATATTGTGGAAATACTTTGCGTGATTGCTTCGTTTTCCTACGCTGGCGCGAGCGTCCTGCTTGTGCCCACAAAGAAAAGCGAAATGAAATAGTCAATATAAAATCATTCCAATCTTTGTCAGAGATTCTTCCAGAATGACAAGATTACAGAAATACTTTGCGTGATTGCTTTCCCGAAAACCAGATAGGCTGTTGCTCGCAAAGACGTAATTTGTGGTTTATGTTTGAAAAGTAGTTAAAAGAAAAAAATATTTGTGAGGTTCTGTGTTTTCTTTATGAGTCTCTGTGTAATTGCTCAATCTGTTACAAAATCCTTATGAAGTTCTGTACTTTCTTTGCTGAATAACGAAATCGTGAACTAGTCTTTATAAAAATTCAGATTCGTGTTTTCAAACAATTACGAATAGTAAAGTCACAAAATTTCTAATTTTTACTCTTCTCGTCTCTTAGAAATAAATTATCTTGGTCAAATAATTACTAACTACAAATAAAGATAAAATGGAAAGATTTAGTGAAAAATACATCAGTTCAAAAGACTTAGAATGGGAAGTACTTGGTGGTGGTGTTTCTAGAAAATTTTTAGGATACGACAATCAAATCATGATGGTAAAAGTAAAGTTTGACAAAGGTGCATTAGGAGCTCCACATCAACATTTTCATACGCAAGCTACTTTTTGTGTTTCAGGTAAATTTGAATTTGAAATTGATGGAGAAAAGAAAATTGTAGAAGCTGGAGATGGTGTTTATATTGAGCCAAATTTATTACACAGTGCAATTTGTTTGGAAGAAGGAATTCTTATTGACACTTTCAGTCCTGTGAGAGAAGATTTCTTAACTGGTGGTGGTGTATCTTATTTTGGAGATAAATAATTAGTTGAAAAATACTATAGATTTTCATCTGTATGCTGTAGAAGTTAAATAACAAGCTGACAATCGCTTTCACTCAAACCTTTGTTCATTTGAAAGAATCATAATTAAAAGGATTACAGATACTTTCCCTTACTATCTACTACTAAAAAGTCTCGACTGCGCTCGACTTGACAAATTGTTCTTATAAGTACGATTCCATTTGTCAATTCGAGCGTAGTTTTTATAGTCTATTTCCCTTTTACTCTAGTTACTGCATCCAAATCTATTCTATAAACTCCGTAAAAGGCTAATTTTATTAACTTCTCGAGTAAGGTCAGTTCTTCGAATCCTGTTGATAAGCTTGATTTTGTCAATCAAGGCAAGTATTCTCCCAATTATCTCCTCTGCTCTCCACATATTTATTTTCATTGTGGGTTAATCATTCAAGAAATAGTAAAAGCGGCTATTATATAGGTTAAGTGATAATAAATTTTGAAGATCTACATTAAATTACTTCCTTGTCATTATCAAATTTATTTCGTCAAGATTGCGTTCATCTGTTGCAATTGAATTATCAGTATCACTTTCAATTCAAATAAATAGCAAACATCTTCATTAAGACAATGGTAAATCTTTGTTAAGTGAATTCCAATCCAACTATTTTAATTAACTTTAAGAAGTTTAACAGTATTGTTTGTTCTGTATTTATAATTATAAAAGCGGCATCAACGCCTTTTAGATAGTTATTTCCAACCTATTAAATAAATTTATAATCCATTAATTTCCTTAACGCATAAAGTTAGCTCATGATACAATGAAGTCTAAAATTTATTACAGCAAGCCATTTCATGAATAAAACAATTGATCTAACAATTGTCACATCACTTATATGAAACAGAAAAACAAATAATAGTAATAAACTATAATTTATAATTAATAATAGTTTTTAACTATACGATAATAAAATATGAAGATTATTTTCAGCGATTAATAAGAGACAATAACCTTATTTTTGAGAAAATAAAAACAAACACAAAATATATAAAATTTTACATATGGAAAATAATAACAATGCAGATCAAGGTAAATGCCCCGTGAATCATGGACAACTTCCAGAAAATGACGCTCCAACTATTGTTGAAGGGAATCACGATGCCTCTGCTGGTAAATGTCCTGTAATGCACGGCGGAAATACAGCTTCAAGTAATAATGTAATGTCTTGGTGGCCAAACGCCCTCAATCTTGATATATTGAGTCAACATGATACAAAGACAAATCCGTTAGGTCATGATTTTGATTACCATGAAGAGCTAAAAAAATTGGATATTCCTGCTTTGAAAAAAGACATGAATGATTTGATGACAAACAGCCAAGATTGGTGGCCAGCAGATTGGGGGCACTATGGTGGATTAATGATTCGTTTGTCTTGGCACTCTGCAGGATCATACCGTATCACCGATGGTCGTGGTGGTGGTGGTGCAGGAAACCAACGTTTTGCACCTCTAAATTCTTGGCCTGATAATGTAAGCTTAGATAAAGCTAGACGTTTGTTATGGCCGATTAAAAAGAAATATGGAAATAAAGTGAGCTGGGCCGATTTGCTAGTTTTGGCAGGAACAATTGCTTATGAAAGTATGGGATTGAAAACCTTTGGATTTGCGTTTGGACGTAAAGACATTTGGAGCCCCGAAACAGATACATACTGGGGAGCTGAAAAAGAATGGTTGGCACCAAGTGATGAGCGTTACAGCGATGTGGAAAAACCATCTACCATGGAAAACCCATTGGCAGCGGTACAAATGGGATTGATTTACGTAAATCCAGAAGGGGTTAACGGAAAACAAGACCCAATGAAAACAGCTGCGCACATTCGTGAAACATTTGCTCGTATGGCGATGAATGACGAAGAAACGGTGGCACTTACTGCAGGTGGACATACCGTAGGTAAAACACACGGAAACGGAGACGCAAGCGTACTTGGACCAGATCCAGAAAGTGCTGATGTTGAAGAACAAGGACTTGGATGGAAGAATCCTAATAA
Organism: Flavobacterium psychraerolatum; assembly: GCF_025960985.1. Taxonomy (GTDB): domain Bacteria; phylum Bacteroidota; class Bacteroidia; order Flavobacteriales; family Flavobacteriaceae; genus Flavobacterium. The sequence continues at coordinate 23,175 of NZ_JAOQMX010000047.1, read as the reverse complement.
CACAGGAAAAGGACGCTACACGGTAACCAGCGGACTAGAAGGTGCTTGGACAACACACCCAACAAAATGGGATGGTGGCTTTTTTGAAATGTTATTCAATCACGAATGGGAACCACGCAAAAGCCCTGCGGGAGCTTGGCAATGGGAACCAGTGAGCATCAAAGATGAAGACCGTCCTGTTGATGTAGAAGATCCAAGTATTCGCCACAACCCAATGATGACTGATGCTGATATGGCTATGAAAGTAGACCCTATTTACAAGGAGATTTCGTTGAAATTCATGAACGATCAAGAGTACTTCTCTGAAACGTTTGCCCGTGCTTGGTTCAAATTGACACATAGAGATATGGGGCCAAAAGTAAACTATTTTGGAACTGAAGTTCCTGAAGAAGATTTAATTTGGCAAGATCCAATTCCGGCAGGAAAAGCAGATTACGATGTTGCAGCCGTAAAAGCAAAAATTGCAGCTTCAGGATTGTCAATTCCGGAGATGGTAAATACTGCTTGGGATAGTGCACGTACCTATCGTGGATCTGACATGCGTGGTGGAGCCAACGGTGCCCGCATTCGGTTAGCGCCTCAAAAAGATTGGGAAGGAAATGAGCCGCAACGTTTGGCACATGTACTATCTGTACTAGAGCCTATTGCAGCCGAATTTAATATTAGTATCGCCGACACGATTGTATTGGCTGGTAACCTAGGTATTGAGCAAGCAGCAAAAGCGGCTGGTCAAGATATTACCGTTCCTTTTTCTCCAGGACGTGGTGATGCTACTGCAGAGATGACAGATGCTGAATCATTTGAACCTTTGGAGCCTCTAGCAGACGGATACCGTAACTACAGCAAAAAAGATTATGTGGTAAGTGTAGAAGAACTACTGCTAGACCGTACACAATTAATGGGTTTAACAGCACCTGAAATGACTGTATTGGTTGGTGGAATGAGAATGTTAGGTACTAACTACGGTAACACTAAGCATGGTGTATTTACCAATACTATTGGCGCTTTGACAAACGATTTCTTTGTTAACCTTACAGACATGGGGAACACTTGGAAACCAACTTCAAAAGGACTTTATGATATTTGTGACCGCAGAACTGGGGTTGTAAAATGGACTGCCACACGTATGGATTTAGTATTCGGATCGAATTCTATATTACGTTCGTACTCAGAAGTATACGCACAAGATGATAGCAAAGAACGCTTTGTAGCTGATTTTGTTAAAGCATGGACCAAAGTGATGAATGCTGATCGTTTTGATTTAAAATAATTATATATCCTAAGACATAAATAATTAAAATACTACCTATTTTTTTAAAAGCTCCATTTACAGATTGTAAATGGAGCTTTTTTTTGTTTGAACTATTATCTTTTATCAGTACACAATTTCTAAAATAGTGCTTCATTCTGTTCTTACTTATTAAATTATTTTAAAAATCAATCCATACTACAATATTCATCTATATTTGCAGAAATTTAAAAACATAGTCTTGAAACTTTTTTTTGCGACTTTATTATCACTAATGCTTTTACTTCCTTCTTTGGGAAGTATCGTGATATATACGCAATTTAAATTGGCACAAGACCAAATTGCTAAAACCATTTGTGTTCAAAGAGCTAATATAAATAATAGCTGTAACGGTCGTTGTGAATTACAAAAAAATTTAAAAAAATACGATGACAACGAAAAGAGAATGAATACCTCCAATCTGAAAGAAAAATCAGAATTGGTTTACACAAATATTCCTTTCGAATTCAGAATTTATACTACTACTATTCCATCTTCAAAAACGGATAATTTTACTCATTTATATGCAAAGCCAAAAATGGTTATAGCAGATATTTTCCGTCCTCCGCTCGTTTAAATTATAATGATATTATTTCTGTATGGATTACAGAACAAAGCACTTTTGGTTTTCACCAAGAGCAACTACTTACATTATAATTTATTAGCACTCTAATGAAAAAAATACTCGTTATCCTACTGTTAGTGGGACAATTAGTCTATGCTCAAAATAAAAAAGCACAAGACACTACTGAAAATGAATTAGATAATGTATTCATAACAGCAAACAGAACAAAAACTTTACGAAAGGAAACACCTGTCGCTATTAGTAAAATTACTGCTAAAATCATTGACGAAACAAAAGCATCTGCACTATACGAAATTGCCAACAAAACCCCTGGCGTAGTCATGGTGAATTTAGGAAACGAACAACATGCTATGTCTATTCGTCAGCCTATATCCTACTCTAGTTATTATTTATACCTTGAAGATGGATTGCCTATTCGACCTCTAGGTATTTTCAATCATAATGCCTTGTTGGAAATTAACCAATTTAATCTACAATCTATTGAAATAGTAAAAGGTCCTGTATCATCACTTTACGGTCCTGAGGCAATTGGAGGAACTATCAATTTAATTTCACAAAAACCATCCTTCTACCCAGAATTCAAGTTTGGCATACAAGCAGACCAATGGGGATATAAAAGAATTCAAGCTGCAGGTGGTGCCACAGTAGGAAAAATAGGTTTTCATGTGGCTGGTATCTCTAGTCTTCAAGAAAATTCATGGATGGCACAATCGGATTACAAAAAAGACAATTTGAATGTTAGAGTAGATTATCAGATTAATGACAATACCCGCCTAATAAGTAATACGATGGTTGGGAATTACTTTTCGGATATGAGTGGAAGTGTGAACGAAAATGACTTTAACAATAGGACTTATACTAGCACTTCTGATTTTACCTACAGAAAATCGGAAGCTTTGCGTACCAGATTAACACTCGAACATGAATGGAATTTAAATGCTAGCTCCTACCTTACCGTGTACCATAGAGATAATAAATTAGGACAAAACCCTTCCTATAGTATCCGTTGGAATCCTGTAAATAATCCCACTACTGCAACCGGCGAAGTGAATTCTAACAACTTTAAAAGTTACGGCGCGATAGGCCAACATACTCAAAAATTTAAGTTTTGGAAAACAACTATGGTCAGTGGAACCTCTTTCGACTTCTCTCCTGTAACCTATTGGTCGTACCTGCTAGATCTCAAAGCTACTCTTAATCCTGGCGAAATTGGCAAACAAACGGTAAAAAAATATGAAATTATCGCGGAACATCCTGAAACAAAGTTAGCCAACTACACTGCCGATATTTACAACACAGCCATTTTTAAACAAATCACTTTTACCCCTATTGAAAAATTTATTGTTACAGTAGGTGGACGATATGATGCCATGAAATTAAAATATGACAATGCCCTGGACAACTCTTCGGGTAGCAAAACCTATGATAAATTCACGTTTAGAGCGGGAACAAATTTTAATCCGTTTCAAGAAGCCGGTTTCTATGGTAATTATTCTCAGGGATTTGCACCTCCAGGTATCACTTCTATTTTTACAGCAAGAACTGGAACAGGCGGAAATACAGGAATACCAGCGGAGTTCTACTATAACTTAAAACCAGCAACTTTTGAGAACTTTGAATTTGGGGGTTGGGTTTCTTTATTCGAAAATAAATTGAATTTCGATTATGCCATTTATTACATGGAAGGTTCAAATGAACTTTTAAGCATTAAACTAGAGGATAATTCTACTGATTACCGCTCTGCTGGAAAAACAAGCCACAAAGGAATTGAGTTTGGTTTCAACTATAAACCTACCAAACAATGGAACATTCGCATAGGTGGAACTGTAGCAAAGCATAAGTATATTGATTTTAAAGTTTCGGACAAATCAACTGATGTTTTACAAAATTTAAGTGGTTTTGAAATGCCACAAGCACCACGCTGGGCTGGAAACTCAGAGGTGAGTTATTACCCCAATTGGCTTCCTAATTTCAGAGCTTCAGTAGAGTGGCAATTAATTAGCAGCTACTATCAAGATCAAGTAAATACCGTAAAATATGCAGGTTACAATTTGTTTAATGGTCGTGTAGGATATAAATTTAAGCGTATTGAAGTCTACAGCAACGTAATGAATTTTACAAACAAATTATATGCATATACCGTAAGCAGAGGTAACTTGACGAGTTCACAACCAAGTTATACAGCAGCAGCACCTCGTACTTTTTTGGTGGGAATACAATACAACCTTTCTTTAAAAAAATAAAAAAATGACAAAGTCGAAAAATAAAAAACGGGTTAAAAAACTTAAACAAAACCTCTACAAATACCATAGAACGCTAGGAATCATAACGATCATCCCAGTGATTTTTTGGTGTCTATCAGGATTGATGCACCCCGTAATGGCACACTGGTTTAGACCAAATATTGGACACGAAAAACTGGAATCCAAAGCTATAGACACCACTCAAATCAAGGTTTCTCTCTATTCTATTTTGGAAAAGAATAAAATTGAACGTATTAAGAATTTCCGTTTGGTTACTTTCGATGCCGCAACTTTTCATCAAATCAAGACTACTAAAGACGGTGAAGTTCTTTATTTCAATACCATTACTGGAACCGAATTAAAAAATGGCGATCAATTGTATGCTGAATGGCTATCTCGCTATTTCTTGGAGGATCAAAAAAGTGCGATTGTAAGTAGTACTGTTCTAACAGAATTTGATGGACAATATAAATATATCAACCGCTACTTACCGGTTTGGAAAATCAATTTTGATCGTAAGGATGACATGGATGTTTATGTCGAAACTACATCTAGCAAATTGGCAACCTACAATCCTAGGTCAAGACAATTTCAAATTTGGGTGTTTGACACTTTTCATAATTGGAACTTTCTAGAAAGCATTACCAACAAGACTTTACAAATTACAGTCATGTTATTGTTGCTCGGAATCATTGGGTTTTCAGCAGTAAGTGGTATTGTTATTTACGGTTTCTTTTGGAAAGTTTTCAAAAAATCTCCCGTTACAGACGATCGAAGTAAATTTAGAAAACACCATCGAAAAATAGGTATAGCAGTTTCGTTTGTAACCTTAACTTTTGTATTTAGCGGAGCTTTTCATGCTACAAAAAAACTAGAGCCTTACACATTGGACAAAATGATTTATGCTCCCGATTACAAAACCACTGATCTTTTGGCCTTAAGCACCTTTGCAAAACCAGAAGCCGATTGGGAAAATTATTCTTTGATTCAGTTTCAAAATAAAACCTACTTGCAAGTGCGATTGTTGCCAAATGAAGAAGGCGAAGTACACAATAAGTATATCAATTGCCAGACCGGAATTGAGGACAAAACAATTGAAAAAGATTATGCTGTTTTCTTGGCAGAGAAATTTGCCAAAATGAGGTCTGCTGGAACCGGAGAAAATCCTGCTGATTGTTGCGATGTTACAAGCACAACATCTTGCATCAAAAACGCAAAATTAATAGAGACAAAAAACCTTTATGATTTTGATAATCGCGAATATGGTTTTGTATACAAACGCTTACCCGTGATTAAATTAAGTTATGATACAGCAGATAAAACAGTGCTATACATTGAACCCTCAACATCAAGATTGGCCGCTTTTGTAACTAATGGCGACCGAATTGAAGGCTATAGTTTTGCTATACTTCATAAATTTTTGTTTATGGATTGGGCAGGAAAAAACATTCGTGACTTAGTTATGGCGTTAGCCGCTTTGGGAGTACTAACAGTAAGTTTACTAGGGCTTTATTTGTTTATCAAAAGAAGATAAAAGCATAAAACAAGTATCCTAATTATATGCCACAGTAAAAGAATTGTATTTAAACCCCATTAGGTAAAATTAATTTAAAAGTTAATGTACTCATTTGTCAAATTGAGCTTGTAGAAATGAATGATAAACAAGGTCTTCTAATTCTGTCCCAAAAGTTTGGGGATAAGAATGATTGCTGTTTAGCTTCTAAAAAACTTTGTAGTACATTAGAACCTCCATCTTTTGGTGTATCTGATTAATTTTACCTAACGGGATAATTCTAGCATTATGGCCTTTTATTATATTTTGGATTGGTTATTTTGGGCGTGACCCGCAAAAAAAGCGGGTCGGGCTATACGCTTCAATCTTTTATGCTATACCGCTATCGCTTTATACCATAAAAGGATTTCCGCTTCTATCCCTCACGCAAAATAGCATTTCAGATCACGAACAGGATTCTCTAGGATGGATTTTCCTCCAAATATCTCGCTTCTATTCTCTTGATGTCTTTGATGGAACTTTTGGCCCAAGCCAATCTTTTGACCAACATTTCTTCTTCAGACAAATGCCAATCAATATCCGACTGACGCAATCTATTGGTCAAATTTTGAATGATAATGGCTGCTGAAACCGAGATATTCAAACTCTCGGTAAAACCGACCATCGGGATTTTTAAGAAACCATCAGCGCGCTGCATGATTTCCTCAGATAATCCGTCGCGTTCGGTTCCGAAAAATAAGGCACTTGGTTTGGTAATATCAAAATCCTCTAGCAAACAATCGTTATCATGAGGTGTGGTAGCAATAATTTGATAGCCTTTACTTTTTACTGCATCCAGACAACTTGTTACCGAATCGAATGTGTTAATATCAACCCACTTTTGCGCACCCATTGCGATTTCTTTATCAATACTTTTTCCGTAACGTTCCTCGATTACGTTGAGTTCTTGAATTCCAAAAACCTCGCAACTACGCATCACGGCACTTGTATTGTGCATCTGAAAAATATCTTCTACAGCAATCGTAAAATGATTGGTTCTATTTTCTAAAACTTTCAAAAAGCGCTCTTTGCGATTGTCGGTCAAAATGTTTTCAAGAAATTCTAGATACTTTAAATCAATCATATTTATTTTATTTGCTGCAAAAATAGTAAAAAAGACTAGCTTTATGCCTAGTAAAAAAAATTGAGTGCTTCCTGCTCTTGACTAGAAGTCTACTCTAAAAATGATAATCGGGATTGCGTGCGGGATAGAGACGGCATCCTTTTTGGGCTTTTTTTTGCCCAAAAAGATACAGTCGAAAGCCCGGATATCACGCCCAAATAAATTGAACATGAAAAAGAAATTAGTAATCCTTTCGGGTGCGGGAATGAGTGCAGAGAGCGGAATCAAAACCTTTCGTGATAGCGATGGCCTGTGGGAAGGTCATAATGTGATGGATGTGGCTACGCCTGAAGGTTGGCACAGGAATACCGAATTGGTTCTGGATTTTTATAACCAAAGGCGCAGACAGTTGTTTGAGGTGCTACCAAATTCGGGTCACTTAACGTTAGCCGAGATGGAAGATGATTTTGAGATCAACATTGTGACTCAAAATGTAGATGATTTGCATGAAAGAGCGGGTAGTACCAACGTATTGCACCTGCATGGCGAATTGATCAAGGTGCGCAGTATTGCTGACCAAACTGCAATTCAAGACTGGACTGGCGATTTGATTATTGGCGATTTGGATGCAAAAGGAAACCAATTGCGCCCTCATATTGTGTGGTTCGGTGAGGAGGTACCTGCGCTAGAACAAGCGATTGATCTTGTGGAGCAAGCCGATTATGTGGTGGTTATAGGTACATCGATGCAGGTATATCCAGCAGCAGGATTGATTGATTTTGCAAAAAAAGACTGCCTACTCTTCTATATCGATCCAAAGCCAGCTTCTATTCCGAATTTGAGAAACAAATTAGAATTGATTACGATGAGTGCTTCCGAGGGTGTCCAATTTTTAAAAGAAAGACTGAAAGCAATTTCATGATTTTTACTATTCAAAAACATTATAATTAACAACCGTTAACATTCTTTTTTATAAGATTTAACAACGTATTATTAATATACATCAGGATAGTTCTAACAATTTATACCTAATTTTACGAAAAACAATATAATATACACAGCAATGAAAAATTTAAAACTTATCGCAGTTGGAATGATCTTGATCACGGCCATAGGATGCAAGGATGCTAAAAAAACAGAAGAAAAAGCAACCGATGAAGTGACGGCAACTACAGGAACATTTACAGTTATTAATGATTCGACCAAAGTTGGCTTTACAGCATACAAAACAACTGATAAGGTTGCTGTTGGAGGACAATTTAAAACGATCACCTTAACCGAGACGAAGGAAGGAAAAACGGCATTTGAAGCATTGAACGGAACCAAATTCAGTATTCCTGTGAGTAGTTTGTTTACCAATGATGCGTCAGGTACAAGAGATCCAAAGATCTTAAAGTTCTTTTTTGGAATGATGAAAGACACTGATATGATAACAGGCGAATTTAAAGTAGCCGCAGACAATACATGTTCAATTGACGTAACCTTGAACGGAAAAACAGCTAATATTCCATTGAAAGATACTATGAATAGCGATACTAATTATGCCTTTGACGGTGTGATGAACCTAGAAAACTGGGATGCTTTGGGCGCTATAGCTTCAATTAATAAAGCGTGTGAAGCCTTGCATACTGGAAAAGATGGGGTAAGCAAAACATGGAGTGAGGTAGCCGTTCATGCCGACATACAGCTTGCTAAAAACTAAGCAGCACATTTTTTTACCGCTGACTACATAAAGAATTAGGACTCTGAATTAATTATAATTCAGAGTCCTAATTTTTTGTCTAAAATAAAAGCAGCACCATAGTAGAATGACCTGCGAACTGTAATGATTAATGAAACAATCGACTATTTGTCCCAAAATGCCTTTTTAATTTGGTTATTGTTTCAAAAAACTTCTATTTTCTAACTTTTAACTTCTAACTTCTCAGTATATTTGTGCTTTTCAAAAAAACACTCAAAAATGACGACTTTAAACGAATTGAATGCTATTTCGCCGATTGACGGAAGATATAGAAGTAAGACTCAAAATTTGGCTCCCTTTTTCTCTGAGGAGGCCTTAATAAGATACCGTGTTTTAATCGAAATCGAATATTTTATTGCATTGTGCGAGCAGCCTTTACCACAATTAACAGGCGTAAATGCTAATTTGTTTGATAGTTTGCGTGACATTTATAAAAATTTCACCACTGCAGATGCACAATGGATTAAGGATACTGAAAAAGTGACCAACCATGATGTAAAAGCAGTAGAATATTTTATTAAAGATAAATTTGAGAAATTAGGATTATCAGAATACAAAGAGTTCATCCACTTTGGATTAACTTCTCAAGATATTAACAATACGGCCATTCCGTTATCGACCAAAGAGGCTTTCGAACAAGTTTATTTGCCTTCGTTAATTGGATTAGTAGCCAAATTGAAAGAATTAAGCATGGAATGGGCAAACATTCCGTTACTAGCACGTACACACGGACAACCAGCTTCGCCTACTCGCTTGGGTAAAGAGATTGCCGTTTTTGTTGAGCGCCTAGAAGAGCAAATGCGTTTGTTGTTTAATGTTCCGTTTGCAGCCAAATTTGGTGGAGCAACAGGTAACTACAATGCACACCATGTAGCGTATCCACAAATTGACTGGAAACAATTTGGAAACAAATTTGTAGAACAAACTCTTGGTTTGCACCACTCGTTTCCAACGACGCAAATTGAGCATTATGACCATTTTGCAGCGTTTTTTGATGCTTTAAAAAGAATCAACAATATCGTTATTGACTTGGATCGTGACATTTGGACGTATGTTTCAATGGAATATTTCAAACAAAAAATTAAAGCGGGTGAAATTGGATCATCAGCAATGCCACATAAAGTAAACCCGATAGATTTTGAAAACTCTGAAGGAAACTTAGGAATAGCAAATGCAATTTTCGAACACCTTTCGGCAAAATTACCAATCTCTCGTTTACAGCGTGACTTAACAGACAGTACAGTTTTGAGAAACATTGGCGTTCCTATGGGACATACCATTATTTCATTTGAAGCAACATTGAAAGGTTTGAACAAATTGTTACTGAACGAATCAAAATTCCATGAAGATTTAGAAAAAAACTGGGCCGTTGTTGCTGAAGCGATTCAGACCATATTACGCCGTGAGGCATACCCAAATCCGTATGAGGCTTTGAAAGGGTTAACAAGAACCAACGAAGCAATTACAAAAGCTTCTATCCATGAGTTCATTGGTACCTTGGAAGTTTCGGACGCAATAAAAGCCGAATTACTACAAATTACACCAAGTAACTTTTTAGGAATATAGTATAAAAATGATTTCAATTTTTAAAAGCTATCTTAACCGATAGCTTTTTTTATGAATTCACCATAAATCACTCCATCTTGAGAGATAGATTGCACAAAACCAATGCTTTTGGTATATTTATCGAAATTTTTCAGGAGCATTTTAATATAAAAAAACCTTTATGAGCGCCGCAGCAACCGTAGTAGAAACAACAAGCCATTTAAAACCCTTGATTAGCGACTTGGGATTGATCCTGATGACGGCGGGGATTGCTGTTTTAATATTTAAAAAACTCAAGCAACCTCTAGTTTTAGGATATTTAATCGCAGGATTTTTGGCTGGAAATCATTTTGATTTTTTCCCTTCTGTGAAAGACATTAAGAGCGTTGAAGTTTGGGCAGATATAGGTGTTATCATCTTATTATTCAGTTTGGGTCTCGAATTTAGTTTTAAAAAATTGATGAAAGTCGGTGGTACTGCCTCCATTACTGCCGTCACGCAAATTATAACCATGGTGCTTTTTGGTTTTATGGCCGGGAAATGGATGGGTTGGAAATTAATGGATAGTATTTTTCTAGGGGTTATTCTCTCCATTTCTTCAACCACAATTATTTTAAAAACCTTTGATGAGCTGGGAGTTAAAGCACAAAAATTTGCTGGGATAGTAATTGGTTCGCTCATTGTACAAGATATTATTGCCATTTTGATGATGGTTTTACTATCTACTGTTGCTGCAACTCAGAATTTTTCTGGAAGTGAATTAATATTTTCAGTTCTAAAACTAGTTTTCTTCTTGACTGCATGGTTTGTTGCGGGAATATTTTTCATCCCTACCTTGCTCAAAAAAGCAAAACATTTACTGACAGATGAAATGCTATTAATCATCTCATTAGCATTGTGCTTGATGATGGTAATCCTAGCGGCCGATGTTGGCTTCTCGCCTGCCCTTGGTGCCTTTATCATGGGTTCAATTATCGCAGAAACAACGCAAGCCGAGCATATCGAACATTTGATTAAGCCTGTTAAAGATTTATTTGGTGCAGTATTTTTTGTATCGGTTGGTATGTTGATAGACCCCACTACTTTATACGAATATGCAGGTCCAGTTTTAATCCTAACCTTCATTACCATTTTTGGACAATCCATCAGTTCTACAATTGGAGCATTGATTTCGGGACAACCCTTAAAACAATCAGTACAAACCGGAATGAGTTTGGCACAAATTGGAGAATTCTCTTTTATTATTGCCACACTAGGAATGACTATGCATGTAACCAGTTCATTTTTATATCCAATTGTGGTAGCTGTATCGGCAATAACCACTTTCACAACACCTTTTATGGTTAAAGCCGCGGTTCCTTTTTCAGAATTTCTAGAGAAAAAATTACCCCGTAGAATTACAAAAAAAATAAACCGATACAGTACCAATGCTCAAGCCATTCGTGCTGTAAGTACTTGGCAGGTTGTAATTAGAACACACCTAATTCATATCGTCGTACATACCATCATTATCACTTCAATCATTCTACTTTGCTCTAAGTTTGTAATACCATTGGTTGAACATTCTAAATTTGGTAATGCAATTGCAGCCTTAATTACCATGGTCATTATTTCGCCTTTTTTATATGCGCTTTCTTTACGAAAAATTGCTGTAAAAGAAGTAGCTTCGTTATTTAAAGAACGAAAATACAAAGGACCAATCTTGATGCTTTTATTCTTGCGTATGGGGCTGGCTGTATTCTATATTGGTTTTTTGTTGAACATCTTTTTCTCTCCAATAATTGCTTTTATAGCACTGGTTACGGCTTTGATTACTTACTTTTTATTTCCCAAAAAACTGCATGCCCAATACCATAAAATTGAAGGTCATTTTCTAAAAAACCTAAACGATAGAAATGAGGGTGACGGTGGAAAAATAAACCGTCAGCATGCTAACTTAACTCCTTGGGATGGTCACATGACGAGTTTTACCATCGCAAAAGAATCTAATCTTGCAGGCAAAACATTGAGAGAAATCAAAATGAGAGAACTATTAGGTGTCAATATTGCGTATATAAACCGTGGAGAGATTACCATCCAAGTACCCAATAAAATGGAGCGTTTGTTTCCTGGTGACCAAATTGGAGTAATCGGAACAGATGAACAAGTTAAAGTTTTTGCTGAATACTTGCGTCAAAATGAAATCGAGATACCAGAAAAAACAAATAATGAAGTGGTACTGCGCCAAATCGAACTCGATAATGAGGAGTTTATCGGAAAAGCGATTGGTCGCTCCAAACTGCGTGAACTTACTCAAGGACTAATTGTTGGTATCGAACGAAATGGAGTTCGTATGCTAAATCCAGAATCAAATATTATCATGGAACGTGATGACATTGTTTGGATTGTGGGTAATAAAAAACTATTGGACAAAATGTTTGTGGATAGGTAATCTAGAAGGACTTGGCAACAACGTATTACACATAAATATCAAATCACAAACTGTAATTCAGTACCTACTGAAAGTAGTGAAGAATAGCGTCAAAAGAAATCAATTTAATTAAAAAATAATAAACCATGAAAAAAATAAGCACTTTCATGTTGCTTTTTGTTTCAATTATTAATTTCGCTCAAGAACAAAAAGCACCAACAATTCCCTCCATAGAAGACAATTACACCAAAAAAGAAATCTATATCTCCATGCGAGATGGTGTAAAACTATTTACCTCAATTTACACACCGAAAGATATTTCGAAGAATAAAAAATATCCTATAGTAATGATGCGAACTTGTTATAGTATTGCGCCTTATGGTGAAGACAAATTTTCTACACGTGTCGGTCCTAATCCATTCATGCTAAAAGATGGTTACATTTTTGTACAACAAGATGTACGAGGAAGATATAAGAGCGAAGGCATGTTTACCAACATGACACCTCAGGTAGAACACAAATCAAAAAAAGACGTGGATGAAAGCACCGATACCTACGACACGGTAGACTGGTTAGTAAAGAACATTGCAAACAATAACGGAAAAGTAGGTCAATACGGAACTTCATATCCAGGTTTCTATACAGCTGTCGGTATTCTATCCCATCATCCAGCCTTGGTCGCCTCATCTCCACAAGCACCCATATCAAATTTTTGGAATGATGATTTCTTGCATAATGGTAGGTTTGTTCTGGGTTACTTCCGTACATTACCTGTCTTTGGAGTTCAAAAGACGAGTAATACTCCTATTTCTTGGTACACAAATTCTATGATCAAAAAATACTCCGAAGATGGTTTAAAATTCTATACCGACATGGGAACCCTAAAAGAAGGTGTAGACCGCTTTTACAAAAATAATTTCTTCATGCAAGAAATTATGGATCACCCAAATTATGATGCCTTTTGGCAAAAAAGAAACCTATTACCACATTTAAAAAATGTAAAGCAAGCCGTTTTGGTTGTAGGAGGTTGGTTTGATGCAGAAGATCTATCTGGTCCTTTGAACATTTACAAAACAATTGAAAAAACATCTCCAAAAGCAAAAAACACTCTTGTAATGGGGCCCTTTTCACATGGAGCATGGGGAAGAGAAACTGGAAAGACCTATCATAATGATATATATTTTGGAGACAGTATTGCTACGTACTACCAAAAAAATATAGAAACTAAATTCTTCAGTCATTATCTAAAAGGCAATACGAAAAAAGATGCGGGCATTCCAGAAGCTATGATGTTTGATACAGGTTCAAAAAAATGGAGAGAATTCTCTAAATATCCACCAGAAAACAGTCAGAAAATTTCTTTTTATTTAGCGAATGGTACACTTGAAAAAGCGGCTTCACAAAATTTTACCGAATATTACAGCGATCCAAACAAACCTGTAATTAGTTCTGAGAACTTAAAAGATTTTAATGGTTTTACGCCTCGAAATTATATGAGCGAAGACCAACGTTTTGCCACCACTCGACCAGATGTTGCTACATTTACAACAGAAGCTTTAACTGATGACTTGACTTTTGGAGGCGAATTACTGGCCAAATTAACTGTTTCTTCGACAAGTACAGATGCCGATTTTATTGTTAAACTGATTGATATTTATCCTGAAGATGAGCTAGCAAATCCAGAAAAACCGACTGTAATTTACAGCAATTACCATCAAATGGTTCGTAGCGAAATCATGCCTGCACGTTTTAGAAATTCGATTGAAAAACCTGAAGCATTGGTTCCAAATGAAAAAACAACCGTTAGCATTAAACTGCAAGACGTCATGCATACCTTTAAAAAAGGACATAAAATCCAGGTACAAATTGAAAGTTCATGGTTTCCTTTATTTGCTGTTAATCCACAAAAATTCATACCCAACGTCAATCTAGCTACAAAAGAAGATTATACTAAAGCCTTTATTAAAATTTATGGTGACAGTACATTGGAAGCCGATATTCTTCACTAATTTACTGCATATTTCTTCATAAAAAAAGCGGTCTAATTTGTATTAGACCGCTTTTATATTTTAAACAAAACTATAAATTATCTTGAATAATTTGGAGCTTCTTTGGTAATTGTAACATTATGTGGATGACTCTCATTAATACCACTTGCAGTAATACGAACAAAACGTCCTGTTTCCTGTAACGTAGGAATATCTTTTGAACCACAGTATCCCATTCCCGCACGTAGACCGCCAATGAACTGTAACATACTTTCATTTAGCTCTCCTTTATAAGGTACACGACCTACAATTCCTTCTGGTACTAATTTTTTTACATCATCTTCAACATCTTGAAAGTAACGGTCTTTTGAACCTGTTTCCATTGCTTCCACAGATCCCATACCTCGGTATGATTTAAATTTTCTTCCTTCAAAAATAATTGTTTCTCCTGGTGACTCTTTGGTACCTGCTAGTAATGACCCCAACATCACACAGTCAGCACCTGCAGCCAAGGCTTTAGGAATATCTCCTGTATAACGAATTCCTCCATCAGCAATAACCGGAACACCTGTTCCTTTTAATGCAGCTGCTACTTCTAGCACAGCTGAAAATTGAGGAAAACCAACACCTGCAACAATACGAGTAGTACAGATTGAACCAGGTCCAATTCCTACTTTCACACCATCAGCGCCATGTTCCACCAAAAATTTAGCTGCTTCTGGAGTAGCAATATTTCCAACTATTACATCAATTTGAGGGAATTTAGTTTTTACTTCTTTCAAAGTGTTTACTACTCCTTGTGTATGTCCGTGAGCAGTGTCAATGATGATAGCATCTACACCTGCATTAACTAATGCTTCTGCTCTATCAACTGCATCTCCTGTCACTCCAATTGCAGCTGCAACGCGCAAACGTCCATAAACATCTTTGTTTGCAATTGGTTTTTGAGTTAATTTGGTGATATCTCTAAAGGTGATTAGACCTACTAGTTTATTGTCTTTACTTACAACTGGTAATTTTTCAATTTTGTGTCCTTGCAAGACCACTTCAGCTTGTTCTAGTGACGTTCCTTCGGCAACCGTAATTAAGTTCTCACTGGTCATTACCTCAATGATTGGTCTTGCATTGTTTTTCTCAAAACGCAAATCGCGGTTAGTAACGATTCCTTTCAAAGTTTGGTTTTCGTCCACAATTGGAATCCCACCAATACCATATTCTTTCATAGCTGCTTTAGCATCAGCTACAAGCGATGTCATTGGTAATGTAACTGGATCGATAATCATTCCTGACTCAGCACGCTTTACTTTACGTACTTTGGCAGCTTGTTGCTCGATCGTCATGTTTTTATGTAAAACTCCTATTCCACCTTCTTGAGCCATAGCGATTGCCATTGCACTTTCGGTAACGGTATCCATTGCAGCAGATACAATTGGAACGTTTAGGGTAATGTTTCGGGAAAATTTTGATTGAATACTCACTTCTCTTGGAAGCACATTGGAGTAATTTGGAACTAATAATACATCATCGTAAGTTAAGCCTTCTCCGATAATCTTGGTGTTGTGTGCTATCATGGTGCAATTTCTAGTTGAATTGCGTGCAAATATAGTCAATTTATTTAAAATAATATTGATTTTTTAAAAACGATTTGTTATGTAAATGTTTACTTACATCCTTAAAACCATATAAATATAACATTTTACCATGTTAAAATTGAATTTTTACTTCTATTTTCTTACTTAAATTAATATCCTCTTCTACTAAATTTTATTAATTTAGAAAACTTTATTAAATGATGAACGAACAATTCTAATTGCATTTATTATCTTTCCTTACTATTATGTATCAAAATGAATAATAAAACAGAAATAACAATCATTGGTGCTGGATTAGCAGGCTTGACGGCAGCAATTCATTTATTGAAACAAGGTTTTTCTGTCACCATTATTGAGAAAAACAGTTTTCCAAAACATAAGGTTTGCGGTGAATTTATTTCGAATGAAATATGGGATTATTGGCTTACTTTAGGGTTAAACATCACATCGTTACAACCAACAAAAATTGACAAAACCCTACTTTCTACCACTGACGGAAAAAGTATTGAATCAAGCTTACTTCTTGGCGGTTTTGGTATAAGTCGTTATAAATTAGACTATTATTTATATCAAAAAACATTAGAATTAGGAGGCAATATCATTAAAGCCAATGTTAACAAAGTGACATTTTCGAACGATATTTTCACCCTTAGGACAGAGGAAAACCGACTGTATTTATCAAAAATTGTATTGGGTAGTTTCGGAAAACGTTCCAACTTAGACCTAAAAATGCATCGTGAATTTATTCAAAAAAAATCCCCCTGGTTGGCGGTAAAAGCACACTATGATTTGGAATTGCCAGATGATATTGTGATGTTGCATAATTTTGACGGAGGCTATTGTGGCGTTTCAAAAATTGAAAATAACAAGGTAAATATTTGCTACCTTGTACAGTATTCGTCTTTCAAAAAATATAAAGATATAATAGATTTTCAAAAAAAAGTGATGATGAAAAACCCCCACTTAAATTCTGTCTTTAAAGAAGGAAAAATGCTCTTTGAAAAACCTTTGACTATTAGTCAAATTTCATTTGAGGACAAACCAAAAATTGAAAATCATATGATTATGATTGGAGACGCGGCCGGAATGATTCATCCACTTTGTGGAAACGGAATGGCAATAGCAGTTCACAGTGCCAAAATCGCGAGTGAGTTAGCAACCAAATATCTACATAATAAGATAACCCGAACACAGTTTGAAAATCAATATGTTGCTACATGGAACAAAACCTTTAAAAGTAGAATACAATTCGGCAGCATTTTATCAAAAATATTATTGAATAATTCTTTATCGAAATTAGTAATGAAAAGCTTAATTTTCTTTCCTTTTCTACTACCTTTTATCATAAAAAAAACCCACGGAAAACCAGTATAAATGCTACTAAACACCACCTATAGAACTACAGAAGAAGAAATCATGGATGATTTTTCTCTAGAAGGAGAAGAATTAAGGGATGCCTTGGATAAAATAGCAGCTATCAATCAGTTTTTGGGTGGTAATCAGTTAACTTTACAAGGAGTCAAGCAATTAATTGGTTCTAAAACTCAAAAATTAACAATTGTAGATGTAGGTTGCGGAAACGGAGATATGCTGCGTGCTTTGGCTCATTTTGGCTCGAAAAATAAGTTGGAATTCAACTTAATTGGTATTGATGCTAATGCTTTCACCGTGAATCATGCTATCGCACTATCAAAAGAGTATTCAAATATAAGCTACCAATGCATTGATATTTTTGAGGAAGAATTCAAAGCATTACAGTATGATTTGCTTTTATGCACCTTGACGCTACATCATTTCAAGAATGATCAAATTAATTATTTATTACAATTATTTTCAAGCAAAGCTGCGGTCGGAATTGTGATTAATGATTTACATCGTA
Organism: Flavobacterium psychraerolatum; assembly: GCF_025960985.1. Lineage (GTDB taxonomy): Bacteria > Bacteroidota > Bacteroidia > Flavobacteriales > Flavobacteriaceae > Flavobacterium. Next base: position 5,288 of record NZ_JAOQMX010000047.1, on the reverse strand, counting down.
CTAGTGTTGCCTACCGCCTATTTCAACTAGTCTGCTTTGTCTTTGGATTAAACAATATGTCGAGAGAAGATGGATTAGTCTCCATTTTACGAGGCTTCAAAAAGGAAGAGCTAGTTGCATTTTCTAAAAAAAACAAGTTAAAAAACTATACAATCCATTGGAAGTGGGCTTTCAGATATCAATGGATTATTAAAACTGAAATATGAGCGTAAAAATTATAAATGTTGCCACACAATTACCCAATTATTCTAGAGAAACAGCAGACATTCTACCTTTCTTAGATGTATGGTTAGCCAACCAAGAAGAACGTTTTCAACGAAAAGTAAAAAAAATATTTGAAGGAGCAAATGTCGACAAACGTTATTCGATCATGGATCCAGCAGAAGTTTTTTCGTTACATTCTTTTGAAGAGCGAAATACCATTTACGCTCGTGAAATGATTGTTTTGGGCGAAAAAGTATTAAAAAAATCTTTAGACAAAGCCAATTGGAAACCTGATACCCTCGATTTTATTATCACTGTTAGTTGTACCGGAATTATGATTCCTTCACTAGATGCATATTTAATTAATAAATTAGGTTTAAGGCAAGATATCGTTCGTTTACCTGTTACCGAAATGGGATGTGTTGGCGGCGTTTCTGGCATTATTTATGCCAAAAATTTCTTGAAAGCAAATCCTAATAAACGAGCGGCTGTCATTACTGTCGAAAGCCCTACAGCCACTTTTCAGCTAGATGATTATTCGATGGCCAATATTGTAAGTGCAGCCATTTTTGGTGATGGTGCCGCTTGTGTATTGTTATCCTCATACGAGGATGAAAATGGTCCAACCGTGGTAGACGAATCAATGTATCACTTTTATGACAATGAAGAAATGATGGGGTTTGAATTGACAAATAAAGGATTAAAAATGATTTTGGATGTGGCCGTCCCAGATACTATCGAAATACATTTTCCCGCCATTATCCATCCTTTTTTGGAGAGAAATCAACTTGAAATTGGGGATATTGATCACCTCGTTTTTCATCCGGGAGGAAAAAAAATAGTTACCTTAGTGGAAGGTCTATTTTCTGAACTAGGAAAAAATATCGATGATACCAAAGAAGTATTACGCCTATACGGAAACATGTCGAGTTCGACGGTCCTCTATGTTTTGGAACGCATTATGGAGAAAAAACCCAAAACCGGTGAAAAAGGAGTCATGCTCAGTTTTGGTCCAGGCTTTACTGCACAACGTGTGTTATTAGAATGGTAAAGCCCTCCTAAATCCTCCCAAAAAAAGGACTTTAAATAAAAATGATGAACAAACAATATATACTATCAAAATTACCTTATAATAAACCTTTTTTGTTTGTAGATACTATTATTTCTGTAAACGACAGCGGAATTGAAGGCAGTTTTACTTTCGACGAAAATTTGGATTTTTATAAAGGCCATTTCAAAGATAATCCAGTTACACCGGGAGTTATTTTGATCGAAACTATGGCACAAATTGGATTGGTTTGTTTGGGAATATACCTCAACGAAGAGAATACGATTACCAATATTGCCTTTACCTCATCTGAAGTTGAATTTTTGAAACCTGTTTATCCAAATGAAAAGGTGACGGTCATTTCCGAGAAAATATATTTCCGTTTTGGGAAACTAAAATGCAAAGTAAAAATGTTTAATGAAGCTAAAGAAGTCGTTTGTATGGGAACGCTGTCGGGGATTATCGTTTGATATTTTTTTTTAAACTATATAAGACATATAAGCTTTTAGTTTTTACTCTCTGACCAAGTTTAAGATAAATCTTAATTTAAGACTATATAAGTCGTTCGAATATTTAAATGTAGTTATTCATATCATGGAAAATCATCATATTTTCATAAAAATAGTTCTGTCAGCCTGAGCGAAGTAGAAGGAACACAAGTAATACGCTTCGACTTCGCTCAGCGAGACAAAACAAAGCATTAAATCATTTTCAATACTTATGAGGTATCACTAAATAGTGAAAATGTATTACATCAAAAAAATTATATTCTAACTGAAATTGACTTGACTGTTAGTTATCGAAAATAATATTAAAATTGAAAAAAAGAGTTGTTATTACGGGTTTAGGAATCGTTGCTCCCAATGGAGTTGGACTTAATGCGTTTACTAATTCGATAAAAAATGGGGTTTCGGGAATCGAGCACGATGCGGAATTAGAGCGATTGCAGTTTTCCTGCCAAATATCGGGGACTCCTATTATTTCAGAGGAATTAAAGCGACAGTACTTTTCAGAATTAGAGCTGAGGAATTTCAACTCAACTGGTATTCTTTACGGTGTGATTGCAGGTCTTGATGCTTGGAAAGATGCGGGATTAAACATAGATAATAATGAAAATCCAGATTGGGATTCGGGAACTATTTTTGGAACTGGAACAAGCGGAATAGAAAAATTTAGAGAATCGATTTATAAAATTGATGATTTACAGACAAGACGTTTGGGGAGTACAGCCGTGGCACAAACGATGAATAGTGGTATTTCGGCCTATCTTGGTGGGAAATTGGGATTAGGAAACCAAGTTACGACTAACTCGTCTGCCTGTACGACAGGAACCGAAAGCATTATGATGGGTTTTGAACGCATTCAACAAGGTAAAGCCAAGCGTATGCTTGTAGGTAGCACAAGCGATTCTGGACCTTATATTTGGGGTGGATTTGATGCTATGAAAGTCTGTACCTTCAAGCACAATCAGTCTCCCGAAAAAGGATCTCGTCCCATGAGTGCCTCCGCCTCTGGTTTTGTCCCTAGTAGTGGCGCAGGAGCATTGGTTATTGAAGAGTTGGAATCTGCTTTGGCCCGTGGCGCTCGCATCTATGCTGAAATCCTAGGTGGCAACATCAACTCTGGAGGACAAAGAGGCGAAGGTACGATGACAGCACCGAATTCAGTTGCAGTTCAAAAATGTATTGCGGATGCACTAGCAGATGCAAATGTGAACGCAAATGAGGTGGATTACATCAACGGTCACTTGACTGCAACATCAAAAGATGCCCTAGAAATTAAGAATTGGAGCAAAGCATTGAATAGAAAAGGAAGTGATTTCCCATACATAAATTCTTTAAAATCAATGGTAGGTCACTGCTTGTCTGCAGCAGGAAGTGTAGAAAGTGTTGCAACCATTTTGCAGTTGTACAATGGTTTTATTTTTCCGAATGGTAATTGTGAAGATCTAAATCCTGAAATTAATGCTTGCATAGCCATCGAGAAAATACCACAAAAAAGAGTCGAAAAAGAACTAAATATTGTTATCAAGGCTAGTTTTGGTTTTGGAGATGTGAATGGATGCCTTGTTTTCAAGAAGTATAAAAAATAATAGCTAAATAAAATTATAAAAATGAATAGAGAAGAAATTATTGAAAAATTAAAACCTATTGTAAAGCCCTTCGTGAATGATGAAGAAGCATTTACCAACCTAACAGATAAAACCAATTTTATTACTGATTTGAATATTAATTCGGCTAACTTGGTGGATATTATTTTGGATGTAGAAGATATTTTTAACATTGTAATCGACAATGAATCAATGGAAAAGATGACCGATATTGAAAATACTATTGCCATTATCCAAACTAAACAAGCCGAAAAATGATTGGTAACGATGTTGTAGATCTAATTTTGGCCAAAACAGAAAGCAATTGGAAACGAAAAGGCTATCTCGATAAACTGTTCACGACATTGGAGCAAAATTGGATTCATACAGCTCCAGACCCAGACGAAATGGTGTGGATACTGTGGAGTATTAAAGAAAGTGTATACAAAGCTTATCAACGAATACACTACCAACAGGGCTTTTACCCTATTAAAATAAAAGTTAGTTCGCTGGTTTTGGAACATGGAGAATACCAATCTGTAATCAAATTATTCAATCTCTCCTTTTATGGTAGGAGTTTCATTAACGAAAAAATCATACATACGGTAGCGGTCCAAGATAAAAATGATTTCGAAAAAATAATTATTTTAGACCGCATTTCATATCTCAAAAATGAGAATAGATTGCCTATCGAGGCGTCTTCTGGAAAACCTATTTCTGTAAGTCATCATGGACGTGCAAAAGTTATAGTTAGTTTTAGATTGGATTAATTTTCTGAAAACATTTTCTCCATTCTTTTTTGCATTTCTTCTGGACTAACTTCCTCGATATGAGTTGCGATCATCCATTTGTATCCAAAAGGGTCTAAAACTTGCCCCGTACGATCCCCATAAAATTCATCTTTGATAGGCATAACTTCTTTCGCTCCTGCGTCAATGGCTTGTTGGAATACTTTGTCAGCATCTTTGACATAAATACTTAAAGCAACTGAACTTCCTCCTAATGTTGTTGGACTTAAAGCTCCCCAATCTTCATTTTCGTCGGAGAGCATTAATAACGAACCTTCTATTTCGATTTCGGCATGTGCTATAGAACCATCAGGCATGAGCAGTCGGAATCTTTCTATTGCACCAAAGGCTTTTTTATAATAATCTATAGCCGCACTACAACCTTTTAATATTATGTAAGCATTCAAAGTATGGGCTCCTGGATAAATGTGTTTTGGCTTCATAATGTTGGTTTTTAATATCTTATACTACTAATTTCAACTTATAAATATACAAAATTTGCTTATACCTTTAATTACCTACTGTTTTTAATTGCTCTATTGCATAAAATGTTTGGAGATTAAAAAAGATTTAGTTGTTGATTTTACTTTTGATGAATTTCAAATAATCTTCATAATCCTCTGCCATCCATTTCTTTTTATTTTCTAATGCTATTACTTTTTCCTCAGGATATAAGGCGGCAAGTCGATCGGAATAAATTGAGATTTGTATTGTGTAGTTATAGAACTCCTCCTTGGTTAGGATTTTATCAATATTATTTTTCTTTTTGAAAAATTCAAAAAATAAGGTATCAAATTGTTTTTTGGAGAAGTTCATCACTTTCTTTTTGTTGGCGGCATAAATTTTTTCTTTTAGCGGTTTGTCTTTGTCGCTAGGTGGAATCTCTTGCGCTACTAAGTGAGTAACGAAAAACACCATAAAGAGTAGTATGTATTTTTTCATGCTTGTTTTGTACTTAGGTCTAGTTTATAATTTACAAATTTACTAGAATAAAAGGATTTTATAACTAAACCACTATGGACTTAAAGTCCATAGATTTGGTTGTCAGACTTAAAGTCTGCATCTTGCTAGTCTTCAATTATGAAGTTATCATTATTACTTTCATTCGGGCTTCGATGATGTTCCAAATATTGATTTACCATTTCATCTGTAATATTAC
>NZ_JAOQMX010000046.1 GCF_025960985.1 Flavobacterium psychraerolatum | reverse complement strand
AGAACTCTATGAGATTTTGACCTTTAAAAATTTCCATTATTTCTATGTTTTTCAATACTTTAAAGATATGAATTTAACTGCTTACCTCAAAAAATTTAAATAGGATTTGATTGCGTGAAGGATGGAAGCGACATCCTTTTTTGGGGCTTTTTCTGCCCCAAAAAAGATATAGCATACAGCCTGACCCGTAGTTTTTACGAAGGGGCACGCCCAAATAATCAAACAATAGATTGTATATGTGTTAATCTTTGTATTGGGATTGATTTAGGTTAATTTTTAGGTATCTTTTTTGTAATATTACTGTAAAAATATTTTTGAATGCGAAAGATAAAGTACAAAAAGACGCGTAAAACATATAATAATCCCTTGGAATATACGGGGACGCATAAGCGGCTTTCGTCGGCATTGCAGTTGTTTGTTTATGATAATGCTGTTTTTGCTGAAGATGCCAACTTTACCGTTGATGATTTTAAGAAAATTGATTTGTCAAAGAATAACTGGCTTAATATTCATGGATTAAATGATATGGCATTGATGGAGAATATTGGTGGTTTTTTTAAAATTGACCAATTTATTCTTTCGGATATTGTGAATACAAACAGAAGAACCAAACATGAGGAGTTTGAAAATACTCTATTTTTTAATATAAAATCATTGTTACCTACAGAGGGAACCGATAATATCCATGTGGAGCAAATTAGTTTTTTGTTGAAAAAAAATGTTTTGATTTCCTTTCAAGAGAAGAGGAGTGATTTTTTTACACATATACGCGAACGAATCCGTAAGCATACTGGAATTGTGAGAGAAAAGAAGACCGATTATTTGCTCTATTTGTTGTTGGATGCAATTATGGAGAATTTTTATATTACGATAGAAAATGAGGAAGATAAAGTAGAAGAGTTGATCGTATTATCGAAATCAAGTTCTAATCCAGATATTTTGATTCGAATAGAAAAGCATCGAGATAATTTCAATTTTTTAAAGCGTTCAATAGTGCCTTTACGGGACTCATTACTGGCTATCAAAAACTTAAAAGATAATGATGGTTTTGTGATGATCGAAAAAGAATCTTTTCATTATTTCTCGCGTTTGAGTCAAAAAAGCATTGAACTTTTGGAACAAATAGAATCGGATATGGGGATGTTGGAGAGTGCTTCAAACTTCTTTTTTTCGTCGCAGTCGCACAAGATGAATGAGATTATGAAAACATTGACTGTGATTTCTGCTATTTTTATTCCTTTGACTTTTATTGTGGGAGTGTACGGGATGAATTTTGAAAACATGCCTGAGTTACGATATCATAACGGATATTATACCATTATAGGTGTGATGGTTTTGATTGGTTTGTTAATGGTATTTTATTTCAAGAAGCGAAAGTGGTTTTGATTTAAAATAGAAATATAATAAGTTAGATAGTATGTACTATGGTGTTATCTAATAGGATTATATTTAAAGTAGATTTGTTTTGATGAGAATAGAAAATAGATAGGTTAGAAAATTCTATCTTGTACCTGTGGAGGTTTGCTACTATTTGTATTGATCCTCAAAAAAATGAAATTGATGAGGTAAAACAGATGGTTTTATAAATACAATAAAAAATATAGAAATGAATAAAGCAATTTATGTAGCAACGAGTGAATTTAATAGTGGGAAATCTATTGTTACTTTGGGATTGATGAGTATGCTGATGGGTAAAACTGCCAAAGTAGGCTATTTTAGGCCTATAATCGAAGATTTTGAAGATGGAAAGTTGGACAATCATATTGAAACCGTTCTTTCACATTTTAATTTAGATATGACTTTTGAGGATGCTTATGCTATTACTAAAAGTAAATTAATAAAGAAGAAGAATAAAGGTAAGATCGGGGAAGTTTTGGATTTAATTATCGAAAAATTTAAACGACTAGAGGAAAAATTTGATTTTGTATTGGTCGAAGGGACGAGCTTTAGCGGTGAAGGAACATCTATCGAATTGGATATGAATGTCTTGATTGCAAAAAATCTAGGTATTCCGGTTATCGTTGTGAGCTCTGGGGTAGGGAAAACACTTGATGAATTTGTGGATAGTATGTATCTTGCCTATAATAGTTTTAAGGTTAAGGATGTAGAAGTACTTGCTGTAGTGGCGAATAAAGTTCAACCAGAAAATTTAGAATTAGCAATCAACGGATTAAAAGGAATTTTGCCAGCAGAGGTATTAGTGATGTCTATTCCTTTGATTTTGAGTTTAAAAAACCCTTCTATTAGAGAAATTATCGAAGAATTGGATGCTACTGTTCTATTTGGGCACGAGTATTTGAACAATGAGGTAGGTACCTTTAGTGTGGGTGCTATGCAACTACACAATTATTTACGTCATTTAAAAGACAAAGGATTGGTTATTACACCAGGAGATAGAGCTGATATTATTATGGGGGCTTTGCAGGCCAATGAGTCGGCTAATTATCCTGCTATATCTGGAATAATTTTGACTGGGAATATCGTACCAGAAGATAGTATTATGAAGTTGATCGAAGGATTGACTAGCATAGTACCTATAATTGCTGTAAGTGAAGGAACGTATATGATTACTAATAAAATTGGAAGTATTAATTCTAAAATATATGCAGATAATACAAATAAGATTGAAACGTCGATCAATACCTTCGAAAAGTATTTTGATGTTGATGCTTTGACAGATAAGTTAAGTGCGTTTGAAGCGGAAGGAATGACGCCAAAAATGTTTCAATATAATTTGGTTAAACGTGCTAAGCAATATCGTAAACACATTGTATTGCCGGAAGGCAGTGATGAGCGTGTGATTATTGCCGCCTCGAGATTGTTGGCTATGGATGTAGTCGATATATCAATTATTGGAAATAAAAAACAAATTGAACAGAAGGTTACTGAATTAGGTATCGAATTTGATTTTGATAAAATCGATATTATCAATCCAGTTGAATCTCCCTTTTATGATGATTATGCTAATACATATTATGAGTTGCGTAAAGCCAAAAATGTAACTCTGGCCATGGCCATGGATTTAATGGGAGATGTTTCTTATTTTGGGACCATGATGGTGTACAAAGGTGATGCAGATGGAATGGTATCTGGTGCAGCACATACAACACAGCACACTATTTTGCCTGCGTTACAATTCATTAAAACCAAACCGGAATCCTCTGTGGTATCCTCTGTGTTTTTTATGTGTTTGGAGGACCGAGTGTCTGTTTTTGGTGATTGCGCAATTAATCCAAATCCTACTGCAGAACAATTGGCAGAAATTGCTATTTCGTCTGCGGATACAAGTTTGGCTTTTGGAATTGAACCCAAAATTGCGATGCTTTCATACTCTTCTGGTTCTTCAGGTAAGGGAGATGAGGTAGATAAAGTACGCAAAGCAACAGAAATCGTCCGCACCAAACGGCCTGATTTAAAAATTGAAGGACCTATTCAGTATGATGCTGCTGTAGATAAAATTATCGGGCAAAGTAAAATGCCCAATTCGGAAGTAGCAGGACAAGCGAGTGTACTTATTTTTCCGGATTTAAATACGGGAAACAACACCTACAAAGCCGTACAGAGAGAAACAGGCGCTTTGGCAATTGGACCAATGTTGCAAGGGTTGAATAAGCCCGTAAATGACTTGAGCCGTGGTTGTACGGTTGATGATATTATTAACACAGTGGTTATCACTGCTATTCAAGCGCAGGGATTATAATGAAAAAAGCTACTGAGTACTAAGTGGCTAAGATTCTAAGTATTTTTTTTTGTAGAAACTATTTGTTTTAAAAAATTGCTGATCACTAGGTAGCCAAGGTTGTAAGTCTTTTAATTTGCAGAAAGTAGTAAAAACTTAGATTCTAAGAAACTTAACTTCTAAGAAACTTTAAAAAAAATATAAAATGAAAATAGTAATTATAAATTCAGGAAGTTCCTCTATCAAATATCAATTAATGACGATGCCAGAGCAAAAGGTATTGTGCTCAGGAATGATTGATAGAATTGGGCTCGAAAGTTCAAATTTCACCTATAAAACAGATCATCATACCATCGAGGAAGTGGTGGCTATTGCCAATCATAAAATTGGGTTAGAAAAAATTGCCCAATTGTTATTGGATGATAAAGTAGGTGTTATTACCTCTAAAAGTGAAATTATTGCTGTTGGGCATCGCGTGGTGCATGGGGGAGCGACTTTCTCAAAAACAGTTGAGGTTACTGAAGAAGTGAAGAAAGAAATAGGTATTTTATCACAACTAGCACCGCTGCACAATCCAGCACATTTAGAAGGTATTATTGTGGCAGAGGAAATTTTTCCAGAAGCAAAACAGGTGGTTGTTTTCGATTCAGCTTTTCATCAAACTATTCCTGAAGTGGCCTATAAGTTTGCGATTCCAAATGAATTGTTAAATAAACATAAAATAAGATTGTACGGTTTTCATGGAACGAGTGTGAAATATGTATCGGAACGAGCAATTAAATATTTGGATAAACACGAAAAAATAATTTGCATTCATTTGGGGAACGGTTGCAGTATTACTGCTGTCAAAGATGGGAAAAGTTTTGATCATAGTATGGGCTTTTCACCATCAAACGGTTTGATTATGGGTACTCGTGCAGGTGATATTGATCAATCGGTTATATTTTATTTGGTCAAAACGCTGAGGTATACTATGGATGAGGTGAGCTCGCTATTACTGAAAAAAAGTGGAATGTTAGGCCTTACCGGTTACAGTGATTTAAGGGATATTGAAGAGCGTGCTGGTAAAGGAAATAGAGAGTGTCAATTGGCGCTGGATATGAACGTTTACCGTATTCAGAAGTATATAGGTGCTTATACCGCTGCGATGAACGGTTTGGATGCTATTGTGTTTACGGCTGGAATAGGGGAGAACTCTTCTTATATTCGTAAATCGGTTTGTGCAAATATGGATTTCTTTGGATTGGACTTGGATGATGCCAAAAATGATTTGCGTTCAAAAGATACTAGGGAGATTAACACTGCAAGCTCTAGAACTAAGATTTTGGTTATTCCGACCAATGAGGAATTGGAAATTGCTAATCAGGTTTATGAGTTGATCAATAATTAATAAAATAGTATTTGTTGAAAAAAGCTTCTTATTTGAGAAGCTTTTTTTATGCGTGAAATTCAATAAATATGTTATATTTAGCTTTAAAAAGCTATTATACCGTGAAATACATCCTATTTAAAATATTTTTTTTCTTTTTTATAACTTTACAAGCAATTTCTCAAGATTTACTTCCCTTTGTCGAAAATTACAGCAAATCTGTTTATCAAGGTGACAACCAGATTTGGAATGTTAATCAAGGAAATGATAATGCGATTTATTTTGCAAATAATCGTTATTTATTAAGGTATGATGGTGTAAAATGGGAGAAGAATATGCTTCCCAATAAAACTATTATTCGTTCTATATTAATTGAAGGAGAAAAAATATACACTGGATCTTATAAAGAATTTGGATATTGGTTTAGGAAAGATGGAGCCATGCATTATGTTTCAATTTCAAAAGGAGAGAATATTTTTGATGAAAAAGAAAATGAAGAAATTTGGAAGATATTTAAATTAAATGGAGCTATTTATTTTCAAACTTTCAATGAGATATACATTTATAAGGATAAATCAGTTAAGAAAATAAAACTCCCTTTCCTTATTTCGTATTGCTTTCAAGTAGGTAATGAAATCCTAGTAGCATCTGTGAAAAAGGGTATTTTTAGATTAAAAAAAACTAATTTAGAAAAAATTAAAGGTTGGTCTGTTATTGACAACAATATTATTCATCACATTGGGGAATTTCAAAATAAAATGTACGTTTTTACAAAAAATAACGGTGTTTTCGTTGAAGATAAGGGTTTTTTAGTTCCTTGGCAAAACCAATTGAACAGCATACTAAAAAAGAATCTTATAAATTGTGCCAAATTTATAAATGGAAATAAATTAATAATTGGAACTGCACGAAAAGGGATTTATGTTTTGAACCTGAATGACAATTCATATAAAAATATTAATCGTGATAATGTTCTCATGAATAATTCTGTTTTAAGTATTAATCCTGATAAGGAGGGGAATTTATGGATTGGATTAGATAATGGTATTGCTTATATGGAAGTAAACTCTCCAATCTCTATTTTTTATGACAGGTCTGGAGCATTGGGATCTGTTTATTCAGTAGTTAAATCAGATCAAGAATATTTATTAGCATCAAATCATGGTGTGTTTAAATACAGTAGTCAGGATTTCTCACTCATTCCAAACTCTCAGGGTCAAGCTTGGGATATTCAGAAAGTAGGTCAAAATTATATCATAGGTCACAATGAGGGGACTTTTATGTATGGAAAGGATAAGTATTTTAAAGCTAACGATATTAATGGAGGCTGGGATTTTGTAAAAAGTAATATAAATGATTTGCATCTACAGATTAGTTATAGTGGAATTTGGATTTATAGGAACTTAAATGACTTGTCTAATTATACACATGTAAAAGGCCTTTTTAAACCAATACGATATGTTGCTCAAATTAAAAAAAATGAAATTTGGGCAGCAGACAATTACCGAGGATTATATAGGGTAAGTCTGAATGATGCTTTTGAAACTACAAAAGTAGAAAATATAACAAAGAGAAGTAAAATCAATAAAGATTTTGGAGTAAAAATTGTTGAATTTAGAGGCGAATTACTTTTTCTAATAAACAATCTATGGTATACCTACAATTCAATTTCGAATCAGTTGATAGAGAATACTTTATTTAATACTAATTTTAAGAATGTATCTGATCTAGTTTTAATTGAAGAAAACCATTTTTTAGCATTTCAAAATGGGCTTCTATATGAAGTTTTTGCTAATGAAAATATTTTTATAAAAACACTAATTAAAGAAAAATATTACAAAAGCAAGATAATCAATGACAATCTGAAAGTTTTTAAAACTGGTAAGAACTTTTTATTGAACCTCGAAGATGGTTTTATTTCCATACCCTTAAGTAATAATAAATTAAAAAAAGCAGCAGTAAAATTTAAAGTTGAAGCTTTTAATGATGATAAATTGATTAAAGATAAATCAATAATAAATTTTAATTCAGAATTAAAAGTACATGTAATTTCGGGAATATATGGGCAAAATGAGCCTAATATTTTTTTTAAATTAGATAATTCTGATGAATTTTCGACCGTAGTTGGAGGTAGAATTATTTTGAATAACCTAAGTAATGGTAGTCATGAATTGGAGGTTTATTACTACGATGGACTGAATTATATCCAAGTCGATGTTTTTAATTTTCATGTCCTTAAACCATGGTACTTTTCATTTAGGATGATTGTTTTGTATTTACTACTTATAGGGGGGGCTTTATTTCTTTATTATAGATGGAATAAAATGAGGTATACACAAAAATTAAAACTAAAAGAAGAAGATTTAAAGCATCAAAAGAAAATTCTAGAGATGAAATTAAAAGGGGAGAATGAGTCGAAAATTCAAACTTATGAAAAGCATATTCTAGAACTTGAATTACAAACAAAATCCTCTGAAGTGGCAGGAAAGTCACTGTCAATTGCTAAGCAAAGCGAGATGATCGAAAATATTCAGGAACTATTAGATTCGGAAAATGATATTAATAGACTTAAAAGTGAGGTTAAGAAGATTATAAAAATTAATGCTGTTAATAAACAAGAATGGGAAGCATTTGAAGTAAATCTTAATCAAGTCCACAGTGAATTTATTTCTAACCTTTCCAAAAAATATCCAAAACTTACACCGAAGGATATTAACCTTTGCATCTATTTAAAGATGTATTTATCGTCTAAGGATATTGCTCCAATTATGAATATTACTTATCGTGGGGTAGAATTACATCGCTATAGATTGCGGAAGAAATTACAGCTTTCTAAGGATGATAATCTTACTAATTTTTTATTATCAATATAAAAAAGCTGTTTTTTTTACAGATATTATATTTTTTAGCTTGTTTGTTTGAAATATTACAACACATCACTACTACATCATACTGATGTAGTGTTGTTGCTTTTTTTGTGGTTTAATTTGTTGATTTATAGATATTTATGTTTTGTTTTTATATAGTGATGTACTTGTGTAGGGTGACTTATATGCATTTTACTTCAATAATATCATTTAAATTAGCAGAAGTAAATTTTTAACTAAATCAATAACCTATGAGAAATTTTATCTTTAGCTTTTTAGCTTTACTACTTCTTCCAGCCTACATGTCTGGTCAAGTAATAAAAGGAAAAGTATCCGACAATACAGGAATGGGAATTCCAGGTGTAAATATTGTATCAGCTACTTCAAAGGCTAATACCGATTTAGATGGTAGTTTTAAAATAAATGCTAAGGTAGGAGATATTTTAAATATTACTATGATGGGGTTTGATAATGTGTCTGTTAAAGCAACAGCAGGTCCTATGACGGTAACAATGCAAGAATCAAACACTACATTAAATGAAGTAGTTATAATTGGGTATGGAACTAGAAAAGTAATAGACAATACAACTGCAGTGACGTCTATTAAAGCAGAAGAATTAACAAAAACTAAAGTGCTTAATGCTTCACAAGCAATTCAAGGTAAAGCAGCTGGTGTTCAGGTAATTGCTTCAGATGCACCAGGATCATCACCTACAGTTGTAATTAGGGGTCTCGGTACTGCATTAGGTGGTAGAGCACCTTTATTCATTGTCGATGGAATGCCAGTAGATAATATTAATAATATTAATACAAATGATATTACATCCTACGACATCTTAAAAGACGCTTCTGCATTAGCAATTTATGGTAATAGAGCTGCAAATGGGGTAATTATTATCACTACTAAAAAAGGAAGTGGAGGTAAGACTACTGTTGAAGTCGAATCTTATGGAGGTATTAGAAGTACTTTGAAAAATGTAAAAATGGCAGGAAGCAATCAGTATTCTCATTATTCTAATGTTGCTTTGGGTAATACTACTTTTTCACAAGATCAACCTACTAATACAGATTGGTTCAAAGCAATTACAAGAACGGGATCTTATACTCAAAATAATCTATCGATATCTGGTTCTTCAGAAAATATTAAATATTTCTTTAGTGCAGGATATTATGATGAAAAAGGAATTTTGAACGGATTAGATTATAGTCGATTTACATTTAGAAATAATAATGATTTCAAAATTTCTAAAAAAATTAACTTAACACAAAATTTTAGTGTAGGGTTTACACATTCTACACCAAAACCTTTAGACGCTTTCACAAACGCATACAAACAGTCTCCTATAGTACCAGTTTATTTTCCATCAGGACAGTATGGTACCCACTTTGTAGGGGCTAATGGTTTTGCAGGGTCAGGTTCTTCCTTTAATAATGTTGGAAATCCTGTAGCACAACTCAACTTTTTTGATGAACAACAAAAAAGTATTACTATGCAAGGAGGTTTAAAGCTTGATGTTGATTTGTTTAAAGGTCTAAAATTTACATCTCAATTTAATACCGAATACTATACCTGGAAAAAATACAATTATCAAGATACGCAAGGTATTTGGTTGGCTGCAGATCCTACACGTATAGTTAGTAGTTATGATCCATTACTTAATATTAATTTATTGAATAAAGAAAGTGAAGATTATTTTAATTGGAATTTAACAAACTATTTGACTTATAATAAGATTATTGGTAATCATGATTTTGAAGTGATGTTGGGTGTTGAACAAACTTATAAAGGAGCAAAAGATCATATTAAAATAGAAAGAAATAATGTTAATGATATTCAAAATTATTGGTCATTGGAGAACGTTGAATATGCAGGTAACGTGAAAAGCTTAACAGATGTGTTGTACAACAAAAGAACATTATCATCTTATTTTGGAAGATTTCAATATAAATTCATGGATCGTTATTTAGTTACTGGAACAGTAAGAAGGGATGGCTCTTCTCAATTTTCTAAAGATTATCGTTGGGGAACTTTTCCATCTTTTGGTTTAGGCTGGATCATATCCAAAGAAGGATTTATGGCAGATGTAAAGGGAGTCAATTTATTGAAATTACGTGGTGGTTGGGGTAAATTAGGAAATCAAAATATTCCTTTAAACAGACAATCTTTTGCTTCTGGATTAAGTAGTTATTTAGGGGGTAGTATATTGTACCCTGGTGTAACGGTTGATTCTCAGGTTGATCCTAGTTTATCTTGGGAGATTACTGAAGAGAAAACAATTGGTTTGGATTTTGCCTTTTTAGATAATAGATTGAAAGGGTCGGCGGATTTTTATAATAAAAACACCAATAATTTAATTCTAAATACGAGACCTTATCTTGCAGCTGGTGTTAGTTCAAATTCTCCTGCTCATGTAGGTGCTGTTTCCAATAAAGGATATGAGTTGTCATTGCGTTGGGACGACAAGATTAACGATAATTTATCGTATTGGGTTGGAGGGAACTTCTCTAATAATAAGAACCGACTTTCAAGTTTAAGTAATCCTAATTTACCAGATTTTTTTGGTGGTAGTTTAGGAAACGGACAATTTACAAAAATATTAAACAATACTTCAGTAGGACAACCCTTGGGTAGTTTCTTCTTGTATGATTATGCAGGACTTGACAGTGCTGGGCAAATGCTATATTATAAAGCTAATGGTGCCAAAGTAAGTCAAGGTGCATTGGCGATTGGCGATAGAAAATATGCCGGTTCTATTATGCCTAAATCTAATTATGGTATTACTCTTGGAGTTAATTACAAAAGCTTTGACTTATCTGTTAATGGTTATGGTACAAAAGGTAGTAAAGTATATAACGGAAAAAAAGCACAGCGTTTTTCTGGTGAAAATATTGAAGAAGTACTGGCAACCAATTTTGTAACCACAACCAATCTAACGGGTGCAAATCCAGCACCATTTAACCAAGTTCCTGTAGCATCGACTTATTATTTAGAATCGGGAGATTTTTTCAGGATAAATAATATTACAATAGGATACAAGATTAATGTTAAGAATTCCTTTGTCAACTCAGCAAGAATTTATGTAAATGCAATCAACCCTTTTATCACTCAAAAATTCTCTGGTTTCTCCCCAGAATTAAACGGAGATGGAGACCCTTATGGAACACAGGGTATAGAATTGGATGCTTATCCTACTTTAAGATCATTTGTGTTTGGTGCTAATTTAAAATTTTAATAAAATGAAAAAGATATATATATCAGTATTTGTGCTTTCATTCTTGTTTTTCTCTGGATGTGCTAATGATATTTTAGACACAGAGCAAACAGAAAGCATATC
The DNA here is from genome assembly GCF_025960985.1 of Flavobacterium psychraerolatum. Lineage (GTDB taxonomy): Bacteria > Bacteroidota > Bacteroidia > Flavobacteriales > Flavobacteriaceae > Flavobacterium. The sequence goes on along the minus strand of NZ_JAOQMX010000046.1, from coordinate 23,345 downwards.
AACAGCAGATTTAGCATCATTTAATAATGATGCTGGAGCTCAATCCTTTGTTACTGCAATTTACAGTAAATTTTTAGATTGGAATATGAGTTCATTTTCATGGATTGGAATTTCAAGTATTACTTCTGACGATGCAGACAAAGGTTCCTCTCCCGGCGATACTGGAGCAGATAAAGACTTAATGGATGCCTTGACATATAATGCTTCAAGTTTATCTGTTGAAGATGTATTTGTTGCTAACTATCAAGGGATTAATAGATGTAATCAAGCCTTATATTTTATTCCTCAATTGGATCAAGCTAATGCTAATTTAAAAACTCAATTAATGGGCGAAGCTAAGTTTTTAAGAGCTTATATGTATTTTACTTTAATAAAAACCTACGGAGGTGTACCAATAATTGATCATTTACCTAATCCTTCTTCTGAGACAGATCGAGTAATGCAATTAACACGCAAATCTTCTGCAGAAGTGTATTCTTTTATTGTGAAAGATTTGAATGACGCCATTACTGTTTTGCCTACTAAAGGGGTTTATTCTGCTTCCGAAAAAGGAAGAGCTTCTATAGGTGCCGCTTATGCCTTATTGTCTAAAGTATATTTATACCAAAAGAAATGGCAAGAAGCACTAGATGCAGCTAATCTTGTTACAGGTTATGATCTGGCAACTACTTATGCTTCTCAATATAGAATAACAGGAGAAAATGATATCGAATCTATTTTTGAAATTCAAAGTACAGGTTCAACTCCTTCTAGAGGAATTGATAAATATACAACTACACAAGGTGCTACAGGTGCTAGTGGATGGGGTTGGGGTTTTAATACACCATCAATGAGTTTGGTAAATGCATATGAACCAGGTGACGTAAGAAAAGCAGCTACAATAATTTTTGCAGGGTCGACTTTGTATGATGGTAGGGTAGTGTCTCCATTGGTTACAAATCCTAGATACAATTATAAAGCCTATTCATCTGCATATGCAGGAAATGATATCACAGACACGAATCTTAAGTGTTTGCGTTATGCGGAAGTTTTATTAATTAAAGCTGAAGCTATGAATGAGTTAAATCAAACAGCCGCCGCTATTCCTTTTTTAAATAAAGTTAGAAATAGAGCTGGTTTATCAGATACCTCAGCAGCTTCACAAACAGATATTAGAAAAGCCATTTGGAAAGAACGAAGAGTAGAGCTCGCTTTTGAACATGATCGTTTCTTTGATCTAGTAAGAACAGGACAAGCAGCAGCAGCTTTTGCTATTGATGGAAAAATGTTTGTAAAAGGTAAACATGAACTTTTTCCTTTACCACAAAAATTTATAAATGAAGCAAAAGGATTGTCTCTTCAAAATCCAATGTATAATTAATTTTAAAATTTATAATTATGAAAATAAATAAAAACATATACTTTTTTGCTGCAATTCTTACTGCTCCCTTTTTTATAAGTTGTTCTGTGGACAGCATTGATAAAGTTAATAGTCCAATACCCTATGAATCTATTGGTGGTTATAATAATTCTGATGAAATTGCAGCAAGCAACTTGTTGGTGAAATTAGGTTTTGATGATAATTTGACAGACTTAAAAAACAATATTGGCAGTTTAACAGGAACAAATGTAGGCTTTACTACCGGTATTAAAGGAAATGCTTATAATGGCTCTAGCTCGGAACAAAGATATGCCATTGGTACTGCTACAACTGCCGTAACAACCTTAAACAATTTTACTATTTCATTTTGGATGAATACTGCAAATACAATTGATCCTGCTATTCCAGGTCAAGGAAAAGGTGCTCAAGGTATTTTTTCTATTGTTAGGCCTTTACAATTTTGGGGAGGTATCAATGTTTTTTTAGAAAACCCAGATGCAAGTTTTCCTAATAGGTTACGTTTGAAGTTAGGTATTGAAAACGGAAGAACTAGTGTTATATGGGGAGGTCAGGGAGCAATCATGAATATAGACAATAGTTTAAATACTTGGGTGCATATTGTTTTTACTTATAATGCAACCAATAGCACTTTGTCAGCTTATCTAAACGGACAATTATCAACTAATTTAGGCTCATTTCCATATGCTCCAGCTGAAGGTGTAGCTGGTGTAGCTACATTATATGCAGATAATCCAGGTAGTATTGACAATATTAATAATGCGGCTAAATACGGTGCTTTTGAAATGGTTGGAACTAATGGTAAAGTAGTTTTTGGAACCCATCAATTTGATACAATGCCACCTTTAAATAATGGTTCACGACAAGACTGGGCTACTAGTTATGCTGGGAAGCTGGATGAATTTAGAATTTATAATGCTCCACTTTCTATAAATGAGGTTACAGCTTTATACAAATTAGAAAAAGACAAAAGATAAGTAGTTATGAAAACTGTATCTGTTTTTTATTCTGAATAGTTAGGTATTTATAATATTTTAAATTAAATAAATAGATGAAAAGTTATTTCTGTATTGCAATTTTAATAAGTTTTTTTAATTCTTGTTCGTCTTCACCTAGTACGGATGGTTCTTCAAATGGAACTCCATTGCCTACTAATCCTGTAGTCGTACTAACAGATACTGAAGCTTTAGACCAAGTTCAAAAAGATGCCTTAAAATATTTTTGGGATTATGCAGAACCAAATTCTAAATTAGCAAGAGAACGATATCTAGTAGATAATCCTAATTTTGAATCTGATATTATTACTACAGGGGGGTCAGGGTTTGGTTTAATGACAATTATTGTTGGTGTTGAGCGAGGTTTTGTTTCAAGAGCAGAAGCCGTTACAAGATTAACAACCGCTTTAATATTTTTAGGAAAAGCAGAACGATTTCATGGAGCCTGGCCGCATTGGATCAATGCTTCAAATGGTGCTGTAATTCCATTTGGGACCAAAGATAATGGTGGGGATTTGGTTGAAACCTCATTTTTGTGCCAAGGGTTTATAGCCGTTAGAGAATATTTTAAAAATGGATCAGCTGCCGAAAAAGCATTAGCACAAAAAGCAGATGATTTATGGAGAGAAGTAGAATGGGATTGGTACACTAAAGGTGAAAATGCTTTGTATTGGCACTGGTCTCCAAATTATGAATGGGAAATGAATTTTAAATTGGAAGGTTATAATGAATGCTTGGTGACGTATGTAATGGCAGCTTCCTCTCCAACACATCCAATTAGCAAAGCTGCATACGACCAAGCTTGGGCAAGAAATGGAGGGATTAAGAATAATGCAACACAATACGGTATTCCTGTCATTTTTAATTATAATGGAGCTAGTGGAAATGTAGGGCCATTGTTTTGGGCACAATACTCTTATTTGGGTTTGGATCCACGAGGGTTATCAGATCAATATGCAAATTATTGGTCATTGACTCAAAATCATTCTAAAATCATTAATCAATATTGCATTGCAAACCCAAAAGGATGGGTTGGATATTCGGATAAGTGCTGGGGACTCACGGCTAGTTATTCACGCAATAGTGATGGGAGTACTGGTTATTCAGCACATCAACCTAATAATGATTTAGGAGTAATTACATCAACTGCAGCCTTATCTTCATTTCCATTTACACCTGTAGAATCAATGAAGTTTTTACATTATTTGTATGATGAAAACAAGGCTAATTATATAGGGACAGCTGGTCCTTATGATGCGTTTTCTCCTCATTACGATTGGGTTACTAAACGTTATTTAGCTATAGATCAAGGAACCATTGTTCCCATGATAGAGAACTATAGAACAGGATTGCTGTGGAATCTATTTATGCAAGCTCCTGAGGTAATAACTGGATTAAAAGCACTAGGATTTTCATCAACGCAACATCCTTTGTAAAAGTCATCCGTAGCAAATGAAATCGTTTAAAATCGTTTATGTTATGAAAAAATATGTTCTTTTAGTACTTTTTTTATTCGCACAATTTACTTTTTCTCAGTCAGATATAATAGGGAAAATTAAAACCGAAATTATACAGAAAAAGGAATTACAATACGCCCTTCATTTACCCGAAAACACCAAAGAAAAGAAACCATTGCTGATTTTTTTACATGGCTCTGGTGAAAAGGGAACGGATATCGAATTGGTGAAAGTTCATGGACCATTCAAGTATTTAAAGTCGAATGAGATTGATGCTTTTGTACTGGCACCACAATGTCCAGAAAATGAATATTGGGATTCGGAAGTGTTATATCGTCTAATTATAAAAATTCAAAAAGAATATAATGTTGATGCAAACAGAATTTATCTTACTGGACTTAGTATGGGAGGCTGGGGAGCTTGGAATTTAGCTTTTGCACATCCAGAGACGTTTGCAGCCTTAGTGCCAATAGCAGGATTCGTAGATCGAATTCCAAAGGTTGAAAATTGCAAGATAAAAGACATTCCAATTCAAATGTTTCATGGTTTACTGGATGATGTGGTTAATATAGAAAATTCGATAAATATCTATAAATCTCTTAAAAAGTGTCACTCCAATATCAACTTTACCATATTTGATGATGCCAACCACGACAGTTGGTCTCGAGTATATGATGATCCTAAAATATATGAATGGATGTTTCAACAAATAAAAAAATAAATCGTTATGCAGTACAAAATAATATTAGTTGCACTGAGCATTTCTGCTTTAGGCTACAGCCAAAAAAAGAAAGCACCCAAAGAGGTAAAAATCAAACCTAGAACAGAATTTGTGTCTGAACTGATGGCAAAAATGACCATCGGTGAAAAAATTGGACAATTAAATTTACCCACTTCGGGTGATATAACTACAGGTGCTCCTAGTAATTCAAATGTGGCTAAGAATATTGAAGAAGGAAAAGTAGGTGGTTTATTTAATATTAAATCAGTTCAAAAAATAAAAGAGGTACAAAGAATCGCAGTTGAAAAAAGCCGATTGAAAATTCCGTTAATTTTTGGAATGGATGTGATTCATGGGTACGAAACTACATTTCCTATTCCGCTTGGGTTATCTTGTACTTGGGATATGGCATTAATTCAACGTTCTGCACAAATTGCCGCTCAAGAAGCCAGTGCCGACGGAATCAATTGGACATTTTCTCCAATGGTTGATATTTCTCGCGATCCACGTTGGGGAAGAGTTTCAGAAGGTTCTGGAGAAGATCCTTTTTTAGGTAGCCAAATTGCAAAAGCGATGGTAAAAGGCTATCAAGGAAATGATTTGTCTAACAAGAATACTATTTTGTCTTGTGTAAAGCATTTTGCTTTATATGGTGCTCCAGAAGCGGGTAGAGAATATAATACTGTTGATATGAGCCGAATAAAAATGTACAATGATTATTTTCCACCCTACAAGGCTGCGGTAGATGCAGGTGTAGGTTCTGCAATGGCTTCGTTTAATGTGGTTGACGGAATTCCTGCAACGGGAAATAAATGGTTGATGACTGATGTTTTGAGAAAAGAATGGGGCTTTAAAGGTTTTGTAGTTACAGACTATACCGGAATTCCAGAAATGATAGATCATGGAATGGGAGATTTACAAACCGTATCCGCATTAGCATTAAATGCAGGAATAGAAATGGACATGGTAGGAGAAGGTTTTTTGACGACTCTAAAAAAATCATTGAAGGAAAAAAAAGTAAGTATAGAGCAAATTGACAATGCCGTTCGACTGATTTTAGAAGCCAAATATGATTTGGGATTGTTTCAAGATCCTTATAAATATTGTGATGAAAACCGAGCAAAAACTGAAATTTTCACAAAAAGTGATCGTACAGAAGCCAGAAATATAGCAGCGCAATCATTGGTTTTATTAAAAAACAACAATCAATTATTGCCCTTAAAAAAGTCAGGAACAATTGCAGTTATCGGACCATTGGCCGATGCCAAAGAAAATATGGCAGGGACTTGGAGTGTTGCGACCAATATGGAAAAATCCATTTCATTGGTAGCAGGAATTAAAGAAGCGGTGGGAAGTACAGCTAAGGTTCTTTATGCTAAAGGTAGCAACCTAGATTATGATGCTGCTTTTGAAGAGAAAGCTACAATGTTTGGAAAAACACTTCATAGAGACAATAGAACGAAAGAAGAATTAACCAAGGAAGCATTAAAAATAGCAAATCAATCGGATATTATTATTGCCGCTCTTGGAGAATCTGCGGAGATGAGCGGAGAAAGTAGTAGTAGAACCAATATCGAAATTCCACAATCTCAAAAAGACCTTTTGCAAGAATTACTTAAAACCGGAAAACCTGTTGTTCTGGTTTTGTTTACTGGGCGTCCTTTGGTTTTGGTTCAGGAAAATGAAACAGTTCCAGCTATTTTAAATGCTTGGTTTGCGGGCAGTGAAGCAGGTTACGCCATAGCAGATGTTTTATTTGGCAATGTTAATCCTTCGGGAAAATTAACAGCTACTTTTCCTAGAACTTTAGGACAGGTACCAATTTATTACAATCAAATGAATACCGGAAGACCATTGGCAAACAAAGAAGGAAAGTTTGAAAAATTCAAATCAAATTATATTGACGAGAGAAATGAACCGCTATTTCCTTTTGGATATGGATTGAGTTACACCTCTTTTGAATATTCAAATCTTGCTATTTCATCAAAAAAAATGGGGATTAATGATAAACTAAAAATTACCGTTGATATCAAAAACATTGGAAATTACGATGGTAAAGAGGTCGTGCAATTGTATATAAGAGATTTGGTAGGTTCTGTTAGTCGACCGGTAAAAGAGTTAAAAGGGTTTCAGAAGATATTCCTTAAAAAGGGAGAAAAACAAAAAGTATCTTTTGAGATTTCTATAGAAGAATTAAAGTTTTATAATTCAGATCTAAAGTTTGTTGCAGAGTCTGGATTATTTGAAGTTTTTGTAGGTGAAAATTCTAGTACAGATAAAAGTATAAATTTCGAATTAGTTAAATAAATTATTTTAATTTTTAGTAAAAGTCCTTCAGTTTTAAAATGCAGAAGGACTTTTTTAAATTAGTATATTCCATAATTTCCGAATCAATTGTCGAAACCGAAAAAAACAAAACTGCTTAATTAAAAAAAAGTTTCTATAAGAAGCTTTTAAAAAGTGTAAAAAACATGAAAAATACTCGTAATTATTTAATAATTCTTTTTTTATTTGTTACTGTTAGCTGCTTTTTTGAAAGTAATGCACAACAAAAAACATACTGCAACCCTATAAATATAGATTACGGATATTGTCCTATTCCAGATTTTGTGATGCAAGGTAAACACCGTGCAACGGCAGATCCGGTAATCACTTTTTTCAAAGGAGAATATTATTTGTTTTCGACCAATCAATGGGGATATTGGCATAGTAAGGATATGTTGGATTGGAAATTTATTTCTCGAAAATTTCTTAGACCTGAGCATAAAGTATATGACGAATTGTGTGCTCCTTCTTTATCATTTGTAAATGATACTCTTTTAGTCGTAGGTTCGACATATGGCAAAGAATTTCCTATTTGGATGAGCAAAAATCCTTCTAAGGATGATTGGAAAGAATTGGTACATAAATCAGAGACTGGAGCTTGGGATCCTCAAATTTTCTGGGACAAGGAGAAAGACGCCGTTTACGAATATTATGGTTCTAGTAATTTATACCCTTTGTATGGAGTGAAATTAAATAGAAAAACTTTTCAGCCCGAAGGAGAAGTAATTCCGTTAATCTCTTTGAATGACGACGAACATGGTTGGGAACGATTTGGAGAAAATAATGATAATACGTTTATGCAACCTTTTATGGAAGGTGCTTTTATGACCAAGTATAACAATACATATTACCTTCAATATGGTGGTCCAGGAACCGAGTTCAGTGGGTATGGCGACGGAGTTTACATCAGTAATAATCCGTTAGGGCCGTTTGAATATCAATCGCACAACCCGTTTTCGTATAAGCCAGGTGGGTTTGCAAGGGGTGCAGGACATGGAGCGACTTATCAAGATGCAAATGATTCTTATTGGCATGTTTCATCAATTGTCATAGGAACTAAAAATAATTTCGAAAGACGCCTCGGAATTTGGCCAGCTGGTTTTGATAAAGAGGGTATTTTATATTCGAATACAGCCTACGGTGACTATCCTACTTTTTTGCCTTCGCAGAAGAAAAATCATTTAAACGAAAATTTTTCTGGTTGGATGTTATTGAATTACAATAAACCTGTTCAGGTATCATCAACTTTGGGAGGTTTTCAGGCTAATAATGCAGTAAGCGAAGATATTAAAACCTATTGGTCTGCCAAGTCAGGGAATAAAGGAGAATGGTTCATTTCTGACTTGGGAGAGAAAAGCACGATCAAAGCCATTCAAATTAATTATGCCGATCAAGATGCCGACATCATGGGTAAGCCAGAAAGTACTACAGGACATAAATATGTTTTGTACTATTCAGAGAATAATAAAGATTGGAAAATTTTAGTTGATAATAGTAAGAACGACAAAGAAGTTCCTCATGATTATATCGAACTAGATAAGCCAATTCAAGCACGATTTGTAAAAATCGAAAATATTCAGATGCCAACAGGGAAATTTGCGTTGTCGGGTTTAAGAATTTTCGGAAAAGGGAGAGGTCAAGCACCAAATGCCGTTGATAAATTCATCAGCTTACGATCTGCACCAAGGATTAAGGGAGAAAGACGCAATGTATGGTTAAAATGGCAACAAGAACCATCGGCAGATGGTTATGTGATTTATTTTGGCAAATCGCCAGATAAATTATATGGTTCGATTATGGTATACGGAAAAAATGAATATTATTTTAATGGTTTGGATCGTACGGATACTTACTATTTTCAAATTGAAGCTTTTAATAATAACGGAATTGGACCAAAATCTCAAATTAAAATAGCGGAATAATATTTTTAAAATATATAAGTTTTAGTTCTGCAGTGACGCGCTGAGTTAAATCAGTGGTTCGCAAAGATTTTGTCTTATTGCAGTTTTAAACTACTTAAGAAATAGTATGCTTTGCATTTTGTATGTGTAATTTATAAAATGTGGTCCATTAGTTTGTAGTCTTAAATGGTTTTTAAACAAATGGTTATAAAACAGTACTATAAAATAAAAGTAACGAAGGTTGAATAGAATCATTTTTGGTTCCTTTTTTTCGAAGGAGTTGGTTTTGAAGAAAGATGTTTTAATTTTTATCGAATAGTTCTTTATTACGGATTTGCCCCTGATGGTAGTGGTAGCCCTGACTGAAAAAGTCTATTTTTTATGGGAGCGGCAGAGCGACCATAGGAAGCTCCTGCCGTGACCTAGTAAAAAAAGACTTTTGAGAGAAGGCTATAGCGGACAGCAGGATTGGGCACAAAAAAAGCGAAAACTATTTGTTTCCGCTTTGGTGTTATATTATTTTTTTGATTACTCTTAATTTATGGGTATGTCTGTTGGTTTCGGGATTGTAAATCCCCAAGTGGTCTAGGCGGTCGATGCGTATTTTTCCGCTGGCATGTATGATGTAATTGTCGGCCATGATAATGCCTACATGGGTAATATTTCCTTCGTCATTATCGAAAAAGGCTAAGTCTCCCGGCTCACTTTCTTCAATAAAGCTTAGTGGCTCGCCTTGTGCTGCTTGCTGTGAAGCATCACGCAGGAGTTTATAGCCATTTAGTTTGTATACCATTTGTGTAAATCCAGAGCAATCTACTCCAAAAGGCGTTTTACCGCCCCATAAATAGGGTGCGTTGAGGTATAGATAAGCTGTATTGATGAGGTTGGACTTGTCGTTAATGCCCTTGACTTTGGTTCCTTCAAATTCGAAGTTGGCAGTGTTTATTTCGGGATTGTCTATGAACGATAGAGAAGCACCCAGTGGAATAGGGATCAATTGATTGGTTGGTGTGGTGACGTATTCAATCAGATCGGCATTGAGAACGATGGTGTCATTGCTCAATTGATCATAATTGATTTCGGAGAGGAGCTGGCATTGTTTGGAGTCGATCCAGCCTTCGTATCCATCATATTGCAATTGGATGCGGTACCATTGTTTGAGTTGTTCCAGGACTTTGAAATGTTCTCCAAAGAGTACTTGGGAGACGATTTCAGATCGATCCGACGGTTCAAACCGAAGGGGGATTATAGCCAGGTTGCAAATTCCGAACATGTAGTGTTGTTTATGAGTTGAGTTCCAATTTTTATTCTTTTCTAAAGGATGACTTGGAACAAATTTAGTATTTATGCTTTTTCGATTATCATAGCCGATGCGCCACCACCGCCGTTACAAATAGCTGCGGCACCAATTTTGGCTTTATTTTGATCCAAAACATTGATCAAAGTTACTAAAATTCGTGCTCCAGAACAGCCTAAAGGGTGGCCTAGAGAAACGGCTCCACCGTTCACGTTAATTTTTTTGGAGTCTAAATTTAGAATTTTTGCATTCGCCAATCCTACGACAGCAAAAGCTTCGTTAAATTCAAAATAATCAACATGATCTTGTGTGATTCCAGCTTTTTCCAACGCTTTAGGCAATGCTTTGGACGGGCTTGTAGTGAACCACTGTGGTTCTTGTGCGGCATCTGCATAACCATTGATGTAAGCCAAAGGTTTCAGGTCAAGGCTTGCGGCTTTTTCTTCGCTCATCAATATCAAAGCTGCGGCTCCATCATTAATGGTTGAAGCATTGGCTGCGGTAACGGTTCCGTCTGGGCTAAAAACGGCTCTTAGCGATGGAATTTTTTCAATCATTACGTTAGAGAACTCTTCGTCTTTACTGATGATGATAGGTTCGCCTTTGCGCTGCTTAACAGCCACAGGAATGATTTCGTTATCAAATTTACCATTTGCCCAAGCGTTTGCAGAGCGAGTGTAGGATTCTATTGCGTAAGCATCTTGCTCTTCACGTGATATTTTGTATTCTGTTGCGCAGAGATCTGCGCAAACTCCCATGGCTTGGTTATTATAAGCGTCGGTAAGACCGTCTTTCTGCATTCCGTCAACAAAGGTAGCTGGACCAAATTTTGTCGCGTTACGTAGATTTGCGTAGTGCGGAATTAGGCTCATGTTTTCCATTCCTCCGGCTACTACTATTTCTGCGTCGCCGCAAGCAATGGCTTGGGCAGCAAACATGACGGCTTTCATTCCAGAGGCACACACTTTGTTTACGGTAGTACAGGGAACGGTATTAGGTAAACCTGCCAACATTGCGGCTTGTCGTGCGGGTGCTTGTCCAGCGCCAGCTTGCACGACTTGTCCCATATATACTTCGTTTATTAATGTTGGATCTAATTTTATTTTTTCCAAAGCACCTTTTATGGCTATTGCTCCTAGTTCGGTTGCTGGAATAGAGGATAGGCCTCCCATGAAACTTCCTATTGGTGTTCTTACTGCAGAAACGATTACAATCCTTGTGCTCATTTGAGTTGTTTTTTTTGGTTAGCTAAGCAAATTTAATGTTTTTTGAACAATTTTTTGATTTTGATTCAATGATTGTCCGAATTAGAATTTATTATTTAGAAAAGTAAAACTCTATATATTTGATAGTGAATGTCTTTGGGATTATTATTAAAAAACTTTAAAAAAAAGTACCAGAATACTTGTGAGAAACGTAAACATGTCTTAAATTTGCAACCGCAAAACGAAACAAGTTTTTCTGAGCTTAGGAGGGGTGCCAGAGTGGTAATGGAGCAGTTTGCTAAACTGTCATCGGGTAACCGGTGCCAGGGTTCGAGTCCCTGTCCCTCCGCAGATTTTAAAGCCTAGGTTTTAAAATTATTATTGAAAATTGTTACGGGGTGTAGCGTAGCTCGGTTATCGCGCCTGCTTTGGGAGCAGGAGGCCGCAGGTTCGAATCCTGCCACCCCGACAATAAAAACTTTTACCATTTAAGTTTTAAAAGAAAAATGGAGGCATAGCTCAGCTGGATAGAGCACCTGCCTTCTAAGCAGGCGGTCGAAGGTTCGAATCCTTCTGCCTTCACAAGAAACCGATACATTTTGTATCGGTTTTTTTTGTTTAAAAGAGTTTTGAAATTTGCAAATGGAAGAACCTCGGAATAATTTTAAAAAACAAAAAAATAGTTACTAGGGTAATGCGTACCAATTCAGTATTGCGACGTTTAATAGCTCAAAAGCAAAAACTATTACTTATTCTAGGTTTAGCCTGTTTTACCTTATTTATTTCGAATGCCAAAACTTTAATTTAATATCAATCCCTAAGTAATTACTAATTATCTTAGGAAATGTAAGGATATACTTTTTCATTTAACGATTTATCTTGCTATCTAAAATTTCTGACAACTTTTTTGTTTCAGTTTTTAGAGTAGTGAAGGTAATATTTTTGACAATATGAATAGATTTACTATTGTAATACAATTGTAAATCATATGTATTATTGGGGTTTTGTTTAATATGGATTCCTATGATTCCTTGAGATTTATCATCGGTTTTAAGACCAGCAATGATGTTATTTTCTTTTGAATCTCCATTAAATTTCAAAAAGGAATAGAATTTATCTTCGGATGTCAAGATATTTGCAATCGTCTCAAAATAGTCTTTGACTGTGTTCTTGTCATACATTAAGTTGGAGTATATTTTAAAGAGAATATCTAAATTACCGTTCTCCTCATTGGCTCCGAACTCCATCATTTTTTGAGACTCGATGTCTAGGGCAACAACAGTTTCATTTTTGATCATGTATATACGGTTGGCGCTTTTCGGTAAGGAGGCATTTATATCTCTATAATCAATGGTGTTTGTGGTTATTACTTTATCATTCAAAAGAATGCTTTTTATTAATTTATTGTTTTTTTCTTCGATGATGATTTTTCCTTTTGATTGGTATTCAGTGATTTCAATCGAATTTCCAACCATAGCGAAACGAATTCGATTGAAATAATGTACCGCAAAGACATCCCAATCTATAGAGTGCAAAACTCCACTTTTCCAGGTTTTGGTGATGAAGGTTTTGCTTTCTTTTCGGTATTCCATTCCATCAAAAACTTTTCCGTTTTTGTAGGTCGATTTCAAATCATATTCAGGAAAATGATATTTCTCCATATTCTTTAAATAATCATTTGAATATTGGTATTTTATTTCTCCTTTTTCATAATATTCAACAGTTTTAAATTCATTTTTCTTTTCGGAAAAATACCCGTCAAAAGGTTTACCGTTATTGTATATTCCAACATATTCGGTTTGTGGATGATCTGTTAATAGAAACTGTTGTATGTATGTTACCTTGACAGGAAGATTATTCTTTAACTGAAGTACTACCTTTTGAACTTTGCTTTGGTAACTATTGTGGGTGATTTGTTCTATTAATTCACCACTGTGGTAAGTGAGTGTTTCGTTTTCTCCGCTTAAGGTACCTTCATAAGGTTTGTCGTCTTTATAGTTAATGGTTGATTTTACTTTACCATTGTCATAAAAAATATATTCTCCATTTTTCATTCCGTTATGAATTGTGTAGGTTTCAGAAGGACTTCGATAATCATTATCAAAAATGATTTGCTTTCCTATTTTTTTGAAATCAGCAACCTGTATGATTTCGTTATTATCACTTGTGTCATTTTTGATAAAAAAAGAACCCTCAAACGGTTTTCCATCTTTGTAAATTCCTTCAGTAATAGTACTATCCGATTTAGTTTTTGCGATCACATTCCCAACCTGTAAACCATTTTTGTAGGTCGAATAAATATAAACATCCGACTTAAATTGAATTTTGAAATTACCTTCAAACGGAGCTCCTTGTTTATATACTATTTTCTTTTGTACTATACCAAGGTCGTTAAACTCTAATATTTCTCCCTCTTTCTGGCCATTTTTGTAGTTGGCAATCATTTTCAATTTGCCATTGACATGATAATTTGTTATTTTTCCATTGATGCGTTGATTGATAACAGGCGTCTCGGACTTTAGTCCAACAACAAAATCATTTTGGGTATAGTACTCGTAAGTGATTCCGTTTTTAATGGTATTGCCATACTGGATATTTTCTTTCGATAAGTCTTGCAATAATTGATTGGTAGTGCTGTAGTTTTTTTGTGAAATAAGTTCGATTTCGTTAGGTTCGTACTTCTTCTGTTTGTACCCTTTAATTTGAGCCAAATGATTTCCCTTTAACCAAAAAGCTTTTTCGAAAATAGTAATTTTTGGCTGTGTAACTATTTTTGAGGATACAGCCTCTTCTGGTATATCGTTTTCATAAACCATTACGGCTTGCGGTTTTATGTCTATTATTTCTTCATTCAAAAAAGAGGTGCCATAATAATCATTCGATATATCAAGGTGTGAAAAATCTCCCGAGATAGGTTGTCCTCTTTTGTAGGTTCCTGTGAGTAAAATAGTTCCGTCTTTATTATAAATAGTGGTATTGCCGTGTTTTATTTCGTCTTCGTACTGAATTTTTTTCCATAATTTTCCATCAGGATAATAGTAAGTTAGTTCTGGTGCAGTGGAGGTATTGTAGTATTGCGAAAAATTAAGGTCTAGACCATTCACATCATACCAGTGAATGTCTCCAATATATTTGTCTTGGTTCACTTTGAGTACATACCCCTGCATTTGCCTGTTGCCATTTTTGTAGAAATCTTCGATTAAAACCAAATTCCCCAATTTTTTTAAGGGTAGTGGTCTATAAAAGGAGTGGTTTTCTTTGGTGGTTGGTTTCCATTGGGCATCGTAATAAATCATACTTTTTTCTTGTGAAAAAATGGAAGTACCAATACAGAAAAACAAAATTAGGAACGGTACTTTTATGAATTGAGGTACTTGCATGTATAGATTTTTTTCTCGTTTTGCGAGTGGAATGAATTGTGCTCTTTAGAAAAAGCAATATAATTTCGATTGTATTTCATCTTTATAGTAGCATTTTACTATATGATTTCACAAATATAGTTAATTACAGCATGAAATTAGGAACGAGTAAAAGGGGTTTCTGATGGAGAAAAGCGAGTGTTTGGATTTATTTTCGAAAATAAACCTTGATAGAGGAGACCTGTACAGATCAATTGTATCGAATAATGGCTAGTTTTTGGCATTTTTTAAGCAAAATCAAGTATTTAAAATCTAATCTTAAAATATAGGTGTACCTTTGCAGACTATTATAAGGAGTGGCCTAACTATTTAGGGTTTACTTCATAAACACTTTATATGTCATTTCAATCATTAGGCTTGTCTGCAGCCTTGCTAAAAGCAATTAGCAAAAAAGGATACACAACCCCTTCGCCAATTCAACAAAAAGCTATTCCACCCGTATTACAAGGTAAAGATGTATTAGCTTCTGCGCAAACCGGTACTGGAAAAACGGCTGGATTTACTCTGCCTGTTTTACACTTATTGTCTGAAAATCCGAAAGAAAAATTCAGACCGATTCGTGCCTTAATTTTAACACCAACTCGTGAGCTTGCAGCACAGGTATATGCCAATGTACAGGAATATAGTGAATTTTTGGATTTACGATCTGCAGTAATTTTTGGAGGTGTAAATCAAAAACCACAAGCAGCGACTATTCGTCAAGGTGTAGATATTTTGGTAGCGACACCAGGGCGTTTATTGGATTTAGAAAAACAAGGATTACTGTCGCTTAAGCGTGTAGAAATTTTTGTTTTGGACGAGGCAGATCGTATGTTGGATATGGGCTTTTTGCGTGACATTGAACGTGTGATCAAAATGATGCCAGTGAAACGTCAAAATTTGATGTTTTCTGCAACTTTTTCTAAGGATATCAAAAAATTAGCAGTTGGGATTTTGCAAAATCCTGTACAAGTAGAAGCAACACCCGAGAACACTACTGTGGATGCAATAGATCAAAAAGTGTATAGAGTTGCCAAAGATTTGAAAGCCGATTTGATGATCAAGTTAATTTCTGAAGGGAACTGGAAGCAAGTTTTGGTTTTTACCCGTACCAAACATGGTGCAAATAATCTTTGCGAAAAATTGGCTAAATCTGGAATTAGTGGAGCAGCCATTCACGGAAATAAAAGTCAAGGAGCAAGAACTAAAGCTTTGGCAGGTTTCAAAGATGGAAGCTTACGCGTTTTGGTAGCGACTGATATTGCAGCCCGTGGATTGGATATTCCGTTATTGCCACACGTTATTAACTATGAGATTCCAAATATCCCTGAGGATTATGTGCATCGTATTGGTAGAACAGGTAGAGCAGGAGCGAGTGGAGAAGCTTTGTCACTTGTCAGTTCTGACGAATTAACTTTTTTGAAGGATATTGAAAAGTTAATCGAAATGAAACTTCCAGTAGAAATGGTCAAAGGTTTTGAACCAGATCCAAACGAATCAACTGAGCCTGTAAAAATGGGACGTGGGAGTCAAAGTAGAGCACCTAGAAATAGTGCAAAACCATCTGGTAGTGGCAATAGAAATTCTGGTAGCGATAATCGTTCTAGAGCTCCAAAACGTACTAACGACAGACGAAATTAAAAGAATTCTGTATTTCTACTTTTATTATAGTGGACAAAAAAGTTCTCAATTTATATAGAACGTGCAATTAAAATAGTTAACGGAGGATTTCAAGTACGCTTGAAGTCCTCCGTTTTTTTGTTTTCTAGTACCGCCAATTACTACTTTCTTGGACACTAATTAGTACTTTCGATTAAATACAAAATTAGCAGCATACTTATAGTAAAAATGATAAAGGTCATCGAGAAAATTAGCTTGGAGGAGGATTGGAAGGTTTCCTCGTTTAACTGCTTTTCTGTTTGCTTGTACTTAAGGTACGAAAACAACATAACTATCGCTCCAACCGCGACCAGCAAGATCCCGATCATGGACGAATAACCATGTGGAGCAGGAAGACTACCTTTTTTTCCAATCAATAGCGAAATCTGTTTGATGAATAACGAAAATTTAACCACCACAAAACCAAAAGCCATGATGCCGATACTTGTTCTTATCCATGCCAATAGTGTGCGCTCATTGGCTAGGTGTTCTCTTGCATTTTGTGGTTTGGCAAATGGAGCATTCAAACCTATGTCTGTAGTAGTGTCTTCGTTCATTTTTTATCTTATTAAAGTAAGGGTCCTAATTTTTTTTTAGGATGACCTGCATTTTTTTACAAAAATACTTATTCTTGTAGTAATTTCTTAATTTGCAGCTCTATTTTATTACCTCATTAACCTTCAAAAATTGCTCTTTTAGGTTTTAATTATAAACTAGTTCTATAGTATGCTATACTTCTACAATTTCAATTATTTTTAATCTTAATCCTATAATAATCTCCGTGAATAGTGTAAAATGTTCCGAGCTAAAACAGGCTACTTTTATTTCTAGAAATAAAATAAATAAGTGCACCTAACATGCTGAAGTAGTATTGCTAATTTCGACAAAAATATTTGGAGTTGCCCTCTAATTTTATCATTCGAAATAGATACTACTACAGATCATTTTTAAGATTATGAAAAATGCCATTCAAAATGCGACCCTGTTTTATGATTATCAGCAAAAAGATATCGAAACAATATTTACTAATATAGAACGTAAGCCAAATCAGAAATTAGTGTATCAATTGCCTACTGGCGGTGGTAAGACAATGATATTTTCTGAAATTACAAGAAAGTATTTATCACAATACGATAAGCAGGTGATGATTTTGACGCACCGCAATGAATTGTGCAAACAGACTTCTACCACCTTAAAAAAACTAACAGTTCAAAATAAAATCATTGGTAGTAAGACCAAAAAATTTAAGACAAATGCTAGCTGTTATGTTGCTATGGTTGAAACTTTGAGAAACAGAATTAAAGAAAAAAAAATCAACACCAAAAATGTTGGCTTGCTAATCATTGATGAAGCGCACCATAATTCGTTTAGAAAACTGTCAAAGAAGTTTAAAAATGCATTTATAATAGGAGCCACGGCAACACCTTTTAGTTCAGATGTTTCTAAGCCTATGAATGCTTATTATGACAGTTTAATTACGGGTGAAAGCATTGCAAATTTAATCGATAACGGATTTTTGGCTAAGCCAAAATCTTATGAATACGAAATAGAACTCAATACTTTAAAAACTGGAATTCATGGTGATTTTACGGTTAGCTCCTCTAACGAACTTTACGGTTCCAACGTTATGCAAGACCTGTTGTTGCAAGCGTATAGAGACAATGCAGATGGTAAAAAAACCTTGATTTTTAATAACGGAATTGCAGTATCCAAGCAAGTTGAAGAAAATTTTAAAACCGCGGGTATTCCTGTGAGACATTTAGATAACAAAACGACCGCAGAAGAGCGAAAAGAAATATTGCAGTGGTTTAAAAAGACAAAAAATGCGGTACTGACATCGGTTTCTATTTTAACCACTGGCTTTGACGAACCTACAGTGAAACACATCATCTTGAATAGAGCGACCACTTCAATAACCTTGTACCACCAAATGGTAGGACGTGGTGCAAGAAGATTAAAATCCAAGAAAACCTTCGGAATTACAGATTTAGGTAATAACATTCAGCGTTTTGGTGCATGGGAAGCTCCATTAGATTGGAAATACATTTTTGAGTACCCAGATGACTTTGCTAAACAATTACGGTATCAAGTAGTAAGTACTTCGTCGTCACAATCCAATGCCATCACAGCAGAGATGCGAAGCCATTTTCCCAAAACGTTAGAGTTGACTTTTGATATAGATAGTCACTTTCAAGAGGCACTAGATATGGACAAAAAACACAAAACAGTTATACAAGAATCGATACGGCAGCAAGTAAAAATGTGCTTGGACAATGGCGAAAGTCTGAGTCATGCCTTAGAATTAGCAGCAATCCTGCATCCGGAAGTGGTGTGGCGCGTGAAACAATATGTAAAATGTTTGGAAAGCGCCAGTCCTAGTTATAAAAATTGGTTGATGGAAGATTATCAAAATCGATTGGAAGGTTTGATTAAAAAACTCTATCCAAAAATTCACGCAGTAGACTAGACGGCTCTAAGTTCTATAACTCCGAATAAATTGTTTTTAGAAAAAATAATCTAAGATTATTTCAAATAATAAAGCCCAACATAAAAAGTGGTGATTGACTGTCTGCATCAACCTTGAGACAGCTATTTATTACTCACTGCTAAAATTATTTTTAAGATAGTATCTGAATAGGTAAACTTATTTTAAAACGATACACGGGGAAGTTTTAAAGCCAATATGGTTTCTAAGAATAAAGGAACCATTGATTTCCGTAAGTTCGAGTGGTAATAAGAAGCGGAGCACCATAAAAAGGCATCAAGAACTATATTCGTTTTTAGGAACTATTTCCTGCTGTTCGTTACACTATTTTTCATAAAAGTCCCCATTTCCCATGTCGCAAAAAGAGCTTCTTTCAGTCGCTTTTTTGCTCCAGGAAATGGGGACTTTTATTTCAAAATGATTTTCACTACCATCAGGGTTAGGGGAGTTGGGTAGGTATTGACGATAGCGGAATAAATTTGTAAACTTATTTTAGGACGAGACGATTGTGTGTTGTGATTTTATTTACAAAAAAGTTAGCCCAATACGTTTGTTTAGCCCTAATTCAAAAATTCTAATTAGAGTAGAAAGTTGAATATTACCTTTTCCGTTTTCAAGTCTCGAGATGTAACTTTTTTTAGTTCCAGTTCTTTCTGCTAATTGTTCTTGAGTGATTTTTGCTTCTTTTCTAGCCTCTTTCAGCATTTCACTGATAATAAACATCTGCGATTTTTCTTCGTGACTATTTCTACTTTCAGTTCCGATTTTTCCATGTTCAACCTCAATAAGTTGGTCAAAATTTGTTATTCCTTTATACTTTTCCATTCTGTTAGTTTTTTTGTTGAAAATACTCATTCATTAAAATCAATGCTTTATCCAATTCATTTTTTGGTGCTTTTTGAGTTTTCTTTTGAAAACCATTAAAAAGTACAACCAATTTTCCTTTGTCAAAACAGCAAAATATTCTGTAAATATTTGACTGATATTCAATTCTGATTTCATAAAGTCCATTTGTTCCAGTTAAATGTTTTAAAAATTTCTAAGGAACCTTTTCAACTTGTTTAATTAACTCCGGAACATATTTTATTTTCTCTTATACTTTTCCATCTTGTTTTTGGAAAAAATCAATAAAATGATTTTCGAAAAATATAATTTGTCTGCTCATTCTACAAAGTTATCTCAAAAGTTAACAAATAACGAATATATACAAAATTACTTCGGAGTATTTTTGACTCTTGAGCGATTATAAAGAATTGCTGTAAACTAAGTCATTGCGACAAATAGCCTGTCCCGATTTTTCGGGAAAACAAGTACGTAAGCCGTATCAGTTGTTGATTGTAATAAGTTGCTTTTTGGACACTAATTTCCAAAACAGGATGGATAATTGGATTGTGTGCGAAGTCAGGAGACATTCCTAAAGCGGTATGATTCAAGTTTAGTTTAAATGAATAGTTTGGACAGCCGGGTATCAATCATTGACCGATGGCAGTAGTTATTTTTCGTTGATTAGATTTTCAATTTCCTGTTTAAGTTTAGGAAGATGATTTGTCAATATTGACCAAATATTTTCATCAGAAATGTTATCATAAGCATGAATTACTTGATTTCTCAAACTAATTATTGCTTTTGCATTAGTTATTCTAATTTCAAATGTCTTGTCTCGTGTAACAATTCGATTAGTTGCTTCTCCAATAATTTCTAAATCTCTTTCAACGGCTCTTTTTAACATCAAGTTGTCTCGATACTTAAAAAAATATTTTGATTCGTTTATGAAATAGCTGTCAATTTCATCGATAGCCATTTTAATATCAAATAACCATTTTAGGATTCTCTCATCCATAAATAAGCTCTTTAGATTTGTTTATGGAATTTATTAAAATTGGATTTTTAAGTGTTTGCTCTTCAAGTAAATCAACCTCTCTTCCGAATAAAATTTTTAAATTTTCTTTCAGATTTATATAGTTATCAAAATATTGAGATAAATCAAAAGGTTTGAATTTAACTAAAAAATCAATATCGCTTTTATCGTTGAAGTTTGAATTTAAAGCAGAGCCAAATAGATACATTTTGTCCACATTGTATGTTGAACAAATTGTTTTTAGACGGTCAATATTTTGTTCTATTAGGATCATAATTCAAATTTAGGAAAAAAGTTTCTATAAGTTTCCGATTCTTCGATATAATTACTGCCAACGTCAGTGTTTGAAAAAACCTCCGTTTCTTTCTCTAAGATATAAGTAAATAATTGAACTATTCGAAAGGAAGGTTATATATTAAATATGTAGTATGTCATAGGAATGCTTTGTAATCAGCTGGTTACATGCGCACAGCGGTACGATTAAAGTTTAGTTTAAATGAATACTTCGGACAGCTGGGGGCGGAGGTAGAGCGCATAATTTATTTTTTATAATGTGGATAAATTTGGTTCTTATACTTTTCAATTACTACTGCTAATTCACTGGTTATTTTGTAAACATTTGTTTTGTGTAAGCAATTATTAACATTTATTGAAAACACAAAAATTGGATTTGAAAAATCTTCGTCAATCGAGTCTGATTTAAAATGAGGAAATCCTAGATTTAAAATTATATCACCTTTTTCCATTGCAAGTTCGAAATCAAATTTAATTTTTATTCCGCTTACTAAAATTTTTGAGTAGTAGTTTTTATCTTCTAAGAAAGGATGATTTTCCAAATTATTTCCTTTTACCTTCATACTTGATATACTATCTAATAATTTATCAAAACCTTTGTAATCATCTTTATATTCTAAGTCAAGGTCTAAAATTGAGTTATATTTAAGTTGTGGA
This sequence comes from Flavobacterium psychraerolatum, assembly GCF_025960985.1. Taxonomy (GTDB): domain Bacteria; phylum Bacteroidota; class Bacteroidia; order Flavobacteriales; family Flavobacteriaceae; genus Flavobacterium. The sequence continues at coordinate 1,715 of NZ_JAOQMX010000046.1, read as the reverse complement.
ACTGAAATATGTTGAAAGGATTTAAGAAACTCTACTCGTTTTTCTGCCGAAAAATCTTCTAATCTTATTGAAAAAAAATCTTCATTTTTTTCAATGAATTGTTCTTCTTTTAAGTATTTCCGAACACGTTCAACAACAAAATCAACTACTTCTTTAGTTTCTGGTGATGTATAATCTTTATGAATTATAAGTACGTCTTTTTCCAATATAACGTCTATTTTTGCGTTTCTCTCAATTTTAGTAGAATTGTAGTTTTCTAATTGATCTTCAATTTCAATTTCAATATCTAAAGATATTTTAATTTGGTCTTTGTTGGACGAATCAATGTAAAATTCAGGAACATTTTTAAAAGAATAATTTAATTTAAATTCATTTTTTTCAATTAATTGCTCTTGTAAATTTAATTCAATTTCACAAATTTTCTCAATCTTAAAATCATTCTTGATTTTAATTGATGAATTTGTAAATTTATGTTGCTTTTCTCTAAATACTTCGCTGTTTTCTATATTGTTGAAGAGTTTTGCGTCTATTAATGTCTTTAAAAAATAAGGTAACGTAGCCTTCTTGTTTTTGGATTTAATTAAAACGCACTTACTTTTTAAAAGGTCGGAAAGTACTGTTGTATTTATTGAACTTTTCAATAAATACTGTCTTAATAAATCACCTTGTGGAACTCTTTTCATTATAAATTTTTTAAAGTTGGATTATGACCTGTAATTTCAAACTTACTCGTATTGATATTTTTTCTATACTGTAATAATATATTTTCAATTTCTGTTTGATTTTCTGACTTAACGTAATCTTTAAAAGAAAAGGATATTTTGTTTATGGAATCTAATTTATCATAATCGATTGCTAAATCAATCATTCCACTTAATATTTCTATATTAAACTCATCAGCATAATAAAATTTTAATAATAATTCATCATTTGTTTTTATTCGAGTAACAATTATAGAAGAATATAAATAATAAATTGGAATTTTTGAGCCATAATAATTTTGAATTGACGGATTAAGTCCTGAATTATGGTAAACAAAATTTACGTTATCATTTCCAAATTTTATTTTGTCATTGTAAATTGTATCTATAAAAAATGAAATTTTTTTATTGTCAATAATTATTAAATTATCAAAATCAAGATCAGAAGGAATATTATATTCTAATACATATTCGTTTAGGGATCGATAATTATCGTCTAAGTCGGAAAAATAGATTAAAATACCGATTAAATTAGTCTCTTTTATTTTTGAAAAGTTTCTCTTGAAATCGGAAAATGTTTTGCTTTTTTTAAAGCATTCCATACCATAAGCAATATCTCGTATGTGTTTACTTAATTCACTTTTCTTATATCCAACTTTTTCAGTTTTCTTTACAGATATATATCCAACATCCAAAACTCTATTCGACAATTCACTTACATCACCTATTAATCCATCAATTCCGTGAGATGTTTTGTCTGATTTTGCTTTTCCAATTTTATGATTTCCACCATTAAAACATTCAATACTTATTCCTGTTGAGATATTTTCATAGCCGAAAATTTCGGTAAATATTTTTTTAGCTACTTCTTCACCTCTTTCTCCAATTGACTTTGAAATTTCTCCTGACATAATTTTTTATTGAGGTAAGCAGTTAAATTCATATCTTTAAAGTATTGAAAAACATAGAAATAATGGAAATTTTTAAAGGTCAAAATCTCATAGAGTTCTCTGA
>NZ_JAOQMX010000045.1 GCF_025960985.1 Flavobacterium psychraerolatum | reverse complement strand
ACACTGTATTTACGACAGGTTTCTACAACGCCTAATTCTTCGCAAGAAGATAAAATTTCCAACTTCTCTTCTAAACTCCATTTCTTGTATTTCATATCTCAAATGTACTATTTGAAATTTAGAATATCACTCTGAACTTATAAGGGGCTAAAATATAATGTACCAGTAGAAGGACAGTTCTCAGATGTTTTATTGCTAATAGATAAAAACAAAAAGAAAATTGAGGCGTCAAAGGAAAATGGTAAAAATAAAGATTTGCAAACCTTAATTTCTAATAAAAAAAATGAAAATCAATTCATGCGTGTTGACAAGCAAGGCGATTTGTTTTCTAATTTTTTTTCCAATTTTTATTCACAGCTTAAAGATCCAACACATTTTCATTTTTTTAAAGGAATGATTGAAAAAGTAAAAACTATAACAGATTATAAACAAGAAAACAATACGATTATGGAAACAAAACAGTCAACCCCAGAAACTAGCGACTATCGCTATAAAGTAGAGCAAATAGATTGGAAAGCAATGACTAATCTGGGATTAAGTAAGGAGCGTCTCGAAAAAATGAACTTATTAGACCCGCTGTTAAAAGGATTTAAGACCAATGAATTAGTTCCTGTCACTCTTGATTTGGGAACATCAGTTACACGAATGGATGCAAGACTTTCTCTGCAAGCTAAAGAGGACGGACAAGTTGTTCTAGCCATTCACGGAATTCGAAAAGAACCCCAATTACAATTTAAGTTCTTTGGTCATGAATTTACAAAAGAGGACAAAGATAATTTGTTGAAAAACGGCAACATGGGAAGAGTAGTTGAGTTAATAAATCCTAAGACAGGTGAAAAAATTCCGTCGATTATTAGTATTGATAAGCTGACTAACGAACTTATCGCACTTCGAACAACACTAATCAAGATTCCCAATGAAATTAAGGGTGTTAAACTTGATGATCAGCAAAAAAATATATTATCTGAAGGAAAGCCATTGCATTTGGAAGGTATGATTTCTAAAAAAGGAGAGCCTTTTAATGCTTCAGTACAGTTTAATGCAGACAAACGATATGTTGAATTTTTATTCGACAGAGGAAGCACCAACAAGCAAACTGAAAATCAAAATATTGAAGCTCCTAAAAACTTTCGTGGGAAAGAACTAGATGCCGCACAATTTGAAAAATTCAAAGAAGGACAAACAGTTTATGTAAGTGGTTTGCTTGATAAAAAAGGAAAAGAATACCAAGGCTACATCACATTCGATAAAGACAGCGGTAAAACAGGTTTCTCATTTGATAACCCGAATAAAATAAAGGAAAAAGCCCAACCTAAAGAAGAAAATAAAACACAGGTTGCTGTAAACTCTGAAGGGAAAACCAACGAAGCGACAAAAAACAGTAAAGAGCCTTTGAAAAGCAAGCAGAATAATCCTGATGACTCAAAGCAGCAAGAGGAACAGGAGAAACCAAAAGCAGCAGCTAAATCGAAAGGTCGAAAAATGTAATTACTATTAAGACAAGTCCAAATGAAAGTAGTAATTGCAGAAAAACCAAGTGTTGCTCGAGAGATTGCTCTCTTGTTAGGAGCTAAAGAAAAGAAGGAAGGTTACCTGATGGGAAATGGATATCAGGTAACCTGGGCGTTTGGACATTTAGTGTCTTTGGCCATGCCAGATGATTATGGCATTAATGGTTTTCAAAGGGAGACTTTGCCTATTTTACCTAAACCATTTTTATTGACAGTACGTAAGGTCAAGAAAGATAAAAGTTATGTCCGTGACCTAGGGGCTTTGAAGCAGCTAAACATTATTGATCAACTATTTAAAAACTGCGAAAGTATCATTGTCGCCACAGATGCAGGACGTGAGGGGGAGCTTATATTCCGGTACATATATGAGTATTTGAACTGCACTAAACCTTTTGAACGTTTATGGATTAGTTCATTAACTGAAAAGGCAATCCTTAAAGGACTTGATAATTTGAAATCAGGAAGCAATTTTGACAGTCTATATCATGCAGGGTTGGGCAGAAGTCGTGCCGATTGGTTAGTAGGAATTAATGCTTCGCAAGCATTAACGGTTACCAGTGGAGGAGGTGTTTATTCGTTAGGTAGGGTTCAGACGCCTACACTTGCACTAATTTGTAAACGCTTTCTGGAAAATAAGGCGTTTGCCATTGAGCACTATTGGCAAATAGAACTGGAACATAACAAAGAATACCTTGATTTTAAAAGTCTTTCGACCATTAAATGGGATGAAGCTAAAAAAACGGATAATGTATTGAAAACAATTCATAAATACGGTTTGGCTTCAGTAAGTGCTTTAGAAACTAAAGTTATAAATGAACAGCCACCATTATTATTTGATTTGACAGCATTGCAGAAGGAGGCAAATATTAAGCTAAATCTCACCGCTGAAGAAACGCTTACCATTGCTCAAAGTCTTTATGAGAAGAAGTTTATTAGTTATCCACGTACCGGCAGTAAATATATTCCTGAAGACATGTGGGAAGAAATTTCTAAATTAATAAGGATAACAGAAGAGATGGACAAATTTAAAGCTGCAGTGGCTAAAATGCAAATGGGGCGCTTGAATAAGCGAATCGTCAATGATTTAAAAGTCACCGATCATCATGGTATCCTTATCACCGATAAGATTCCATCTGCATTATCAGCCAAAGAGAATGCAATTTACGAAATGATTGTCTATCGGTTATTAGAATCAGTTTCACCAATTTGTATTAAAGAAATAACCAACGTTATGGTACAAGTTTCTCACTACGATTTTGCCTTAAAAGGAGTTAAACTTCTGGATGCTGGTTGGAGAATTGTCAAAGGCAATTTTAGTGATGAAGATAAAGATCCTATTCAGGAATTACCAACTCTAAAAATTGGTGATGAACTTAAAATTAAAGCAGCAAAAGTAGTAGCAAAGAAAACCAAAGCTCCAATTATTTATACAGAAGCAAGTTTGCTTTCTGCAATGGAAAATGCAGGGAGTCAGATTGAAAATGAGCAGGAGCGTAAAGCAATTCAAAATGTAGGGATTGGAACACCAGCAACAAGAGCAGCTATTATTGAAACCCTTTTTAAGAGAGAATACGTCAAACGTGATAAGAAACTATTACTACCTACAGAAAAAGGATTAAAGGTTTATGAATTGGTAAAAGACAAAAATATTGCCAATGTGATATTAACCTCCAAGTGGGAACTAGCGTTACAAAAAATAGAGAATAGTGAGTCAGATTTAGTCACCTTCGAGAAGGAAATTGAGGATTTTACAGTCAGTTTAACACAGGAGATTCTAGATCTAGCTATAGAAGTAGAGCGAGTACCTAATCTGATTTGTCCAAAATGTAAGGTCGAAAAAGTATTTATTCGGGACAAGCTAGTGAAATGCAAGGATGAAAAATGCAATTGGACCCAGTTCCGAAATATCTGTGGGTTGCAACTCAGTCTAGTAGATTTGGAAGCACTGATTACAAATGGAAAGACAAGTCTTCTTAAAGGATTATTTAGTAAATCAGGTAAAAAATTTGACGCTTTTATTGTAATGAATGTAAGTGGAGAAACATCATTCGTATTTCCGGATAACAAGAAAAAGAGATAGAGTCATTGAATTAGTTCTCTTTGTTTTTAGCAAAATGTAACTGTGAATGAAAGCTGTACTTCACGTAAAACAATAAGAGGCAAATTATTTGAGTATCAACTCATATTGTAAAAAGGAAGGCTATCAATTGGATAGGGCTGGAATGCAGTGGAGCGTAGGAACGGAGCATAACGAAATGAAGCTTTATCCAGTTGATTTAGCCTGACCGAATATAAGGAATGAACGTGTGCAGCTGAGGAACGGAACAGCGTAAAAAGACAGCTTCTTATTTTTAAGAGGCTGTTTTTTTATTGGCTGTGAAGTGCCTGCGTAGGGTAGGTATGCCGAAAAACAAATTTCGTTTACACCTTACTATTGAAAGCATACCGACTGAAGCAGCCGAACGGAGCAAAGAGAATGACTGGAGTGAGACGAATTATTTAAACTATCTCTAATAGTTAAAAGCTTTTTCCATCAATTCCAACTCGCTTCTAGCAATTCCTATTTCTGCAGCAACCGTTTTCCAGTTGCTTGTAACATGTGTAACTTCTTGAATAATTTTATCCATTTGCAAAGTATTCAATCTAAAATACGCACCGACACTTCTAGCTAATTCAAAATCCAGTGCATTATTATCCATATCAATATTAAGAGCCAAACCGTCTTTGTCGATAGAGGGGTTAAGGTCGTAAGCAGGAGATAGAATCCAACCCTCTCTGGTCAAGATAAATCCATGGTTACGCAGATGGTCATCGGTGTTAGAAATAGCAATGTTAAAAATTATTCTGCGCCATAGTTGGTGTAGATTTTCTTCTACCTTTGCGCCATAATTGCTAATGAATTCGGCAATATCTAAATAACTTACGGGATTGTCTCTTATAGTATCTTCATTGTTTCCTGTCATAGTCATAGCCGAAGCAAAATGAATTCTTTCACCGTGCTCTCTATCAAAGCGCTTGGTAAAGAAAGTATTATGTTTTCCTATGATTTTTTCTATTCGACAGGGTACCATTCTAATTCCAGCACTAGTGGCCAATTTATAGGCTAAAAATTCCCAAGCTGCTTTATCTACAGTATCTGTTTTGGAGGGGAATTTGGCAATCCAAAGACTTTTGTCGTTATCTAAAATATTCGCTTTCGGTCTTGCACCACCTAATGAAGATCCAGGTGCCATAAGTACTGATAACCATTTGTTCACTTCTTCATTGTTGTTGTCATTTTCGAAATTTGCTGCAGCGTTTTGCAATTCTCGAATAGAAGACCAGGGCGGGGTAGAAGCGGTTTTACTATTATCTAAGAAATCTCCAGTTGGGTCAGTTTTAAATCGTAACGCTCCCATACGACTTTCATCATATACTCCCAGCAGAAAATCAATCTCATAGAGTGTTTTTGGTTTTTCATTGTTTTCTCTAGCCAGTTGGGCTTCGCGGCGTTTCATTAAAGTTCGTCCCCATGTATCAGGCATGCTGTCTAAAAAAATACCGAAGTTTTCTTTTTGGTTTGGGTATTGTGGACCTCCATATAATTGGATGTCTGGATCCAAAAGAAATTTCTGTTCTGTTTTAAGCCAATTTTTATCGTATTCAAAACTGAAAGCTTTTTTTCCTTTGGCTTGTTGTGCAGATAAGATACCTATTAATTTAGGTTCCTGCATTTCTTGCCAATGGGCATAAACGTAAATATCGGTTTTAGATGGAGCCATATTGTATGTTTTGATTATTTTAGTAGGTCAAGGTCTTGGAGTTTTCTTCCTAGTTCGTCATCGGCTGCTATTTTTAAAAAATCGTCTTGCAAACCTAGTACTCTTAGAACATTAAAATAAGCACCTATTGCCACACTAGAATTTCCTTTTTCTATTTGGTATAAAGTGGTTCTAGCAATATCGGCTCTTTCAGATACTTGAATGGCGGTTAGTTTTCTTCTTTTTCGAGCTAATTTAATATTCTCACCCATTTGCTCTAGAAGGAGTTGGTGTTTAGGGAATACAATTTGTTTTTTTGCGCTCATTTCTATAAATGTTCATTAATATGAACAAAAATAACAAATATGTACATAATAACAAACATTGTGTAATGATTTCTTTAATTGTAGTTTAACTAATTCATGCCTCCTGAACCAAATGTTGTAAATCAGGATCATTTTTAATACGATCCAATTCACTTTCGATAATTAAAACAATATCTCGTTTTATCTGTTTGTAATTAGCTTCAATTTCGGTCTTCATATTGTCTTGTCCGTTTTCGTCCGTGAATGATAAAATCTCGGGTATCTTTTTATAAGCCTTAGTTTCGGATGATACTCTATCATTATCTACGACAATTTCCGAATGGAAAATTTTCTGTTCGATGCGTTCATCAAAGTTGTCGGAAACTGCTCCCACGAACATCCCTTGGGTAAGCGTGGATATTTTGGAGGCTGGAATCAAACTGTCTAATTGAGTGGAGATCGAAGTTGATTTATCGTTTCTATTAATAGTAAGACTCTGGCGTTTCTGCAACACTTTCCCAAAGCGTTCTGATAAGCTTTTGGCTGTTTCTCCCACAACCTGGCCACTAAATATATTACCTACTGTATTTTGGATAACCTTACTTTCTTTATCGCCATAATCACGAGTCAATTGCGAATAATCTTGAAATCCCAAACAAACGGCTACTTTGTTACTTCTAGCGGTAGCTATTAAATTATCTAATCCTCTAAAGTAGATGGTTGGCAACTCATCAATGATCACTGAGCTTTTTAATTTTCCTTTCTTATTGATTAGTTTTATAATTCTCGAATTGTACAAACCCAGTGCCGCTGAATAAATATTTTGACGATCTGGATTATTACCAACGCATAGAATTTTAGGCTCTTTTGGATTGTTAATGTCCAACGAAAAATCATCACCAGTCATAACCCAATAGAGTTGGGGCGAAATCATTCGTGACAGCGGAATTTTTGCGGAAGCGATTTGTCCTTGTAACTGATCCTGAGCACCACCTTGCCAAGCATCCATAAAAGGAGATAAATAGTTTTCGAGATCAGGGTAGGAAGTAAGGATGGTAAAAACATCAACATATTTCTTGTTCAGTAATTCAATAGCATGCGGAAAAGTACAGTACTTTCCGTTTTCATAAATTTTCAGAAACCAGATTATAGCGGCTAGTAATATAATCGGAGATTCCACAAAGAAATCGCCTTGCTTCTGTATCCAACTGCGGTTAAGGTTCAACATAATGGTATAAGCCGATTCATAAGCATCTGAGATGTCCGTCATGAAATCGGGATTGATGGGATTACAACGGTGGCTTCTGCTAGGGTCATCAAAGTTGATAATATAGAATTTTGGTTTAACGGTATACTTATCGCTATGCTTTAATAAATGATTGTATGCAATAGTGGAAAGATCATCGAATTTGAAATCGTAGATGTACATGGAAAATCCTTTTTCGATATGCTGCTTAATATAGTTGTTTATTATGGCATAACTTTTACCAGAACCAGGTGTTCCCAAAACAATGGAGGCTCGAAATGGATTTACAACGTTTATCCATCCTTCATTCCATTTTCCTTTGTAATAAAACTTGGTTGGCAAGTTAACAGAATATTCATTTTGCATTAATGTGGTTTCTTGCATAAAGCTTTCATTCTCATTATTAAAAACGTCATCCATAAGATTGGTACGCAGTAGGCGGCTAATCCATACACCAGCTACCATTAATGAAATGTAACCTGCTGAGGTGGTCAAAATATATAGGGAAGTAGCAATCTCGGCTGACAATTTTAATAATGGATTATTGAGAAAGAAAAGTATTAATCCAATAATTAAGGCAATGTATATTTTTGTCCAACTAATTTTTTCGTTTTTTACTCCTTTTGTTCCCAAACAGCTTAAAGCTAACAGCACTAGTGCAAAAAGCTTAGTGTATAGGGTGTGAGAAAACAGACTTGCCGTTCGCTGAAAATTGCCAAGTATTTTATTAATGATTTCTAGCGTCCAACCTTTTTCTAAGAAAAAGCTATAGCAAAACCAGTAAAAGTGCATCAATAATAATAGGATGCTTACCGCACGCATGAAAGCCATTATTTTGGCGAGTCCTCTTAAATCGTCTTCTCCTTGCATAGTAGAAATATTTAAAATGTAACGAGCGAAAGTAAATCGAACCTAAAAGAATCTAAGGTAATTGGCCTCCATTGGCGTTCATTAGCATTTGTTGTCTCGCTGAAACTATTTCCTGTCACGACGATTGTTTCGTTTCGCCTTTTTCTTGATTTGATTAGCAAATGTTTGCTCTTCATAATCTTCAGCTTGAGCATTTGGAAGGTAACTTCCAAGGCTGTCTACAAGGCCAAAACCATTAGTAGAATAGGTTGAATTATTTCCATTAAGGAAATCGAAAAGAGCATGCGGTTTTTCATTTTCTGGTTTGGAATCATTTTTTTGATTTTGGGATGAGACTTTTTTATCAATTTTATTATCATTCTGAACTTTTTGCGTTCCATCCTTTTTCCATAACTCATTAAAAACGGTGGCAGATAAATTTTTACTCAATTGGGATCCATTCCAAACAGTACGGGATTCGTGGTCAATAAAAGTTATTCCATATATTCGACCTTGGTCATTTCTTCGAACAACTGTATTCACTCCCTGATCGACTAGTTGTTTTTTAAAGTCGGTTTCACCAATGGTGGTATTCATGGCAACTTCAATCGAATTTTTTAAAATATCTTTCGAAGGCTCTATTTTCATTTTTACTTTCGATTGTTCGAAATGCTTTTCTAAATTTTCCATTCCAGCCTGTTTTCCAAAGAGAGAGGATTTAAACGGATTTGTTGCTTTTTCTCCATTCTCATCTAATGCAAAATAAACGAGTCCTTGCTTAGTCCGACCTTGAATCTCTCCTGTTATTTGTTCGGCAGTGATATTGAATAGGGAAAGTAATGCGTTGTAAGCCCCTAAACTTTGATATTGGTAATACTTTGGTAAATGCCGAATTACCGATGCTATTTGACTTTTTACATTGGCTTCTTTGTAGTCAACGGGTTTAAAAATCACTTCTTTTGAATTATGGTTCTTTTCAGTAGCAGGAAGTAATTGATATTTTTGTTCCAGTTCGCGACAAGCATTCATAGAGCGCAATTTTTCATAGGAATCAGATAACTTTTTACCGTAACGATCTACACAAGTCGAAACGATATGAATGTGCGTTCGTTCAATATCAGTATGTTTAAATACTACATAAGGTTGGTCTCCATAGCCCATAAGATCCATGTAGTCTTTCGCGATTTTTTTAAAGTCTTCATCAGTAACACTATCTTTTGGATTTGGATTGAGTGAGATATGTAAAACTGGTTTTTCTGTTCGCCTATTTGCCATTAAATAGGGTTCAAATGAACTGTATAATTGGTTAATTGTAAACTGTCCATTGACTGTTTCTCTTATTCTATGGGTCGCTAGTATTGCTCCATTTTCTTGGTCAACTTTGAGATGATTATACGAAAGCGCGCCAATTATATTTGCTCCACGACCAATTTTTGCTATCATTTTTCTTCTTTTTTCAAATGTTTCAATTCAAATTCTGCTGTTAATTGAGCGATATCACGACATAACTGAGCTAATTCTATAGTTTGTTTTTCCAATTTAAAGAGGTAAGCTGATGCTTTCTTTTCAGAGAAATTGCGGTATAATATCTTCACAATTTGATTGTAATTGACACCAACCGCACGAAATTGACCATACAAAGTGGTTAAGCGCATATAATAATCCATTGCTGCCATGTCTACTTTTACCGTTTTTATTTGCTTTTCAAATAAAACAGAAGTAATAAAACGAGCTTTATTGTCTAATCCAGAAGCATCAAAAAGCGAAAGAAATTTAGCATTTTCCTCATCCGTTAAACGAAAAACATAACGATGGATGCTAGGATCCTTTTTGGGATTCCTACCACCTTTGTGTTGTTTTTTGTTCTCTTGATTCTCCATAATCATTCCAATTTTAATTTTTAGAAAACCCCGACTTCGGAGGGATTTTTAAGCCCCTGCAAGGGCAAGTTGTTTTGAGGCACGGAATTCATTTCGAGTGCCTCAAAACACAACTTGCTCTGTTCTGGTGAACAGATAATCCGTCCGCCTGTCGGCGGAACAGATTTAATAGAGCAGGGAAAAACGGCTTAAGGCCGTTCCAGTTCTTGTTTAAAATTCGATTTATGCTTTTCATTTTTTAATCTGTTTTGTCTTTTTACAAAGTAAGACATTGATTGGTTTAGGGTTATGGTATAAGGAATTGCCAAACCGTGTCAATAAAAGCCAAGAACAACCACAATGTTAGAAGCACTTATATCGCTCTGTTTCTTTGTACTTATAAACAAACAGGAATACCTAGTTAGCTATGTACGTAACCACATAATTACATAAGTATCACTATAGAAAAGTACAGTCATACAGTTATAAATAGAGATAGATTGAACTAGATAGTTATATGATTAAGTAGAAATGTAATTGTGTTTCTAAGCACTCCTGTAGATAAATATTTATGGAATTACCTACAGATATACATACATAACGCAATTTGCAGATATGTTGTTAACAGCTTACCTAACTACATAAAATCATAGACAAATCGGTACAGACATATTGCTGTAGGTATCTAATTAAAGAAGTACAAATACAAGTAAATACCGATATAAATAATTAAAAAAAATGGAATTATGAATGCAAATCACAACACAAAATTTATCGCTTTTTCTTCTCAAAAAGGAGGTGTCGGAAAAAGTACGTTTACAACATTAGTTGCAAGTACAATGCATTATCGATTAGGTTTCAATGTAGCCGTCTTTGATGCCGATTTTCCACAACATAGTTTGATTAAAATGAAATCTCGTGATCTGGCTATGGTTATGGAAAATGAGCATTTGAAAAAACTAGCCTACAAACAATTTACCACCATCAACAAAAAAGCCTATCCCATTCTACAACACAAAGCGGAAAGCGTATTGGATGCTGCTCAGGAATTTTTAAATACTTCTGATACACCAATTGATGTTCTATTTTTTGATCTCCCTGGTACGGTGAATACTCCCGGTATTCTGAAAGCTTTGGCAGGAATGCACCACATTTTTACGCCAATTACGGCTGATCGTTTGGTTATGGAAAGCACCCTAATTTTTACGCAGCTATTGCAAGATGTAATTATGAAAAAAGGAGCAACTTCTATAGAAACTATTAATCTGTTTTGGAATCAGGTGGACGGTAGAGAAAGTACGCCTTTGTACAAAGCTTATAACCAACTAATCGAGCAATTGGGATTAAGTTTAATGCAAAGCCAAATTAAGAACAGCACTCGCTTTCGCAAAGAAAGTGAAGAACATAGCAAAACTGTATTTCGCTCAACCGTAATGCCACCCGATGAACGTTTGATGAAAGCCTGCCAATTAGATCAATTTATAAACGAATTTTTGAAAATCATTCAATTATAGAATTATGGAGAAAGAAAACAAGAAAAAAAACGCTCCCGAAATTAACGAAGAGTTGATGATGAACTTGATGGTGGATGGTATAAAAAAAGAAGGTTTACAAGTTCCGATAGAAAAAGAAAGGGAATACGAGAATTATAAAGAACCTCCCAAAGAGAAAAGTACGATTAAGGAAAAGAGTAAGGGGAAACGGGCGAGCGAAGGGGATTACGAAAGTATTTTTTTCAAAAGAATTGACACCAATGCACGGGACGGAAAAACGGTCTATATCAGACCCGATTTCCACGAAAAGCTTTCCCGAATTGTTCAGGTCATAGGCGAAGACAAGATCACTATTTATGCTTATTTGGATAATATGCTAGATTACCATTTTCAGGAATTTGGTGAGCAGATTACGAAGAGTTTTAACGATAAATACAAACCCATTTTATAAAAAAGTTATGGAAACAGTAATCGTAATTTGCTTGCTTATCATAATAGTACTGCTGTTACAAGATAAAATTGTTATTAAAAAATATCAGGAGCAAAAGCCAATACAGGATAAAAATGAACCAAAGCTACCTGATATTATGGGGCAACCCAAGCCTCAAAGAAGCCTTGCTGTGCCAAAAAATGACAATGAAAGTCAGGAGCAAAAAGAGGAACAAACTAATGGTAATTTTGACATTGAAATCGACGAAGAAAAAGTCGAATTACAAATACTAACAGAAGAGCTGGATGAAGTTTTTGGGAATATACCTGATTTTGAGAACGAGGAAGAAGAAGAATGGAATAGTTATGGAATATCCGATGGCGAAAATGGTTTTGCCCAAGGGGTTACCTTTGAAGAATTAAGCACTGTAAAAAAGTTGTTAAAAAAAGAGAAAATGAGACCCTCTCAAAAGGAAACAGCAACAGTCCTACTTCAGAAAATACAAGGAACCGAATTATTCGACCTATTGGAAAATTCTATCGAAGATGCCTCTCTAAAAATAGCCAAGCTGCTAGACGGTACACTTTCTTCAGAGACGGATTCTGGTTCTTCTTCTTTGCAAAAAAATGATTTGGAAGATTTTGATATTGGGGCGTTTGTGTAAAATAATGTGCAAAGAAATAGCCTTTTAACGGTTACTATTCCAACATCTTAACCATTGCATTGTAATAAGTGCAAGAGCCCCAAAGTTTTTTATTTCCGATTATATAAATCTTTTTTTTAGTTCTAGTAAGTGCAACATTAAGCATATTTGGCTTTTGTGAAGCCCAATTTCTTGCCCCTGTTGATTTGGGGTCACTCCCCAATACTAAAAATACAATTTCAGCCTCTTTTCCTTGAAATTTGTTTATAGTTCCACACAATATTTTTTTGTCATTTCTAAATTCTTCTTCACAAGAGGAAGCGACTGATTTAAATGGTGAGATGATGTATATTTCTGCTTGGTATCAAATATTTCTCAATTCCTTAATCTTTTGATGTAAAAATGTGATTTTCTCTCTTACTACGTGTTTATTAATAAGTTTAACCGTGTCTGAGTTTACATTAAACCAAGTTGACTTTCCAATAAAGGTTTCCGTAGAATTTTTGGCCGCTTTTACCATTTGTTCTCCATAAGCTATTTTATTAGCGATGGAGAAGATAGGGTTATCACAACGCCTATGGGTTCGTAATGGAAAACAAGTCCAAATTTTTTTCTCCGTATCTCCAACGTTCATATAAGTTCCCGACAAAGAAATTCTATCAGATAATTTTGTACCGAAGTCCTATAAGGAGACCATTCTACAGGAACTCTGTGTTCGTTTCTCAGTTTTGTGCCCAATTTTTGCTATCATTTTTCTCCTTTTTTCAAATGTTTTAATTCGAGTTCTTCCGTTAATTGGGTTATGGCACGACATAATTAAGCTAGCTCGATCGTTTGTTTCGTAATGTTAAAACAAAATATTTTGAAAGCGAAACGGAATTAAGTGGTATTGTGGATGCATAAGCCCGACCGAACGCAGGAAGAGACGGTGTGAAGATGAGGAACAAGCAGTGCAATATAACAGCTGCTGTTTTCAAGCTGCTGTTTTATTGTGACTACGCCGTGTCTGTGGAACGGAGAGCCTTCGACAAGCTCAGAATTGTCAATAGTTAAATTGAAATAAGTAATTCCACATAATAATCTAGCCCCACTGGAACAGCTGAACGGAACAAAGGGAACGACGGAAGAGAGACCGCTTGATTACCCGTGATTATTTATACAATATAATTACATATTATGTAAAGAAGCTTTGGTTAGGAAATTATTGATAAGAGTTGCGGAGTATAAGAGTTATTGCATCAATAACCATGACAGTAATTTTTTAGGAGCGTTGGCAAAGGAGGCTGACTGGAAACATAAAGTGCTCTATGTTACTAATTTAGTTTAAGTTCTATGTTTTTAATTTGTCGATAAGCGATTGTATAATTACGTTTTTTATATTAAAAATTACGTTTAATGGAAATAAAATTACGTTTTTGTTTTTTTTATGTGTTTTATTTCTGTAGTTTTGTAACGAAAACAAATCTTAAAATTATGTATACAGAAATATTGAGAATTATAGAGGGTGGTCTTGCTAAAGATTCAAGTAAGGTCTACAGTTATGCAAAATTATTAGCTGATAAAATGAATAAAGATGGTGAGGATAAGTTGTCAAAAATGATTTTAAAATTAATTGAAAAGAAAGAACCTGCTAATGCTGTAACGATGGATATGTTATTAACTGCTCCAGTTGATAATGATAGTAGAATGAGTATTGTTGATGTTGAATTGCCTTCAAAGGAGGAATTAAACATTGTTTTAGAACCTTTTTTACAAAATAAAATTCATGATTTTATAAAAGCAGTAAAGCATCAAAATAAACTAATTGGTTTTGGTATTGATACTTCAAATACGCTTTTATTATATGGTAATCCAGGATGCGGTAAAACTACTGTTGCTAGATATATTTCAGAACAAACGGGTTTACCTCTGGTTATAGCTAGATTTGACGCGATTGTTTCTTCGCTTTTAGGAAATACTGGAAAGAACATCAGGAAAATATTTGATTTTGCCAATGATAAACCTTGTATTTTATTTTTAGATGAATTTGATGCTATAGCAAAAGCTCGTGATGATCAACATGAATTAGGAGAGCTTAAAAGAGTGATTAATAGTCTTCTACAGAATATAGATATTTTTTCCAAGAATAATATTTTAATTGCGGCTACTAATCATCCAGAATTATTAGATAAGGCTATTTGGAGAAGGTTTAATCATGTTATTGAAATTGGTATGCCTAAAGAAAATGAAGTTTTGAATTTAATAAATAAATTCACAGATAGTTTTAAGAATGATTTTATAGATGATAAGAAGAAATATGAAAAACTTGTTAAATTGTTTGAAGGTAAATCTCCTTCTGATATAAAAACTATAATTAACAACGCCAAAACTCAGGCGGTTATTCATGGAAATGGAATATTGACTTATGATGAGTTGTTATTTGAAATTTTTGAGTTTAATAATCATGGTGTAGTGTCATTTGATAAAATGATTGAATTTTTGAATGATAACGGTATATCTCAAACAGCCATTGCTGATAAAATGAACGTTTCATTGAGACAGGTTAGAAATTATTTAAATAAACAATCTTAAGCTATGGCAACTAACAAAAACTTACCGATAAAGTTCTTTCAAAAAAGACAAAAAGATGAATCCGGAACTGAAGGAGCTGGAGGAGGAAAAATGCCTAAATGGGTTAATGAAGAGAATGTTTATGGAAAATCAATATATTTTAGACAGGTTTTAGTAGAGGTAAATTATTTGTTTGAAAAAAAGGTTAAACTAAATAATTATATTCCTACAGTAGTAAAACTTAAGGTAAATGAAAAAGCTTTAGCTAAAAGTTTTCGTATGGATATAGCTAACTTATTTAATGTAGAAAAAAAATTAAACATTATAGGTTTTAATCAAGAGAGTGAGTTATTGGTAAAAATAGATAATAGTGATGATTTAAAAAAAATGATTTCCAATTTAGCAAAAGTGGATAATAATTTCCTTAGTGATTCACTCATATTAGGGATTGACTCTATTGAAAATATTGAAGTTTTTTCACCAATTATAGAACCTGATATTAATTTTGAAAATAAAATCAAAGTGAAATTATTTAACTATGGAGATAATGAGTTGAATAGTATTTTGATTAAAAATTTTGAAGCATTTTGTAAAGTCAAAAATATTAATTTTAAAACAACTGTATATTCTGCGGATTTAAATATATATAGTATAACAGGTATTACTGAAGACGGCTTGTCTCAATTAGAGGATTTTGACGGAATACAGTTAATCACTGAAATGCCAAGTTATGATATTACTTTTGATGAATTAACAGATGAAGATATTGTTGATGTTAAACTACCTGTGGAAGGTAAAGAATATCCTATTGTTGGAATACTAGATTCTGGTATTTCAAATATACCTCATTTGTCTCCTTGGTTAGTGAGTGAAAATAGTACCTATTTCACAGAAGAAGTTACTAATAAAAGCCATGGGACATTCGTAGCTGGAGTATTATTATATGGTGATGAACTTCAAGGTGAGCGATATACAGGATTAGAGGGGTGTAAAATATTTGAAGCTATTGTCATTGCTGATAAACATAAGCAACCTATTTATGAAGAAGAATTGATTGAAAACATTAGAGATTCAATTAGTAGATTTAGTCATATAAAGATTTGGAATCTTTCACTTGGAACTACATATGAAGCAGATTTATTTGAGTTTTCTGATTTTGCTAAAGCTTTAGATGAAATTCAAGATCACAATGATGTTCTAATATGTAAATCAGCTGGCAATTGTGAAAATTTTAAACATAGAGCTCCAAAATCAAGAATTACAAAATCGGCAGATACAATAAGAGGACTTGTTATTGGTTCTATTACTCACAGTCAAAATTTAGCAGAAGATTCGTTAAAAAATAATCCTTCTTCGTTTTCAAGAAAAGGACCTGGACCTTCAAGTGTTATTAAACCAGATTTAACACATTTTGGAGGGGATGCAGGTTTAGATGAAAGAAACAGATTGGTTACCAATCCAATAAAATCATTTTCTGTAAATGGTAAAGTGGCAAAAAATGTAGGAACTAGTTTTTCTACACCTAGAGTTACAGCTATTGCGGCAGGATTGAACTTTAAGCTTAATGAAGTTTTTAATCCTACTTTGTTGAAAGCACTTATCATTCACTCTGCTAAATATCCTGAAGAAATAAAAACGGATCTTTCTGAGAAGTTAAAGCATGTAGGTTTTGGATTGCCAACAAATATTGACGAAATATTATTTAACGAACCTAATGAAATTACTCTTATTCTCCAAGATACATTAGAAAAAGGAAGTTTTATAGATATTTTAGATTTTCCTTTTCCTAAAAGTATGATTGATAATGATGGCTATTATTACGGAGAAATTACAGTTACAATGGTTTCTGCGCCTATTTTAGAAGTGTCACAAGGAGCTGAATATTGTCAATCAAACATTGATGTTATGTTCGGAAGTTATGATTTTAAAAAGCAGCGAGATATTACTCAAAAGACAATAAAGAACCCGATAGGGGCTGATGGAAGACAAAATTTATTAGCAACTAATTTATATTCCAAAAAAGAAACAAAAAAAACCGATGATAAATTTTCTTCTGAACGAATGTTGATTTCTTATGGGAATAAGTATCAACCAGTAAAAAAATGGAGTGTGAATTTTGATGAATTTACACCAACTAATAAAGAGAAGTTTTTAAAAGGACCTAAAAATTGGTACCTTAAGCTAGAAGGACTGTTTAGGCATTATACTGAAGCAAAAGCTGAAATACAAAATTACACACCTAGTCAGGAATTTTGCTGTGTAATAACCATTAGGGATACTAAGAAAAAAGGAAATATATATAACGAGGTTACTCAACTACTCGATAGTTTTAGTTTCATTCATAGCAATGTGAAAATAAGACAAGAAGTTGAAGTACGATTAAACAATAACAACTAAAAATGTAAGCTGATAAATAAAAAAAACCCAATCGAACTTGGCGGTACGGATTGGGTTATAGGGAACAAGTTTTTCGACGACTTTCAAAATACTTAGGCTTATCACCTCAGTATCCCTCTATTTTGTTGTGTAAAACTAATATGTTTTTGGATAAAAACAAATTTTTAACAACAAAAACCGCTTGAAACTTATGTCTCCGTGAGTTTTTTAAGGAGTAGGAGTGTTAATAATTTAAAAAAAACACGAAGTATGAATGCACATTTAGGCGGTCATGATGACCAAAAAGGAAGACCTTCTTTAATATTGATTATTGAAGGCAAAGAGTTTAATTGGTTCGAACAGTACATTACTGGCAAACAATTAAAAGAGTTGAGAGGTTTACCTCTTGATTGTGAATTATTCTTGGATATAATTGAACCATGGAAAGATGACGCTATTTTAAACGATGAAGTCGTTGACTTAGCAAGAAATGGAATTGAGCAATTTTATGTCAAACAGAAATTAAAGTATTCTATTAATGAGGAAAAATTTGAGACTGATAAGCAGTATATTAAAGGTTCTCAAATTAGAAGGCAAGGAAATATTCCAGATGATTACCAAATCTTTTTGAATAATAAACAGCCATGGGAAGATGATTTAATTGAGGGCAATGAAATTGTTGATTTGGCTAGACCTGGAAAGGAAAAATTCTATTCTAAAAGAGAAGTTAGTGAATTTATTATCATTGTAAATGGTAGAGAAAAACAGTGGTGCGAAAAAACTATAATTTTTAAGCAGGTTGTTGAATTGGCATTTGTAAATTATCAAGATAATCCGAATACAGTTTATACCGTAACTTATGCTAAAGGTCCTCATCAAAATTCTGAAGGTAGCATGGTTAAAGGAGATAAAGTTTTAGTAACTAATAAAATGGTTTTCAATGTTACAGCAACTAATAAGTCATAGTCCCGACCTTAAAAGGTTACAAGATGAAGGTTATGAACTAGAGGTTAAAGGTGGATATTTACTTATCCACCATATACCTTATGTAACTCATCTCAGAGAAGTTAAACATGGTATTTTGGTTAGTGAATTGTCATTGGCTAATAGTCAAAGGACTATTAAGCCAAGTACGCATGTTATTAATTTTAAAGGTGAATATCCTTGTAATACCGATGGTAGTATTATTACTGCTATTCAACATTCCAACCAGCAAAACCTTGGTAATGGCATTTTAATTAATTTTTCTTTTTCTAACAAACCACAGAGTGGTTATAGTGATTATTATGAAAAAGTATCTACTTATTGCAAGATAATTAGTTCACCTGCTAAAAGTATTGATCCTTTGACTACAGAAAAGACATTTAGGATTCGAGAAAATTTTATTGAAACTGATGTTTTTCAATATATTGATACTAATTCTGGTAGAGCAAAAATTAACCTTATTAATGAAAAGGTTAAAGGGCAAAAAATCGGAATTATTGGATTAGGGGGTACAGGTGCTTATATTCTTGATTTACTTTCAAAAACACCAGTGAGTGAAATTCATCTTTATGATGGTGATGTGTTTTCACAACATAATGCATTTCGTTCTCCTGGAGCTGCTGGAAAGGAAGATTTAGATATTGTACCATCAAAGGTTGATTATTACGATAGTCTGTATTCTAAAATCCACAAAAAAATTACTGCTCATCATAGCTATGTTTCAAACGAGAATATGAAAGAATTACTAACAATGTCTTTTGTGTTTATATGTATTGATAATGATGTTTCCAGAAAGTTGATTATTCAATTTTTGTTAAAAAGCAATATTCCATTTATTGATGTTGGACTAGGTGTAAATGCGGTCGATGATACTCTTATCGGTACAGTTAGAGTAACAACAGGAACGGATAAAAAAAATAATCACTTAGTTGATAGAATACCTTTTGTTGAAGTAGGTAATAACGATTATAACACTAATATTCAAATTGCGGAGTTAAATTGTTTAAATGCTGTTTTAGCAGTCATTAAATGGAAAAAAATGTGTGGTTTCTATCAAGATTTGAGGGAAGAGCATCATAGTACATACTCTATTAATGTAAATCAATTGACAAGTGATGAAGTTACAGCATAAGTTTGTAGAGTTTATCCCAGAACAATTGGAAGATGGAATATTATATATTTCAGTTACTTATTGTACGGCCATACATAAATGTGTGTGTGGTTGTAACAATGAAGTTGTTACACCATTTTCGCCAATCGATTGGAAAATGACGTTTGATGGCGCGACTATTAGTTTATCTCCTTCCATCGGTAATTGGAATTTTGATTGTAGATCACACTATTGGATTAGAAATAGTGAAATTATTTTCGCCAGAAAATGGACTGACGAAGAGATTAAAGATGGTCATGAAAAACCCAAAAAGAAAAAGAAAAAATCTTTTTCAAAATGGTGGCAGAAGAAAAATTAATTTCTCATTTTTATTGGAAACAGGCTGTAAATCAGTCTGTTTTTTTTTTAATTATAAATCACAGGTCTGAATCCTAATTTAAGTTTTTAGCCTATAGTGTGAAATTTATTTTTTATAATTTGATTTTAATACATGTTACTTGACTCTATTATTTTACTGTTAAAGCTTCTAATAATATAACTTTTCTTTTCCTACTTTTTATGAAGCCATGATTTTATAATTTCTCTCTTTTATATAATGGTTTCTTTTAATATTAAAGGCTAATAAGTTCTTAATGAAAGCTTTTTGTTTTTACTTTACGATTCTTTCTACTTTCTCCATCAATATTTGAAAACATTCTTTTCTAATTAGTAGTTTTTCCTCGAGCTGTATTGCATATCGCGATTTGCAATATATTAGTATTCATTACTCAAATTTAGTGATTTTTACTTTCGCAAACTAAGTTGTCAAGTCCTCTTCTGCCAAACAACTCCACTTAACGCCAACATATTAAACAGCACTGGTTTCCAAATGATATTTGTCCATAAATCCTGCAAAGTGTAGGAATACAAAATGATAAATTATTCAAATCATGGGAAATCAAAGAAAAAAAGTAATGCTGCTAGCGTTGACTATGCTATCAGCATTTGGAGCATTTGCACAAGGAAACGGAACAGCCGGAATCACGGAGGCTACACAAATGGTAACCTCGTATTTTGATCCTGCTACAAAACTCATTTATGCTATTGGCGCAGTAGTGGGGCTCATTGGAGGAGTTAAGGTATATAACAAGTTTAGTAGCGGTGATCCTGATACTAGCAAGACGGCAGCGAGTTGGTTTGGAGCTTGCATCTTTTTGATTGTAGCAGCAACTGTTCTACGTTCATTCTTCCTTTAGTATTTGCGGTATGAATACCTATAATATTAATAAAGGCATTGGAAGAACGGTAGAATTCAAAGGACTGAAAGCACAGTACTTGTTCCTATTCGCAGGTGGACTGCTCGGGATGCTTATCCTGATAATGATCTTGTACATGACAGGAGTCAATTCTTATCTGTGTTTGTTTATCGGAATCGGTGGGGGATCGCTGTTGGTGTGGCAAACTTTTTCACTAAACAAAAAGTATGGTGAACATGGTTTGATGAAAGTAGGAGCCAATAAACGACATCCACGATATATTATCTGTCGCAAACCTGTGTATCGTTATTTCAAGTTCAACTCCAAATTGTACCAGCTATGAGAAATAAGTCAAAAGCAACTACACTGGAATCTAAGTTTCCCTTGTTGGCAGTAGAAAACAATTGTATTATCTCCAAGGATGCAGATATTACCGCTTGTTTTCGAGTACAGCTACCAGAACTTTTCACAGTAGCTTCTGCGGAATATGAAGCCATTCATTCCGCTTGGCACAAGGCAATAAAAACCTTGCCTGATTATACGGTGGTACACAAACAGGATTGGTACATCAAGGAAAATTATGCTCCTGACATTGCGAAAGAAGATTTGAGTTTTTTGGCAAAATCCTACCAGCAACATTTTAATGAGCGTCCGTTTCTCAATCACTATTGTTATATGTTCTTAACAAAAACGACCAAAGAACGCATGCGAATGCAGAGTAATTTCTCTTCGCTTTGCAAAGGGGTACTTATTCCAAAAGAAATAAGAGATAAAGAAATTATTTCTCGTTTTATGGAATCGGTGGCGCAATTTGAGCGTATCGTCAATGATTCGGGTTTTATAAAATTGGAACGATTGAGTGAGGAAGACATCATTGGAACAAATGACAAACAAGGATTACTGGAACAATACCTAAGCCTTTCAAGAGAGGAGGGGACACCACTGCAGGATATTGCTTTGGGAGCAGAAGAAGTTCGTATTGGAAACAAAAGATTGTGCTTGCATACGTTGTCCGATACCGATGATTTACCTAGTTCGGTGTCGGCAGAAACTCGATACGAAAAGCTGTCCACCGATAGGAGTGATTGTTTGTTGTCTTTTGCTTCACCAGTTGGATTATTGTTGTCTTGCAATCACATTTACAACCAGTATCTTTTTTTGGATAACAGTGAAGATAACCTGCGTAAGTTTGAGAAGTCCGCACGAAACATGCATTCGTTGGCACGCTATAGCAGAGCCAATCAAATAAATAAGGAATGGATCGAACGCTATTTGAATGAGGCGCATTCTTTCGGTCATGCTTCTATTCGAGCGCATTTTAATGTAATTGCGTGGTCGGATAATCCAGCAGAACTAAAACAATTAAAAAACGACACAGGTAGTGCTTTGGCACTCATGGAATGCAAACCAAGGCACAATACTACCGATGTTGCTACGCTTTATTGGGCAGGAATGCCAGGCAATGCAGGAGATTTTCCAAGTGAAGAAAGTTTTTACACTTTCATTGAACCTGCGCTGTGTTTTTTTACGGAGGAAACGAACTATAAAAGTTCACCCTCTCCTTTCGGAATTAAAATGGCTGACCGACTTACAGGAAAACCCATCCATTTGGATATCTCTGATCTGCCTATGAAACGGGGTATTATCACCAATAGGAATAAGTTTATTCTTGGTCCTTCCGGTTCTGGAAAGTCATTTTTTACCAATCACATGGTCAGACAATATTATGAACAAGGCGCGCATGTTTTGTTAGTCGACACGGGTAATTCCTATCAAGGTTTGTGCGAACTCATCAAAGGAAAAACTAAAGGGGAAGATGGCGTTTATTTCACCTACACCGAAGACAATCCTATTGCCTTTAATCCTTTTTACACCGATGACGGCGTATTCGATATTGAGAAAAGAGAAAGCGTCAAAACATTGATATTAACCTTATGGAAAAGGGATGATGAACCACCAACACGGTCCGAAGAAGTGGCACTTTCAAATGCCGTGAGCGGTTATATTGAACGTATCAAACAGACTGACGATTTTCCGTCTTTCAACGGATTTTATGAATTTGTGCAAGGAGAATATAGAAAGCTATTGGGAGATAAAAAGGTACGAGAAAAAGACTTTGATATTGACAACTTTCTCAATGTATTAGAACCCTATTACAAAGGTGGAGAATATGATTACCTGCTGAATTCTGATAAGCAACTCGACTTACTCTCCAAGCGATTTATTGTTTTCGAAATTGATGCAATCAAGGATCATAAAATCCTTTTTCCAATTGTGACGATCATTATTATGGAGGTTTTTATTAATAAGATGCGTCGATTGAAGGGAATACGAAAGCTAATCCTGATTGAAGAAGCTTGGAAAGCGATCGCCAAAGAAGGAATGGCGGAATACATCAAATACCTGTTTAAAACGGTACGGAAGTTTTTTGGAGAAGCGATTGTCGTAACCCAAGAAGTCGATGATATTATTCAATCACCTATTGTAAAAGAAAGTATCATCAATAATTCAGATTGTAAAATACTCCTTGACCAACGGAAATACATGAACAAATTTGATGATATCCAGGCAATGCTTGGTCTAACCGAGAAAGAGAAAGCGCAGGTACTTTCGATCAATATGAACAATGATCCAAAACGACTTTATAAAGAAGTATGGATTGGGCTAGGGGGAACGCATTCTGCAGTATATGCCACAGAAGTTAGTTTCGAAGAATATTTAGCCTATACCACTGAAGAGACGGAAAAGTTGGAAGTGATGCAATTGGCCAGTCAACTGGATGGAAATGTAGAGCAAGCCATCAAAAGGTTAGCTCTTGAGAAAAGAGAAAAAGAAAACAATTAGTAAAATTTTAAAAACGAATAAAAATGAAAAATTTAAAAATCATGGTATGTATGGTACTATTTGTTACTGTCATGCCGAGTGTTAAAGCACAATGGGTGGTAACAGATCCTACCAATTTAGCGCAAGGAATAGTCAACTCAGCGAGACAGATTATACAAACTTCGACTACAGCGACCAATATGATTAACAACTTTAAAGAAGTGCAAAAAGTGTATAATCAAGGAAAGGAATATTATGATAAACTGAAGGCGGTCAACAATCTGGTAAAAGATGCTCGAAAAGTACAGCAGACTGTGTTGCTAGTTGGTGATGTTTCTGAGATGTATGTAAACAATTTTGGTAAAATGCTAAATGATCCAAATTTCAATGAACAAGAACTAACAGCAATTGCGAATGGGTATTCGATCTTACTTAATGAAAGTACAGAATTGTTGAAAGAGTTAAAGCAAATAGTAAATTCCTCTAGTTTGTCGCTCAATGATAAAGAGCGTTTGGACATTATAGACCAAGTGTATGTAAAAGTAAAAGAGTACCATAATTTGGTTCGCTACTTCACCAATAAAAACATTTCGGTCAGTTACCTGCGAGCCAAGAAAGCCAATAACAGTCAAAGAGTCTTAGACTTATACGGAACGGCTAATCAGAAATATTGGTAATCATGGAATATAGTAATCTTCATGAAGTATTACGTTCGTTGTATGACGAAATGATACCGTTATCAGCAGATATGGCAGCAGTTGCTAAAGGTTTG
Organism: Flavobacterium psychraerolatum; assembly: GCF_025960985.1. GTDB lineage: Bacteria > Bacteroidota > Bacteroidia > Flavobacteriales > Flavobacteriaceae > Flavobacterium. The sequence goes on along the minus strand of NZ_JAOQMX010000045.1, from coordinate 10,675 downwards.
GCTGGATTGGGGGCTTTGTTTTATGTAGCATTAAAAGTGTGGCAAGCATTGAGTAGTGCCGAACCGATAGACGTCTTTCCTTTACTGAGACCATTTGCTATAGGGATGTGCATTACATTTTTCCCAACCATTGTTTTAGGTACGCTTAATGGAGTTCTGAGTCCAGTAGTCCAAGGAACACATAGCATACTAGAGAACCAAGTTTTAGATTTGAATGCGTTGCAACAGCAAAAAGACCTACTGGAGAGAGAGGCTATGCTTCGAAATCCAGAAACAGCCTATTTAGCTTCGGATGAAGAATTTGATAAAAAACTAGATGAACTCGGATGGACACCATCTGACTTGGTAACCATGTCAAGCATGTATGCGGAAAAACAGATCTACAGTTTAAAGAAAATGGTTCGAGATGGATTTCGTGAATTTATAGAAGTTCTTTTTCAAGCGGCTGCACTAGTTATAGACACGATCCGAACATTCTTTTTAATAGTGCTCTCTATACTAGGTCCCATCGCATTTGCCATTTCAGTTTGGGATGGGTTTCAGTCTACCTTGATTCAGTGGTTTACTCGATACATTAGTGTGTACCTGTGGTTGCCAGTTTCTGATCTGTTTAGTGCGATGTTGTCCAAGATCCAATCACTCATACTCCAAAAGGATATTGACAGCTTAGCTGATCCCAATTTCATACCTGATTCTTCTAATACTGTCTACATCATCTTTATGATTATTGGTATCATAGGCTATTTTACTATTCCTACAGTAACTGGATGGATTATTCAGGCTGGTGGTGCAGGGAATTTTGTTCGAAATATAAATCAAACGACCACAAAAACTGGAAATATCGTAGGAGCTGGTACAGGTTCTGTTGCTGGAAATATTGGGGGTAGATTAATGAAATAACAATTTAAAATTAAAGTAAAATGGAATTTAAAACTTTAAGAAACATCGAAAATAGTTTCAGACAAATTAGACTTTATGCACTCGTTTTTGCAGTGTTGTGTATTAGTATATCAGGTTATGCTGTTTGGGAGTCGTACAGATTCGCTGAATTGCAACGTCAGAAAGTGTATGTGTTAGACAATGGAAAATCGCTAATGTTGGCTCTTGCTCAAGATGCTTCTATCAATAGACCTGTAGAAGCGCGAGAGCATGTACGACGATTTCACGAGCTTTTCTTTACTCTAGCACCAGACAAAAATGCGATTGAGAATAATATGAAAAGAGCATTTAATCTAGCAGATAAAAGTGCTTTTGATTATTACAAAGACTTAGCAGAAAAAGGATATTACAACAGGATCATTTCTGGTAATGTGCAACAACGACTTGAAGTTGATAGTGTGGTATGTGATTTCGAAACCTATCCTTATGCTGTTAAAACGTATTCAAAACAGTTCATCATTCGGTCAAGTAATGTAACAAAAAGAAATCTTGTTACTTCTTGTTTCCTTGTGAATTCTGTTCGTTCCGATAACAATCCGCAAGGGTTTAACATCGAGAAGTTTACGGTATTGGAAAATAAGGATTTGGAAATTATTGAACGTTAAAAGCAAAATTATGAATCAGTTATATGATTTAGAAACATTCGCTAAAAAACTAAAGGATAAAGGTTACGACGGTTACTTCCAAACAGAAGCAGCTTATTCAGGCAAATTAATAGAAAGCATAAGCGAATATTTGAAAGCCTATCAAAACGACAAAGGTATACCGAATAAGAACCCCTCCATTTTATTATCGACCTACCTCCAATGGAATGGAGATGATAAACCGAGGGTTAAATGTAATCTGTACATAAAACATGAAAACGGAACTTTTGATGTACAAAAAATGGATATCTCAAGAACAGATCGTTACGGACAACTATTGAAGAAATCACAACTAACAAACCTTTCAATAGCAACTATTCCGAAAGTAAAAGAGGCGATATCCCAAGTGACCGAAGATCCCAAACAGCAGCTTTCTTCCCGTAAAAGAGGGTTTAGGATGTGATAACAAATAATAATTTAAGTTATGGAAAAGTTGCAATTTAAGATTAAGAAATGGTTTGATAAACAAGAGGAAAAATGGCTTGCATTAACCGTTAGGAAACAGCATCAATACACACTTTACTTCTTTACAGCGTATCTGCTGATTTCTGTAGGAGTAATTTTCAAAGTATGGTTTGATATCGATAAATAAGATATTGGTAAGTCCGGCAACTTTGCAGGACACAATAGTAACAATCATTAAAAATAAGATATATGAAAGATAAAGAAAACAAAGAAAAAGTGGTTCGAGTAACGGAAGTGAATTCGAAAGAATCCACTGATGTACTGCAGGACAATACACAAAATATAGCCGATAAATTTAAAAAACCAATCATATTTGGATTGATGGGAATAGTGTTTTTTGGCTGTATGTATTTGATCTTTAAACCGTCAGAAAATCTGAAAAATATTCAGATTCTAGGGTTAAATGATTCTGTTCCTCAAGCTACAACTATCGGTTTAGAAACGGATAAGCAAAAAGCCTATGAACAGGAAATATTAGATCATAAAAATCAAGAGAAACAAAATGCGCTCACATCGCTATCGGATTACTGGAATGAAGGTAGTACAGAAGGATCTTTGCAGGATGTACCTGAAAAGCAAGATGAAGTTGCTAATAATGCATCGTTGAATAGTTATCGCAATGCACAAAATACATTAGGCAACTTTTATAATAAGGATAATTCTGAAACGCAGGAATTACGCAAACAATTAGATGAGGTGAAAAAAGAATTAGCAAGAAAGGAAGAAACACCGACCAATATTGTTGACAATCAGTTGGAGTTGATGGAAAAATCATATCAGATGGCTGCTAAATACTTGCCGACCAATTCGACTGCTACAGAAAACAAAACTATTGCCAGCTCTTCACCATCTAAGGAAGCCTTTGTATCCATAATTGCAGAAAGGCACAATGTTGTTTCGACCTTGCAGCAAGAGATTGTAGTAGATCCCTTTTTACCGCTGATTGGTACTAATTTCATTAGCAATAATCAACAACTAGCAAAGAATAGTATTCGTGCTGTTATTCAGGAAACACAAGTTGTAACCGAGGAAAGCAGTGTTAGCTTACGATTGTTGGAGTCCTCTAGGATACAGGGTAAGATTATCCCAGGCGGAACTGTAGTAACGGCAAATTCCAGGTTTCAGCAAGGTAGATTGCAGTTGAAAATTACCTCTATTGCATTTGAGGAAAATATTTTGCCCATAGAATTGACTGTTTATGGTTTGGACGGACAACAGGGATTAACAGTGCCTTATTCTCCAGAACGTACTGCTATGACCGATATGGCAGCAAATATGGGGCAGACTTCTGGCAGTAGTATCATGCTATCAACTTCAGCTGGACAACAGATTGCGGGTGATTTAAGCCGAGGTTTAGTCCAAGGAGTTTCAAATTATTTTTCGAAAAAAATCAAGACTCCAAAAGTTACCATAAAAGCAGGACTGCAAGTGCTTCTAGTATCAAAAAAATAATTGTTCAAAAAATAAATTGTATAAAAATGAAAACAGCTGTAAAAAATATTTTAAAAATAGTAATTCTAATGTTAGGATTCACATCAATTACGCATGCACAAGGGGCCTTGTGCACGAGCGAAAAGAAAAATTTAAGTATAATAGAACCCTACACTATAGAAGTGACATTCGATAAAACTTGTCATCTACTGTTCCCTTCTGTTATTCGATATGTCGATTTAGGTAGCAACAACTTGGTTGCGAGTAAAGCTGATGATGCTGGTAATGTTTTACGAGTTAAAGCATCCACTAGAGATTTTGAAGATGAAACCAATTTTTCAGTAATTACCGAAGATGGCACCTTCTATAGCTTTAATGTCTTCTACAATTCTTGTCCGATAGTTACCAATTATAGTTTGTCAAAAAACAAGAAAAACGATTGGAAATACTATTCAAATCAAGTTCTTTTTGAAGAGCTAGGGAAAAGTTCTCCCTACCAGGTTGACGAAATAATGGGGGAGATCTACTATAAAGACAAACATTTTATAAAGCAGATTGGTGCAAGAAAATTTGGAATAGAATTTCTATTGAAAGGCATTTATATTAATGGTGACAAATATTATTTTCACACACAAATTAAGAATTCAAGCTTCGTTTCTTTTCCTATTGATTTTATTAATTTTAAAGTAGTAGATAAAAAGAAAGCAAAGCGCACTGTCGTACAAGAAGTAATAAAACACCCAATAAGAGTTTATAAATCCATAGATGAGGTGTTAGGAAAAACAGTCTCAAGAAATGTTTTTGTTTTGGATCAATTTACGATTGCAGATGATAAAGTACTTCGAATTGAACTCCATGAGAAGAATGGTAGCCGATTGCAAATATTAGAAATTGAGAATTCAGATTTACTCAAATCTAAACTAATCCAACAGGAGAATTCGGAACCAATTAAATAAAAAGGTAGAGGATCAAAATGGTTTAACGATTGATTTTTCTTGTTTTTAAAAACGAATGACCAAGTGATTGTTTTACTATTTATAGTTTAACAATCACTTTCATTTTTGTATGATAGTTATTTATTTAACTATTTAATAATGAATTGATTAATGTGTTTTTGTTGCTTTTTTTGTACATTTATACTGTTGAATTTTTAAATATTTGAATATGAATCCTGCATTGTTTTTAGGTGTAATTGCTCTAATTATAGGTGGAAGTCTTCGTTATTGGATTAATAGACGAAAGTTTTACAGACGCAGTGCAATGGGAGTGGAGGGATTTTCAAGTTACGAAAAATCAGTAGTAATAACTTTCTTTGAAAAAGTGACCAAATGGATTTCCATTGGATTAATTATTTTTGGACTGCTCATGTTATGGAGTTATTCAAAAAAAGAGTTAAGCGAAAAGAAACCAGCTCAAATCAAAGTAGAAAATTTGCAGTAATAAGGCGGCATTCTTTTGCTTCTTTTCTTTTGACGCTTTTGTGGAAAGAAAAGAAGGCGATAATAAGTAATAGGATAAAGAATATCCTATCATTTAACTCGAACCTTTTCAGAAAAAATAGAAGGAAGCGTTGCGTACTGGTTACTTTTTTCTGAAGTGGTTCAACTAGTTTCTTCAAAAAGACTTTCCCGACCATTTGGAAGGGAAGGTCTTTTTGAAGTTCGAAATTGCAACAAATGTATTCAGTAAAACAAAAAAATTAGACAAATTAAAATAGACGGCCACTATCAAAGTGGGCCGTCTATAGTTTTAAAAAGGAATATTAATTAAAGCAATTGGTACCCATATTTTGAAAATTAGTACAGATTTCAAATGCCTTTTGAGATTTTAATTGTGCAGTGCCTCCCAAAATAATAGATTGCAATTTTGCTTCATTGTCCTTATAGCTTCGCACATTTTGATAGTATCCTGTTACAGCGTTGTAAGCTCCAAACAAAGTTCCTTTTGTGGTGTTCATTTGTTGTGAGTCGCTTGTCATAGCATAGGCAAAAGCATCTTCAACCGTGTTTTTAAATACGGTGGACAATTCAGCATCATTTCCAGTTTTGAGATACTGTAAGGTTTCCTTATTAGGGCATAGTGCGAATTGTATCATTTTCTTAACCTCATTATCATTCACTTTTACTTTTGCCCAATTATTAAAAATACCCTCTAATTGATTGCTAAATTCGTTTGCTAATCCCATTACTTTGTGCGCATTTTCCAAACGTTGTTTTGCTCCTGAAGTGTGACGAATTCTCACCACATTACTCATATTTCGAAGAGAAGCATTTAGTGTATTTTGGCAAACAATTCTAATAGGTGTAAAAGCTGCAGTAATACTGCCGCTACCATCGTGTGAAGTAGTGAGAAAAATATATTTTTCTGTAACATCATCACCAGTACCAACACGAATATAGTTAGGTAATTTTGCTGTAATAAAAATGCGTTCTCCATTACCTAATGCGCCTGCAGTCTCGTACATAATTCCATCTGTACCACCTACAATAGCATCAAAGAAACTAAATGCTTCACAATTTTGTACAATATGATACTCTTTACCGACTACACCCAAAACAGTATTGTTATCAGTACGGGTAGTAGCAAAATAATTAGGCACTTTTAGTTCATTGTCTCTAATTGATATACTGTCATTAGAATCAATTACGTTTGATACCTTGGAATAAAGAGGACTTTTTATCACTTCATAGTCAAGTCCTGCGTGTTTAATTGCTTCTGCACTTGTCGGATAGTCTGTTACTATTTGCCCTAAGCCGTGCCAAGCTTTTTCTTGTACGCTAAAAAATGAATAGCGTCCCGTTCTTTCATTGAAATTTAAATTGTGTGCCATGATATTAAAGTTTTAAAAGTTGAAAAAATGATTAAATACTTAGTGTTAAAAGGGTAAATCCTCAACAGGTTCTGGTGTGATGATCTTTGTATTATCCTGCTCTGTAAACCCTTGTGTAAATTCAATTTTCTTACTGCCTCCGTGCAATTTTATAGTCGATGTATGAAAATTCAAACTTGATTTTAATTCTCCGTTAGTAGCTGTCCAGGCTCTTGCACTTACTCTGCCTGTAAGCTCAACTAAAGCGCCTTTGTTTAGTATTTTTGCAATATTTGGACTTCTCCAGTAGGAGCAATCAAAATAGCTTGTTTGCTCTATGCGTTCGCCTTGCTTATTTCTGTAGCTATCATTGATAGCCACTGAAAAATTTACTACTTGTTTGTCTTGCGGGGTTCTGTGTATTTCCGCATCCTTTGTTAATCTTCCGATGATGTTCATGATTTTCCGTTTTTAGGGTTATTTTTTTTAAATTAATTTATTCGGTAATGAGAGGAGGAGCTGTTTTGTTTCACTCTAAATCCAATATAAATAGTACTACATTTCATTGTTGACATTTTTTTTATTCGTCCAAAGAGTCGGAGTATGCTATGTTTCGTTTCGAGAGCATAAAAGGTTAGTGTTTAGCAAAAACAAGGTTTTATCAAATAAATACTATTCGCCGCGGCGGATGGAGATTTTTTGATAAACCCGTAGGGCAAGACCTTTTTTTTGCGTTAAAAACACTAGTATACCTTTGCTCTTGAAATGGGACAATTAGCATACTGGCTTTTGAATACAGATAGGATGGAAGCAAGGTTGTCCTGTGTATTATGTGTGATGGTAAAGAAAGAAGGTACTCGACTAATAGTACTGTTTGATGGTACTAATCAGCTTATAGTTTGAAGTAATATTATGGCTAAATAAGCCATGGAAAAGGATCTTGAAAATTATGCGTAGTTAGTGGCTTTAATTTTTAAGATTTTTTTATTGAGTATCCTTAAAGCTCTTTTATACTGTAGCATAGCGAAGGTATAAATGTGCTTTGAGGATCTGAATGGGTTAAAAAAGGAAAATTATGGAAAAGCTCATTTTATTTCGAAACTAATTTTAGCCGAAATTTTTAATATATTGTTTATCCGTTTCTTAGTTTATAGATAGCATTTTGATGCCAAAAACGACCAAATAGTGACACTTGTTATTACTAATAATAGTTTAGACTAATTTTAATATTAACCTTGAAATGGAGAGTTTTACTAGTCTAATATTATATGATTTTTTGCTGACAAACAAATTTTAATTGAGCTGAATATTAGGGCTTAATCTATTTTTATAAAATTGAAGTGTTTACAAGATAAACAGGATCATATTTGTTATTTCTATAATATCAAGAAATCATGAAAAATAAAATAAGCGACAATGATGAAGCTCCATACGAGATGCAGATTCTAAATGAGAGGATAACTCGTATTGAAGAAGTTTTGCTTGGTAAAGGAGGTAGGTGTAGAAGTCTGGCAATTGGTGTAGAAAGTTCTACAAATACAAAATGCAGTTCAAATTTGCAAAAAGGGGAACTGATTTATCTTTTTCATATTTTGATGGAGGAAGGGATATGGTTTTTTGATAACATAGATGAGAAAAAGAACAGAAGCCAATTTCAATATTTTATTGAGCGACATTTTACCTACTCTGGAGAAGGGAAGGTGCAGCATAATATAATGGGTACAAGTAGGCATTTTTCGGAATGTAGAGGATTTACCTATAAGGAAAAACAAATCCGCTATCTTGATAAGTTTATCAGATTATTAAATTCAAAGAAGGAAAAACTAAGTAGGACATAGTGTTTACAATATAATTAATAAAATCTAACAGACATGGAAAGAACAGAAATTGAAGAGAAGGAGATGAAATTTGAACAATTGGTTTTAATATTAAAAAAAGCTCTTTCCCCTCTATATTTGAAGATTGATGAAATTGATTCCAAGATAGATACAAATAAGAAGAACAATCTTCCAAAGTATTACAGAAATGAGGATTTAAAAAAGATATTTGGACTTTCTAGTAATACCATAATCAAGTATCGTCAGACAGGTATCCTACCTTTTACAAAGATGGGGGACATATTCTTATATGATGCAGCCAAGATTGAGAGAAGCCTCAAGGAAAGCACAAACGGATAATTTAAAACTTATCCTATTTGTATTTAATGAAAAAGCCACAAGATATATTTTTCTGTGGCTTCTTTATTTTTTATCTTATTATTGGTAGATACCTTTAAGTATTTCCATGTCATGTAAAACGTTCTGATCCATGACTTTTGCATAATGTTGGGTTTGTTTAATGTTGGTGTGTCCCATCATTGCGGATACATTTTCAATGCGAACTCCATTTCCAAGGGTAACCGTTGTTGCGAAGGTATGTCTGGCTACATACCATGTTAGTTTTTTTTGGATGTTGCAAACATCACCAATTTCTTTTAGATAGGCATTCATTTTTTGATTAGATATTGATGGAAGTAATGCCGTTTGCTTTCCTCGGTATTTATCGATTATTTTGATGGCTGGTGGCAATAATGGAACGTTTGCTCTTATATCTGTTTTTGCCCGTTTGGTCATTATCCAAAGACTATCAGATGAATCTTTAATAATGTTTGTTTCATTAAGTGAGGTTGCATCTGTAGGTGCGTATCCTGTATAACAGCTAAATAGGAATATATCCTTAACTCTTTGCAGGCGTTCGGTGCCAAACTCTTTTGATTCTATTGCATTCAATTCTTCCTGAGTGAGAAATACGGAATCACAAACTTTAAGCTTACCTTCATAAACGTCAAAGGGGTTTTTCTCAATTGATCCTGTCCTAATAGCATGTTTACAAGCGGTTTTAAACATCCTCATGTACTTTACAACTGAATTATTCTTTATTCCTACGACACCTTTAAATTCACTATCATACCGAAGAAAAGATTCTAGAGAGAAGATAAATGCTTCGTCGATTGTGTTGAGATCCATTTCATTTTTTTGATAATGTTTTTTTAAAAATGTGGAAAGCAGTGTTTTTGCACGTTCGTACTTTTGCAGTGATGCTGGAGCTCGGTCACCGGCATCAGCTTTTTTCTTAAAATACACATTGTGTTTTTCAATAATTTCTATAATTCCTACTGACTTTTTTTTAGGTGGTAATTTTCCTCGTAATCCCGCCTTTAGTATTTCTAGAGAAACTTCTGATCCGAATTTCGACAGATCATTCACTCTACGTTCTAAATTTAATTTGAATATTTCCAGTGCATTTCGGATTATTTTTTCATTTTCGAGTCGTAAGGAGGTCCGTAGGTTGTTCGTTGATTGCCACCTTTCACGGCTAATCATCTTTCCTGTGCTTATTGTTGTGGATTTGTTGTTTAAGATAACTTTAGCGTAAATAGGAGAAAGTCCACTTTTGTTGGCTTTGTCTGCTTTGAGGTAAAAATTTACTTTTAACATGGTTTTTGAATTTAAATTAATAATTAAAATTGATTTAAAACCACTTAAGAACCTAGTGTACGTAGGGAATTCCCAGGGAATTCGAAATTTTTAGTTACCCTATTTTATATCACAGAATTTAAAAAAGAACAGGGTAACCAATAGGGTAACTGTACTTTGACATTAAAGGTGTATTTTGACATCCCACATAAAAGAGAAAAGCCTCTAAATGCTAGCATTTAGAGGCTTTTGATTCATAAAGTTTCTTTTGAAACTTAGTCTGGCGGAGAAAGAGGGATTCGAACCCCCGGACCTGTTACAGTCAACAGTTTTCAAGACTGCCGCATTCGACCGCTCTGCCATTTCTCCAGTGAGCGACAATCATTATCTGATTGCGTGTGCAAATTTAAACCTTTTTTTGACATTACAAACCTAAAATGAATTTATTTTGAATAAATAATTTTAGACGCTAGCAAAAGTTCAAGAGATGCTACAGTATTCATTTCTTATAATTTATTGGGCTATTGATTTGGAAAGTAAAAGAGGTAAATAAGCAGGTCAAAAGCGTGTTTGAATGTAACTTTCCTTCTAAGTATTTAAAGCAACCGTAAAAGCTATTATTCATTTTCTTTGTACATGAGTTTAAAGTGCGTTTATAGTCTGATTTATTAAACCATTAATCTGATTCCTTTTTTATAAACAGTAGTCATTCTAATTTTTCTTTATTTTTCTAAACATTACCCTTTAGCTAGAGTCTTCATTCTTATTGTTTTTTTTATAAAACCAATAAGAATGAAGACTCGAAATTTACGTTTTATTTAAACGCTTTATTTATTGTGGCTCTTCGCTTAAAATAGTGGAATTGCATTTTTAGGCATTTCCTAAATAATACACCATTTTTATGAAATTTCCTGAATTTCTATAACCTCTTG
>NZ_JAOQMX010000044.1 GCF_025960985.1 Flavobacterium psychraerolatum | reverse complement strand
GTTATGACTGCTTATTTTGTATGGCAACTGTCTGCCAAAAAAGCTTGGAACGACTTCAAAACGCCATCTTTTAGCAAAAACTTTTTCTTGATTTTAGTAATGGCCGTTTTTCATTATGCAGCTTCTGCTTTGTTTGCTTTCGCAGCTTTCAAACTAGGAAATAGCGGAAATACGGTTGGTTACGCCATCTTCAACACCTCTTGCGTGGTAACTGCCATCATGAGCGGAATCGTAACCAAAGAATGGATCAACGCCTCTGCCAAAGCTAGAAATTTCCTTTACTTAGGCTTATCTTGTATGGTGGTCGGTATTTTATTCGTCGCTTTTGGAAACGGAGCTTAATAACGCAATTATATAGATTTTTATATGTTTCAGTATCATTAAGTAGATTAATTTACTAATTTTCTCAATGATTTTTTTTATAACTAAACCAAAAATTAATTTATGAGTACATCCAAAAAAATACAATGCTGCAGCAGTTCCGTTTTGGCGTTACTGTTACTACTTTCGATCAATAGCTTTTCCCAAAACACTACCGATGGTTTTCCTTTTATGTTACCAAAAGAAAAACCTAATCGACAATTAAGTCGGGCAATGGAACGATTATATGACAACTACTCGGCACCAAAACCAGAAGATAACGAACTTTTCTCTCAGTTTAAATACACCGAGATCAAAGGCTTTGATTACAACAATCATGACGGAAAAATTAGTCGTAGGGATCCCTCCAAAATCATTTTGCACAACGGCAAATATTATGTTTGGTACACCTACCGAAATACAATAACTCCGCCACAAGGAGCAGATAAAAGTAGCGAAACCATTCCGTCATCAGACTGGGATTTAGGCGAAATATGGTATGCAACAAGTACCGACGGCTTCAATTGGAAAGAAATAGGCGTGGCTGTCAAAAGACCTGCAAAACCAAATGTAGGCTGGCGCGCAGTTACCACCCCCGACATTTTGGTTTGGAAAGGTAAATTCTATTTGTACTACCAAGGTTTTATGGAAGCCAGCGGAAAAAGAGGTGACGATTGCCCTGTTGCCGTTTCCTATGCCGATTCGCCAGATGGCCCTTGGACTGCCTACAATAAAGTCGTAATTCCAAATGGTGCCAAAAACGAATGGGATCAATTCTCGATTCACGATCCATATCCCTTAGTTTACAAAGGAAAAATATATTTATATTACAAATCCGATACTGGTATTGCGCCACATTGGGTGCGCATGCAAGGTCTAGCAACGGCCGATAATCCTTTGGGTCCCTTTACCAAAAATCCTTTAAATCCAGTTATTTCATCAGGTCATGAAACCTCTTTGTTTCCTTTTAAAAGCGGTATTGCAGCTTTGGTTTATAAAGATGGTAATGAGCACAACACGATTCAATATGCCGAAGATGGCGTGAATTTTGAAATTGCATCCATAACCGAATTAATGCCGTATGCTGCCGCTCCTTTTGTCCCCGATGCTTATACAGACACCAAGGACGGCAGGGGAATTACTTGGGGACTTTCTCATTTTATAAATCAAGGTGAAAAAGGGAAAAACCATTCTATTATGGTACGATTTGATTGCGACCTGAGTCAAGATCTAAACGATCCCGAAATGAAAGAACACCGCGTTAATCATGACGTCGATGTATACCTGAGACAAGGCTTAAGCAACAAACAAAAACAACGCATAAATCAAGAAAACAAATAATCTTTTTTAGAATAGAAAGAAATATCATAACCCGTTTAATTCATTTTAAACGGGTTTTTTGTTTTATATCCAAATCAAATTTTAGTGCTTTTTTAGGAGCAGAAACATTCCGCTTTTATGTGAATTTGGTTCCTGCTCTTCGCTATATCTTTGCTTTTTTAAAGAAAAAAAGCAAAGGATACCGCTGCGATCAGGGCTATCAGGAAATACCGTACTTATATGTTGTTTTTTTCCATAAACGATCACAAATCACCTATAAAGACCGCTTTAAACACCCAATTAACCATATGTTGCATCCTTTTAATCATAGTAAACAAAGACAACTATACCAAAAAACTACTTTTATGAAAAATTTAAAACCAACAATGCTTCAGCTACTTCCAATAAAAAAACAACAGCTCCTTTTTGTCCTTATTTCGGGCATGATGGCGTTGGGATGTGGCCGAAAAACACAAAGTATCACCACAGCAACCAACAGGCAATGGCAAGAAGTAATTGCTTCTGATGGATCCAAACCGGTTGCGCGTCATGAAGCAGCTTTTGTGGGCATCAAAGACAAAATGTACCTATTAGGCGGGCGCGGCATCCGTCCCGTAAGTATCTTTGACACACAGTCAAAAAAGTGGACCCTAGGCGCCAAACCACCTATTGAATTACACCATTTTCAGCCCGTAGTATACCAAGACAAAGTCTACATTATTGGCGCATTGACAGGACAATACCCAGCAGAAGTTCCTGTTCCCGTAATTTATATTTACAACAGCAGTACGAATACTTGGAGTACAGGCGATACCATTCCGCCAGCAAGATTAAGGGGTTCTACTGGAAATGTGATTCAAAATGGCATTGTTTACTTGAGCTGCGGCATTACAAACGGACACATTGATGGACATCAAAAGAAAATGGACAGTTACAACATAAAGACAAGCGAATGGAAAATACTTCCAGATGCTCCAAGATCAAGAGATCACTTTCAAGCCGTTGTAGCAAAAAATAAAATTTACGTTTTAGGAGGTCGATTATCACAAGCACCTCAAAAGACATTTTCAGAAACTATAGCAGAAGTGGATGTATTTGATATTAAAAAAAATACTTGGGAGACCATAAAAAATCCTATTCCAAGCCAGCGAGCAGGAACATTTGCGACCTTCTTCAATAACAAAATTTTGGTAATAGGCGGAGAATCCGTTCGACAAAACCAAGCACACCATGAAATAGATGCCTTAGATATTGATACAAATACTTGGAGCGTTTATCCACATCTAATCACAGGACGACATGGCACTGGAGTGGTAACTTATAAGAACCAACTTTATATCGCCTCTGGTTGTGGCAATCGTGGCGGATCACCAGAATTACAAACAATGGAAAAATACTAATTACTATATAAAAATGAGAACAATAAAAATCACTACGCTATTAAGTATTTTAATTATTAGTTGCGCTTCCAAAAACGAAGCACAAACGTCCAAAAACAGCAAACCCAACGTCATCCTTGTCATGACCGATGACCAAGGATACGGAGATCTAGCACTTCATGGAAATACGATTATAAAGACACCCGAGATTGACCAGTTTTATAAAGAGAGTTACCACTTAACCGATTTCCACGTGGGCCCTACTTGCGCCCCTACCCGTTCTGGACTTATGACCGGACGCTATGCGGACGAAGTAGGTGTTTGGCATACAGTTGGTGGTTGGTCATTGTTGCGTGAAAACGAAAAAACATTAGGTGATATGTTTACCCAAGCGGGTTACGTTACTGGTGGTTTTGGTAAATGGCACTTAGGAGACAACCATGACTTTTTACCCGAAAACAGAGGTTTTCAACAAACTGTAATGCACCAAGGTGGCGGAGTCGAGCAAACTCCTGACTATTGGGGGAATACCTATTTTAATGACACCTATTTCAAAAACGGAAAACCACAAAAATATACTGGCTACTGTACCGATGTGTTTTTTGGAGAAGCAATTGACTTTATCAAAACAAACAAAGACAAACCGTTCTTCTGTTACATTGCAACCAATGCGCCACACGGTCCATACAATGTACCTGTTGAATACTATAATATGTACAAAGACTTAAGCGATGATATACTATCTGACTCTCAAAAACGTTTTTACGGAATGATTACCAATGCTGATGAAAATTTTGGTAAACTAAGAAAATCTATTAAACAACTTGGTATTGCTGACAATACGATTTTGATTTTCATGACCGATAATGGTACATCAAACGGTTACAATAATAAGGATGGAAAAGTAAGAGGTTTCAATGCTGGTATGAAAGGAAATAAAGGGAGTGAATATGAAGGTGGTCACCGAGTACCCTTTTTCATCTACTGGAAAAACGGAAAAATAACAGGTTCAAAAGATATTACTGCTTTGACAGCCAATGTAGATATTATGCCTACTCTTGCCGACTTATGTGGAATTCAATTACCTAAAAATCACTTAGAATTGGAAGGAAAAAGTTTTGTACCCTTGTTGAGAGGAAAAGCTTTTGACACCAACAGAATTCTAATCACCGATTCGCAACGTGTACAAGAACCAAGAAAATGGAAAAACACTTCGGTGATGCAAGACAAATGGCGATTAATCAACGGTAAAGAATTGTACAACATCACGAATGATCCTGGACAAAAAAACAATATTGCTAGTAAAAACCCAGAAAAAGTTGTTGAATTAACCAAATTCTATGACCAATGGTGGAACAAAACAGTACCAACGTTCAAAGATGTAGTTTCGTTTAAAGTAGGAACCAAACAAGAAAACCCTATTACCCTAACCGCACACGACGTACATGGCGCTGAAGGACAACAACCTTGGAATCAAACACTAATTCGTAATGGAGCCATGGGATTGGGCTATTGGAACGTTGATATTGTGGAAGAAGGAAACTACGAAATAGAATTACGTCGTTACCCTATCGAATCAAAACTAGCGCTTAATGCCGTTGCCAAAGGCATATCAAAACAAGAACTACCTGGTTTAGAAAATCCAGTTCCTGCTGGAATAAAAATGAATTATGTAACAGCGATCGTTCAATTTGGTAATGGAAATAAAGAAGAAACAAAAGTAGATCCAAACGCACTTTCGGCAAATTTCAAAATGCATTTAAAGCCTGGTAAGACCATCTTGAACGCCAACTTCATTGACAACAAAGGACAAGAAAACGTAGCTTACTATGTTTATATCAAGAAAGTATAATCTCAAATAAAGAGATGAATTTTAAAATCAAAATTAATTAATCCAAATACCACAAAACCTATGAGAAAATTATTAGTTATTGCTGCCTTGGCACTTTGTACAAGTGCAATGAATGCACAAGAGAAAAAAAGTCTTGAGAACGGTGCCAAAGAATTGAATATAGCCACTGAACAAGTAGACCAATTAAAATCTATGGCAGCCGAAAGAACGCAAAAAATTCAAGAAGAAAAAGTTAAAATTCAAGAAATAAATAAAGAATATTAGCCAAAGACACAAAATGTTCTTGGTAAATAAAAAATGAAAGAATGTGATGCGTACTGGCAAAAATAAAAATTAGTGAAAATTATAAAGGAGCGTCTAAAAATGCTCCTTTTTTGTTTGGCTATAAAATTCTAAATTAATTTAAAAAAAAACTCATTAGTTATACTATCTAAAACATTTGTAGAGCACAAAGCAGTTTATAAGCTTCATTTTTGTATAACAATCTTTTTTGATTCTGATCACCTTTAAAAAGTGATATATAAATATGAAAAACAGTAATAACTCTTTTTTCAAGATAGTCGCCATTGCATTTGCAATCATCACCTTATTTAGCTTTGAAGCCAAAGAAACTTGGGATGCTCTTGATTTTGGAACCAAAGGAGATAACAAAACCAGCAATACAAAAGCCTTTCAATCGGTAGTAGACACTTGCACTCAAGCCGGAGGAGTAACAGTACTCATAGAAGGCCGCATTTATATTTCTGGAAAATAGTATTAAAAAACATTCAATTCCTTTACAAAACAGCGACAACCTAATAGGAATTGTAATGAAAGATGTTTATATAATGTAGCAAAAACAAATAATTCAAATTAATAATATGTACAAAAAAGCCTTGGTATTTTGTTTAGCACTAAGCCTCAACATTGGTGCTCAAAACAAACCGCAAACAATCAAAAAGAAGTACGACGACAGTTGGGAATCGATACGTGCAGGTTACAAAGTACCGGAATGGTTTAAAGATGCCAAATTTGGAATTTTTCTACATTGGGGACCTTACGCCGTTCCTGCCTATAGTAGTGAAAAATATCCAAAAGGAATTTACGATCAAAAGTGGAATAAAGGAGGTATGAATCCGTACAGTTACCACAGAGAACATTATGGTGATCCATCAAAATTTGGATACAAAGACTTCATTCCGATGTTCAAAGCAGAGAAATTTGATGCAGAAGAATGGATTGCGTTGTTCAAAAAATCGGGAGCACGTTATGTAGTTCCTGTTGGAGAACACCATGATGGATACGCCATGTACAACTCTAAAGTAACACGATGGAATGTTGTGGAAACAGGACCTAAAAAAGACGTGATGAAAATGCTAGCTGATGCTTGTAGGACACAAGGATTAAAGTTTGGTATGTCTTCTCACTTTGCCTACAACCGTTTGTATTATTCTAAAATTGACCCTACATGGGATACTAATGATCCTAGATATTTTGATTTATATGGGGAACCTGTTGAACCAGGAGCTGCGCCAACAAAACAATATTTGAACCTTTGGTGGAACAGAACCACCGATATCATTGACAACTACAAACCCGATTTGCTTTGGTTTGATTATGGTTTGGATGACGCTGGTTTTGAACCCGTACACAAAAAAATCCTTTCGTACTATTACAACAAAGGCGAAGAATGGAATAAAGAAGTTGTTTTTCAAGACAAAAACATGAAATACCCATCTTTCCCTGAAGATTTAATTGTTTTGGATTTGGAGCGTGGTCGTATGGATAATATCAACAAATATCCTTGGCAAACAGATACCTCTATTGGTAAAATATCTTGGGGATATATCGACAATGAAGAGTACAAAACAGCCGATTATCTACTAGATGAATTAATTGATATAGTGAGTAAAAATGGTTGTTTATTATTAAATATCGGCCCAAAAGCAGATGGAACAATTCCAGATCCTGCCAAGAAAATTTTGGCTACTATGGGAGAATGGCTTTCTGTTAATGACGAGGTGATTTTTAATACTCGCCCTTGGAAAATTTATGGTGAAGGTCCAACCAAAGTAGACAAAGGAAACCATACCGAAAAGAACAACAAAGACGCAGGTTTTGAAGACATTCGTTTCACTACAAACGGTGATGTATTGTATGCAACAGCTTTGGGTTGGTCAAAAGATGGCGTGTTTAACATCAAATCATTGGCTACTAACAATGAATACGAAAAACGAAAAGTAGAATCGGTAACTTTTGTAAGTGGAAAAAACAAGCTCGACTGGAACCAATCTGCATCAGGTTTAAAAATCACTGTAAAAGGCAACAAACCTTGCGAAGAAGCTTTTGCATTTAAAATCAAATTCAAGAAATAACTACTGGATGTTAAACTAATTCATTTTCGAAAATAAACCAAAAGCATTAACTAAAGTCTAAAAATATAAAAAATACCTTAATTCAACTAAAATGAGAAAAATACATTATTTTTTAGCTTGTTTAGCATTGGTAACCACCATCAAAACAACAGCACAAGAAAAACCGAATATCCTAGTAATCTTAGCCGATGATTTGGGTTATGGCGATGTAGGATTTACTGGTTCTACCGAAATAAAAACGCCCAATTTAGACCAATTGGCAAAGAATGGTGTAATTTTCAAAAATGGCTATGTAACACATCCGTACTGTGGACCTTCTCGTGCTGGTTTAATTACGGGACGCTACCAAGCCCGTTTTGGATTGGAAATTAATTTGACCAACTCCCCTTTTGACATGTATAATGGATTGCCACTTACAGAACAAACCTTTGCCAACCGACTCAAAAAATCGGGTTACACTACGGGAATAATAGGAAAATGGCATATGGGAGGTTCAGAACCTTTTCATCCAAACAATCGAGGGTTTGATTATTTCTACGGATTTTTGGCAGGCGGTCACTCCTACTTTCCTGAAAATGTAAAAACCGTTGCGCCATTAGTGTCTAAAAAAACGGGAGAACCTGCGTATAGCGCCAATGAGGGCAGTTACCATCCTTTAACACGTAATGATAAAGCTGGAGAATTCACTGAATATCTTACAACAGCACTAAGTAAAGACGCTGCAAAATTTATTGGTGATAGCAAAAAACCATTCTGTTTGTATATGGCTTATAATGCGCCACATATGCCTCTAGAAGCACCTAAAGAAACTATTGAAAAGTATAAAAACATCGAAAATCCACAACGCAGAACGTACGCTGCCATGATTGATAAAATGGATGAAGGTGTAGGAATGCTTATAAAAGCGTTGAAAGATTCTGGTAAATATGACAACACCTTAATTTTCTTCCTTTCAGACAATGGAGGGCCACAACAGAAAGGACATAACTATACTAGCAATTTTCCATTCCTTGGAGGAAAAGGCGACACACACGAAGGAGGATCACATGTACCCTTTTTTGTTCATTGGCCTAACGGAAATTTAAAGAAAGGAGTTTTTGACGGATTAGTTTCGTCACTAGACATTGCAGCTACAGCAGTAGCGCTAGGAAATGGAGATACCTCAGGCGAAAAACTAGAAGGAACCAATTTGATTCCCTATTTAACTGGAGCCAAAAAAGGATCACCACATGACGCTTTGTTTTGGAGAATGGACGATGGAAAAGCTTGGGCTGTACGTACAGAAAAAACAAAATACCTACTAGAGGGTGGTAATAAAAACAAACCCGAATTGTTTGATATGAAAAAAGATCCTTTTGAATCGACCAACATTGTAGAGGATAGTCCAAATGATAAAGCAGCTATGGCAAAACTCTGGAACGAATGGAACCAAGGCAATATATCAAACAGCTTTTTGCAAGCAGGTCCTTACCAAAAAAAGCGACTAGAAATGTATAAAAAACTATATGATGATTTATACGAAAAAGCTAAAAAGCAAAAGCTTTTGATTATTGAATAATCTGTCTGTCCTCTTTTAATAGATAATTAATTGTCTGGCTGTAAGTTTCTTGATAACGTTTTTATATAGAAACTTACAGCAGAACAATTTACTTCCAGTTTTTCTACAATAAGTACTAATAAAATTAGATTTTGCCCAACTCCAAAACTAGAAATACAGTTTATGATTAAAGTATAATCTAATCAATTCAAAATCTCTAGCGCTACCATTTTGCAACTTACATCGGTTCGTTGCAATCCACTAACTTCGAACAAGGCGTTAAAATATTTGGCATTATTTCCCAACTGTTTTTGAAAATCATCTAAATATTCTTTGTCTGTAAATTGCTTGACCGTAGCCATCACACCAATATCATTATTGGACACAAAATACAGAGCCGTTTTTCCTTTGCTCAAACTAATACACGAAACCATAGCATATTCTTTTTTGCTGTTTTTATCTTGTTGTGTATCATACAAAATGGTCTTTCCGTTGGTGCTATATTCAAAACCATCATTGAATATTTTAAAAGCTTTACTGTCTTTCAAAAAAAAAGTCTTAGACATGTTCATTGTTTTAAACTGTCCAATAAACAAGATGTTGTTTTGAGTAATATCATCGTAATTGAGCTCACTTTCTAGCTTTAGATCAAAATCACTGTTATAATCCGAAAACCAGTCTGCAATAGATTTAATACAGTAAGGCGCCATTTTGGACATCAATGTATAATCCGTCATTTGCAGGTTATTGATAGGTGTTGTAGTTGTGTAATCAACAAACTCATTTCCGTTATTGATATTGGCGTAAATTACACCATGAACCCTACCGTCACTCAGTTTTTCATGCACTACATATTGATCTGAAACTACCACTAAGTTTTTTGCATTCGAGTCAAAATAAGACTTCCAAAGAGCCGCGGGTTTGTTAGCGAAATAAAATCCTGCTCCTATTATTATTCCAATTATAATTATTGAAAATCCGACCAGTTTGAGGTATTGAAGCGGAATGGTAACAGTAGCTTTAGTTGTCTTTTTTTGTTTCGAAAATGTTTCTTGACTAATGAAATTTAGATTGTACTGTCCTTTGTTTATTTTGAAAATAATGGGTTCATCAGCACCTTCTTTCGAATAAAATTCATCTAATTTTTTTCGCAAATTATATACATACGAGCGAACTGTACCATCATTTTTGTCAAGACTATAATTTTTCGAAAAAAGGTCCAAACCGATAGTAAACTCTTTTACATCTTCGTTAATAAGTGCTTTTTCGACCAAATAATTCAAAAGCCTTGTGTACACGGAAGAATTAGCAAACAAAGAATGTTTTCCTATTCTCTCCAAGGCATCTTGTATAGCTGTTTTTTCTTTTTCGGACATCATAAGGTCAAAAATAAGGTTTTTTTAGAAAGAAAGGAAGCCTATAACTTGAAGTCTGTTGTTATTTGAGTTAACACTTTGTTTATTAATGATTTAAGCTATCATTTTAACGGTTAAAGTTACAGTGATTGCAACAGTTTTTGAGTTGTTTTATGATATTCATTCAAAATGGAACGACTATCCTTGTACTGTAATAACTAAAACATACCAACCATGAATTTCAACTATTATAGTCTAATCAGTTTACAATTTAGCAATGCATCTGAAAGGCAATAACTTTCAAATTAAACGGACTAAATTACAAACCAATCAAAAAATCACATAAATAAATTATGAATCAACTAAGCAAAATTATTGTTGCGCTTTTCCTCTTTTCAGCTGGAAGCAATGCGCAAACTTGGAAAAATCCAAATGCTCCTACTGAAGATAGAGTGAAAGATTTACTATCCAAGATGACTCTTGAAGAAAAAATTAGTCAATGCAGTTCTGATATTCCTGCCATAGAACGATTGGGCATCCCTGCTTACATCTGGTATGGCGAAGCATTGCACGGTGTTATTGCATGGAATTGCACCTCTTTTCCGCAAAACATTGCCATGGGGGCCACTTGGAATCCAAACTTGATGTTTGATGTGGCTACGGCTATTTCAAACGAAGCACGTGCCTTAAAAAACAATGGACAGAAAGAAGTGATGATGTTTTCGCCAACGGTAAATTTAGGAAGAGATCCTAGATGGGGACGCAACGAAGAATGTTATAGCGAAGATCCGTTTTTAATGTCCGAAATGGCTCGAATGTACATTAGAGGAATGCAAGGAAATGACAAAAAATACCTTAAAACAGTAACTACGGTCAAACACTTTATTGCAAATAATGTTGAGAAAAACAGAGAGCGTATTCAATCTAATATCAGCGAAAAAGATTTGAGAGAATTCTATATGCCTGCCTATAAAACCTGTATTGCCGATGAAGAAGCTGGTGGAATTATGTCGGCTCTAAATGGGTTGAATGGAGTTCCTAGTTCTGGAAGCAAATGGTTATTAACTGATGTTTTAAGAAATGAATGGGGCTTTAAAGGCTATGTTGTCGCCGATTGGAACGCAGCTTCGGGTATGTTCAACAATCAGAAATATGTTAAATCATTTCCTGAGGCTTCCGCTTTATCTATAAAATCGGGTACCGATCAGGAATGCTTTCGACCTAAGGCATCACTAATGGTACAAAATTTAAAACCTGCAATTGAGCAAGGTTTACTTACAGAGGCTGAACTTGATGTTTCGGTTGCTCGACTTTTGAGAATGCGTTTTTTAACCGGTGATTTTGATAAACCAGAACTAAATCCATATTCAAAAATACCGCAATCTGTTTTAGAAAGCGACACGCATAAAAAATTGGCACTCAAAGCAGCAGAGCAAGCCATTGTTTTATTAAAAAATGACAATATTTTACCACTTAAAAAGGATGTAAAATCAATTGCAGTTTTAGGACCCTTCGCAAATCAAGCTTGGTTGGGAATTTATTCTGGATTTCCTAAAAGTAAAATCAGTCCATTGGCTGGAATAAAAAATAGCACTACTGCACAAATTAATTATGCTGAAGGTTGTGGGATTATTGAACCATTTGATGAAGCAAAAATTAAAGAAGCAGTTGAAGCGGCCAAAAAATCTGAGGTTGCTATAATTTTTGTTGGAAACGACGAAAAAACATCTACCGAAAATACAGACCGTTCAACCTTGGCATTACCTGGTGCGCAACAAAGATTGATTGAAGCCGTTTTGAAAGTAAACAAAAATACAGTTGTTGTTTTGATTCCGAGTGGTGCTACCACGATTGGTCCTTCTCAGAAAGAGGTTCCTGGAATAATTTGTGCGTGGCCAAACGGTCAAGAGCAAGGAACTGCAATTGCCAATGTACTTTGGGGAAAATACAATCCAGGCGGAAAATTAAACTCGACTTGGTATGAGTCGGATAATGATTTGCCAAACATACACGATTATGACCTTAGAAAAGGACGTACCTACATGTTTTTCAAAAACAAACCTTTATACCCATTTGGTTATGGTTTGAGTTATACGTCTTTTGATATTAAAAATCTAAAATTAGATAAAACAACTTTAGCTGTCAATGAAAGCGTTGCTGTTACTGTAAACGTAACCAATTCTGGGAAAATTGATGGTGATGAAGTCGTACAATTGTATATCAGAGATTTAAGTAAAAATAAACTAGCACCATTAAAATCTTTAAAAGGATTTGAGAGAATCCATCTTAAAGCGGGAGAAACTAAAAATGTAACTTTAAATGTACCCTATGCAGCCTTCAATTATTACAATGTAGACAACAAACGCTTTGAAGTAAACGATGGGAAATTTGAAATCATGGTGGGTAATTCTTCTGAAAAGATTTTAGCTAAAGGAAAAGTAACATTAAAAGCTGGTGTGGTGCCAGAAGTAAATGTGGACAATAAATCGGCCTATTTTAATGCAAAAGATCCTAATAGATTCAAAAATTGGGATGCTATTTATGACGACAAAAGCTTCTTGCAAACTGCAAATCCTAAATCGAAAAAAGAGGATTCTGGAATAGAATTTAAAATGACTTTTACAGATCCTGGTTTTTATGTCAATACTTGGGATGCTGAAGTTAATATGAAGTTAAAAACAAACGAAGCTACTTTGAAGTTAACAATGTTAGGAAACGAAATTGACACCTACGTAGTGAAAAAAGAAAATACTGAATTCCAAACTTTGGCTATAAAAATTCCAATTCCACCAGAGTATGGCAAAGAAGTAATTTTAAATGCCTTCATACTGCCATCAGAAATGGACATAGAATCCATCAAAATTATACCTCCAGGTAACGCAAAGCCTTACCGTGTTTATCCAAAAGGAAAATAATAGCAGTAAAATAAACTAATAAAAATGGTCGTATCTTTAAAAAGGTATGGCCATTTCTAGTTTTATATTAGTGTTGGTGCGGTTTTGTCCTTTGACTTTAAAAACAGCGGTAAAGTGTTTTTTACCTTTGAGGTAACGGTTCGAAAACGCCTCCATATTTTCAGGATTGGTAAAATATTCCACTGTGGCACTCACACCTATATCATGTTGGGAGAAAAACACAAAATGTTCAGTGTTGTTTATTGTGGGATATTTTGAAACAATCGCATATTCTACCGTGTCTTTGGGCGAAGTCAAATCAAACCGCTTGCTCTCCAAACTAGGATGACTGGAAAAGTACAAAACATCCTCTTTTAATTTGAAATAAGGATTCGCTTCATTAAAAAACGGAATGAATGGGCTGTTATTTTTCGTTGGCCCCACATAAATGGCATTCCCTTCCTTAATCTCGACAATTGAACTTTGAGTGGTAAAACGGATGGTAAAATCGTGATCGTAATTTCGATAAAAACGCTCCAATTGCTGTGTTGCCAAAACCCCCATTTTGGTGCTATACGAATAATCAGAGGGTTTGATTTGGTCTTTTAAGTTGGGATATTTATCAATAAGCTGATAAAATTCTTTTTGACTATTTATATTGAAATCTCTAGTCCAACCTTTACCGTTTGTTATTGTGTTGCCTGTGATTCCAAAATGGTCACCAATAAACAAATTAGTAATCGTATTATTGTCCAAAAAAGATTTCCATAAATCAGGTTTCGAATTTGGGATTTTTATTAGAACTAAAATAAAAAGAGCAAGAAACAACCCTATATAAGGAATCACCACCGCCCAATTAATTTTACGTTTTACTGCTGTTTCTTTTTTATAAAATCGAACTTGATATTGACCTTTATCAATGATTAAGTGATAGACTTCGTCTTGGCCTTCGGCTCCATAATAGCTTACTATTTTCTTGCGCAAGTTGTACACATTCACGCGTACACGCGGATTAGTTTTATCTGAGTTTTGCGAACCTCCAAAAAACTCAATATCGATAGTAGCTTCTTTAAGTGAAGTTTCATTTTCGGTAGCCTCAAATAAGTATTGTAGTAAAGCACTACTTGTAGGGGCATTTTTAAAGGTTTTACTTTGCTTTATGTGGTTAACAAGGTCTTGCTTTTGGTTTTTGGTTAAGCTAGTGTCTTTCATTTAAATAACTGTATGTCAATGTTTTATTTACAACTTTAACCGTTATAGCTACTGTTAAAGAGTGGTTAAAGTTACATAAAGATTATTAATTAGATACATTTGAAGTATTCATATATAAATAATATTTCTTATTTGGAAGTTATTTCGATTTAAACACTTCTAAAAGTTAACCAAAAACCAACTCCACATGCAAAAGTTTACAGCATTGTTGCTAATTTTAATTCTGAATAGCTATGCATCACTGGCTCAGAATCTACCTATTTCTAAAAATCAAAAAACCGAGATTCATTATTTATCAGGTACCGATAAGGATCATTTAGTAGATTGGGATTTCTTTTGTTCAGAAGGAAGAAAAAGCGGCAAATGGACTTCAATTGGAGTACCATCTTGTTGGGAGCAAAAAGGATTTGGAACTTACAATTATGGTAGTGACGATTCAGATAAAAGAGCAAAGGAATTTGGCTTGTACAAACACACCTTTAAAGTACCGAAAGACTGGAATAATCAAGAGGTACAAATCGTATTTGAAGGCGTAATGACCGATGCCGAAGTTAAAATCAATGGAAAGTTGGCTGGAGAAATTCATCAAGGCGCTTTTTATGAATTTAAATATTCCATTAGCAAACTATTAAAATACGGAACTGATAATGTACTAGAAGTAAAAGTAAATAAGGTGTCGGCTAATGCATCCATCAACTTTGCAGAACGTGAAGCTGATTTTTGGGTTTTTGGTGGAATATATAGACCTGTGTACTTGCAAGTGTTCCCTAAAGAAAATATTGACCGTGTAGCGATTGACGCAAAAGCAGACGGAACTATAATTGCAGATGTTTTTACAACTTTTCAAAAAGCGACCACCGTAAAACTGTCTTTATCTGATGCAAACGGAAAGAAAATTCAAGTCTTAAAAGTTGAAAAAGCAACCCAATCACAAGATAAATGGACAGTGTCAACAAAAGCCAATGCTATAAAAACATGGAATCCAGAAGCACCCAATTTGTATACCTTAAATATTGAAATTCTCAACACTAAAAATGAGGTTTTACATGCTGTAAGCCAACGAATTGGTTTTAGAACTGTTGAAATTATAGAAGGTGACGGCGTTTATGTAAATGGCGAGCGAATTAAATTTAAAGGTGTCAATCGCCACTCGTTTCATCCTTCTTCTGGACGTACTACTTCAAAAAAGATTAGTATTGATGATGTAAAAATGATGAAAGACATGAATATGAATGCGGTGCGTATGTCTCATTATCCGCCAGATGTTCATTTTCTAGAAGTGTGTGACTCTTTGGGATTGTTTGTTATTGATGAGCTTTGTACTTGGCACAACCCAATATTGGAAACAAAAGTAGCCCGTAAACTAGTAAAAGAGACTGTCGTTCGTGATGTAAATCATCCATCCATTTTACTTTGGGCAAATGGTAATGAGCAAGGTTGGAATAAAGAAGTTGATGATGACTATGCAAAATGGGATATTCAAAAACGTGAGGTCATTCATCCTTGGAGCATCTTCAAAAAAACAAATACGATTCATTACAGCCCTTACCATTCTTTGGTAAACGATTCGTATTCGATGGAGAAAATTTTGTTTCCTACGGAATTTTTACACGGTTTATACGATGGTGGACATGGAGCTGGTTTGGATGATTATTGGAATCTAATGTGGAATACGCCCTTAAGTGCGGGAGGATTTCTTTGGGATTTTGCAGATGAAGGCATCGAAAGAACGGATAGAAATAATGAAATTGATTTGCAAGGAAATAAAGCCGCTGACGGAATTGTAGGCCCTTATGGCGAAAAAGAAGCGAGTTATTTTACAATTAAAGAGATTTGGTCGCCAATTTATATCGAAGATAGATTTATTACAAATGATTTTAATGGCGTTTTTAGATTAGAAAACAGATACCACTACACCAATTTGGAGCAATGTAAAATGACTGCAAAGTGGTTGAAATTTGATGGACCAGAAGAAAAATCAAGTCCAAAAATCATGGCAGAAGGAATTGTAAAAATGCCGAGTCTAAATCCAGCCGAAAAAGGAAAGTTTACGGTTGAACTACCTCAAAATTGGAAATCGGCAGACGCACTACATTTGACGGCGACAGACCCTTATGGTAAAGAAATTTTCACCTGGTCTTATCCTGTTACAATACCAAAACAGCTGAATTCACCATTAATTGATTATGCAGTTGGTGGAACTTTATTGTCCGAAACTAAAGATAATTCGATAAAAGTTGTGGCTAATAAAATGACCTATGTTTTCTCTGAAACGACTGGTTTACTTCAAAAAGTAATGAAAGGTTCTAAGGTTATTCCGCTAAACAATGGTCCAATTATTTTAAGTCAAAAAGACAAAATAGAAAATGTTGCGGTTCAAAATCTAAAAGATAAAGTAGAAATTACAGTCACTTTTGAAAAAGCAGTCAAATCCCCATCTTGGTCAACCATTAAAGAATATGGCAAAGACATCATTAAATGGACCGTGCATTCCAATGGATTGTTGGATGTAAAAGTGGAATTTAAAGGTTTTAGAAACTTAAAAGAGTATAGAGGAATTACGTTTTCATTTCCAGAAAAAGAGGTCGCAGGGATGAAATGGTTGGGCGATGGTCCTTATCGCGTGTGGCGAAACCGCATGAAAGGAACTAAATTTCAGGTTTGGGAAAATGATTATAATAATACCATAACTGGAGAATCTGGTTTTGTGTATCCTGAATTTAAAGGATTTTTCTCTAGCGTCTACTGGACAAAATTAAAAGGGAAAGACGATAATGGTTTTACGGTCTATTGCCATTCGCCGCACACATATTTACGAATGTTAACGCCTGATAAAACGCAGGAGGATAAGAATGGAAGATTGAATACTAAATTCCCAGTAGGTGATATTTCATTTGTAAAAAATATCCCAGGAATTGGCACAAAGTTTCAGGATCCAGATACGATGGGACCACACGGAAACTCCGAACATTTTTTCGGTAATGATGATGAGCCTATCACTATCGACCTAACTTTTGAATTTTAATATAAAACTAAATATGAAAATATATAATTTTTTTACAATTAGCTGTTTTGTTAGTTTACTTTTTTTCTCGAATGCGAAGGCACAACATACTGCTGAAAATACAGGAACGACCATAAAATATTTGTCTGGAACAGGTAAAGACGATATGGTACTATGGGACTTTTATTGTTCGGATGGAATGCAAAGTGGCAAATGGGCAAAAATAGGCGTTCCCTCTTGTTGGGAATTACAAGGTTTTGGTGGCTATAACTATGGAAACGACAAAAGAGATACAGACCGAAAAATACATGATGAATACGGAATATATAAGCATCAATTTTTGGTTCCGAAGGAATGGAAAAACAAAGAGCTTAAAATAGTTTTTGAAGGTGTAATGACTGATGCCGAAGTGAAAATAAATGGCAAACTGGCAGGAGAAATTCATCAAGGAGCTTTTTATGAATTCAAATATTCAATTACCAATTTGGTAAAATTTGGTGTAGAAAATGTTCTGGAAGTGAAGGTGAATAAAGTATCTGCAAATGAATCGATAAACGCTGCAGAACGAAATGCGGATTTTTGGATTTTTGGTGGAATTTTTAGACCTGTTTCTATTGAAGTGCTTCCAAAAGACCACATTGAAAGAGTTGCTATTGATGCAAAAGCAACTGGTGAACTGAAAACAGCACTAGTAGTTTCTTCGAAAAAGGCAGAAAATATAAGTGTGGTTCTTGCTGATATTTCAGGAAAAAAATTGCAAGATTTGACCATTACTGATTTCAAAAAAAAGAATGGTGATTGGACTATTTCAACAAAAGCATCTGATATAAAATCGTGGAATCCGGAGAAACCAACGATGTATCTACTTCAAATGAGCTTGTTAGATAAAAACGGAGCTACCTTACATACTAAAATTGAAAAAATTGGCTTTCGAACCATCGAAGTCCGTGAAAGTGACGGAATTTATGTTAATGGAAAACAGATAAAATTCAAAGGCGTAAACAGACATTCTTTTTATCCAACTTCGGGTAGAACCACTTCAAAAGAGTTGAGTATTGAGCACGTGAAAATGATGAAGGATATGAATATGAATGCGGTTCGTATGTCACATTATCCGCCAGACAAACATTTTTTGGAGGTCTGCGATTCGCTAGGTTTGTTTGTAATTGATGAAATGTGTACGTGGCATACCCCCTATTTGGATACAAAAGTAGGACAAAAAATCATTAAAGAAATGATTGTTCGAGATGTAAATCATCCTTCGATTGTATTGTGGGCAAATGGAAATGAAACGGGTTGGAACACAGCGTTAGACAATGATTTTACAAAATGGGACATTCAAAAAAGAGAAGTAATACATCCTTGGAATATCTTCAGAAAAACAAATACAATGCATTATCCTGATTACCATATTTTTGCTTATGATGCCTATGCAAAGGATAAAATCTATTTCCCTACAGAATTTATGCACGGTTTGTATGATGGCGGTCACGGAGCTGGCTTGGATGATTATTGGAAACAAATGTGGAATATGCCATTGGCTGCTGGTGGTTTTTTATGGGATTTTGCAGATGAAGGAGTCATTCGAACCGATAAAAATAACGAAATTGATTTTGATGGAAATCACGCACCCGACGGAATTGTAGGTCCTTATGGAGAAAAAGAAGGTAGTTACTTCACTATTAAAGAAGTTTGGTCGCCAATCGCTATTGCTGACCGTTTTATACGAGATGATTTTTCAGGGATTTTTCAAGTGGAAAACAGGTACCACTTTACCAATCTTAACGAATGTGTGATGACGGCTAAATGGGTGCAGTTTAATGGTCCAAATGAAAAAACCGAATTTAAAGTATTGTCACAAAGTAATGTAAAATTACCAAATCTAGAACCTAATGAAAAGGGTACTTTTTTGGTGGAGAAACCACAAAATTGGAAATCAGCTGACGCACTGTACTTAACAGCGACAGACCCACACGGAAAGGAAATTTTTACCTGGTCGTATCCGGTAAAAACGCCCGAAAAATTAAATTCAGAAAGAAGTATTGCTGAAGTTAAAGGAACCGTTTCTTCTGAAATTAAAAACGAACAAATTCTGGTAATTGCTAATAATAAGGATTTTAAATTTTCTAAAACTACCGGTTTATTGCAAGAAGTGATTGCTAATGGAAAGCTAATTCCGTTAAACGAAGGGCCTATTATTTTAGGTCATAAAGGGAAAATCGATACGGTTTTTGTAAAACAGACTGATACTAAAACAGAAGTTATCGCTTTGTTTAAAAAGAATAAAAAGTACTATAAATGGGATGAAAATACCGAAACAACGCAAGATTTTATAAAGTGGACAATTCATCAAAATGGTTTGGTTGATTTGAAGGTCGAAATGAGAAGTCAGAAGAAAGTAACGGGTTATATGGGGATTTCCTTTTCTTTTCCTGAACAAGAAGTCAACGGAATGAAATGGTTGGGTGATGGTCCTTACCGAGTTTGGAGAAACAGGATGAAAGGAACGAAATTTAACGTTTGGGAAAACGATTATAACAATACTGTTACGGGTGAATCGGGTTTTGTATATCCTGAATTCAAAGGATTCTTCTCCAGTTTATATTGGATGAAACTGAAAGGAAACAACAACAATGGTTTTACGGTTTATTGCAAATCTGACGCAACTTTTTTACGAATGTTGACACCAAAACAACCAGTAGATCCACAAAAAGGAGCAACCGTTAAAGATTTTCCTGTGGGAGATATATCGTTTGTGAAAAATATTCCTGCTATAGGTACCAAATTCCAAGAAGCAGAGAGAACAGGTCCACAAGGAAATCCCAAAAATATTTTCGGTAATGATGACGAGCCTATAATTATAGATTTAACTTTTGAATTTTAACTTTCCAACCAACCTTTATAATTTCTAAAATGAAAAAAAACTATCAATTTTTATTCCTGCTTTTTGCAACAGCATTTAATGTTGCTGCAAAAGAATACCATGTAGATTGCACCAATAAATCTCTTGGAAATGGTTCCGCATCAAATCCATTCAAAACCATATCGCAGGCAGCTGCAATTATGATCAAAGGAGATGTTTGCTACATTCACAAAGGCACTTATCGTGAAAATATTGTACCTAAAAATTCAGGTACTGCATCCAAACCAATTTTGTTTACCTCTTTTGAAAATGATTTTGTCATTGTTGCGGCAACCGATCAAGTTTCGAGTTGGGAAAAATTTTCCGGAAATATTTATAAAAAATCAGGTATCAAATTAGGATTAGGAGACGGAAATAATGTCTTTTTTAATTCGAAAAAAATGCAATTGGCTCGTTGGCCAAATGATACCGACAATGATGAATATACCTTGGATGCCAAATACATCGATATGACCAAAGGGACGTATTCTATGTCTTTTATTTCTAATAACGAAATTCCGAATATCGATTGGACTGGCGGAACTATTCATTACCTAGGTGCGCATAGCGGTTGTAGCTGGGAACGTACCATTACCAACTATGAAAAAGATTTAAATCGAATTCATTTTGAAACATTGCCAGATAGATGGCCTTTTGGAGACACCCATAGTCCGATGCGTACAGAGAATGGTCATCGAGGTATTTTTTATCTAATGAATAAATTAGAAGCGCTTGATGCACCAAAAGAATGGTATTATGACACTCAAAAAAAAGAACTATACCTATATGCTCCCGAAGGTAAAAATCCAAATAATGATTTGGTAGAAGTTACTGCTCGTGAAAATACGGCCGAAATTACTAAAGATTATATTCATTTTAATAAGCTTAATTTTTTTGGAGGAATGATTACCATCAAAGGAAATCATAATGATATAACCAACTGCATGGTCAAACACGGATCTGATAAATTGATTACCAATTTAAGCGGTGCAGCATTAAGTGACGCCGCCATTCAAATCTTAAATGGGTCTAATAACACCATTGAAAAATGTGTTTTAGAAAGTGGAACTGTGAACGGTATCATAATAAGTAAAGATGCTGAGGATAACAAAATCGAAAATAATATCATTCAATATTTCAATACCATTGGTATTCATGCGCAATTGCTGAATAGTAGTGGTGCAAGAAATAAAATTTTAAAAAATTCCTTCTATGGTTCCGCTCGTGATGGAGTAAAAGTAACGGGTGATGATAGCGAGTTTGCCTATAATCACGTTCAAAAATGTTTAATTTCGGGAGCCGATGGAGGATTGTTTTATGTCACCGGAAGAAGTATTCCTGTAAATGTAGAGGTACATCACAACTGGTTTCATGATGCGTATGGCGCCAAACATGCGGGTAAAAAAGCTGTAGGTATTTATCTAGACAACAATGCAGCGGGATATATTGTGCACCACAATGTAGTTTGGGATATAGAATGGGGTGGTTTGCATTTGAATTGGAATGCCGTTAAAAATGAAATTTACAACAATACTTTTTGGAATGTAGGTCATGCAGAACAAGCCCTTATTGATAGTTGGGTACCCAAAAGAGATGGTGTCCAAACCAATGTAGCAGAGAATATCTTGTACAACAATATTTCGGATGTACGTCCTTGGTGGCATTCTGGTGATGGAACCAAGTATAGAGTAGATGAAAAAGAGTTTGAAGGAAGCGAAGCAGACAATGATTTCAAAAACAATGTTCAGTTTTCTACTTTGCCATTTTCGATCGAAAAGAATACTCTTTTTATGCCTTTAAAAGGGTCTCCACTAATTGATAAAGCCAATAAAATTAAAAAAATAACGGACAGATTTATAGGAGCTGCACCAGATTTAGGTGCCTATGAATTTGGCGGAAAAGCTTGGACCGCTGGAGTAGATTGGACTCCAGAAGGTTTTGCTTGGATTCCAGGGAATGATTATAAAAAGTTAGAATTTATAAATAAGGCTAAATCGAAAAGATAAAAAGTAATTTGAAAAACAGATGAAAAATATATTTTTGGCAGCAAATGAGAGCTTTTCCCGAAAAGTTAAACGCTGTTTGTGGAAAATACAGTGCTTAAGAAAATGTATTAAATACTGCCCTGATTGTCAAACTACCTTATCCATTGGTGAAAAAGACAAATCCCCACTCTAGTTATAATGCTGAAGTGGGGATTTTTTATTCATAACAATAATTTTTTTTTAACTAATACTGCTCCGTTATACAATCATTAATACCACTGACTTAATTCAAAATTGTTCAACCACACGGCTGCACCTTTTGGGTCTTTAAAAATAATTTTAACTGGATTTATTCCGTCCGATTCAAAATACTGTGTACTGTTACCAAAAGATTTATTTTGCATATCACTTCCTTCTGTTACTACAATGTTTTCTTTTACCGTAGTTCCGTTTTTATCGGTAGTACTGATGCTTATTTTTTTAGCATACGGAATTTGGTAAATCTTGTAAGTCGCCGCTTTTTCTTGATTTGGATCCATACTGTCTGTATTGGTTCTTGGGGCATGGTGTACCGTTTTTAATTGGTATTTTCCTTTTTTAAGTCCCGTTAATTCTAGCAACAAACCCTCTTTGGTAGCACCTAAAACACCGTCTCCACAAGCAAATCCATATTTACCAATAACATTAATTTCGCCCAGCCATCTCGTATTTTCAACTTTGCCAATAGCTTCGATTTTGGCTGTAAATCCACCCATCTCGCTGAAGATTTTAATGCCTGCATTGTTATCGTTTCCGTTCCAAGGAGTCCAATCAAATTGAACCAATTGATCGTTTCCTCCCAAATCTACTTTCACTTGTTCTAAATCATGAATAGTTTTTATTTCGAATGCGTTGTCGTCTAGTTTGGTACTCAAGATACTAGTTTTGCCCGACTTCAAACCTTTCGCGAAAGCGGTAACTTCAATTTTTCCAACCGCTGTACCTGCCTGAATCAAGACGGGTGCAACCCCATGAGTCGTAAACATTGGGTTGGACTGTGCGGCCGTTTGATCCCCAACAATAGTAGCGTTTCCTTTTACCGAAAAACTAATATTCATATCTACATCTTGTAATATCGTACCGTTTTTGTCGACTACTTTGGCGTAACCTACGATAATATCCGACCCATCAGCAGTTAATTTTCGACCATCTGAATCCAATTCCAAAATTATATGATCTGGAGCTTCGGGTGTCATTTTGGTATCGCTAGACATTTTTTGTCCTTCGACCAAACCATTAGCGGTAAGCGTCCCTTTTTCGAAATTTTCTATTCTAAAATGAAACGGAGCATGCTTTAGATTTTTATAATCGTCTTTGATCGTTGGAGATTGCGTTGCAATTACTTTTCCGTTCAAAACCAGTTCTACTTGATCGGCGTTGCTATAAACGATTACTTCTTGAGTTCCTTCTTTCCAATCGGTTTCCAATCGAGTAAAAGGCACTTTGGTCAACTCCGACTGGTACCAAAAAAGTCCCGGTCGTGGGTATCTAAAAACCGTCATCATACCGCTACGACTTTTATCTCTTTTGTCTGGATTGGGGTGAAAAGTGTAATAAGCATGCGCTGTCCAAGCGATATGACCAATTTTCATTGGGCTACTCATAAAGTCGTTTACCGCTTTTGGTCCACTATGACCTTCCATAGCTAAAATAGGTTCGTCACCGCTCCAATAATAATCACCATAAATCATTTGTGCAAAAATATCGGTCAGTCCCGAGTTTTGCCATCCTGTCCAGCGACTACTTTGCGAAGCCGTAAATCGAGTTGGGTCTTCTTGCTTCATTATATTGTGCGCTCTTGGCACATAACCACGATGATTAATTCCTGCTCCCCAAATAAATACCGATGGATGGTTGCGGTGGTTGCGCACCATGGTTCTAGCGGCTTTTTCATAATTATCAAACCATTCGTTGCTACCAATGGACATCCATGTTGGTGCTTCTTCATAAATCAAAATTCCCAATTCGTCACAAGCCTCAATAAAAGCGTTATCATGCGGATAATGTGCGGTACGAATGACATTCATTCCCAGTTTTTTGATTTGCAAAGCATCCTTATAATGTAACGAATTAGGCATTGCATCTCCTATAAAACCATAATGTTGATGGCGGTTGACACCAATTAACTTAATCGGTTTTCCGTTTAGCAAAACACCTTGCACATTGTTCATTTCGATTTTTCTAAAACCCATTTTACATTCGGTTTCATCTACTAGTTTTCCGTTTTCAAATACGGTGGTATTCACGCGGTACAAATACGGATTATCCGTTGACCACAAATGAAAATTATCTTCAATACTACCTATTTCGTTGAACTGAACTTCATTTCCTGCACCAATTTCTTTGGTTTGCGAAAGCTTCAAAACCACCAGTCCGTTCTTGTCTACCAATCGATTGACAACAGTAGTTTTTTGCGTTTGGGTGGTTTCATTTCGAACTCCCGTTTTGATATTTACAGTACCATTCAAATTGATTGGGTCCACCGTAGGCGTAGTTATATTTTGTCCCGAAATATCCGATTCCCAATTGAAAGTCACGTGCGTCGGATTGGTTTCGACCAAATACACATCACGGTACAAACCTCCAAATTTGATATAATCCATAGGTCCTGGATCAGGCGGAATGATATCGCTTTTTCGGTTGTCTGCCTTTACCGTCACTTGATTTTTGCCGCCATAAGTTACATATTTCGAAATATCAAAATGAAAGGGCGTGTACCCTCCTACCGCATATTCTCCCACATGTTTGCCGTTGACCCATACATTGGTCACTTGATGCACGCCTTCAAATTCGAGAAATACTTTTTTGGATGTATCTGCCGTAACCGTAATGTCTCTACGATACCAACCTACGTTTCTCATAAAAGTCTTTTGGTACTTGTCATCTTGGTTTCCGTTCAAATCCATCGATGTCAATTCTAAGGAATGCGGAACATTGACAGACTCCCATTTTGAATCGTCTAATTTTTCGGTGTATAAAGCACCATCGGGATCACCTAGATGAAATTTCCATCCAAAATTGATGCTTTTTTTGGTTCTCGTGCCTTTCTCTTGTTGGGTCTGACTATGCGCATTCAGGGTGCAAATGAAGCATAGCAGGCTAAGTATTTGAATAGTTTTTTTCATTTTATAATAAATTCTAAGGTTTTTGTAGTAATTATTTATGATCCCAAGCTCTAAAGTATTTCACATGAAACTCGCCGTCCAAGCGTTTATCGTCTGGTAAAGCACCAAACCATTTATTGGATTCACAGTTAAAGTTGACCTCCAACGGTTGGTGCCAATGTGTGTTGGGCGCTTCTCTAAAAAGGATTCCGTCAATATAAAAACGAATAAATTCGGCTGTCCATTCTAAGCCCCAAACATGGTAATCGGCTTGCAATTCTTTCGGAAAATAATATTTGATAGTTCTTGAAAAATGGGCCTTTACATCTCCTTGATCGGCTGGTGATTTAAAAACATGAATATTCGAATTCAAATCATGACGGTTGTATGCAACTCCCGGCGCATTTTCACAAATATCAATCTCTGTCCACCAATCTTTGTCTACATTGGTCATCCAAAAACCTGACACCCATGGCGCATCCATCAATTTACATTCGGCTTCAAAATAGCCGTATAAAAATTGTTTTTTACTTTTTATAAATCCGGTCGAATGCGTAAAATCTTTTGGCAATTGCTCATTGCCGTGTTGATTTACCCTAATGACTAACTCCCCTTTTTCCAGACTTACATTCGAAGGATGAAAATAAGTTGGCGCACGACCTTTCCATTTAGGATTGTTCGGAAACCATTTGTTTTCGTTTAAAGTTTTCGAATCAAATTCATCGGAATATTCTTTTAGAAGTTTCCATTTTCCAGAATTTTTTTGATCCGAAAGCGGAAATTGTTGGTTCAATCGAGAAGGTGCTTTTTCGAGTTGAATCGAATCTGCATATTTTTTGGGCGGAATGGTTAAATCCTGTGCCTGTACAGTCACACAAAAGGTAAAAGTAGAAACGATAGTTAATAGTACTGTTTTCATTTTTTTTGTGAAATAATTTTGTATTGTGAAAATACTATCTTTTGATTTAATTGAAATATAAAGTCTTGAAATATTGCGTTAATAACCCATTTGTGATAGAGATAAAAACATTTGCAGACAATGGATTGGCTGTCTCAGTTTAATTTAGCAATCAACTATAACTAGATTAAAAATGAACTAAATAAGGTAGTTAAACTCTTTTGTATTTACATATCAAACTACCTCAATTATTCCACAACAAAAAATCACACTATGAAAGTAAAATTATTTGCACTTTGTGTATTGAGCTTTGCGGCATCCAATTCACGACTGTTGGCACAAAAAACAGTTAAAAAACCGAATATTCTTTGGATTTTGACTGATGACCAACGAAAAGATTCCAACGGCTATTATAACCAAATCACAACAGGAAAAAATGATAGTCCATTGGGGTATATTGAATCGCCAAACTTAGATGCTTTGGCCAAAGAGGGAGTTGTGTTCCCGAATATGTATTGCAACTCACCCGCTTGTGCGCCATCACGAAACGGAATCTTAGCGGGGAAATACCCGCACCATTCTGGAGTCTATGGTTTTGAATATTTTAATGGTGAGGCCGAATTTTTCACCAAAACGATGCCTCAAATTATGGTTGAAAACGGGTACGAAACCAGTTTGTTTGGTAAGGCTGGTTATCGAAATAAAAGCGTTGACAAAAAAAGTGCTACTAAAAAAACGGAAGATTTATACAAAGGTTTCTATCAAAAATTTGTTACAGATACAGAACTGGAAAGAGGTGGCGTAACCGACTGGAACAAAGAAACGACTTACGGGAAAGTAAACGGAAAATCGGCTAAAATAGATACGCGCATGCAATTTTTCTATCCGAATAATGTCAAAAAATCTTGGACTACAGAAGATAATATCTCGGATGCAGAAAAAGCTATCAAAGCTTCTGTCGAAAAAGAATTGGATATCTTATATCACAATGCCAGCGATGGAGAAGAATCTACTTTGATTATTGGTGGAGTTAACTCTATGCCTGCAGACAAAACATTGGATGGAAATATTTTGACCGAGTATCGTAACTATTTGCAAAATCAAAATAAGCCTTACCAATCCTTATTAGGAGATAAAATGGCGGGTGCCGATACCAGCAAACCTATTTTTACGAGTTTGAGTTTCCACTTTCCGCATACGCCTGTGATGCCTCCAAAGGAATTTAGAGACCGCTTTAAAGATAAAGTGTATAAAATTCCAGCATTCGATAAAAAAGAAGAGTTGAGTAAACTACCAAAACAATTGGTGGACTTATACAATAAATTAAGAATTGACGGCTACTCTTATGAAGATAAGCAACAAGCCATCAGAGATTATTATGCCTTTTGTGCTTTTGGAGATTACATCATCGGGAAAGCAATTGCCGAATTTAAAGCCTATTCGAAAAAGAACAATCAAGAATACATGATCTTGTACACTTGTGGAGATCACGGATGGCAATTGGGAGAACAAGGTATTGAATCTAAATTTTCGCCTTGGGAACTTTCTACACATACCACTGGGATTTTGGTTTCGTCAGACAAAAAAGCGGTACCTGCAGGAAAAGTGTATGATGGCTTTGCTGAATATGTTGACATCATGCCGACCGTTTTGGCCGCTGGAGGTGTTGATTTAAAAGCCAAAGAATACCAATTTTTGGACGGATTTGATTTGGCTGAAATGTATTCGAACCCAAAAATAAAGAAAGACTACATTATTGGTGAAATAAATAGTGTTGCAGGTCCACGCTCGTATATGCGTACCAAGGATTTCGCTTTCTCTATGCGTCCACGTCCATTGAATGGAGGACCTGGAGGAAGATACAAACCAAATGAAAACGTACGTTGGGGACTGGATGCTCCGAGAGAAGAAGTGCAATTGGCATTTTATGATTTACGTAAAGATCCTATGGAACGAAACAATCTGGCTAATGACAAAAACTACATTGCTTTGACAGATTGGTTTAGAGCCAAACTCGGAAATATTATTCTAGGTGATGGTCGTATTGAATGTGATTGGAAACAAAAAAACGTTTACAACACCAGTACTTTTGCCTTGGGTGCAGATGATAAAAAAATTGATATCCCAAAGAATATTGTTCCAAATATAAAATAGAATTACATTTAATACAAAACGCCTTTAGAAGTAAATCCTAAAGGCGTTTTGCATTATTACAAAGCTAACACTGCCACAAATGTACAATAGTATAATTTCCGTAGTATATAATCATTTGTTTTACTTTTAAAACCATATGTTAAGCTTGTTTTTTTAAATGAATTTTATGTTTGTATCAACTTTTAAATCAAATAATTATGAAAAAACTATTACTATTATTTGTTACTAGCCTTGGAGCTATAACAATTTCTCAAGCACAGCAAACAATTAGTTTAAGTACAAATGCAACCTCGTTAAATGATATTAAAATTTCTGAAAACGGATATATCTTAGAACAAACAAGTCCAGGAGTTTATGCGCAAAGAACGATAACCTTAACATCCACAAATGATCCTGGAGACGGTTCAGGAGGATATAACAATGCTTTTTTTGTAGTAAAAAATGGAGTCCCTACTAACGTAGCTACTGCAGGGACTTTAAGTACTGCAAATGCTACAACTGTATCAATTAATGCTGATGATCCAACTATAAATACAAGAACTTGGGAAATTTCACTTTTAAATCTTGTATCAGGCAACATTCCACAAGGTTCTGAGTATGATTTTAGGGCTACTGGTGGATCTTCAATTCCTCCTACTACAGTTGAAATTGTTGCGTCTTATACTATACCAGTTGTTGAAAAACATATTTATGAATTTAATTCTACTGGTAATACAGAAGGCTTTTCAGCTACCAATTCTGCAATTACTGTTTCAGCAGGAAAAATGATTATAACTACTGATGCAGTTACGGCAAGTGCACCTCACCCTATTGGTTTCGTAAGAAAATCCGGTGAAAATAATTATATTGATGCAACTACCTATAAGTGGGTCCATATCTATTATAGAAATAAATCTTCTAATTCACAAATTAGATTTATTACTGGTACTGGTGGTACTAATGGCACAAATTTTACGCCTACAGTAATGAATATGACCAATGAAAGTCCATATGAAGTAGCTGTTATTAATTTGGCAGGATTAACAACATGGACAGGTAATATCAGTACGTTTGATATCCAACACAGAGTTAATAATACAACGTCATTAGCAGGAACTTTAGAAATTGATAGAATTGAATTTTCTATAGGAAATACTTTAGGAT
This sequence comes from Flavobacterium psychraerolatum, assembly GCF_025960985.1. Classification (GTDB taxonomy): domain Bacteria; phylum Bacteroidota; class Bacteroidia; order Flavobacteriales; family Flavobacteriaceae; genus Flavobacterium. The sequence continues at coordinate 8,831 of NZ_JAOQMX010000044.1, read as the reverse complement.
TAAAAAACAATCAAGTAACCCAACATGTAAATGTTTTCCCAAACCCAACCAACGGAGCAATTACAATTTCTGATTTAGAAGATAGTAAAACAATCCATATTTACAATATGTTGGGAGCTGTTGTAAAAAGCTTTCCTGCAAGCAATACTATTGATATTTCTGATTTAGCAACTGGAATTTATATTTTAAAAACAGATACTGGATTAAGTAGTAAAATTGTGAAACAATAAAGAAAACTATAAGTAAGTAAAGTACTCTTTAAAAAATAGGTTTTAAATCCTTTGATACTGTCAAAGGATTTTTTTGTTAAAGGACAAATATAAATACACCTAAAAGTATTCTATGCTGTCGTATTAATACTGTTTTAGACAATAAAACAAACAAAATAGTTTATTTATTTGATAAAATACATTCTATAAACTACTACTCATCTGATTAATTTTATAAATTAATTTCAACTTAATTTATACCACTATAATGAGCATCACTTGTAAAGCAGCAATCGCAAAAGGAGACGGAACATTTTCGATAGAAACCATAACAGTAGAAAACCCACAAGCAGATGAGGTTTTGGTACAAGTAAAAGCGGCTGGTCTATGCCATACCGATCATGATTCCTTAAACTGGGGAAAACCAATTGTAATGGGACATGAAGGTGCGGGAATTGTTACTGCTATTGGATCGAATGTCTCTTCTGTAAAAGTAGGTGATGCTGTGATTTTGAACTGGGCTACTCCTTGTGGAAAATGCTTTCAATGTGAACACGAAAACGAACATATTTGCGAAAATAATTCGCCCGTAGTGGCTGGCGGAAACGGATACACTCCCGGACACGCACACCTAGAGGGAACGGCTTGGAACGGTACACCAATCATTCGCTCTTTTAATATTGGTACTTTGTCGGAATATACGTTGGTCAAAGAATCTGCGGTGGTCAAAAACCCTATTCAAGACATGAGTTATCCTGCCGCAAGTATTGTGAGCTGTGGTGTAATGACCGGTTTTGGTTCAGCGGTAAATACAGCAAAAGTAGAAGCCAATTCTTCTGCCGTTGTATTAGGAACTGGTGGTGTTGGATTAAACGTTATCCAAGGAATTAAAGTTTCTAAAGCGGCAATGATTATTGCAATCGACATCAACCAACAACGTTTGGATATGGCAGTCGAATTTGGAGCGACACACACCATTCTAGCCGATAAAAACGACAAAGGATTACTAAATGCTGCCAAAAAAGTCAAAGAAATGACCAATGGTCGTGGTGCTGATTATGCTTTTGAGTGTACTGCCATTCCTGCCTTGGGAGCAGCACCTCTAGCCATGGTTAGAAACGCTGGAACAGCAGTTCAAGTGAGCGGAATTGAAGAAGAAGTTTTAATAGATATGTCATTGTTCGAATGGGATAAAAAATACATCAATCCATTATACGGAAAATGTAACCCTCAAAAAGACTTTCCAAAAATCGTGGAGCATTATAGAAAAGGAGAAATCATGTTGGACGAAATGATTACCAATACCTATCCTTTAGAAGATTTACAACAAGCCTTAGACGATATGTTGTCGGGTAAAAATGCCAAAGGTGTAATTGTATTCGAATAATATATAGGTATGAAATCGCCATGATTCAATTATCACAAACATAGATGAAGAATGGCGATACCATATTCCATTAAAAAACAAATATTATCTAGATATGAAAAAAAACATTCTTTTTATAGCTGGAACTTTTTTAACATTTAGTTCTCTATTAACTGCGCAAATTAAAGCACCAGAAGGTAAATCATGGCAATTGGTTTCTGAATTGTCCGATGAGTTTAACGGAAAAACATTAGATACCAAAAAATGGATTGCAGATCCAGAAGGTCATCCTGAATTTGGTTGGATTGGTCGTTCTCCTGCCCTTTTTAAAGAAAATGCAGTTACTGTCGAAAACGGGTATTTAAATATTGAAGTTGGAAAACTAGACGAGCGTTTTGTAAGCAACAAATACAACACGCCTACCAATTATGATTATTACGGAGGTATTATTAGAGCAGTAAATCCCGTAACTTATGGTTATTATTTTGAGAGTACTTTCAAAATGAGCAAAACAGAAATGGGTGGCGGTTTTTGGATAATGTCTAAAAATACCTGTGGCAAAAAACACGAGATTGACATTACCGAATCTGTGGGAAGTATTTCTCCACTAGCACAAGAATGGGGCAAAAAATGGGATAAAATTATGCATTCTAATACCATTTTACGAAATACTACTTGCAACGAAGAGAAAAGGGACCAGGGAATGATCCTTCCAGAAACAAAAAATTCTGAAAAATTCTATACCTACGGTTGTTGGTGGAAGAGCCCAAATGAATTATTATTCTATTTGGATGGAAAATATGTGTATACACTAACGCCTCCTGCGGACTTTGACCAACAAATGTTTATTCATTTTTCTATTGAAGTCTACGATTGGAATCCAATTCCAGAGAAAAACAGTAAACTAATGTCAGCATCCAAAAAAGACAGAACTGCCTTGATTGACTACATAAGAACCTATAAATTGGTTACTGCAAAACCTTAATTAGTAACAGAAGTAAGCTTTAGATTTGAATTACAGAACCTAAAGAATAGTAAAAAATATAAAAACCAACAGATGAAAAATATTTGGACAACAATAGGATTGTTTCTTTTGACTTTCCACGCCAATGCACAACAAACCGATTTACTAAAAAACTGGAAGTTCACCAATTATGATTATGGTGCTGCTTTTCAGGAAAACTTTGATGATTCCAATTGGGAAAAAGTTACTGTCCCTCACGATTGGGCTGTAAAAGGTGATTTTGATTTTGCCAATGACGTACAACTAACCATGGTGGTTCAAGACGGCGACAACAAACCCTTTTACCGCACGGGTCGTAGTGGTGCTTTGCCATACGTTGGCATCGGTTGGTATAGAACCCAATATTCTGTATCTGCTGCCGACTTAAAAGGCAAAGTACAAATTATGTTTGATGGTGCCATGAGCAACTCCAAAGTTTTTGTAAATGGACAATACGTAGGCGAAAGACCTTTTGGATACATTTCCTTTTATTTTGATGTGACTAAATTTTTAAAAGCGGGTGACAACACAATTGCCGTTCGATTGGAGAACTTCAACAGTCAATCACGTTGGTATCCTGGAGCTGGTTTGTACCGCAAAGTTTCGATTATAAAAACCAATGCTACACACGTAAAAACTTGGGGGACTTTTGTAACCACACCTTCTATTTCGAAAAAGAAAGCTATTGCGAATTTAAATTTAGAGGTAGTAGGAAACGGAAAATACACGATAAAAAACGAAGTACTTAATCCTTCTGGAAAAGTAGTTAGTTCGAAAACTTCTTCCGTACAAATCAACGACAACCAATTAGTAAACGAACAATTTGAAATTTCGAAACCTGAATTATGGAGTTTAGAAAATCCTAATTTGTATCAATTGAAAACGACTATTCTTGCCGGAAATGAAGTTATAGATACTTATTCAACTACTTTCGGAATCAGAACGGTTCGTTATGAAGTAGATGGTTTTTATTTGAATGACAAAAAAGTACGTTTCAATGGCGTGAACATGCACCATGATTTGGGGCCAGTTGGAGCCGCTTTTCACAGAGAGTTATTTGTTCGACAAATGAAAAAAATGAAAGTGATGGGTGTTAATGCGATTCGTTTTTCACACAATCCACCAGCTCCCGAAGCTTTGGACGTTTGTGATGAAATGGGATTATTAGCTATTGATGAAGCTTTTGACGAATGGCAGATTGGTAAAGTAACCAACGGTTATTCTATCCATTTTGACAAATGGTCGAAAACTGATTTGACCGATATGATTTTGAGAGATCGAAATCACCCCAGTATTATTATGTGGAGCATCGGTAACGAAATCATGGAGCAGTACAAACATGATCCTAACAAAATTACGTCTTACTTAAACAAAATAGTAAAATCACTAGACACCACACGTGCTACAACAGCAGGATTTAACTCTGCCAAAAACGCGATTGTAAGTGGCATGGCGACTACCGTAGATGTGGCTGCTTTTAATTATAAAGCAGGTATTTATGGAGCCATTCGAAAGCAATATCCAAATTTGAAATTTTTTGCTAGCGAAACGGGCGGTTCAGTAAGTGTTCGAAATAGTTATAAATTCCCAGTTGTTTTTGATACCATTCACGGCAAGAGAGGCGATTCATCCCATACCGTTGTGTATCCTGATGGACATCCTGGTAATTTTGAAACGACCAATGTCCCTTGGGGATATCCTGCGTACAAAGAGTTTGCTTCTCAAGAGAAAAACCCATCTGTTTATGGCGAATTTGTATGGACGGGATATGATTATTTAGGAGAACCTTCACCGTATCACAATGCCGAAGCACGTAGCTCGTACTTTGCACCAGTGGATTTTGTAGGATTAGAAAAAGATAAATTTTACCAATACCAAGCACAGTGGAATAAAGACGCAAAAGTATTGCACTTTTTCCCACATTGGACTTGGCCTGACTTGAAAGTAAAATCCTTTCCAGTAGTTTGTTATACTAATTATGAGAAAGCAGAACTGTTTGTGAACGGAAAAAGTTATGGTATTCGAACCAAAAAACCATTAAGCAAATTAGATTTCGAAACTAATAATTTGGCAAAAGAAGCTTCTGGTGGTGGTAATTGGGATTTATTCAAAGCCTATGCAATTGTTTGGGACGATGTGGTGTACGAACCTGGTGAAGCCAAAATTGTAGCTTATGACAAAAACAATAAAAAAGTAGCCGAAACCAAAAGAGTAACTGCGGGAGCACCTCATTCGATAAAAATAGAACCAGAAATTGCAACAATTCAAAATGGAGAAGTGGGAGTTTATGTAGTTTCTATGGTGGACAAAGACGGAAATCTATGTCCGCACTTTAATGAAGATATGGATATAGAAGTATCAGGAGCGGCAACGTTTTTGGCTGCTGGAAATGGAGATCCAGTTAATATGCAAAATTTATCTAAACCAAAACGTAAGTTTTTCAACGGTCAAGCGGTTATATTTGTACAGTCTATTTCGAAAGGTAAAATCACGCTTGCGGCAAAAACAAAAAATATCCAAGCGACAAGTACAGAGTTAGCCGTAAAATAAAAATATGGAATCAAAATTTAGAACTACCGAAATTTCGAACCCCGAATTCGAAAGCAACAACCTTCGTTTTATCACCGTGAAAACGCCCAATTTGCAAGGGCGTGGTGATATTTGTGTGTTTGTTCCTCCGATGAAAGATTTAACAAATGTTCCAATTGTAACCTTACTTCATGGCGTTTATGGCAGTGCCTGGATTTGGGCGCACAAAGCAGGAGTACATTTGACCGCTCTAAAAATGATGCAAGAAGGCAAAATAAAACCCATGGTTTTGGCAATGCCATCAGACGGATTGTGGGGCGATGGTTCTGCTTATTTGCCTCACAATGACAAGAATTTTGAATCTTGGATTGTTGACGATGTTATAAATGCGGTGATCGAAAATATTGATTGCACCAGTTCGACTTCTGATTTGTTTATCTCTGGATTATCCATGGGTGGTTTTGGAGCCTTGCATCTAGGTGCAAAATACCCAAACAAGTACAAAGCAATCTCGGGACATTCGTCTATCACCAACAAAAACCAAATGCCGTTGTTTGTCGAAGAAGACGAAAACCAATACAATCAAATAAATAGTTGTGACGAAGATGTATTTGAAACCATTTTAAAAAACAGAGCAGAACTCCCCTATTTGCGTTTTGATTGTGGCAAAGACGATTTATTGATTGAGCACAATCGGCTTTTGCACCAGCAACTAGACGAAGCAGATATTAATCATACCTATGAAGAGTTTGAAGGTGCTCACGAATGGCCGTATTGGCAAGAGCATGTTCAAGATAGTTTATTGTTTTTTAGTCAATTTGTGACCCTTTAAAACATTTTCTACTGTAAATACAAAACCCAATCTAGTACAAAAAGAGTAGTAGATTGGGTTTTTCTTTGTCTTTATTTTATTCGAAAAAGATAGTTTCAAAAAGCGTATTACTGTAAAAACACAGAGCCGAATTTGATTTACTCAAATTCGACTCTACTAACTTTAAACTTAAACAATTGGTTATTTTTTAATTAGGAACCAATCAAACCTAATTTACGATCAATTTCGTTTTGGCCATTTTAATGTTATTCTTCACAATAACTACAAAATAAACACCTTTAGTTAATTTACTTATATCAAGTTTGTTGGCCAACTGTGCCAAATTTACTTCTTGCACCAAAGCTCCTTGAACATTGTATATATTGGCCGTGCTATTGACCAAATCATCCACGATTGTCAGCACTGCTTGTTCTTTGGCTGGATTTGGAGAAATGCTAATTTGATTATCGTATTGAAATTTTTCATTCGATAAAAGACGAATATTGTGACTGAAATTATTCACTTGTAAACATACACTACTTACATGTCCGCCTGCATCTGGAAATTGTACCGAAACCACGTTATTGGCAGCCAATAAACTGTAAGGAACAGGAATTTCTAATACTCCAAAAAAGGAATCTCTTTGCGGTTGATTATCCCCTCTAAAATCGGTAGGCGTTGCCACGATTGTATTGTTTACTTTGATTACGGGAACTAAGGATTTACCAGTGGCTCTACCAACTCCAACACGTAATACTGCTTCACCGTAAGTGCCTTTGGTAATGCCGTTTACATTATAAAGCACTGGCGTATTTGCTGCAACGATTGGTTTTAAGTAATCGTCGGCATAGTATTTTGTTTCATCCAAGGTTCTATCAATCGCAATTGGGTTGGCAAAAGTATATTCCAAAATAACATGCGATTCTGAACCTATAGTCAATGACGTAATCGGTGTAGTTGTCGTTGTTTCTTGTAAATCTGTTTGGTTGCCTGTCAAGGTTAGGTATCGTTTTACAATCTGCGTAACAGCTCTATCATCATGATCAAAAAGACTCAAATCAATCGTTTTGATTGCTTGTTCCAAATTATTGATAATCACATAGCCTTTATTTCCGTCCACGTAAGCTTTTACCAAAATATCGGGATCGTCAGATTTGATGTCTACACGAGTACCTTTTACGTTTTTCCATTGTTGGTAAAATTTTACAAAATCGGTATACACCCATTGTCCGGTATAACTCGCTGGCTCATTGGCTTTGCGCATTAATCGGCTGGTATAAGGAACTCCAGTTGTGCTGTTGTAACCCCATTCGGCTTTTACAATCACAAACGGAATCGCACTAGCAATCGTGTTGGGTCTTTCCAAAAACGACATCAGCATCGAGTTGAACGACTTCACATTTAGCCAATCTCTATACGAACTCCATTGTTGGTTGTTGGAATCATGTGTTTGTGCTCCATATTCCGAAAGTACATAAGGCTTTACCGATCCTACCGAAAGTTTTCCATAATGATCCATCATGTCAAAAGTGGCTTCTAGATTACTTCCAGAGCGCATCTGACGTTTTCCGCCAATGGTTGGAAAATCATATAAATGAATCGAATAATAATCCATTTTGCTTCCCGCCATATCCATAAACATTTTGTCTCGGTTGAACCAACGCTGAAACTCCCCTACTTCGTAATACGGAAACGAATTGGTATACCCACAAATCTTAGTATTTGGCATTTGCGCTCTAATCGCATCGGCAGCTGCAATGTGAAAATTGGCTATCTCCGCAATCGTTTTGGTATATTCTTTCACACCACCCAATAGTTCATAATCAGGCTCGTTGACAATTTCCAAAAAAGCAGGTAAACTAGGTCCGTTCCCTCCAAAAAATTCTTTCATGAAACGCCCCATGTACTCTCCTGTTGCAGTTCCGTTGGCTAGATTCCATCCTTTAGCTGTTGGTTTTTGCCCAACACCCGTCCAAAATGGATACAATTGACCACCAAAAATCATTCCTCCTTTGCGGCTCTCGTATTGCGCTAAATTGGTTTTGGCTGCAAAACTATTTCGAGACGACAATCCTCTTGAAGCAATATCAGTAGGACTAGCATAACCAGCACGTGCAGGATCCTGCGCCACCTGATTTAAAGTATAGGTAATCAATCCCGTTTCACGACCCAAATACACATCCAGACCATTCAGGAAATCATTTCGTAAATCGACAATTTGATTGTCTCCATCCCATTCCGCCTCAGTTGTATTGGCATGCATGGTAATGAACTTAGAGCGTTCAAAAGTCGAAACGCCGCCAACAGTATGTTTTACATTCAGGTTCACATCTACTTTTACTTGGGCAAAAAAAGCTGCCGGCACTAAAAGAAGTATTAGGTATTGTTTTTTCATGGTTTTGGTTGATTAGTTTCCTAATCACAAAATTCAATCATTAAAACCACTTACCAAACAAAGCAAACTAGACAAAAAATAGACAATCCCTTTAAATTTGGCTTTTCCGACTGAATTAGATGTTTTTTTGTTTGGGCTTCGGAAAGCTTTCGGGACTACGTAAAAAGTACGGGTCGGGTTGTACATTGTATCTTTCCCGTTTGTTGTCGCAACAGCAAAGGATGCCTCCCGACTTTTCGGGGCCATCCCTTACGCAACTATTTGGGAAGCATTTAGGAGTGTTTGTAAATTACAGAAAAAATTTTGGTTATAGTTTTGAGTTTTCAGAAAAAACGCATAAACTTGTGGGTATTTATGAGTTAACTGAAATCATTTTTAATATCGTGCAAATAAGACGAAATATAAGAATCAAAAATAAAAAATTTGAGGTAAGCAGTTAGTTACATATAATCTCCTTTTGACAAATATTATCTGCTTTTACCATTCTTTTGATTAAATTATTGAATATTGTGTCTTTG
>NZ_JAOQMX010000043.1 GCF_025960985.1 Flavobacterium psychraerolatum | reverse complement strand
GCTTCAAGCTCCATTATCTTTTGTTCTGGTCCCTTTGACATAGTGAATGGTGTTTGGTTTTCCCAATCAAAGTTACCAAATTTTCGTAACCATTGTACAATAGTAGCCCGAGACTGAATCCCGTATTCTTTTTTAACTTGGGAAATAGTAGTAATTCCTCGTTCAATTTCTTGAACAATTTGTAATTTAAAAGACATTGAGTAATCTTTTTGGGTACGCTTAACATAGCGTGTTTCTTCATGTTTTTCCATAAGGATACTTTTTGTGTATCGCTATTTCAGGACGGGACACTTATTAAATAAAAAAAGTCCATTTACTTTCGAAAAATGGACTCTTTTTTATTATCTATATCATTTGTTTTTAGCACCAATTACCTTCTATAAATAGCTCTAATTAGTAGCATTTAGTAGGTCATTGCTCCCACAATTAAATTAATAAAACTTTCAAACGCTTTAATACCTCCTTTAAATAACACCCATTTTCTTCATCAAGAAAGACGCACTTTTATTCTGGCAAACGCCATCTCTTAATTTATAATCAAAATAAAGGTCATCATTGACAATTTCGACTTCAAAGCATTTATTAATTAAAGTATCAGGAAAATCATTAGTCGTTAGGCACACTTCTATATCGTGTGTAGCTATGGCTCCAATAGCTTTTTGAGCTATCACTTTTTTCACTACTTCAATCGTTCCATTGCGTTTATCATCTGAATTAGTTCCTCTCAGGATTTCGTCTAGTAATACAAAAGCAGGTTGCTCCTCTAGTGCATCCATAATTTGTTTAAGACGTTTAATTTCAGCATAAAAATACGATTCACTATCAGTCAACGAATCAGACAAGCGCATGGAAACTAGAACAGGTAAAGGATGTACCGTAGCCTCTGAAGCACAAACAACAGAACCAATTCCTGACAATACCATATTGATCCCCAAACTTCTTAAAAAGGTACTCTTACCTGACATATTTGAACCGGTCAATATCATAAAAGACTGCGGATTAAAACTCACTTCATTACCAATTCTAATGTTAGCATTTAGCAACGGATGACTGAGATCCTTAAAATCTATGATAAAATCAGAATTTAATTTAGGATAAACAAAATCTGCATTATTATAGGCGAAATTAGCTAAACTAATCATCGATTCTATTTCACCAATAACCTCTAACCAGTCTTCAAGTGCATGTGCATTTTCTTTTTTCCAAAAAATCAATCGTTTCAAAATGTGTATATTAAACAAGAACGTACCATTGAATAATATTGCTGTAACAAAATTCGAAATAGTGTCATTATTCGAAAAAAGTTCTGATAATTTTTTTAAATGTATACTAGCATTTTCTGACTTAAAAGTCAATTTTTTTTGTAAATCTTTTAATTTATTCGAAGTAAAAGATTCATTTTCTATTTTTTGCAACAAGAAACTATATTGTTTACTTATTGTATCAATATTATCCGAATTTGCTACTTCCAATTGAATGCGTTTTAAAAACATCCCTAAAACAATTAAATTGATTAGTACCAAATAAGATAGTGAATTGGCTAAAACTACATTCGAACTAATCAAATAAGCCACTAAAACACTAACAAAAACAATAGGACTTATGTACGAGAACAAAACTACCCAACGCGGTAAACCAACACTATTGAACGTACTCCATTTCAATAAATTACTATAGGTAATTTCATTATCTCTGGTAACTTTAGCATAAGCTGAGAAATCTTGCCTCCATTCAATCTTAAGGGTTAATTCTTTCACTGCTTCTTGATTGTCCTTGATAAAGTCATTAGAACCTACTTTTAATAGTAAATTGGATAACTTTTTTTTTCCAATATAAGTAGCTGTCCTATTGAGATTTTGAAACAAAGAATGCTCACCAAATATATCCAAGTCGTAGGCATATGGATGATGAAAGTCATTGAATTCAATTCCATTTTCAAAAGGCAACTTTTTATTTTCAAGAAAATCAATTTCATTGGTATTAATTTCTAATAATGCTTCTTGAATTTTTCTTTCGAATTGTAGCTTAGAATGGATTTTCATCAAAACAATAAATCCGATAAAGAATAAAAATGCGCCAATAGCAAAAACGACTTCGCTATTTTGAATATAATAATAAAAACTAAACAGAAAGGCAACGATAGCAATCAATCTCAAAACACTTATAGAGCTGTATTTTTTATTGAGAGTTTCTAAATCATTTTCTAAACTAGCTTTCTTTGAATGATAAATTTTCATAACTGTGATTAATAGGTAAACAAATATACTACAACAGTATTTGTATTGGAATTCTTTTGGAAACATTTAAGACATAAAAATTCTATTTCATCATATATTAAATCCATAAAAAAATTACCTCTAGTATATAATAAAGATTCAAAGCAGTACCGCTCTTCAGTTATAAAAGAATAGTTAATATTTATTACTTAAGTCCTATCAATAGGTTTGATAATTGAAATACGCCAAGGTATACTTTAGCTATTAAAGCTTACTCATCAGTCATTAGGAAAAGTATCTGTAAAACTACTATCACTAGTAATAATAAACTTTTGTTTATTCTATTTTAATAATTTATAGATTACTGAATAGTACTTCTTTCAAATCATCTAAAATTAGCTATCATTAAGCTTTATTATATCATACTTTCAACATGTTTTATTTGATCTATTTATATCTAAGCAACGTGATTTCCTAGAATTATAGCCAATAAAAAAGGGATCCAACATTGTTGAATCCCTTTTTCAATTTATTAAATAGTATTATCTAAACAACATCTTCGTGTTGTTTTTCAATCAAGTTTTTTTCTTCATTCGAGATTGTATCTACCAATACTGGTGTAGCAATGAATAATGAAGAGTATGTTCCAACTACAATACCAATAAGCATTGCGAAGATAAATCCTCTAATAGATTCTCCACCAAAAAGAAACATGATTAATAATACACCAATCATTGTCAAAGAGGTATTTATTGTTCTTGACATAGTAGAGTTAATTGATTTGTTTACAATTTCACCAAAGCTACCTTTAACTTTACCATCCAAGAATTCACGAACTCTATCAAATACAATTACAGTATCATTCATAGAGTAACCGATAACTGTTAGTATAGCAGCAATAAAGTGTTGGTCAATTTCCATTCCAAAAGGCATGAATTTGTAACATAATGAATAGATTCCTAATACAAAGATAACATCATGCGCAACAGCTGCAATTGCTCCTAAACCATATTGCCATTTTCTAAAACTAATCAATAAGTATAAGAATACAATTAATAAAGATCCTAAAACTGCCCAGTAAGCATTTGTTTTAATATCCTCTGCTACTGTAGGTCCTACTTTTGAAGCTTGAAGAATTCCAAATTGCTTCCCATCATAAGCATTTACAAATTTATCATATGTTAAACCTGGAGAATAGTATTTACGTAATGTTTCAAACATTAATTTATTTACTTCTTCATCAGCCTCAGTACCGTGCTCTTTTACTTTATATTTAGTAGTAATTTTCAATTGGTTATCATTACCAAAAACTTTCGCTTCTGCACTACCAAATACTTTTGTCAAATCAGCTTTTACAGCTTCAGAGTCAATAGGTTTTTCAAAACGAACTTGAAAAGTTCTTCCTCCAACAAAATCAACTCCTTGATCCAATCCATTAGTCGCAAGTGAGAATACACTAACTACAATTACAATTGCAGAAAAGATGTATGTGTATTTTTTAACTTTCAAGAAATCAAAATGAAAGTTTGTAAAGAAGTTTTTAGAAAAACTAGTTACAAATGATAGATCGGCTTTTCCTTGAATATTTTTATCAATAAAAATTCTAGCAATAAAAATAGAAGTAAATAATGATGTAATAATACCAATCAACAATGTCGTAGCAAAACCTTTGATTGGTCCTGATCCAAAGATAAACAATACTGCACCAATCAAAATATGCGTCACGTTTGCATCAACGATAGATCGCATTGCTCCAGTCCAACTGTATGAAATTTGAACTGCTTCAGAAAGTGACTTCCCTTCTCTTAATTCTTCTTTTGCACGTTCGTATATAATGATGTTCGCATCAACCGCAGTACCCATTGTTAAAACGATACCAGCAATACCTGGCAATGTTAATACAGCACCTAAGCTAGCTAAGATTCCGAAAAGGAAAAGTAAGTTAACTGCTAAAGCAATATTTGCATACCAACCTGCTTTACCATAATATACCATCATCCATAAAGACACTAATAATAAACCAACTAATGCTGAAGTTGTACCATTATCAATCGCTTCTTGACCTAAGGATGGACCTACTACTTCTGATTGCACAATATCTGCTGCTGCAGGTAATTTACCTGCTCTTAAAACATTTGCTAAATCTGTAGATTCATCAAGAGTAAAACTTCCAGAAATTTCAGATCTTCCTCCTGCAATAGGACCAGTAGTAACTCCAGGAGCAGAATACACAATATCATCTAAAACAATAGCAATATTTGATTTTTGAGTATAAGCTCTACCTGTTAATTCTTCCCAAGTTTTAGCACCTTGTCCACTCATTTCAATAGAAACTGATGGCTTACCTAGTTGATCAAAAGATGCACTAGCACCCGTAACTACTCCACCGCTCATGTCGGCTGTGTTATTTCTATTTCCTTTTAAGGCATATAAAGAAACTGCTTCAACTTGTTTACCGTCTTTATCTTTTAATTTTTCACTAATACCCCAAACAAATTTAGCATAACGTTGGTCAGGAGCTAATAAAATTTTGATATCAGATCTTTTTAAATATCCATTTATAACAGCTGTGTCTTTTGGAGCATATAATCCTAAAACTGGTCCCCCACCTTGAGATAACATTTTATCAAATAAAGGATTATTTCCAACTTTCGTAGCCGTTGAATCTTTAGAATCAGTTAACAAAGCAGTTAAAGAATCTTTAACAACTTTTTTAGTTTCAACCTTGTTTACTTCAGTTTTTTTCAATGCTTCATTGGCAGCCATTAAAAAAGAACCCATTTCATCTATTTTATACGTTTCCCAAAACTCTAGTTGAGCAGTACTTTGTAATAATTTCTTAATTCTATCGACATCTTTAGCACCTGGAAGCTCAACAAGAATTCTTCCTGATTCACCTAACTTTTGAATGTTTGGTTGTGTAACTCCAAATTTATCAATACGTTTTCTAAGTACTCCAAAAGCACTTTCTACAGATTCGTCAACTTTTCTTTTAATAACTTTTTCAACATCCGAATCTGACATTTGAAAATTCACACCACCTTCACCTTGCAAAGAACGGTTTGCAAAAATATCAGGAGAAGCTAATTTCACTGTACCTTTAGAATTGGCAGCAAAAGCTTCAAAAAAAGCATCAAGATAAGTTTGATTTCCTTTTAAGTTTGCAGTAGCGTCAGCTAATGATTTATTAAAAACAGGATTTTTCGAATTGTTAGACAAACCTTTTAATATGTCTTTTACTGAGATTTGTAATATCACATTGATACCACCCTCTAAGTCTAGACCTTTATTTATTTGTTTGTCTTTTACTTCGTCAAAAGTAAAATCAGCAAATCCTAAGTTAAACACTTTTTCTTTACCAATTGAATCTAGATACCTTAGTTCTTTATCAGGATTATTTCCTGCGAAAGCTTTAGCATCATTTTTAATTTTACTCGAAACAAATGTAAACGAGAGTTGGTAAATACTTACCAATGCAAATAGAATTGCGAAAAATTTAATAAGTCCTTTATTCTGCATTATTACTAAAAATTAATTGTTTTATGTTTATTGATTCTTCTTTTTAACTCCTTTATGTGTCTTTACAACTTGTTTTTTATAGTAAAAAACAAAAATATAAAATCACATTAATTTTATAAACCGAGCAAATATATAATTATGGTTAAGACTAACCAATTTATTTATTCATAAATATCAAAAAAAAGACTGCAAAACTGCAGTCTTTTCTATAATATAACGTATTTATTAACCTAAAATAGTTTTCAAGGCATCATTCATCTGTCTGACAGCATCTGCACTTTTAGCAAATAATGCTTTTTCAGAATCATTTAATTTTATATCTAGTATCTCTTCAACTCCATTTTCACCGATAATACATGGTACTCCGATACAAATATCTGATTGACCATATTCACCTTCTACATATACAGAACATGCAATCATTTTTCGTTGATTATTTAATATACTATCAACTAAAAAAGCGACAGAAGCTCCTGGCGCATACCAAGCTGAAGTCCCTAGTAATCCTGTCAAAGTTGCCCCTCCAACCATTGTATCTGCAGCAACTTTTGTCAATACATCTTCAGATAAAAACTGCGTAACTGGAATACCATTATAAGATGCTAAACGAGTTAAGGGAATCATAGTAGTATCACCATGTCCTCCAATAACCATTGCAGAAACATCATTAACAGGTTTGTCAAGCGCTAAACCCAAATAGGTTCTAAAACGAGAGCTATCTAGTGCTCCTCCCATCCCTATAATTCTATTCTTAGGCAATCCAGTAGATTTTAGTGTCAAATAACACATTGTATCCATTGGATTTGAAACAATCACAAAAATAGCATTAGGAGAAAATTCCAATACACTTTGCACAACAGATTTCACTATTCCAGCATTAATACCAATTAACTCTTCACGTGTCATTCCTGGTTTTCTAGGAATTCCTGAAGTTACAACTACAACATTACTATTTGCAGTCTTAGAATAATCATTGGTGACCCCTGAAACAGTCGTATTAAAACCCGTATTGGTAGCACATTGCATGATATCCAAAGCTTTCCCTTCGGCAAAACCTTCTTTGATATCTAATAAAACTACTTCACTAGCAATCCCTCTATAAGAGATTACATCTGCACAAGTGGCACCTACATTACCAGCACCTATTATTGAAACTTTCATACTTAAATATGTTAAACGGTTAATTAGTTTTCTATCATCGAATGTACTTACATACGACTGGTACAATTTACTAAATTAAGCGTCAATATTAGCATAAACTGCATTTTTTTCGATAAACTCTCTACGAGGTGGCACCTCATCACCCATTAACATCGAAAACACTCTATCTGCTTCTGCCAAACTATCAATAGTTACTTGACGCAAAGTTCTAAATCCTGGATCCATTGTAGTTTCCCACAATTGTTCCGCATTCATCTCCCCTAGACCTTTATAACGTTGAATAGCGGCACTTCCACCCATTCTTGCGTTTGCTTGATCGCGTTGGTCGTCATTCCAAGCATATTCCTTTTTATTACCTTTTTTAACTAAATATAACGGTGGTGCAGCTATGTAGATATGTCCTTCTTCTATTAATTCTTTCATGAATCTAAAGAAGAATGTTAATATTAAGGTAGAGATATGACTACCATCGACATCGGCATCACACATAATAATTACTTTATGGTAACGCAATTTTGATATATTTAATGCCTTACTATCTTCGTCTGTTCCAACTGTTACTCCAAGAGCAGTAAATATATTTCGAATCTCTTCATTTTCGAACACTTTATGGTGCATCGCTTTTTCAACATTCAAAATCTTACCACGCAAAGGTAAAATCGCTTGGAAAGCACGGTCACGGCCTTGCTTTGCTGTTCCACCTGCCGAATCTCCCTCGACAAGGTATACTTCACATTTTGCTGGATCTTGTTCTGAGCAGTCAGATAATTTTCCTGGCAATCCACCACCACCCATTACGGTTTTGCGTTGTACCATCTCACGAGCCTTCTTAGCCGCATGACGCGCCTGAGCTGCCAAAATCACTTTCTGAACAATGATTCTTGCATCGTTTGGATTCTCTTCCAAATACGCTTCGATCATATCTCCCACAGCTTGACTCACTGGCGAAACTACCTCTCTGTTTCCAAGTTTGGTTTTTGTTTGCCCCTCAAATTGTGGTTCTGCTACCTTTACAGATATAATTGCTGTCAATCCCTCACGGAAGTCATCCCCTGAGATATCAAACTTCAATTTATCCAACATTCCAGATGCATCTGCATATTTCTTCAATGATCTTGTAAGACCCGTTCTAAAACCTTGCAAGTGCGTTCCACCCTCATGCGTGTTGATGTTATTCACATACGAGAAGATGTTTTCACTATAACTTGTGTTATAAATCAAAGCTACCTCAACCGGAATATCACCTTTATCATGATCCATTGAGATTACATGAGCAATAATTGGCTCACGGTTTCCGTCTAGGTAACGAATATATTCCTTAAGACCTTCAGTTGAATGAAATACTTCACCTATAAAGTTTCCGTCTTTATCTTTTTCTCTTTTATCTGTAAACGTAATCGTGATCCCTTTGTTCAAGTAAGACAGCTCACGCATACGAGCCGACAATGTATCATATGAATACTCTGTAGTTTGTGTAAAAATCGTTGGATCTGGATAAAAAGTTACAATTGTACCTCTTTTAGTCGTTTCACCAATTTGTTTCACAGGGTACATTGCTTTCCCCTTTTCATATTCTTGTTCATACACTTTTCCATCACTACTATGTACAGTAGCAGTCAAGTGCTGAGACAAAGCATTCACACAAGAAACCCCCACACCGTGAAGACCTCCAGAAACTTTATACGAATCTTTATCAAATTTACCTCCTGCTCCAATTTTGGTCATAACTACCTCCAGTGCCGAAACACCTTCTTTTTTGTGCATTCCAACCGGAATACCACGACCATTATCTTCTACAGTGATAGAACCATCTTCATTTATATCCACTCTAATCGTATCACAATGGCCACCCATCGCCTCATCAATCGAGTTATCTACAACTTCATACACCAAATGGTGAAGACCTCGAACACCTACATCTCCAATATACATGGAAGGACGCATCCTTACGTGCTCCATTCCTTCTAACGCCTGAATACTATCTGCTGAATAATTATTTTCTTTCTTGATTTCTTCGCTCATGGTTTTTTATTCTAAAAATGTATTATTTTTTGTCTAACGAACAAATATATAAAAACTCAAATTAGAACACAGCCATAATCAGCTATTAACTACTTAAGTTATTAACATTTTGTTGATTAAATAAACACATAAAAACCATTAAAATTTTATCAACATTGATTTTATCAGACTTCTTTAATGAAGATTTTCGAGTAAAAAAAACTAAAATATGCTAATACGAATTTAGAGAAAGCCATCTCTTAAAAACTACCTTCTTCCTTTTATTAGCTAAATAATTTATTTAAAAATAAGTTCTAGTCATTTTTAAAATAAAAATTTGGCATAAAAAAACTCCCATAATGGGAGTTTTTAAATAAAAAAACCTTTTCTAGATTATACTAATTTTTATTTTTTTATAAAACTTTTTGAAACTACTTCACTGTTAGTAAATTCAATTTTGATAAAATACCTACCTCTTTCTAAATTCCCAACAAAAATTTTATTTGCATTAGATCCTTTAAAAACTAGTTTCCCTAGCGTATCAAAAATTGATATTGCACTTACAGTATTATTAGATGTATTGTTTATATTTAAAACATCATCCGTTGGATTTGGATAAACATTAACTCCTTCATAATCTTTTTCAATACTACCTACAGACAGATTAGTTTCAAACAAAACTGAATAATCTTCAATATTACCGTAGTCAGATACATTAGGGTTACTTACTGTGCTTCCTTCATCAAAATAAGAAATCACCCTCATTCTAAGTCTTTGATTAGCCGTAAAATTACCGACATGGGGAGTTGTAAAATTAAAATCAAAAATTCCTCCATTATTTTTACCAGCTCCACCTACAGTCTGATATACCATCTCATTAGAATCAAAAGTACCATTATTATTATAATCAATAAAAACATTTACCAATTCCTTGTTTTCAGCACTACCTACTCCTACTTTTACTTTCATATTATAAGCCGTATTAGCTAGTAAATTTGTGGTAGGTTGAGAAGCAACTCTATTCAAATAAAAACCATCATTATAAGCTGAAATTGACTTATAAGTATTTCCATTTAAATTTACCTCAAAAATTCCCATTACATCTTGTCCCTGATTAGTTACCTTAGGCATAACCGTTAACGTAGCAGGATAACTACCAGATGGTGCAATATTCGCTATAGATGTTTTAAAAGCAACTCTTGGGCCATCTAGAGTAGCATTAACTCTTGTTCTTTGATCATTAGAAAATCCTTGAAAACATGGGTCGCTTGAATAATTCATAAAGTTATGAATATAATCATTTGGGCCACCACCAGCTACGCAAGTATTGGCTGTTGCACTATAATCTGGGCAATTAGAGTCTGTTCTAATATGTGGAGCTATATCATCACAACCGTCACTATCAACACCTATAGTATTAGTTGTTCCAGGACAACTAGTTCCATTGTTATCTCCCGTAAAAGTATGTAATAAATTTAGATAATGACCAACTTCATGATCTGCAGTTCCGTTCCCGGAAGCATTTGTAGGCCCTGTTCCAAAATCATAATCTGGAGTTGCTGATGGATTATTAGGATTATAAGAAGGATAATAACCAAAAGCTCTAGCTTGACAAACCAAATTATCCGAAACCCCTGCAAAATTTGTCGGTAACGAAGCATACCCCAATGTCCCATTACCAGTTGTTCCCACATCAACACCTTCAATTTTATTTACAACCCAAATATTCATATAATCTTGTGGATTATAATAATAATCTTTGAATAAAACATCACTATCTACTCCAATACTCTCACTTTTTATTCCATTGGTATGGTATTCGGAACCATAAGCTTTAGATGAAACATCATGCCTTTCAATACCCGTTGTTGCGGTACCATCTTCTTTTATTTTGGCTAATACAAATTCAATATTCATTGGATTATTGTAAAAGGCAGAACTACCATAAACCGAACCTTGATTTTGAAAAGCGTCATTTAAATTTGCAATAGCACTTAAAATCTGTTTATCACTAATATTTGGGTAAGTACCTATAGCTTCTCCATTATGAATTACATGTATTATAGTTGGTATTTTTACAGTTACAGTTACTGCTGCTGATTTAAGTTGCTTCTTATTCTGAGCATATTTTCGCGTAAAAGATTCTAATTGCTCTCTATTATTGTCAAAAAAAGAGGGGTTTTTTTGACGTTGTGCCAAGTTAAGAGCATCGGTAGCACACTTATCCGCACGTTGCGCATAAGAAATTGTAGTGCATAAAAAAAGTAAAACAGCTAAATAGCTTAACTTCAAAGTAGTTTTTTTCATTCTTTTAAATTTTAATTAATTTACTGATTGACATGTTTCCCCACATGTTAAGGGCTTTTTTTATAGAAATTGGATTTTCAAGATAATACCTTATTGATTCATCGTTTTTTTTCAGTATTTTCAACCTCTCGACAACAAATTTTTGCCTAAGGTTTGGCGTAAGGTTTTCAAGACTTAAAAAATAAGCTGCTTCACCTTCTTTACCTAATGAAATCTTATACCTTAAATCAAGTTTAACGTCATTTTCAGCCTCAAAATTTTTAATATAACTAAGCAATGGACTATTATATTTATAATCTCTCGGGCAACAAACAGAGCCATACATTTCAATATATCTTATTTTTGCATTTCCATCAATCTCATTATTTGCAGCCATAGTTTTACAACTATAATTTTGAAATAGTATAATAAGTAAGATTATATTTTTAAAAGTTGCTTTCAAGAACAGATTTTTTCGTACAAAAGTACATTTTTTTTCTACAAAACATATGTGTATTCTTATTTTAATACTATTAAATTAGTAATTAATTGAATACCCAAACTTTTTTCACCAATCTGAAACTACGAAGCAGAGTTATAAATAACATTACACAAACTTTTTTTTTATGAATTGAATAAAAACGCATTCCTTAAATAAACTAAAATTCTAACCTAATTTTACTACAGTATATTATTTATTCCAATGAGTTAATTTGATCTGAAAAAATTAGTAGAAGGAAAGCCCAAAAACCTCTATAAATACTAATTTTCAATACAAATGCCGAAATGCTCAGTTCGAAAATTTGCAATTCAATCAACTCTTGATTAAATTAATTTTTAACCTTTGACTTTTTAAATAGAAGTGTTATTTTAGTCATAATATTTACATTCATTTCCCTAAATAATCCGAGTTATATCTTTTATAAATTCTGATTTTTCAAATTGTTGTTACACTAGAGCAGTCACAGAATACAATACAGAACTAAAACTAACAAAATTCTAGATCGTTCGATTTTATCATGGAAACTTATTATTAATATGTATCCGTTTAGGTATTAAATCAGCATCAAAAATGATAAACATTCCATATTTCAATTGCCTTTTGGGCGTGCCACCACCATGCAAAGGGGCTTACCTTAGCACGCGAGTAATAAGCCCCTTTACTTGCTGTTGTCGGGCTATCCATGCTACTTCGGTAGCTTATTCCTATCCCTCACGCAAAACCTGCACGTAAACCAAATTATTATTTAATTTTACTTTCAGGTGTAATAAAAAATTGATAATCCTACATCTAGTTTGTACTTTTGCAGCATGAACGATAATTTTACAACAGAATACTTTGGTATCGGAATACTAAATGGTAAAACTCCCGAAAATCTTGGGGTACTGTGGCGATCCGCGCAAAACCTAGGAGCTAGCTACATTTTTACAATCGGAAACCGATATGCAAAGCAAGCAAGTGACACGCACAATGCTGTAAAATCAATGCCATATTTTCATTACGATAATTTTGATGATTTCTTCAAGAACCTACCCAAAGGTGCACGGTTGATTGGTGTGGAACTGGATGATAGAGCCGAAGATTTAGAAACTTTTGAACACCCAAGAAGATGTGTTTACCTACTAGGCGCCGAAGACAACGGACTTTCTAAAGCAGCCATAGAAAAATGCCATTCACTAATAAAATTCAAATCCGAAAAAAGTTTGAATGTATCAGTTGCTGGGAGTATTGTACTTTATGATAGAGGAATTAACAAGCCGAGGTCTTAGGCAAAAGTCAATGGCAAATTTCAATTAGCCAAACAATTTAAAAAAAGAATCAACAATACCGAAACAACAAGACGGAGCAATTGATCGATTTTATTGTTACCTATTAGAATAATCTTTAGGGTTTCTGTAAGCGTAAATCACAGCTAAAACAACGATTTGCTTTTTAGTTTCGTTTATAATGTAATGAACATGATACGGAAATTGTTTTAATAGAACCGTTCTAACATTCTTGTATTTTATTTGAAAGGAAGTGGGAAAATCGGCAATGTGTTTTTTAGCTTCGTCAATCCTATCTAAAAAAGCAATGGCCAATTCGGGATTTATATCTTTGTAGTAATCAACAATATCTTAAATATTAATAGGGACAGCAGGTCTATTTACAAAACCATAGCTCATATTCCTTTTCTGATCTTGTCAAGTGTAGTATCAAAATCAACAACATCATTAGGATTTTTATAATAATCTTCTAAACGCTCGTTAAGAATATTTTCTTGCCACGAGCTTAATTCTGATATGTCTTTAGACTCTTCATCTTGCAAATCCGAATACTTACTTTTCAGCTTTCGCCATTCTTCAATAGGAATATAAACCCCTGTTGTATTCCCTTGCTTATCGTGAATAAATTGTAGTGTCATAGCTATATATATTTTATTTTTCCAAATCGTCAATCATTTCAAAAGCGTCCATAGTTGCTTGAGGATCATTTAGCCTACTCAAAACAATGTCTTTTTGCCATTGCGGTAACTCGTCTTCTAGGTTTTCAATATCAGGGTAGCATTTTTTCATGATTTCCCAATCTTCTATAGCAATTACAACAGCTGTCTTATTTCCTAAATTATCGGATATATACTGAACATTCATACTGATTATGATTTAAATAGCTTTTATCAAAGATACAAAAAACTTTAGTACGTTTAATAACATTATCAAGCCAATGGCTAAAACAGTTTGCTAGTATCATTTATTTCTAAAACAAAAAACTACAACTTTTTTAGGGTTGTAGTTTTTTGTTTTTCTTTGTGGGCACGAGTTAGAAACTTGTGCTAGCCTTTGAACTTATTTTTGCTTGCGCTAGCGGGAATATTTATTACATATCTAGGACGTCGGGCTTTTATCTTAAATGTACCACTGAAATTTTATCTGAAATATTTGTAGTTATGAATTCTTCAAATTGATTTTTTTCTTCATCGTTTTCCAGAACAAAGATTGGAGAACCTTTTGAAATTTCATCAGCAACGTGTTGTCTGAAAGTCACGTAAGTTTTTTTAATGTCGTGATTAAAAACAATTCTTTTAATAGTTGATAAGTCAAGACAGCTGGAAGAAACATTTATAGCATTTTGCTTTTGAATCGATCCGAATTCTAAATCAAATATTATTCTTTTGACAGTTGTAAAAGGGATAGCGATCACTCCTAATGCGATAACAAATGATCCTATTAAAAGTACAACTCCAATCTTGACTAAGAATGATCCTCCTTCACTAAATTCAGCGATTAAGAAAAGTAAAAGTAGGCAAACTCCAATTGCTGTTATTCCATAAAAGAATTTCTGCTTAACTTCTATAGTAACATTTGGTTTTATGAACATGATTTTATCTTTCAAATCTTTATCAAATTGAAAAATTTCCAAATCTTGATTCGCTAGATTATCATCTTTTATTTGTTTCAAATTATCATCTTTCCAGATAATTTTCAAAGAGTTGATTTTTGCCATTTATTTATCGGTTGGTTTTTTAAACTTTCGAACAACGTCAGTCTATAAAAAAACCTCTATTGTTAATTCAAACAAATATAGCAAAATATTTTAGTAATAGAAGGAAAAGTTGTTTGTTCAAAAACGTAACATATCACAGGAATTTCCTGTCAACAACTACAAATAAGCAAAAACAAGTTTTGAATCAAACCTAGTTAATCTCAAAGTTTCGTGAGTGGAAAACACAAAAAAATCAACCCAAATTGCTCCCAAAAAAAAGAGGCGCAACTGCCTCTTGAAATTCTCTCTAAAACTTTTACGAAAACCCTATAGCGTTGACGGCAGGTACTCCGGTTCCGTTCAACACGGGTTTCAATGTTCGTGCTGCGCACGCAACGAAACCCAAGCTGTTGGCAGCAGTTTTCATGAATTTTCATTAAATCCGCTTTGCTTAACCCAATTTTTATATCTGTCGGGATTAATTTTTTCAGTAAAAAAGAGCCTATTGAAAATTGTACTAAACTGAGAGATATTTTTGAAATTGTCCATTTTCATCCTGATTGTAAATGGTATATATTTATTTAAGGCTTTTCCGTTATTCAGAGTTATTTCCATTTTATCTCGCAGCATATAATTGTCATAACATATGAATTCCTCTATTCCAATTTTTTCATGTTTAAAAATCCATTCTTGCACTTTTATTTGATCTTGTTTAATATTATGATAATACTCTAGTTCTTTTTCTAAATAGAAATCGCATTTTTTTAAGTACGATAATTTTTCTAATTCAACATATATGTCAAAAAATAAGCAATCTATTTGTCTATTCCAACACAGACAAGGAATTTTAAATTCTAAATGTGAACAAGATAATTTCTGTTTACTTTTATTAAATAGAGATGAATATTTTAAAAGCCAAAATTCAATCTTTTCAAATGACAGATAGCCATCGTTTTTCAATTCACTTAAATCATTAATAGCTTCTTTAAACATCTATTATTATATTTGGTTATTGTATGTAAAATTAATTTTTAAACTAAAAGTATTTTTTTTTACTGGTCCGAGCAGAAATTCTACAAAGGCTAGTGCGAGTTTCTAACTCGTACTCACAAACATAATCAATTCATATCAATATCTAAAACAGTTTGGTCATTATCATTTATTTCTAAAACAAAAAACTACAACTTTTTTAGGGCTGTAGCTTTGTTTGCTCATCTTTACGGGCACGAGTTAGAAACTCGCGCTAGACTTTGAAATTATTGCTGCTCGCGCCAGCAAGGGGGATTATTCTAATTATTTCTGATTGAAATTCATATTCATCCTCAGAGTTTATAAGTTTTCTATATATTTCTACAGTAAATTCATTGAAATTTATTTTAAAGCTATCACCAATATTCAAATTTGGATAAAATTTCTTTTCACAAATAATATTTTTTGGACCATAGTAACAATTATTGTAAAAAAGATGATAATCTGTTAGCCAATCTCCAATCTTGGTTACTATATATTCATTAACGTTATCAAAGTAATTTTTGGGATATAGTTCAAGGATTGAAGCATTAGAATATGCCTTTAAAAAAAGATTTTCTCTAAATCTATCATTAATCATTAGTTCAGCTTCTTGAGTTGTCCATCTTTTTTGAATTTTTAAATTAGGAACTAATTTAAGCTTGTCAAGATATTTATATTCTAATGTTATTTTGTATATAATATCTGCTACATATTTACAACACTCACGAGGATAGAGTATAATTTGTTCTTCTGAAAACCTAATTACACACCAATTATTTCTGGTGAAGAAGTCATCTCTGTAACCATCATTATATTCATCCATACAATGAATTGGTTTTTTTTCGCTTAATGAATAAGGTTCATCTATTTCAATATCTATACAAATGTTATTATTTTGAAACACAAAATCAGGAGTATAATCATAATAGTTTTCGTAAG
The DNA here is from genome assembly GCF_025960985.1 of Flavobacterium psychraerolatum. Lineage (GTDB taxonomy): Bacteria > Bacteroidota > Bacteroidia > Flavobacteriales > Flavobacteriaceae > Flavobacterium. The sequence continues at coordinate 23,579 of NZ_JAOQMX010000043.1, read as the reverse complement.
ATTTTATGATTCTGTGTGGTTTAATTTCTTCACCGAAGAAGTGGTGTAAAAAGTAAAGAAAAAAAGACTCGCTATAACCTTTTTTAGTATTGATAATTTTGAAATAAGGTTGATTGTAGAGCTGTGAATGTACTTTAATTTTATTTTGTTTGTATTCCTTAATTTTGTTTTCAAATTTTAAAAATGCCAACTCTCTTCTACGTCGACTATTTTCTTTGATAATTTCTTGTTCTATTTTATTAAAACTTTTACGTTCGATTAAGTATTTTTTAATAATATCTTTGGTTTCTGTAAACGCTAAAAATAAATATAATATTCCAATTACAACAAGTATGGTTATTATTAAGATTTTATAATAGTAATAAAAAAGAAACAAACTTAAGGAAAAGAATATTAAACTAATGCAATATGGTTCATATGGAAATTTGAATTTTTTTTTAACAGGAATTTTGATTGGTTCTAAATCAATTAAAGAGTTGTCAAGGTATCTTTCAATTATTTCGGAATATTTAGCATATGGATAATACATTCTTTTGTCTTAAAAATTTTATTTAGGTTCTTTAATTCGTCCCTTCGTTTTAAAATTACCGCCAACTTGAATATGTGTGAAACAAACCTTCGTATATACACCCAAATTTGGGTAGATTAGCGAAAGTTTTTTTCGCTTTATTGTTTTTCAAAAGTAATCAAAAAAGATTACAAATCATCAAAAGGACTTTTTATATGTTGCCTACTTTTCATACTTATTTACGGATTTTCACTTCGTTTTTTAATGGAGTTTTTTTATTCAATAATTTCTTTCCGACCGCTTGGACATGTACCTTTGTAGCTGATAGCGTAGAATTGTATTCTGTGCCTATTCCCATTGAGTTTTTATTTATTATATTTAGAAAGCGGATTCCTATCTTTCGATACAAATCCGCTTTTTAAATTATTTGAAGATTTTAAAACCTTATTTCCTCAATATCCTTACATTCATCTCCTCTACTTTTCTATCTGATAAAAGTGATGGTGCTCCAAATAATAAATCTTCACTAGATCCTGTTTTTGGGAAAGCCATTACTTCTCTAATCGATGCTTTTTTCTCCAAAATCATCATTAGTCGGTCGATTCCCCAAGCGATTCCTCCGTGTGGTGGCGCGCCGTATTGGAAGGCTTTGTACATTGTTCCTACGCTCTTCATCATCTCTTCTTTGTTGTAACCCATATTTCTATAAGTCGCTTCGAGAATTTCCGATTTGTGTGCACGAACAGAACCTCCACCTATTTCGTAACCGTTTAAGATAATATCGTATTGTTGTGCGATGATCGTTCGAATTTCGTCTTCGTTACCATCCATGTGTTTTTTCAAATCATAGATTGCTGGCATCGAGAACGGATTGTGAGTAAACGTCCATCTTCCTTCGTCTGTTTTTTCGAACATAGGGAAATCAACTACCCAAGCCGGACGCAATTCCTTCGGGTTAATCAAATTCAACATTCTACCCATTTCTTGACGAACGGCATCCAAAGCTTTGTTTGCCGTAGCATAATCTGCTGCAGAAAAGAATACAATATCGCCTACTTGTGCATCAGTCGCTTTGATGATTCCTGCTGCAATTTCTTCACCTAAGAATTTAATAATTGGTGATTGCAATTCAGTTTCATTTACAATGATATAAGCCAAACCACCTAAACCGTGTTGTTGTGCAACGGCAGTCAATGTTTCAATCTGACCTTTGGACATACGTTTGTTTCCTTGCTCTTGAGCCGAAACTTTGATACATTTTACAATTCCACCTTCATCAATTGGTTTACTGAATACTTGGAAAGTCGTTTCTTTCACGATTTCGGTAATGTCTTGCATTTTCAATCCGTAACGCAAATCAGGTCTATCACAACCGTAGAAATCCATAGCATCTTTATAGGTAATCATTTCAAACGGATGCAAAATCCATTTTTTACCATATATTTTTGTAACGATGTCATTGAACATTTTGGTATTCAAATCGATAATTTGTTGCATGCTTGCGTATGCCATTTCGATATCCAATTGCGTAAATTCTGGTTGACGATCTCCACGAGAATCCTCATCTCTAAAACAACGTGCAATTTGGAAATATTTCTCATAACCACTTACCATCAACATTTGTTTGAACTGCTGTGGCGCTTGTGGCAACGTATAAAAGAAACCGGCTTGCTTGCGTGTTGGAACGATAAATTCACGAGCTCCTTCATCGGTTCCGGCGCTTAGAATTGGAGTTTCAATTTCTAAAAACTCTTCTTCATCTAAGATATCACGCAATAATTTAATCACTTTATGACGGTTGACAATAGCTCTACGAACCTCATCATTTCTATGGTCTAAGAATTTATATTGAAAACGAGTTGCTTCATTTGTTTTGGCAGCTCTTTTTATTTCGAAAGGCAAGGTTTTCGATAAATTCAAAATTTCTAAAGCAGACGTTTCCATTTCGATTTTACCCGTACGCAATCCTGCATTGAAATCATCTTCATTACGACCCACGACAATTCCTTTTACAGAAATCACAGATTCTGGTTTTAATTTCACCAAATCATCAATATTTGGGAACGATTCTCTACTAATACGAACCTGGAAAATCTCGTAACTAGAATCACGCAAATCGATAAACATCAATTCTCCGTGGTCACGCACAGACGCTACCCAACCAGACAATTCTACTTCTTGATTGATATTTTCCTCAGACAGTTGTGAGATTTTGTGTGTTCTGTAATTGTCTTTTATTATAATTGGCACTTCCGGAAGGGTTTCTTCTTGATGTCCTTTGCTCTCTACTTCTATTTCTTTCGAATCATTTTGAGCAGCTTCTTTCTTTTCTAAAACGGCTGCAGCTCCCAATTGATCCAAAATAATTTGACGAATTACTTTTCCATCGGCACCTTTACCAACCACACCTAATACTTTACCAACCAAAATACCCGCTTTTCCTTGGTTTCCGGCTTTAATGTCATTGGCTACAGCTTCGTTTTCAGCAAGTACTTTAGTAATTACTTCTTGGATTTTATCTTCAGAAATGGTGTTTTCTTCGAAATACTTATTATAATCAAAATTATGATCTTTCAAATAGCCTGCAATCGCATTTTGAACTAAAACCGCCGTAATTTTTTCGGCTTTGAATAATACAAAAATGGTAATTAAATGCGCTATGTTATTAATTTTGACATAATCCTCTGCTTTTACATTGTTAGCTAAAGTTTTAGCCACAAACGAAGGATCATTTATCGAATTATTTAAGGTTACAAAGGTTCTAGAACGCAAAGCATCTGCGGTAAAAAACTTAGCATCTTGCGGCAATACACCACCTTTTATCAAAATTGATTCTACGGCGAAAGGCAAAGAAGCGGTATCTACAGAAATAGCTTCAATTTCTTTTTTGATGTTTACAAAAGGTAAATCTGGCTCCGAAATAAAACGGTAATCTGCTTCGAATTCCTTTTTACGCATCACTTTGGTTTGCTTCAAATCGGCATCCCATAAAACTGTGGTTTGATCGGGTCTAAACGCTTTATTTTCGATAAAATAATTGAATTGCTTCTCTACTTCTTCCTTCAAAGCTTCGACCATAAACTTAAACGAGTTCAAGTTTTTGATTTCCGTTCTTGGGTTTAATTCGGCGCTGTCTTTTTTACGTAACGAAACCGAAACATCCGATTTGAATTCTCCTTTTTCAAGGTTCGCTTCAGAGATTCCTAAATTTTGAACGATACGCTGAATGTATTGCGCATAAGTAGATGCATCTTCGATATTTCGAAGACAAGGCTCTGTAACAATTTCGATTAATGGCACACCTGCTTTGTTGAAATCGACTAACGAAATTTTCTTTTCGTGCATCAATTTGGCAGCGTCCTCTTCGATATGAACCTGAGTCAAATTTACTGTAAACTGAGAACCATCATTTCTATAGCAAGAAACGTGACCATCAGGAATTACAGGATTATGATATTGTGTAATTTGAATGTTCTTTGGGTTGTCTGGGTATTCGTAATGCTTTCTATCCCAAGAAATCACTTCGTTGTTAAAGGTCGATTCTACCGCTTTTCCAAAATAAATCGCTTTGGTTATCGCTTCTTTATTTAGGGCAGGCAAAACGCCCATTTGTCCCGTACAAACCGAACAGATATTTTGATTAGGTGTTTCAATTTCTTGATTTGGACAAGAACAAAACAACTTGGTTTTGGTATTTAATCGAACGTGAGTTTCAATTCCGATTACCAATTCTAAATCGTGGGCAATAATCGCCGCATTTAATTGTTCCAATTCCATTATAGTGTATCTTTTAAGAAGTTAGCAAATTGCATCACTAATTCGTCATTATTTTTTGCTGCCGTAATTTGCAGTCCTGTACTTGTTCCTTGTGGCGCCGTCATTGTTGGTAATTGTCCCAAACTAAAACCTACTGTGTAAGCATCTGACAAATACATCGCCAAAGGATCTTTCAAACTGTCTCCGATTTTTGGAGGAGTACTTGGCGTTACTGGTGATAAAATGATATCAACTTCTTCAAAATCCTTACGGAAGTTTTCCGAAATTTGATCTCTTAAAGCCAGTCCTTTCAAATAAATCGCATCCGAGAAACCTTGAGACAATACTTGGTTCCCTCCTACGATTCTGCGTTTTGTTTCTTCCGAAAAATTCTCAGAACGCGTTACTGCGTAAGTTTCAATTAAGTTTTCAGACTCGATTCGGTTTCCGTAGTTTGTCCCGTCTAAACGTGATAAATTGGAAGCCGTTTCGGCCATTGCCAAGGTATAATAAGTCGAAACTAAAATATCTGACTTAAAGAAATCCAATTCTTTTACAGCAATTCCTTTGGCTTTTATTTTTTCGATAGCTGCTAAAAAGTCTGCTTTTACTTGCGCATCGATAGCATCACTTTCGATAAAATTTTTAAAATAACCGATTGTTTTTACAGTCGAATGAGAAATTGCTTCTTCTGAAATTTCGTTTGATGCAATCGAAGTCTGGTCTTTTGGATCTTTTCCGCTCATGACATTCATCACAATACGAATGTCTTCGATTGATTTTGCCAATGGGCCGACGCAATCTGTAGAGGACGCATACGCCATCAAACCAAATCTAGAAACACGACCGTAAGTTGGCTTCAAACCATAAATATGATTGTAACCTGCAGGCTGACGAATTGAACCTCCTGTGTCTCCACCTATAGAAAAAACGGTGTAGTCTTTAGCAACATTTACAGCAGAACCTCCGCTTGAACCACCTGCAACCAATTCTGGGTTAATGGCATTTTTTACCGCTCCAAAAATGGTGTTTTCGCTAGAAGAACCGTGACCAAAACTATCGCAGTTTTCTTTTACTAACGGAATGGCACCAGCATCTAATAATTTTTGAATGGCAGTTGCTGTATATGGTGATTTATAATTTTTCAACAAATCAGAACTTGCTGTTGTGTAGGTTCCTTGCACCATGTACACATCTTTGATTCCAAACGGAATACCTTCCAACAAGCCGATTGTTTCTCCATTTGCAATTTTCGCATCTACTTTTGCCGCCAATTCAAGCGCCATTGTATCTAACAAAGCATTTACCGAATTGTAGGTATTTTGCTTTAGCAAATCGAGTCTTTCTTGCACCAATGCAGTACAAGTTATTTCTTTTGACACCAATTGTTGGTGTATATTTTTTATTTGAGATTCCATCATTATCCTTCTATAACTTTAGCAACTACTAAAAATCCATTTTTCTTGTTTGGGAAATTTTCCATGATGAGTTCTTTCTCAATCGCCGAGCTTTCGATTACCACATCATCTCTTAAATCACTTACAGACACGCAATTATAATTGACATTATTGGCAGCATTATTATTTGATGCATTTGCATTCTTGATTACATCAAACAATTTATTCACACTCTCGGAAGGCTGTGCTCCTTTAATACTCGACAAGACGTCGACTGTCATTATTTTGCTCATAATTTAATTTAGTTTTAAAGTCAAACTTTTACGGTCGCGAAATTACGAAAAGTTTTATTAGGGATTTGAGTTTTTTGGTAATGATTTAGAGAGAACAAAAGCAAAAGTCTATAATAAAAAGATAGAAGCATTTAATTATGAGAGGCGATTTAGAAACTTTTTCCAAAAATCTATAGTCACAAGTAAAAGTTTTTCAAAATCTATTTCCTCACTATTTTCATTTGTAATTACAAATCTTGGAACTGCAAAATCGTGTCTACTAAAATCACCCGAAGAAAAGTCTCCTGTAGAAACAATCGTACGATGCTTTTGATTTACCTTACAGTGTTTTGAACCGTTTGTAATCATTCTCATATATTCTAATTCTGGACAAGATTCTTTTAAAAATTCTTGATATTTTGATATACCAGACACTGTTTTTTTGCCCTCCTTAGAATCCTGAAAACGTTCGTCTTTTTTGTAAAACTCTTCATATGTCCAGTCAGTAAGATGCCAAGAAGTTATTGCGCAATTTATTGCAAATCGAGGATTAAGATGTGCTTTGTCAAAATCTCCATACTCATCACTTAATTTTTTTAAAAAACCTTTTGAATTTGCAATTTCAAAAGAATTGCTCGGTAAAAAATTGTTATTCATAAATTATATCTTTAATGTAAATCCTAATTAAGAAAAATTTGTCACATAACACTACTCAAATATTCCTCAGCGGTCATAATGGGTATTGTAGCAGTCTTAAAATCTTTTCCGTTTCGTGTTATAATAATCGAACAATTGGATTGTAACGCTGTAAAGTATTGAACAGCATCTTCAAAATCTTTAAAACTTGAATTCAGTCCTTTTTCAATCGTTTGTTCATCCACTTCACAAACTTCACAGATTATTTTAAACTTTCGAAGTTTATTTAAAACCGACTCAGAACTTTCAAATTTATTTAAAACGTAATCTACTGTTGTGAAAGAAAGAGGCGATGCAACCAAAGTAATTTTCTTTCGATCAGCCATAGTCGCAACCTTGGCAATCGAATCATAGAAAGGCATTCTTTCTCCCAACAAATCCAAAATTACATTGGTGTCTAAAAATAGCCTAGTCATTTGTACTTTTGATCTAAATAATCTGCTCTATCTTTTTTATAATCGTAATCCGCTGGAATAGAGATGCCTGACGAAAGGCTTTTTACAAAAGGAGAGATTTGTATATCATTATTGGGTTTATCCGAAGTTAGAGAGTTAAGATAATTCTCTATCAGCCTTGACAAACTTAATTTCTTATCAGAAGCATATTGCTTCGCTTTTTCAATTATCTCTTGATCAAGCTTTAAAGTGAGTTTAGTATCCATAGTTAATTATTTATACGTACAAATATACAAATTTTAGGCGTATAAATTTATTTTAAATAATTATTATTCCACGCTCTCAATCAAATACTTGGTTCCATTTATTTCGAAAGTAAAGCCTACTCTATTTCCCATCAACTTATTCCCTAGTGGCGCTTGTGGCGAAAGTGCAATTACATTTATTCCTTCGATGTTGATTTTTGGTAAAGCCAAAGAAAGATAAAGGTATATTCCGTTTGCTTTGACGAGGCTTCCTAACGAAATCGTTTCGGCAACAATCTCAGGATTAATTTTTTCTAACACTGATTTTTGAGTGATTACTTCGCTCAATTTGGTATTTAGTTTTTCTTGCTCCAAGTGCATCATAGACAAAGCGGTCTCATGCTTGTCTCCTGCTGAACCTTTGGCGTCGTTCTTTGCATCTTCTGTCAATCCGGAAATCATGTCTCTAAAAACATCGATTCGGTCTTGTACTTGAAGGGAATAATGCGAATGTATTTTTTGCTTGAAAGTCATTTTTTTTAGTGGCTAGGTTGCTAAGATACTAAGTTTCGTTGTTTTTTAGAATTCTAAATTGGTTGCTATTTTTTTTTGCGTGAAGGATAGAAGTGGAAATCCTTGTGGCGGCGGGCATTTATGCCGCCACAAGATTGCAACGTATAGCCTGACCCGCTTTTTTCGGCGGGGCACGCCCTGAAAATTAAAAAAGCACAAGAACACAGCGTAATAATACTTTGTGAATCTTGTGCTTTCTGCGTACACTTTGTTATTTAAACATTAGAAATCAAATTTATAATTGGCTCCTAGTACAATTTGAACTCCTTGTACAGGGTAGTTTAGCCATTTTTGATACCCATTATTAGTTATATTATTCGCTTTCAAGAAACCTGTCAAACGATCACTGTGTTTGTATCCTATGTGTGCATTTAAGTCAAAATAGCTATCTAGTTTTACTGCTGTAGATGGTACAAAAGAAGTATTTTGCTGCATATCCATACGACTGCCGACATAAAATAGTTGCACACCCGTAAACCATTTTTGAGTAAGATTTACATCCAAATTTGATTCAATTTTTACTTTTGGTAAATTCCAAGCTTCTTGCTGCGCGCCAGTAGTAAAGCTATTAAAAGTTCCTGTCAATCCGAAAGTGACGTTTTCTGAAAAATTCGCCTTTACGTTTCCTGAGAAGCTTAGTGTCTTAAGGTCATCATACACTACCTGAAATGCATTTCCATAAGCGTAAGCTGCATTATTCGCACTTTCGTTATAATCTTGGCTTTTAAATAATGCTTTATTTTTTTCGTTTAGATAAGCTGCTCTAAGATTATAACTTACATTACTAGCCAATTTACCTTTTAATCCTGCAGAAATATCATACTGCTTGTCTGTTGGTTTGATATAGTTTCTTGTTATTTTATCTCCCATTGTTGGCGATAAATATGGGTTTATATCTGCAAATTGTTGATATGAATTTTGTTCTAAACTCCCTTCAGCTCCTGCATAGAAAATCATCAAATCACCTACCACTTTCAAAGAGGCTGTAACTTGTGGGTAAACAAATACTGTACCTCTACTGTTTTCAATGTCTCTACTGTAGAAAACTCCAGCACCCAAATTAAGCGTCCAATCATCTTTCAACATAACAAAGCTAGGTTGGATTCCGACATTCGTATATCCGTATTTGATGGCTTGAGTATTGGTTTTTAAATAATTATTTTCAAAACTTCCTCCAACGTAATCAACCACAACTTTGGTTTTTACCAGTTCATCTCTTACATCAAACTGAAAGGTAGGTTGCGCAATAAATCTATTTTCGTTTGACCCAAAAGTATCCGAAAAATGAATGAACTTCAAACTAGCCTGATTCAAAGCACTTTCATCAAATGAAAACCTACTTCCTATCGAAAAAGTATTAAAAGCATGTTGTGGCTCAATACCATTAATCAAATTATTTCGATCAGATGGTATTAGTGTACTTCCAAAACTCCCAGGTAATCCGTACCAATTATAACTTTGATTTTTATATCCTAAATCTAAGTTAAATGACATGGCTTCATAATTACCTCCGTAATTCAAATCAAGTGCTGTGTCATAAAAACTAGTATTCAAATCGGCATTTTTAATTCCTCCCTGTGAAGATAAATGACGAAACATACCTCCTACATAATTGTTATTGTTTAAATCTTTGTTTACAAAAAGTTCTGCATTTATAGTTCCAAAATTACCAATTCCTAACGTTGCATAGTTATCGTATAAATGGGCTTGTTCTGTTTTATCTACACCTTCTGCCTTCCCTTTTAAAGGTGCAAAAGTGGAGGCAACAGGGAATGAAAAAATAGAATATTTAATCGTTTCTTTTTTTGCATTTCCATCATCATCTAGTGACGGAATCTCTTTAATTTTATTTGCATCTGATATGGTTGGACTGTACGATTTGGTTACTGTAACCTCTTCTGACCCTATGTTTGCATCTCTTTTTTGAGCCAATGTTACCTGCGCAGTCATTACTACAATTGCTAAGGCTATATTATTTTGGAAATTGAATTTCATATTTTATATTTTTTTGAAATCAGTCTAGTTCCTTTCAAACCTAAACTTATGTTTTCTTGAAATTTTAAAAATTAGTTTTGAATCGATGAATTAGTTTTAGCCTCTTGCGATTTGATCATCGCCAATTCTTTTTTGGCCTCTGCAACCACCTCTGGATAATCTGTAAAATTCTGAATCACGTTGTCTAAAATATAAGTGGCTTGAAAACTATCTTTCAAACCGTAAAAGTTTTTGGCCATAACAACCAAGCCTTTTGCACCATAATAACGGTAACTTGAGTAACTTTTGGCAATTTTTTGAACGGTAACATTCGAAGCTTCGAATTTTCCGTCTTTGTTTTTGAAATAAGCGTCATAATACAAAGATTCAGCAGCTAACTCACCTTTAGCAATTGTGGCAAGCTTGGCATATCCCGCTCTAGCTTTTGCCTCATCTCCAGTTTGCATAGCAGAACGTGCTATGATAATTTGAGCATCACTTTTGACATTATCATCAATTTTTGAAGCGTTCAATACCTTTTCTGCATAGGTTACTGAATTGTTATAATCTTTTTTCTCATAATAACACTTCATCAAATTGGATTGTGCGAAAATTTTATTTTGCCCCAACTCTGCTTCATTTTCTAAACGTTGTAATATAGTAATGGCTTTTGTTTTATCTGTATTTTTTAAATAAATCTGCCCCAAACGAGTAAGTGATTGCTCAGTAAATTCATTTCGTGGTTGACCTACAACGTATTCATAATTCGCAACCGATTTACTCTCCATTCCTTCCGAGAAATAAGTTTGTGCCAAATAAAAGTTGGCTTGTAAACTGTGTAGTCCTCTTGGAAAACTAGCTATATATGCATTGAATCCTGAGATTGCTTGACTATAATTTTTTTGACTATATTGTTTATTTGCCGATTCGAAGCTATCATTATCTAACTCAACATCTGTAACGGCTACAAAATCTAATGTATGTACCCAAGTTGCATATTCATCTACATGACCATTATCAACATAAATTAATCTTGCAGTAGAAACTGCTTCAAGTGCTTCTGGAGTTTTTGGAAATGCAGCAACTACTTTCTTCAATTTAGTTAAAGCTAAATCACTTCTATCAGAGTTATAGTAAATCAAACCTTGTTTCAAAATAGCTCTTGGTATGTATGAACTATTTTTATATTCTTCGATTAAACGGTCGTAGGTTTTTAATGCCGAATCTTGTTTGTTGGTAGCTACATACGTATTTGCTAATTCGTACATGGCATCATCTCTATAGTTTGATTTTGGATATAGCTTAATGAAGGTATTTAATTCCTCTATTTTCTTATCATTTTTACCAATGAAACCATAGCAAAGCGATTTTTGATAGTATGCATAATCTGCATCAAAATTATTATTTTCAATAACCTTATTATATGCTTCCATTGCTGGATAATACTTTGAATTCACAAAACGACAATCTGCCAAACGCAAGTAAGAATCATTCAAACGATCTTTATCACTTTTTGATTTATCAATTTGATTTTGAAAATAAATAGCCGCTTGGTCGTAATCCTTTAATTTGAAATATCCATAGGCGATATTGTAATTAATATTTTTGAATTCTGGAGTTTTTGCAGCAGCAGCCATACCCAAAAATTGTTTGAAACTCAACAATGAATTGCTATAATCGTCCAGTATATTTTCGGTTTCCCCTTTCCAGAATGTTGCTCTCGCAGTAAATTCGGCATCGACTTGGTTTTCTAGTGATTTTTTGAACATCCCTGCAGCTCCCAAATAACCTCTGTTGGTATATAATTCTAATCCTTTATAAAAGGTCACTTTTTGGTAAGCTCCTTTATTTTCTGGTCTTTTATTTTTTTCTAATAAAACTAAAGCTTCTGAATAATTTTTTGATGAAATATAAGAATCAATCAATAGTTTCTCGACTACGGCTCTATTGCTATTGTTTGGGTATTTAGTAATAAAACTAAGTAAAACTTGCGGCGTACTTTGGTAAGAATTACCAATTTCATAACTCAGTTTAGCATAATTCAAGCTAGCATCTTCTTGTATCGCTAGATCAAATGACATTTCTGATGCGTTCTTAAAAGCATTAAGTGCTTCTTGTTTTTTATTTAGTTTCAAATAACTTTCTCCCAAATGGTAATATGCATTTTGAGAGACTGCATCTTTACCACCTATAATTTTATTGAACTGTGTAATTGCTTTTTCAAAATCATTTTGTTTATAGTAAGCATAACCCAATTGATAATAATCTGTGTTATTCCATTTCCCTCTTTTACCATTGTAAAGAGTTAAATAAGAAATAGCTTTATCATATTTTTTTTGGTTAAAATAGCTTTCCCCAATAATTTTATTCAATTCTGATTTTTCAATGGCCGTAGATTTTGCCATTGCTTTTTCTCCAAGTTCGATTGCTTTTTCAAAATTCCCTTGTTTGAAATTCATATCGGCTTGATAGTACGAAAGCTTTTCTTTGTACTTTTCATCTCCAGAAACATCATCAAAATATTTATTGGCTTGTGCATAATCATTCCCTTCATATGCCATAAAGCCAAGATAATATTTGGATTGTGAACTATAGACTGGGGATTTAACTACTTTATTAAAGTAATTAGCTGCTTCTTTTTTATCTCCTGATGCAAAAAGGCAATATCCCTTTTGAAAATTATATTTGTCTCTTCCTTCGTAACTCAACTGTGTTTCGTCAACATCTGCAAAGGCTTTTAGCGCATCTGCGTAATTTTTTTGTTCAAAATAATAATGAGCAATTTCAATATTTGCTAAATTACTTTTGGCGCTCGTAGGATAATCTGTCAAAAAACGATTAATCAGTACTTCGGCATTCCCGCGATTTAATCGAATAGCACAACTGGCATTATAATAGGAACAGTCTGAAAGTACTTCTTGGTTTTTATTCTCCAAATAAACTTTTTCGAAAAGTGTTTGAGCCGAAGCAAATTGCCCATCTCGGTATAGTGAAACTGCTTTGTCAAAATCTTTTAAATCGTGAGTATATATAGCCGATTTTTGTGCAGAAAGTGTCATTGCATTTGCAAAAGCCAACAAAATGTAGAGCCTAGAAAATTTACGCATTGTATATGTTTTTTTTATCTATTCAAAAGTATTATATTCTACGGATTATAACGAATTGAAATCTATTTTTATTACAACCATTTTAAAAAACATGTCATTTTTATGATGATTAATCCGGAATTACCACGTTCAGGCATAGCAACAATGATGCCTTTTTTATTAAATTAAAATTAAAAAGCAGAACAAAATAAATGTTTTTAAAATCAAGTAGTTATATAATGACAAAATATATTTTGAATCCAAGCGTTAACTTCTTACTTTTACGCAATAAATAATATTCACTATGTCTTTACCTATTCTTTCCTTAAAAAACGCAACGATCTCGCAAGAAGATAAAATCATTTTATCCAACATTAATTTGGAGGTTAATCGTGGCGAGTTTATCTATATCATCGGAAAAACCGGTTCTGGAAAAAGTAGCTTAATGAAAACACTTTATGCCGATTTAATATTAAAAGAAGGAGAAGCAAATATTGTTGATTTTAATTTAGTGGGACTAAAAGATAATGATATTCCGTTTTTGAGACGAAAAATCGGAATTGTGTTTCAAGATTTCAAATTATTACCAGATAGAAGTATTAGAGAAAATATGCTTTTTGTATTGAAAGCTACAGGATGGACAGTTAAAGACGAAATGGATCGCAAGATTGATGAAGTACTTGACAAAGTTGGCATGAAAAGATATGCAGACAAAATGCCTCATCAAATTTCTGGAGGAGAACAACAACGTGTTGCTATTGCAAGAGCTTTGTTAAACGACCCTGAGTTGATTCTAGCTGATGAACCTACAGGGAACCTAGATCCTCAAACGAGTACAGAAGTTCTTGAAGTACTACGAAAAATAAATGAAAACGGAAAAACGATCATTATGGCTACACATGATTATGCCTTATTAATGAAATACCCTGCAAAAACTTTGAAATGTGAAGATGCTACCATTTTTGAAGTGGTGCAAAGAACGGTATAATGCTATCGATACTCATACCGACATACAATTACAATGTTTACCCCCTTGTTACAATACTAAAAGTAGAAGCAGAAGTACTTGAAATCAATTATGAAATTCTTGTTCAAGATGATGCAAGTCAAGAATACCTATGCGAAAACAGTAAAATAAATACTTTAAAAGGATGTAATTATACCATAAATAGTCATAATCTAGGTCGAGGAAAAAATATTAATATGTTATGTTCAAAATCAAAATATGATTATATTTTAATTTTAGAATCTGATTCATTACCAAACAACTCTTCTTATCTTAAAAATTATATTAATCTATTATCAAAATCCCCCGAAGTGATTTTTGGTGGTGTGGAATACCCAAATAATACTCCTGAAAGTAAAAAAATACTTCGCTGGAAATATGGTAGAAATAGAGAATGTAAATCTCTGAATCATAGACTTAAAAACAATTATGATTTTGTTTTTACATGGAACTTGCTCTTAAAGAAGGATATTCTTATAAAATATCCTTTTCCAGAATATATAAATGACTATGGTTATGAAGATTCTATTTTTATAAAAACGCTTCGAATACATTCAATTTCAATCAATCATATTGAAAACCAATTAACTCATTGTAATGATCAATTTAGTATTGAATTTATAAAAAAAACAGAAAGAGCTGTACAAACACTCTTCAACTTAAATAACAATAATAAGATAGATTCTAAAGACATTAAACTAACCCTTATTTATTCTATTTTAAAAAGAGTATATCTTACAGGAGTTCTGAAATTAATTTACAGTATAAGTAAAAAACGAATACTAAATAACTTAACATCCCAGAAACCATCATTATTTCTATTTGACTTATATAAACTTGGGTATTATTGTAATTTACAAAAATAATTTATCATGCCATTAGTATCCATTATTATACCTCTATACAATAAGAAAAAATATATAGAGAAAACAATAAGCAGTGTTCTCTTCCAAAGTTATCAAAATTTTGAATTGATAATTGTTGAAGATTGTTCTAATGATGGTAGTCTAGCCGAAGTTATTAAAGTAAATAATGATCAAATTAAAATAATAAAACACGATTATAATCAAGGGCTTTCTGCTTCAAGAAATACAGGTATAAAAAATTCAAAAGGCAATTATATTGCTTTTTTAGACGCTGATGATTTATGGAAACCAGACTTCTTGGAAGAAATAATAAGCTTAATACATGAATTTCCATCAGCATCCATTTTTGGGACGAATTATGAAGAAGTAGTAAAGAATGGAAAAACACTTCTACCCGCAAATATTGCGAATACACTCCCTAACAGATCATTAATTAATAATTATTTTTTAACAAATATTACACAACCATTATTTTGCTATTCTGGTATCTGTGTAAAAAAGGAAGTTTTTGAAAAAGCAGGTTATTTTGATAATCAAATAAAATTTGGAGAAGATATTGATTTCAATATCCGAATAAACTTACTCTATAAATTAGCATATTCAAAGAAAGCATTAGTTCAATATTTAATACATGTAGAAAATCAAATTACTCAAACTAATTTGGGTTCAAAAAAAATCACAGATTTTGAAAAATATGAAAAAGCGAACCTTAAAAATTCATCTTTGAAAAAATTTTTGGATTTTCAAAGGTATACGCATGCTAAAATTTATAAACTAGAAGGCAATAACTTAGCTTCTGATAAATTAATTAAAGAAATTAATTTATCAAACCTCAATTGGAAACAAAAAATCCTATTATTTACTCCAGTAAAGGTACTGCGAATAATAAAAAAAACAAAATACCTGCTTCTAATCAAAGGTTATAGATTCTCAACCTATCGATAAGAAACCAATTAATTATTCTTAAAAATAGTCAACCATTGTTTCCCTATTTTATCAATAGAAAAACGAGAAATACTTGTTTTTGCATTTAATTTACAATTTGCATATAATTCAGTATCAGTAATCATGGTATTCATTGCATCAATCAAAGCCTCACCATTTTGATTTTCAACTAGCAATCCATTTTCTTTGTCTATAATAATTTCACTAGGCCCAGATAAACAATCAAAAGACACTACTGGTGTACCGCAGGCTAAACTTTCTGCAAGAACCATTGAAAATCCTTCATATTTGCTTGTCAACACAGAAAACAAAGCTCTTCTGAAATATTTAAATGGATTATCTACCAGTCCTTTAAATTCAACTAGGTTTTCTATTCCTAAAATTCTAACTTGGTTTTGGAGTTCTTTTCTTAATTTCCCATCTCCTAGTAGTACCAATTTCACATTTCGATTGGGCAAACAGGTTTTCGAATAGCAATCAATTAAAACATCAAATTGCTTTATGTTGTCTTTCATTCTACCAACTGCCAAAATATAATCTCCAACAATATCAGTTTTATCAAAAGATTTCTCTTCAATATGAGTTAAATCAAGTGGGTTAGAAATAGTTTCCAGATTACTCAAACCATACAATTCTTTAATCCTTGTAGTGATGGGTGATGATACAGATAGTATTAATGATTTATTATAAATAAATTTTGCTTTCCAATTTGATTTAGGAAAATACAGATAAGTCATATAACTATGAACCCAAATAATCAATGGAGCATTATATATAAATTTAGTTATTATCAATTCCTGCAAAAAATGATGTTTGGTGCGTGCATCAATAATGTAATCAAAGGTGTTTTTTTGAAAAAATTGGTACATTATCCAGAATCTTTTCAATCGATGAAAATAGCCTTTTTTTAAATCAGGTATCCCTAGATTCAATAATTTTCCTGCGTACTCATACTCTACTTTGTCTATAGAAATAACATGATGAACATAACAATTATTTCGTTCTAAAAAAATGGATAATTGTGCCGCACAACGTTCCGCACCGCCTGTAGCTAACTCCTCACCTACAATACAAATAGAAAGTTTTTTATTTGGTGAAAAATTCAATTTTTTAATGTTTTAGTAATAAATAATACCATTGAAAACTATTTAAATTTTATATTATTGACTCGTTTTTATATTTTATAAAACCCTCTAAATCTCGTATATAATCTTCTTCACAAAAAGTTTCCGATGCAACGACTAAACAAACTGATCCAGATGAAAAATTTTTTATCTCACGCCAAATACCAGGGTTTATCAAAAGTCCTATATCAGGTCTATTAAGAGTTATTTTTTCTTGATCAACAGCATCGTTCAGTATAACATCAAAACTACCGCTTAAAGCGATTAAAATTTGTTTCAGGTTTTTATGAGCATGTCCTCCACGTTCAGCGCCAGAGGGAACGTCATACAAATAATATACCCTTTGAATAGTAAAAGGGATCAAATCACCTTCTATCACTGATAAATTACCTCTTGGGTCTTCTATTTTGGGTATTTTGATTAGTTCTATATCCATGATAATTATTTAATTGCAAAATTCTTATTATTTTACTTAAAAAGTATAATTTAAATCTGAATTTATTTACATTAGCACAATTATACTATTAATATTTGTTTAAAACAAATTATACTTCTATCAGTAGTAATCAACAAGTTCACATTTTCGATAAAGTAACAAATTTTAGTAATCTATTTTTTTATTTCAATTACGACCTCTATTTTTGCTTTTACAAGATCTTCAATTCACATTTATGCAATCAAAACCATTGGTGACAGTTATTTGTATGTGCTACAATCATAGTGCATATGTCATTGAATCATTAAATTCAGTTCTCAATCAAACCTATCCAAATATTGAACTTATTATTGCAGATGATGCTAGTATAGATAACTCCAAAGATATTATTGAAAATTGGTTGATGCAATATCCTGAAATCCCTTTTGTTTCTAATTTAGAAAACATTGGTAACAATAAAACCTTTAACAAAGCCTTTATGTTATCAAAAGGAGATTATTTTATTGACTTGGCTGCTGATGACGTTTTGACACCAGATTGCATTGAGAAACAAATAAATACTTTTTTAAGTTCTGAATATGAGAATATTGGAATGGTTTATGGAAATGCTGAATTAATTTCTATTGACGGTAATCATCTTAGCTATTATTACAATATAGATGCGGCATACAAAGCAACTCCTCCCCCACCTTCTGGAGACATTTATTGTTCAGTTATTGGATATAGAAATTACATTTGTTCTGTCAGCTCTATGTTGAAACGAGAAACATTTATAGCCTTAAATGGTTATGATGAAAAATTAGCTTTCGAGGATATGGATTATTGGTTTAGGTGTTCCCGAGACTATAATATCGTTTTTATAGATGCAATATTGGTAAAAAAAAGGGTCATACCTAATTCACTAGGAAGAGTTTTTTACAAAAAACTAAACCCCTTTACAAATAAGCTTAATCATACTGTTTTATTAGTTATTAAGAAAGCAGTAAAAATGAACAAAACTAAGGAGGAGAATAGAGAATTACTCAATCGCATTTACCTTGAAATGGACAAAGCTATGCGAACTCTAAATTTGCCCCTACTTCTAAAATATATCCCAATGGCATTTAAAATGAGATTTAGTTAGTGTATAATTATAAAAAAATTACCACTCAAATATTTAAAAACCAGCCACCTTCTATAAAATCCATAGTAATAAAATTGTTTTTTACAGCTGTAAAAAAGTACACTAGATAACGAAATCAAATCTCTGGAATCTTAGATTTATTTTTCTACATTCTTTTTTTATCATGTTAATCATATGTTAAACAGAAACTAAACACTTGTTTAAACTAAACACTTGTTTAATTTTGCATTCCAATAATGAAACTATGATGAGTTTGAATACAGATTTTAACGAAAAACAAATTGAGATTCTATTAGTAGCCGAGTCTTTGTTTGCAGATAATGGTTTTGAAGGTACCTCTATCAGGACTATTGCAAAAAATGCCAAAATAAATATCGCTATGGTATCTTATTATTTTGGATCGAAAGAAAAGCTACTACAAGCCTTAGCTAGTTATCGTTTGAAAGATTTAAGATTTGAAATTGAAAATTTAGTAACAGAAAAATTAGATCCAAGAGAAAAAATGAAACGTTTAATTTCATTATACATCAACCGTTTTAATTGTAATAAAGGAATTTACAGAATATTACATTTTGAATTAGCTGGTGGAAAGTCAAATATCAAACTTGAAATTCTAGATGATATTAGACTTAAAAATTTTAATGCTTTAAAACGAATTATCGAAGAAGGTCAAGCACAATTAGTATTTAAAAAAGACGTGACTATTGAGTTAATCACTCCAACAATCTTGGGTACCTTCTTTCACGTCTATATGAATAAGATTTATTTTCAAAATTTATTACAGCTTGAAAAGGAATCGGATTTTGAATATTATATAGAAAACACAGTTACAGCACACATACAACAAACTATAAAAGGACTTCTTATCTATGAAAATTAATCCATACCTAGTATTAGGAGTATCATTATTCCTAATGCCTAGCCTGCAGGCGCAGGTCAAAGAGAGTTTGAAACTCGAAGAAGCCATTCATTTGGCTTGGAAGAAAAATAGTGAAGTATCACTAGCAGATTCCAAAGTTTTATCCAAATCGTTGGAGGTACAGTCGGTAAAAAATCGCATGTATCCCGATTTGAAGGTTTCAGGTCAATACCAACGTTTGACCAATGCAAAAGTGGACTTGCAAACGGGCGGTAGTTCTTCTAGCACAGGTGGAACCCCGGTGGTAAATCAATTAATATTGGGCCAAGTTACCGCTTCCTTACCCATATTTAGTGGTTTTAAACTTCGCAATAGCGTTAAAGCTTCAGACCATATGTACGAAGCCGAAACTGCAAATGCATTGCAAACCAAAGAAGATGTTGCTATGCGAGTAATTGATTATTATGCCCAATTGTATAAGGCACAAAAAACAATTGATCTATTAGCTGAAAACAAAAAAAGTGCTCAACAAAGAGTAGAAGATTTTATTCAATTAGAGAAAAATGGTATAATACCTAGAAACGATTTACTTAAAGCGCAATTACAAGTATCAAAGTTACAGTTGTCTTTGGACAAATCAACTAGTGACTTAAATACACTCAACTTTGAATTAACCAACTTTTTAAAATTAGACCCAAGTACTGTTGTAGAAGTATTCGAAAGTGATTTTGCAAATTTTGACATGAGCGGTATTCCTACCAGTGACGAAACTGCTCTTGGAAATAGAAAAGATTTGGAAGCTGTTCAATTAGCACAAAAAGCAAGTCTAGATAATGTTGCAATAGCTAAAAGTGGTTACTATCCTACTCTTGCGCTTGTTGGTGGTTATACTACATTGGATCTTAAGAATGTAATTAATGTGCAAAATGCAATAAACTTTGGAGTTGGTTTATCTTATGATTTAAGTGGAATTTTAAAAAATGGTACTACTGTAAAATTGGCTAAAAGTAAAGCGGATGAAGTAAAAAATGAAGAAAAAGTTCTAACTGATTACATAAAAATTCAAGTAAAACGTGCTATGGAAACATACGAATTGTCCTTGAAACAAGAGCAAGTCTATACAGAAGCAGTGGGTCAAGCAACAGAAAATTATCGAATTATAAAAGATAAATACGATAATGGATTGGCAGATACCAACGATTTACTCGAAGCTGATGTGGAGCAGTTGGCTTCTAAAATAAACAAAACGCTGTCTAAAGCAGATAGTATTGAAAAATACTATGCCCTATTATCGGCATCAGGACAATTAAATCAAACATTCAATCTTTCAAAAATATAATCAAAATGGAAAAGAAAAAAACTAATACTAAATTTATTATAATCGTTTCTGCACTTGTAATTTTGGGTGGTGCTTATGGAATATTCAAATACATGCACTCACTGGCTCACGAAGAAACAGATGATGCTCAAATTGAGAAAAACATGAACCCGATTATTCCAAGAGTTTCTGGGTATATTGACAAAGTATATATCAAAGACAATGATTATGTTAAGAAAGGCGATACATTATTCACTATTGATTCCAAAGAGTACCGTTTAAAAATTGATGAAGCGAATGCAAATTTAGCAAGCGCTGAAGGAAATTTTGAAGTTTCAAAAGCAGATATCGGAAGTGTTTTGGCAAGTGTATCTGTATCAGACGCTAATGTGCAATCTGCAGGTGGAAACATTCAGTCTGCAAAAATCAAATTGGGTCTAGCTACCAATGATTTTAATCGTTACAGCAATTTATACAAAAGCCATACCATAACAAAACAACAGTATGAGCAAGCATTAGCGGCTAAGCAAGAAGCAGAAAACCAAATCAAAATATTAGAACAACAACAAAAGGCCTCTTCTTTTCAAAAATCGGTTTCACAAGCAAATTCTAAAGTGTCTGATAAACAAACTGAAGTAGCTGCTGCAAATATTAAAAAAGCAAAATCTATGTTGGAGACTGCTCAATTGAATTTGACCTACACAGTTATTACTGCTGCTATTGATGGTCAAGTTTCAAAAATTGATATTCAACCAGGGCAATTAGTGCAACCAGGACAATCTCTATTCTATATTATCAATAACAATGTAGCTTGGGTTATTGCAAATTTTAAAGAGACACAATTGAATAAAATGGTTGCAGGACAAAAAGTAACTTTAAAAGTAGATGCTTACCCTGATTATGAGTTCAAAGCGACTCTAACTTCTTTTTCTCCAGCTACCGGATCACGTTTCTCAATTTTGCCTCCAGACAATGCTACTGGAAATTTCGTAAAAACGATTCAGAGATTACCCGTAAAAATCAGCATCGACAAAGACAATGATGCCGAAAAAATTAAACAACTACGTCCAGGAATGAATGTGGATGTAGATGTACACATAAAATAAAATTTTATCATCAATACAAATGACACAACAAGGACAAGATGACTTAGTAGAATACGGATTCAGACGTGTTATCATTACGATAACCGCAGTACTCTGTGCCTTATTGGAGATTGTAGATACCACCATTGTAAACGTAGCATTGACCAATATGCGAGGGAGTTTGGGAGCTACGTTAACGGATGTTGCTTGGGTAATTACTGCCTATGCCATTGCCAACGTAATCGTGATCCCTATGACGAGTTGGCTATCACAGCAATTTGGACGTCGCAACTATTTTGCAGTTTCCATTGTAATATTCACCGTCTCATCTTTTTTATGCGGAAACGCAACCAATATCTGGGAGCTCGTAGCCTTCAGGTTTGTACAAGGACTTGGTGGAGGTGCCCTCTTAGTTACAGCACAAACGATTATTACAGAGAGTTATCCAGTAGCAAAACGAGGTATGGCACAAGCCATTTACGGTATGGGAGTTATTGTTGGACCTACACTTGGACCACCTTTAGGTGGTTATTTGGTCGACAATTTTTCATGGCCTTACATTTTTTATATTAATATCCCACTAGGTATTATTGCTACCTTATTAACGCTAAGCTTTGTACGTAGTCCAAAATACGGCGAAAAACTTAAATCCAATCAAGTCGATTGGATTGGTATTGTTCTTTTGGCAGCTTTCATTGGATCATTACAATTTGTTTTAGAGCATGGTCAACAAGACGACTGGTTTAACGATGAGTTAATAGTAACCCTTAGTACCGTCTCTGTTTTTGGACTTGTATTGTTTATCTGGAGACAAATGACCTACAAATACCCAATTGTAAACTTAAGTGTTTTAAAGGATGGAAACCTACGTATTGGAACCATAATGAGTTTTATTTTAGGTTTCGGTTTGTATGGATCAACCTTAATCATTCCAATCTATACACAATCAGTTTTAGGGTGGACCGCACTAGATGCTGGATTATTATTAATTCCAGGTTCCATTACGACAGCCTTTATGATGCCAATCGTGGGAAGAATGATTCAAAATGGTATTCCTCAAACGTATATGGTTGCAGTTGGTTTTTTTACCTTCTTTATTTTTACCTTGATGATGCATAATGTAATGACTCCAGATACTGGTGTTGAGCATTTATATTGGCCTTTAATTTTAAGAGGTGTTGGACTAGGGTTGTTATTTGTTCCCATCACGACCATGTCACTTTCTACCCTATCTGGAAAAGGAATTGGTGAAGGAGCTGCTTTTACTGGAATGATGAGACAGTTGGGGGGATCATTCGGAATCGCAATTATCACCACCTTTATTACTCGTTTTAGTCAAAAACATCGCGTTGATTTAGTTTCCCATTTAGATGGAAGTAAATTTGAAGTACAGCAACGTTTACACCAATTACAAGCAGGTTTTATGTCAAAAGGATATACAGCCAACGAAGCCCTGAAAAAAGCCTATCAAGCCATAGACTTTTCGGTTATGAAACAAAGTACTGTACTATCTTATATGGATATATTTATGTATCTCGGAATTTTATTTTTGCTCTGTATCCCAGTTATATTATTGGTTAAACCAGGAAAATCAAAAATAAATCCTGCCGACGCCATGCATTAAAAGATAAATTAGGGCGTGTCCCTCCGTAAACTACGGGTCAGGCTCTTCGCTATATCTTTTTTGGGGCAGAAAAAGCCCCAAAAAAGGATACCGCTACGATCCTTCACGCAAATAACATAATCCACAAAAAAAGCTGCATTTTCAAAAGAGGGCACTGAAAAACATCGCATATTTTGATTATCATTGTTTTTTAGACAATAAAAAAACGCTTGTAACAGGATTTATATAATCCGTTGCAAGCGTTTTCCTTTTTAATCTTGATTTTTAATGTTGGTTCAATAAGGCTATTTT
>NZ_JAOQMX010000042.1 GCF_025960985.1 Flavobacterium psychraerolatum | reverse complement strand
TGCTTCTTCTTCCAACTATACAAACTTCCTGTACTAACACTGTATTTACGACAGGTTTCTACAACGCCTAAATCTTCGCAAGAAGATAAAATTTCCAACTTCTCTTCTAAACTCCATTTCTTGTATTTCATGTCTCAAATGTACTATTTGAAATTTAAAATATCACTCCGAACTTATAAGGGGCTAAAATACAAAAGAGCAAGGACTCAATTGTGTATCTCATGAAAGAATTTATTAATAGATTTGGAAAGATAAAAAACAAGGGGGCGACTTACATCTTTATTTGCGTTCCCAAGCAAAGGTTTATAGAAAAAGAGGTGCGTCAAAAGATAAGCGAGGACTGATAATAGGTCGGGTTGATATTGACCAAAGACCCAAAAGCGTAGAAGACAGAAAGACGATAGGGGATTTAGAAATAGTCTTAATGATTGGAGCTGAGCACAAAGGAGCTTTGTTGATAATCAACGACAGAGCAACAGGAGTTGCTAAAATACGTATATTGAAATCAAAAGAAGCAACAGAAGTAAATCAAGCAATAATAGATGCACTCCAAGATTGGACACCATTTATAAAGACAATTACATCTGACAATGGAAAAGAATTTGCACAACATCAAAAGGTATCTGAAATTTTAGAAATAGATTATTAATTCGCAAAACCATATCATAGTTGGGAAAGAGGTTCAAATGAAAATATGAACGGATTGATAAGACAGTATTTCCCAAAGGGAATGAATTTCGAAAACATAACAGCCAAACAAGTACAAAATGCGGAAGACAAATTAAACAACAGACCTAGGAAAAATTTGGGTATAAAACCCCAAACGAATTTTTTATACATTCATTAAATAATAATGGTCAAGTTGCATTTATGACTTGAATCCGCCTATGAAATTCTAATGTTTATGAAAAAGTATTATTAAAAATAGTAAATGATTATTAAGGAAAGAATTTAGTTTTTATAAATTCCATCATAATTTAAACGAAGAATCATTTTATTCAAAAATTTGTCAATTTATAAATGAGTTAATATAGTATTATTTTCTCAATTAACTTTAAACTATATAGACTAATAGACTTCAGTTAAATGAGGTCTTAGATAAAATAAAAACACTTGTAAACCTTTGTCTGCAAGTGTTTTTATTTATTAATTTTAATTGCTTATTCAGTATTAATAATTAAAATAGATTCGGTATTTTAATTATCCGTGAATAGTCTCGTTTTTGCCGTAATTTACTATAATTGATGTTTCAAATTCAATCCATTGCTTCCAGCGTTTATCTACATCTATATTGTCTGCATATTTTCGAGCAAAACCTAAAAAGGTTTTATAGTGTCCTGCTTCGCTAATCATTAAATCTTTGTAGAATTTAGCCAACTCAGGATCTGTTATGTTTTCAGATAAAACCTTAAAACGTTCACAACTTCTCGCTTCAATCATAGCAGAAAATAATAGCCTCTCACATAAAGCATCATTGCGGCTACCATCTTTTTTCATGAATTTAAAAAGTTCGTTCACATAATGATCTTTGCGTTCACGACCTAAAATTAATCCTTTACTTTTTATTAAGTTATGGACCATTTGTAAGTGTTCTAATTCCTCTCTAGCAATAATCATTAATTCGGTAATCAGTTCTTCTTTTTCTGAATTTTGTGTAATAAGGCTAATTGCATTTGATGCTGCCTTCTGTTCGCACCAAGCATGGTCAGTTAATATTTCTTCAATGTTTGATTCTACTATATTTACCCATCTTGGATCTGTTATTAATTTCAATCCTAACATTTATAAATTTTTAATTTTTATAAAAATAGTGTTTTTTTTTCGAATGTAACTGAGGTTAGAATATCAATTCTAATCCTTTTTTAAAATAATGTTTTGCAGGAGATTAAATACTGGAAATGTTACAATAACTTTAGAAATATGGCTATAAATTTTTTCATCATTATTTTATTAATTTTTTTTAGTGAAAATGCTTATTTTAGCTTTTTCTTAAAAATGAGCTATTGAAAGCATTTGTACTCTCCTTTTTTATATTGTTATGCCTAAAATTAAACGCTCAATCTAAAATTACTTTAGAAGGTTTCGTAAAAGATAAAAATCTACAAGCTATTGTAGGTGCTAAGCTTGTATTTATTTCTAATACAAAGCGCTACACTATTATTACAGGTGATGCAGGTGCATATGCAATTAAGCTTCCAGAGGGTTTATATAATATTGAGATTGCTTCCGTAGGTTTTGTTAGGCAAAATGATAAACGTAACTTTCAAATTAATACAGTACTTAATTATATTTTAGCAAAAGAAAACAGTTCACTAAATGAAGTTGTAATTTTTTCAAATGCAAAAAAAAAGCTTTCTATTTCTTCAGGGAACAGTTTTACCTTCATTCCTGAGAAATTTTCTTCCATTCCATCAATGATGGGTGTTCCAGATATTATTAAATTATTACAGCTCACACCTGGAGTTCAAAATTCTGGAGATGCAAATGGCTATTTGTATGTAAGAGGTAGTGATCCTGGTCATAATTTAATGCTTTATGCAGCAACACCTGTATATGGTATGTCTCATTTGTTAGGTGTTTTTCCCTTCTATAATCCTGATCACGTGCAAGAAGTGCATTTTGATAAATCCAATTCAAATGCAAGGAACGGAGGGAGATTAAGTGCTACTGTTGCAGTCTCTCCTATTAATAAAGTACCTACTAACTTTTCAGTCAAAGGAAGCTTAGGGCTCTTGGCCTCTCAGGCTACTTTTTCAATACCGATAAACCATAAAATGGGTTTATATCTTTCTGGAAGAAAAACCTATGTTGACGAGATCATTGCACCACTATTTGATTCTTCAGATAAAAATAAAAATAGTGATACTAAAGATTTGAAATATAGTTTTGGAGATGGTAATTTAACTTTTATAGCTTCACTTTCTAAAAAACATTTATTTACTGTTGATGCTTTTGTAAGCGGAGATGTTTTACGAATTGCAGATTCAAATTTATCATTGAATGCGGATTTAAAATGGAGTAATAAAACTGTTTCGGCTACTTGGAAATATCAGTTGTCTGAAGAGGCAGTAATGGCTAATTCTGTTTATTTCACACGATATGGAAATAATCTGAGTATGGAGCAAGCAAGTGTACAGCTCAATATTGGTTCCTATGTTAAAGATTTTGGATTTTCTAATTCTGTTAAATATACTGTAAATAATATTCCTTTTGAAACAGGTTTGCAGTATAGTAGATATGAATTGCAGCCTCAAAAGATTGATGTAAGCAATCTAAGTACTAGTACGATTGATCAGCAACCATTAATTATTAAAGCAAATAATGTAGCATTCTATACCGTAGTAAAACCGTGTTTGTCAAATAAGTTGTTTGCAGAATTGGGTTTACGTATTAATTATTATGCTCCTGATCATGGAGGAGCTTATTATTTACGTGCAGAACCGCGACTGCTTTTAAATTATATTCCTCGTGAAAATAGCTCTTTTTTTGCATCCTATACACGTCAAAATCAATACTTGAACCTCGTTACAACTTCTAGTGTTGGTATTCCAACTGATTTTTGGGTGGCTACATCTGATGGTATTCCTGCACAATCTTCCAATGAGTTTTCAGTCGGCTACAATCAAATTGTAAAAAAACAATTTGATTTTTCGATAAGTAACTTTTATCGTATTATGAATAATTTAATTGAGTATCCTTATGGTGTGACACAGTTTAATGAAATTACAACTTTTAAAAATGATTTTTTTGTTGGGAGTGGAGACTCTTATGGTTTAGAGTGGATGCTAAAAAAAAATAACGGTAAATTTAAAGGATGGTTGAGTTATACTTTGAGCTGGGCTAATAGACAGTTTGATCAAATTAATGAAGGGAAACGTTATTTTGCGAAATACGATAGGAGGCACAACTTAGCTATTGTGGGCACTTATGATTTAAATACCAAATGGAATTTTGGAATTACACAAATCTATAGTTCAGGTAATCGTTTTACAACACCCACATCGTGGTATTTTATAAATAATAATCCTGTAAAGGAATATGGTAAGTACAACAATGCACAACTGCCTAATTATATTCGTACAGACGTATCGTTAAATTATTATTTTATAAAAACTAGAGATAAAGAAAGTGCACTTAATTTTTCTGTTTTTAATACATTTAATATAGAAAATCCAATATATACTGTTTTGAATGTTGCGATTGATGAGGACAAACAAAAGATAGAGGTTAATCCCGAAAGAAAAACACTGTACTCCATTCTTCCTTCTATAAGCTGGAGATTTAAATTTTAGATAATTATGAAATACTTTATTTTAGTGATTATAAGTTTGTTGTTTATTAGCTGCAATCAAGATGATTTTGATAAAAGTACACAGTCAGAGTCGAAAATTGTGGTCGAAGGTTGGATTGAGACAGGTGATTATCCGCAAGTGATTTTATCGACAAGTATTCCAATTACCGCTGCGGTAGATTCTACAACGATATTAAACCATGTCATTAGATCTGCGAAAATCACAGTTTCTAACGGTGAAAACGAAGAGATTTTAAGGTTAAAAAGGAATAGTGATCGGATCCCGCCTTTTGTCTATTATGGTAGCGAATTGCTTGGCGAATCGGGTAAGGTATATTCTTTAAAAATCGAATATCTAGATCGAATAATTCAAGCCAAAACTACAATTCCTAAAACTGTTCCTTTAAAAACTGCAACTTATATTAAGGAGAATGTACAAGATACTACAGGTTATGTTTTTATAACATTTGATGATCCAGTATCTGAAAAGAACTATTACCAAGTCACCACAAGAATCGATAAGGAAGAACCCGTTTTTGTACCTGCTTTTTACGGGAACTTAAATGATGATAGTTTTAATTCGAGTTTGGTCTCGATGCAAATCAATAGAGGTATTTTGATTTTTCCTAAAACTAAATTCAAACCTTATTTTACTGATGGAGATCTAATTTATGTGAAATTAAAAACCTTAAATAAAGAAGCTTTTGATTTTTGGAATAGTTGGCAAAATGAAATTGTAAATGGTAGAAACCCTATATATCCATCAAATTCAAGTTTAAAATCAAATATTACAGGTGGTTTAGGATTATGGACAGGTTATGGACAGAGTACAATTATTGTACGTACACCCTTAAAAAAATAAAGCCGAACTGAATAGGTTTTCAGTTCGGCTTTAAGTCAGTTTTTGAAGTTATCTATCTTTCGAAAGCTTTTAAAAAATCCTCGAATTTTTTTTCTAAATCATCAAATCCACTAGAAAAATAAGCACTCATTTCAACCTGTGTATTGTCGTTGAACTTCAAATAAAGGACTTCGTCATATTGTTGAACAAGGGCTCCGGTATTGTTGTTACTATTCCAGCTCCAATATCCGCCATTAGTACTATTGTCTTTAACCCAGACAGAATAATTAATATAGCTATATCCTTTTTCTGAGGACTGAATTACATCGGCAATTTTAGTTCCATCTTTTTTAGAAACCAAAATTAATTTAGTATTTTTATTCTGCGATTTTACCGCAGCAGCAGAGTATGCTCTATTATATTCACTAATCTTAGAATAATAAGTGCTAGTATTGTATGTTGGTTCAATCAAAGTTTTTTCTAACTCTGCCTCGTCATTTGCTAACGCAGCGATGTCTATATCTGCTATAATAACAAAGTTGTCCATTATTTCAACAAGGCCATTTGCAGTTCCTCTGTATGAAACTAATGAACTATCATCTATTAATGCATCAATTTTAGCAGTACTTCCAGCGGTGAATTTTACTAGGTTTTTGTTATTGTATGAAAATGATGATTGTGCAGAATTTGGATCTCCTTTTATACCGCTAATTTCATAAGTGTAGCCATCATTTAGAACCATTTTGAAACTTGATTCTAGAGGAATGTCATTTTCGTTGTTATATTTTCCTTTAGCTGCAAACGTTGCTGCTTTAGCGTTGTCAATGGTTAAAGTTGCATCAACAGATGTAGGTAGGTATATTTCGTCGTAAACTGAAGCTGTTTGCATATACAATTGCGTAGTATAGTTATAGGTCCAGTTTCCAAATGTATCTATAAGATTAACCTTGATATTTGAGGAAATTGCATTTGAAGTTAACGAGGCATTGTTTGCTATTTGAGATGCTTTTGCAGGGAAAATAAATTTTAACTCAGTTGTTGAAGTAGTTTTAATCCATATTTTTTTTGTGTTATTCCAAGTGTAGATACCATAAACTCCTGATACATTTAAGATGTCAGTAATTTCATTGTCATTCTTTCCATTAAAGATATCAACCGAACTGATGTCAAGTAAATGTCCTAAGTTTTGGATAGCTTCAACAGCTCCAGACGTTTTTGATTTGTCCATTTCAGTTAACATAGCATTTGCCTCTGCTTCTAATTTTACTTTTTGCTGTGCAGGGGTTAATGTAGAATAAGGTTGTTTGGTTAAGTTTGCAATTTGATCTGATAGATTTTCAGGAGTTGCATCTGTTCCGGAATTTGTACACGAGGTCGCAAGTTGTGCTACAACAAGTCCTGTTAAAAGGATTTTTTTTATCATAATTTTTTTTAATTTTGGAGCTATTATTTATGTTTTATTTGAGTCAAATAGCCTTACAAAATTAGTTAATAATATTGAGATTGCAATACCTATTTTTAGTGATATAATTGTGAATTCATTTCTTATCTTTGTAATATCGTTAAAATTAAAAAATGTTATATTCAAAAATAGAAGGAGAAGGGAAACCGCTTTTAATCCTTCATGGGTTTCTAGGAATGCTTGATAACTGGAAAACAATCGGAACACAATTCAGTACCGAAAGTTTTGAAGTACACATGCTCGATATGCGTAACCACGGTCGTAGTATGCAATCAGATGATTTTAATTATGAAATCATGGCCAAAGATATTTATGATTATTGTGTGGGGCATAATTTAGAACAAGTAGATGTTATCGGTCACTCTATGGGAGGCAAAACAGCTATGCTTTTTGCTTGTACTTATCCAGAAAAAGTCAATAAGTTAATCGTTGCTGATATAGGTCCGAAATTTTACCCACAGCACCACCAAACTATTTTGGCAGGACTGAATGCTATCGATTTTTCAAAAAAGCCAAGCCGATCAGAGGTTGAAGAAATCATAGGTAACTTTATAACCGATTTTGGTACCCGTCAATTTTTGATGAAGAGCTTGTATTGGATCAAACCAGGGCAATTGGCCTTCCGATTTAACTTGGCTGTTTTTAATCAAAAAGTAAATGAGATTGGCGTAGAACTTCCAGATAATGCTGTTTTCAATAAGCCAACACTTTTTATTCGTGGCGGTAATTCAAAATATATTTTGGATGCTGATATTGATAATATCAATGTTCATTTTCCAGACATGAAACTGGAAACCATTCCAAATGCCGGGCACTGGCTTCATGCCGAAAACCCTAAATTGTTCCATCAATTCGCAAGCGATTTTTTGAAGTGATTTTTAGAACTAAAATAAATTACCTTTGTTATAAATATACATTTTTATGAAATTATTATACAGAATGCTGATCACTGCTATATTGGTAGTTATTTTATCAAATGTGCTAAAAGGTGTCCATGTATCGGGTTTCCTAACGGCAGTAATCGTGGCCTTTGTATTGAGTTTGTTAAATACCTTTATCAAGCCTCTTATTTTACTTTTTACATTGCCAATTACCATCTTTACTTTAGGGTTGTTTTTATTGGTTATTAATGCAATTATTATTTTACTATGCTCAGCCATCGTAGGTGGGTTTCTTGTTGATGGATTTCTACCAGCACTAATGTTTAGTATCTTTTTATCACTGTCTCAATCCATTATGTTTGCAGTGTTAGGGAAGAACTAAATTTGTTTTAACATAATGTTTTCATGTAAAATAACTTTGTTTTATTAAATTTGCCATCATAATAGGTTCAAATGAAAAAAATTCACATATATATAGTAGTACTATTGGGTATCTTCATGATGCCCAATAGTACTATGGCATGTGGAAATAAAAAGGAACCTATTGAACAAAAGGAATGCACAAAAGAGAAAATGAAGTCTCATGATTCAAAAAAAATGGACTGCTGTGCTTCTAATTCGAAGTCAAAAAGTGATAAAAAATCATGTGACGGCAAATGTGGACATTCAAAATGCAGTACAAGTTCTGTACAGACAATAGCTTTCTTGGCTTTTGATGCGACAATTCCTTTTAATTGTTTTGATTTCTCTGTTCAGAAATTAAAAATAGATCAAGCCGTAGGATTTCTTTCTGACGGTTATTCTTCTTTATGGCTTATACCTAAAATAGGCTAAATACACTTTGGATAGCCATAGTTCTATCCTTTTTAAACCATTTTGGTTTACCCTCTTTAATTTTATCGACTTAATGTAAAACTCAAAATAACTATGTCTTATATTTATTTTGTTGCATAAGCTAATTATTTATTCTACTCTATATAGTATTAAAATGAAATCATTTCTAAAAGTAATGATAGCAATAACTCTATTGCTATCAACAACAATCTCATTCGCTCAAATAAAAAACGCAAAAATAGAAACCGTAACAGTTAATGGAAACTGTGGTATGTGTAAAAAAGTAATTGAAAAAGCAGCTAACTCTAATAATCTATCTCATGTGATTTGGGATGTTGAGTCAAAAGTAGCAACCATTACCTATGACGAAACTAAAACCAATCTTGATACTGTTTTGGAAAAAATAGCGCTATCGGGATATGAAAGTAACAAACACCTCGCTTCGGATAAGGCATATAATAAACTACCTGTTTGTTGTCAATATGAACGCAATACAATGGTTGAAGGATCTAAAGTTTCAAAATAAATTAAACAAAAACATACAGTATTGCAGAGAAGTAAGTTTACTTGATCTGTAAATGAAATCACTAAATTAATTTTAAATAAAATATAATGAAAAATATAACAAAAATAATGGTGTTAGCAATTTTAATCACTTTTGCATCTTGTAAAG
Source organism: Flavobacterium psychraerolatum (assembly GCF_025960985.1). Taxonomy (GTDB): domain Bacteria; phylum Bacteroidota; class Bacteroidia; order Flavobacteriales; family Flavobacteriaceae; genus Flavobacterium. The sequence continues at coordinate 31,850 of NZ_JAOQMX010000042.1, read as the reverse complement.
ACAACAAATCAGAAACGACAGATAAAGCAACCACGGAAACAGCAGACAGCCAACAATATTCTTGCGAAATGCATCCTGAAGTACACGGTAAAAAAGGAGAAGAATGTTCTAAATGCGGAATGGCCTTAACGGTGCCTGTAGCCCATGAAGAAGTGATTGAAGAAGTGAAAGAAATGGACGTTACAAAAAGCAAATCGGCATTTTCAATCGATATGATTTTAAATGATTACCTAAAGTTAAAAAATGCTTTAGCTAGCGATGACGCCACATTAGCGACTGCATCAAGTAAAGCTTTAGAAATAACTTTACAAAAAACAACCACTGACAAAATTGAAGCTGATTTATTGACTCAATACAACACCATTGCTGACGCTGCAAAAAAACACACCGCAACAATTACTGAGAATGCTGGTAAAATTGCTGCACAAAGAAATGCATTTGCTTTATTAAGTGCTGACATGCATAACTTTATTAAAATGTTTACTACCGATAAAAAACTGTACCAAGACTATTGCCCAATGTACAATCAAGGGAAAAATGGATACTGGATTAGTGAAATTAAAGACATTAAAAATCCATATTACGGAGCTGAAATGTTGACTTGTGGCGGAATTACAAAAGAATTGTAATACACAGTTTCAACCTTTAAAATGAAAAACATTTTCATTAATTAAACTATTATGGTCGAAAAATTAATATCATTCTCCTTAAAAAATCGGGCAATTGTCTTGATCGTTTCTGGCTGCTTATTTGCTTGGGGAATTTATAGTGTGCAACAAAATCCTATTGATGCCATTCCGGACTTATCTGATAATCAGGTAATTGTTTTTACAGAATGGATGGGGAGAAGCCCGCAGGTAATTGAGGATCAGGTTACCTATCCTTTGGTGTCAAACTTACAAGGAATCCCCAAAATCAAGAATATTCGTGCTTCTTCTATGTTTGGGATGAGTTTTGTTTACATCATTTTTGATGATGATGTAGATCCGTATTGGGCGAGAACGAGAGTTTTAGAACGTCTGAATTTCGCACAAAGACTATTGCCAGAAAATGTAGTTCCCACGCTTGGTCCTGATGGAACAGGCGTAGGCCATATTTTTTGGTATCATCTGGAAACGAATGGGATGGATCTAGGCGAGCAACGAGCATTGCAAGATTGGTATGTGAAATTTGCTTTGCAAACTGTACCAGGTGTTGCTGAGGTCGCTTCTTTTGGAGGTTTTGAGAAACAATACCAATTGGTTTTGGACCCACTTAAAATGCAATACTATAATGTGAGTATGATGGAAGTCATGAAAGCGGTAAAGACAAGCAATAACGATGTTGGTGGTCGAAAATTTGAAATGAGTGATCGCTCGTATGTCGTTAGAGGTTTGGGTTATATAAAAAACATAAAAGATATCGAAGACATTGCTATCAAGAATTACAATTCGGTTCCTGTGAAAGTTAGCGATATTGGTTCGGTGCAAATGGGTGGTGATTTACGATTAGGAGTTTTTGACGCAAATGGCGAAGGTGAGGTTGTTGGCGGAATTGTAGTGATGCGCTACGGCGAAAATGCCGATAAAGTTATAAAAGCAGTTAAAGAAAAAATGAAAGAAGTCCAAAAAGGCTTGCCTGATGGAGTAACTTTTAAAACCTCTTACGATAGAAGCGAATTGATAGAACAAGCGATTGAATCTGTCAAAGGAACCTTAATTGAGGAGATGATTGCCGTTTCGGTTGTGATTTTATTATTTCTTTTTCATTGGCGCAGTGCTTTGATTATTTTGATTCAATTACCCATTTCAGTAGCGATTGGATTTATTTTATTACAAGCTTTCGGAATCTCGTCTAATATTATGTCACTCACCGGGATAGCCCTCGCAATAGGTGTGGTGGTCGATGACGGAATCGTAATGGTCGAAAATGCCTACCGTAGTATTTCGGAAAGACAAGAAGAATTAGATAATAATCAATAGTAGGGCAATGAAAAATTTATTAAAAAAAATATTTAAAAAAGAACAGGACCCTTTGTCTTCTGAAGAAAGAATGAAGCTTATTTCAGATTCTTCAAAGTTAGTTGGTCCAGGGGTTTTCTATTCTACATTAATTGTAATTGCCTCTTTTTTGCCTGTCTTTTTGTTAACAGGAATGGAGGGTAAGTTGTTTAGCCCTTTAGCATGGACCAAGTCCTTTATTCTAATAGTAGATGCATTTTTGGCAATTACCTTAACGCCAGTTTTAATTAGTTATTTGTTAAAAGGAAAATTGCGACCAGAGTCTAAAAATCCCATTAACAAAAAACTAGAGACGCTTTATACCCCTATTTTAATTTTTTGTTTAAAGTGGCGAAAAACTGTTTTAGCTGTCAATGTTGTTGCTCTGCTAATTGGCGGATTGATGTTTACGCAATTGGGATCAGAGTTTATGCCACCTTTAGATGAGGGATCGATTTTATTTATGCCAGTCACTTTGCCAGATGTTTCTAATTCAGAAATCAAACGAATACTACAGGTTCAGGATAAATTGATAAAATCAATTCCAGAGGTGACACATGTTTTAGGAAAAGCCGGAAGAGCCAATACCGCTACAGATAATAGTCCGATTAGTATGATTGAAACTATTGTGTTATTAAAGCCCCATAATGAATGGCGAGCTGGCATTACAAAAAGTGAAATTATTACTGAAATTAATAATAAACTTCAAATTCCGGGTGTGACCAATGGATTTACCCAACCTATTATTAACCGAATCAATATGCTTTCTACTGGTATTAGAACCGATGTGGGAATCAAAGTTTATGGTGCTAATCTGGATACAATTGATGCTTTGTCTCAAAAAATTAAACGAGCATTAGTAGGGACGGAAGGCGTAAAAGATTTGTTTGCAGAACCTATTACAGGCGGAAAGTACATTGATATTTCAGCCAAAAGAGAAGTGATTGGCCGTTATGGTCTTAGTGTTGACGATATTAATACTATAGTCGAAGCGGCGATTGGAGGAATGACTTTGACAACTACAATTGAAGGGCGACAACGTTTTTCAGTCAATGCGCGATATGCTCAAGAATATAGAAGTAGCCTCAACGGATTGAAGAAATTGCAGGTTCAAACAATGGATTTTGGCCCTATTCCGCTAGAAACTGTCGCTGATATTAAAATTTCGGACGGTCCTCCTATGATTAATAGCGAGAATGCTATGCTTAGAGGGAGCGTGCTATTTAATGTAAGGGATCGTGATTTAGGTAGTACCGTAAAAGAAGCGCAAGATAAATTGAATGCAATGATGACCAAAATGCCCAAAGGCTACTATGTAGAATGGAGTGGACAATGGGAAAACCAACTTCGGGCAAATAAAACCTTGAGTTTGATTTTACCGATTGTGATTTGTATCATTTTCTTGATTTTATACTTTACATACAATTCGATGAAAGAAGCAATGATAACCATGATTACTGTTCCGTTTGCATTGATTGGTGGCGTTTTTATGGTCTATTTCTACGGTATAAATTTATCAGTTGCCGTTGCAGTAGGTTTTATTGCTTTATTCGGGATGGCGATAGAAACAGCAATGTTGATGACTATCTATCTTAATGAAGCCATGATGAAAATGGTTGCGAAACACGGGAATACTGCTGAGACTATCAATGAAGATGTTATAAGAGAATATGTTATTGAAGGTTCTGCTAAGCGATTGCGTCCCAAATTAATGACTGTATTTGTGGCTCTTTTTGGATTAATTCCTATTCTATGGTCCACGGGAACAGGTGCAGATGTGATGATTCCTATTACCGTTCCGTTGATTGGTGGTACGATCACTTCCATTATTTATGTATTATTAGTAACGCCAGTTGTTTTTGAAATGTCAAAATTACACGAGCTAAAAACAAAAGGCAAAATAGATCTTATCGATGCAAAACATTAAAAAATATATCCTGATTATTTGTTTGATTTTGTCTTCTGCTTTCGCAAAAGCACAAACGATGTCATTAGAGCAGGTTCTGGAAATAATAAAAACAAACAATCCACAACTGAAAATGTATGATGCCGAAATTCAGAGTATGGATGCCTCCGCAAAAGGTGCTAGAAGTTGGTCTGCTCCACAGCTTAATACGGGTTTGTTCATGACGCCTTATGCTACTAGTATGTGGAAAGCAAACGGCATGAATCCTGGGATGGGTGCCTATATGGTTGGAGTTACACAGATGATCCCGAATGCTTCCAAGCTAAAAGCCGATGCGGATTATGCAAATGCGTTGTCTTCGGTTGAGGTAGAAAATAAAAATTATACCATTAATGAATTGAATGCTTTGGCTAAAACCAATTATTACCAATGGGGAGTTTTAGATAAAAAAATAAAAATCGCCAACGAGAATTTATTGCTTTTAGAATACATGATTAAAAGTATCGAAATACGCTATAAATACAACAGTGATAAACTCGCAACTTATTACAAAGCAAAATCACAATACAGCAGTTTACAAAGCGAAATAGTTACGTTGCAAAATGAGATTGCTCAAAGAAGGTTTCTGCTCAATACATTGATGGCTAGTGATAAAAACACTGTTTTTGAAATTGATTTAGAAGCGGATTTAAAAGATTTTAATGCTGCGGTGATTGATACAATCTCACTTTCTGAGAGTCGTAGCGATATAAAAGCTATTGAAAAAACAAAGGAACTAAACGGACTAAAAATTGCGATCGAAAAGTCAAAAATGAAACCTGAATTTGGAGTGAAATACGATCATATGTTTGCTTTTGGTGACAGGCCACAACAATTTTCTTTGATGGGGATGGTTTCTATTCCGATGCCTTGGTCTACCAAATCTAATAAAGCAACCATCAATAGCATCCAGATAAAAAACGAAAGTTTAGAATGGCAAAAGCAAATGATTTTAAATGAGGCAACCGGAATGCTTTCGGGTTTGCAAAGGGCAATGATCAACTTGCACAAACAATATGATATTAGTGATAAAAGCATCATTCCCGCGTTAAAAAGAAACTATGATACTGCAATTTTAGCTTGGCAAAATAACACAGGAGAGTTATTCGTAGCCTTAGATTCTTGGGAAGCGTTGAATATGGCGCAACTGGATAAGTTAGATAAATTACAAGCTATTTTAAGCACACAAGTCGCAATAGAAAAACAACTAGAAACAAAATAATGAGAAATAAATATTTTAAATATAGTTTGTTGATTGTACTAATTGCGTTGGTTGGTTTTGGCGTGTATTATTTTGTTTCAAACTCAAATGAGCATGGAACTCACAGTCATAACGAAGAAATTTACACCTGCTCAATGCATCCTCAAATTATAAAGCACGAAGCAGGGAAATGTCCTATTTGCGGAATGGATTTAATTCAGAAAGTTACTGAGGATCAACCAATAGATAGCAATGCTATTGCTGCTTTGTTACAGCCTGCTAATGGTTTTGTTGTTGGCGATTTTGAAACAACAACCGTCAAAGATACCGTTATCGCAAGTGCTATAAGTTTACCTGGAACGGTGACTTATAATCCAAATTCAAGTATGAATGTCGCCGCAAGAATTAGTGGGAGAATCGAGAAAATGTATGTGCATCGTAAATTTCAACGGGTTACAAAAGGACAAAAACTATTTGATTTGTACAGTCCTGAGTTGCAAACAGAGCAGCAAAATTTTATTTATTTGATTGCAAATGATGCACAAAACGCTACTATAATTAAGGCAGTAAAACAAAAATTGTTGCTTTACGGAATGAGTACTAGTCAAGTAAATGCTTTGGCTACAGCCAAAAAATTAAATCCAGTAGTTTCAATTTATAGTCCTGCAAACGGAATTGTAGATGGTACTGAAAATAGTGATTCGCAAAATCAAACCCGTCAACAAACCAGCGCTACGGAAGTGTTGCGTTTAAAAGAAGGCGATTATGTAACTAAGGGTGCTGTAGTGTTTAAATTAGTAAATACTGATAAAGTTTGGGCTGTTTTTAATGTTATCCAAGGTTACAATAGTCTTGTAAAGATTAATCAGGCGATTCAGATTAAATCAGAATTAGATGCTAATGAATTGGTAAATGCCAAAGTGAATTTTGTGGAAACACAATTAGATCCAAAAGAAAAAACGAACCGAATTAGAGTGTATCTCGATAATGAAAAACTAAAATATCCTATTGGTTTGCGTCTTGAAGGATCAATGGAGACCAACCCCCAAAAAGGGTTGTGGTTGCAAAAAGAATCATTGGTTAGTTTAGGGAATAAAAAAGTAGTTTTTGTAAAAAAAGGCGAAGGTTTTCAGGCTACTAAAATAAAGACAGGATTAGAGATAAATGGTTTTGTACAAGTGCTAGACGGAGTTGTAGTAGGAGATCGCTTAGCGCAAAATGCACAGTATTTAATTGATAGCGGAAGCTTTATAAAAACGAAATAACGATGAAAAAGCTACATAAAATTTGTTTTTTAATAATGGTTTTTATATTTGTTTTGGGATGTAATTCTAAAAATAAAGAAAAACACGAAACTCATGAATTCAAAGAAAGTATCTATTATACTTGTTCGATGGATCCTCAAATTAAAGAAGATAAGCCAGGGAAATGCCCTATTTGCCACATGGATTTAACGCCTGCAAAAAAAGACAATGGGGCTTATAATTCGATTTCGTTAAGTGACCAACAAATTAAATTGGGGAATATCAGCACAGCTTTAATTGGAACGTCACAACAAAGTCAACAAGGAAATTATACTGGAGTTTTGACGGTTAATCCAGAAGCAATAAAAAGTATTTCGGCAAGAGCAGTGGGGCGAATCGAAAAATTATATTTTAAAACCGAAGGTGATTTTATTCAAAAAGGACAAGCAGTTTATCAATTGTATAGTGAGCCGATTGCAATAGCGAAACAAGATTATGTTTCCGCTTATAGTCAACTTGCAATGCCGGGAGATTTTGGAAAAAATGCTAAAACGATGGTAGCAGCAGCCAAGCAAAAGCTTTTGTTTTACGGATTATCAAACGCGCAAATTGAGGCAGTTAAAAAAAGCAAAGAAGTCTCACCGTATACTACTTTTTATAGCAGCTACAGCGGAACAATATCCGAAATCACGGCTACTGAAGGAAGTTATGTCATGGAAGGTGCTCCAATCATTAAAGTCGCAAACCTTAACACACTTTGGTTGGAAACCCAAGTAAATGTCAACTATGCCAAAAGTTTGCGATTGGGTCAAACGGCAACGATTTCATTTGTAGATTTCCCTTCCAAGTCGGTACAAGCTACAATTTCTTTTATCAATCCAGAGATTAATCCAGATACACGATTGCTATTGATTCAGTTAGAAGTAGCCAATCCAGGCTTGCTGTTAAAACCCGGAATGCAGGCAAATGTTCAAGTAACACAATCCAATCAAAAAGGGATTTTTGTTCCTATTGATGCTGTTGTTCGAGATGAAAAAGTTACTTTTATATGGGTCGAAAAAAGTCATGGTGTTTTTGAAAACTTAAAGGTAACTACGGGATTGGAGTCTAATGGCATGATCGAAATTACATCAGCAATAGATACCAATAAAAAGATTGTTATTACCGGTGTTTATGCTGTTAATAGCGAATACGAATTCCGAAAAGGAAAAGATCCTATGGCGGGAATGAAAATGTAGGTTGGTATTTACAGTGATTTTCGATTTCAATATTTTCTTAAATAATAAAGTTTAAATGAAATTATACATAAAAAATATGGTTTGCGGTCGTTGTGAGGCGGCGGTAAAGACCGTGTTAGAAAAAATGTCGCTTCCAGTTGTTTCGGTAAATTTAGGCGAAGTAATTCTTTCGCGGGAATTAACCAGCGAAGAAAAACAGTCGTTAGCATTGGCTCTTAAGGAGCTTGGTTTTGAATTGTTAGAAGATAAAACTAGTAAAACTATTGAGAAAATTAAAAACCTCATCATTGATTTAGTGCACTATCAAAATGAAAAATTAAAAGTTAATTTCTCTGAGTTTTTAGCAAATGAGTTACACCAAGATTACAGTGCATTGAGTAAGCTTTTTTCAGAAGTGGAAGGCGTTACTATCGAACATTATTTTATAGCTCAAAAAATCGAAAAAGCCAAAGAGTTGTTGGTCTATGACGAACTGAGTTTAAGCCAAATTGCATTGCAGTTAAACTACAGCAATGTGGCTCATTTGAGTAATCAATTTAAGAAAGTCACGGGAATGACTCCAACTTATTTTAAAAAGATAAAAGAAAAAAATCGCAAACAAATTGACGCTTTATAAATGATACAAATCTCTTCCCGAATTGTGTAATGACTAAACAGAATTTCATTCGGATATTTGTAGTATAATTTTTAATAGAGAAACATGGTACATACATATACAATTACGGGAATGTCTTGCGACGGTTGTCGTAAGAAAGTAGAAAAAACGCTGAATACCATTGAAGGAGTAAAAGCTGAAGTTAGTTTGTCTCCTGGTCAAGCAGTAATTACAATGAAAAAACCAATTCAATTAGCACAGTTTCAGGAAGTATTGAAAGGAGCGGGGAACTATACCATTTCAGTCTACAATCCAAATGATGTTAAATTACAAGTCGTTGAGGTAAAAGAAAATGTGCCTAATGTTGCCGAAGGAAAATATTATTGTCCAATGTTTTGTGAAGGCGATATGGTCCACGATAATCCAGGTGATTGCTCAGTTTGTGGAATGGATCTGGTACAACAGCCGATTGTAAATCGAAAGGTCGAATATACTTGCCCAATGCATCCAGAGATCATTCAAGATCATCCCGGTGATTGTCCTATTTGCGGAATGGATTTAGTGCCAATGGAGCCAAAAGAAAGCGATGACAATAAAACCTACAATGAGTTATGGCGTAAAATGAAAATAGCACTATTTTTTACCTTGCCTATTTTTATCATTGCCATGTCAGATATGATTCCGAATAATCCTTTGATGAAAGTCATGAGCATGGAAAGTTGGAATTGGGTTCAATTTGTCTTATCGCTTCCCGTAGTTTTTTATGCCTGTAGTATGTTTTTTGTACGTGCCTATAAATCGGTTTTAACGTGGAATCTAAACATGTTTACGCTGATTGGAATTGGATCTGGTGTTGCCTTTTTGTTTAGTGTTTTTGGTTTGTTTTTTCCAAATCTTTTTCCGGCCGAATTTAAAACCGAAGCAGGGACAGTGCATTTGTATTTTGAAGCAACTACCGTGATTCTGACTTTAGTTTTACTTGGACAATTGTTAGAAGCTAGAGCGCACAGTAAAACTAGTGGGGCAATAAAAGAATTGTTGAAATTAGCCCCTACGCAAGCCACATTGGTGGTGGATGGAGTAGATAAAGTGATTTCTATTCATGATATTAAAAAAGGCGATTTGTTACGTGTGAAGCCCGGAGATAAAATTCCGGTAGATGGAAAAATTACACAAGGAGAAAGCACTATTGATGAATCTATGATTTCGGGAGAGCCTATTCCAGTTGATAAAGTGGTTGATGATGAGGTAATCTCAGGAACAATAAACGGAACAAAATCGTTTGTAATGGTGGCAGAAAAAGTAGGTTCAGAAACCTTGCTAGCTCAAATTGTACAAATGGTTACTGATGCAAGTCGTTCTAGAGCGCCTATCCAAAAACTAGCGGATAGCATCGCGAAGTACTTTGTGCCTATCGTTGTTAGTGTTGCTATTGTTACCTTTTTTGTTTGGGCAATTTATGGTCCAGAACCGGCATTAGTGTACGGTTTTATCAATGCCATTGCGGTGTTGATTATTGCTTGTCCTTGTGCTTTGGGATTAGCGACTCCCATGTCTGTTATGGTAGGAGTTGGTAAAGGAGCGCAGTCAGGTGTTTTGATAAAAAATGCCGAAGCCTTAGAGGTAATGAACAAAGTAAATGTATTGATTACAGATAAAACAGGAACAATTACAGAGGGGAAACCTTCAGTAGAAAAAGTGGTGGCTGTACATAATAATGAGCAGGATTTGCTTCAATTGATTGCTTCGGTAAATCAATATAGCGAGCATCCTTTGGCGCAAGCCGTAGTCAATTTTGCGAAAGCGAAAAATAGCAGCTTAACCGAAGTTAACGATTTTAATTCCATAACAGGAAAAGGAGTGGTAGGAACTGTAGCGGGTAAAAAAGTGGCATTAGGTAATAAAAAACTAATGGATCAAGTGAATGCTCAAGTTGACGTTAAACTTGAAAACCAAATCATAGCGGAGCAAAAACTAGGGAAAACAGTTTCTTACATTGCTGTAGATGGCTTAGCGGTAGGTTATGTAACGATTAAAGATGCTATAAAAGCTACAAGTGCCAATGCGATCAAAGAGTTGATGGCGCAAGGAATTGAGGTCATTATGCTTACTGGTGATAATGAAAACACCGCTAAGGCTGTGGCCGATGAACTGCATTTGACTTCGTTTATAGCAGGTTGTTTGCCTCAGGATAAACTTAATGAAATTAAACGTTTGCAAACCGAAGGCAAAATTATAGCAATGGCAGGGGACGGAATTAATGATTCACCCGCTTTGGCTCAAGCCAATGTAGGAATCGCAATGGGAACGGGGACAGATGCGGCAATTGAAAGTGCCAAAATAACCTTGGTGAAAGGAGATTTACAAGGAATTGTAAAAGCTAAAAAACTAAGTCATGCCGTGATGAAAAATATCAATCAAAATTTATTTTTCGCCTTCTTTTATAACGTAATCGGAATCCCAATTGCGGCAGGAGTATTGTATCCTTTCTTTGGATTATTGCTTTCACCAATGATTGCTGCCTTGGCAATGAGTTTTAGTTCTGTTTCGGTAATTGCAAATGCGCTTAGATTACGAAATTTAAAAATTTAATCTTAAATCATAGTACTATGGGAAATAATAATATGAATAATAAAAATTACAGCAGATTCTTTGTAATGTTAGGCCTATCATTCGTAGCAATGTATATCACAATGTACTTGAATACTTATTCGATAGACCATGTATATTTTAGTCTTACTAGGTTCTACATGAGCTGTCTCGGGATATCTGCAATGGCAGTGATCATGTTGATGATGATGATGGGAATGTATAAAAACAAGAAGAAAAATACAGCGATATTTCTGGGGAGTGTACTTCTTTTTAGTTCGGCTTTATTTCTTGTTCGAACTCAAAAACCAATTATCGGTGATGTTTTGTGGTTAAAAGGGATGATACCACATCATTCTATTGCCATATTGACTAGTGAAAGAGCAGATATCAAAGATCCACAAGTTAAGAAGCTAGCGAATAATATTATAAAAGCTCAGAAGAAGGAAATAGAAGAAATGAAATTGATGATAAAAAGGTTAGAAAATGAAAAATAATACTTTAATGCTATTGGTTTTACTAGTATTTGTTTCAACTAAAATTACTGCTCAAAAGGTAGTTCGGTATGATTTGTATGTTAGGGATACAGTAGTCAATTTTACAGGGAAACCAAAAAAAGCGATCGCAGTAAATGGTCAAATTCCAATGCCAACCTTAACTTTTACCGAAGGGGATATTGCCGAAATCCATGTGTATAATGAATTGAAGGAAGGTACTTCATTACATTGGCATGGCTTGTTTGTTCCCAATAAAGAAGATGGTGTCCCTTATTTGACACAAATGCCTATAAAACCTGGAACAGAGCACGTGTATCGTTTTCCAATAATTCAATCGGGTACGCACTGGTACCACAGTCATAGCGGTTTGCAAGAACAAATAGGAATGTATGGTTCTTTGATTTTAAAGAAAAAATCAGACGACCCAACCTTTAGAAAAGGTATTGATGATCTTCCACAAGTTCCAATTATCTTAAGCGAATGGACGGATTATAAACCTAAAAATGTACATAGGATGCTGCACAACGCTTCCGATTGGTTTGCAATAAAAAAAGGTACTACTCAAAGTTATGCCGAAGCGATAAAAGCGGGTCATTTTAAAACAAAAGTAATCAACGAGTGGAAACGAATGCTAGCAATGGATGTTAGCGATGTGTATTATGACAAGTTTTTGATTAATGGAAAGCAGCAAAGTCAATTGTCTGAATTTAATGCAGGGGATAAGGTGCGTTTGCGAGTTTCAAATGGTGGGGCTTCATCATATTTTTGGATGAATTATGCAGGAGGAAAAATTACAGTAGTGGCCAATGATGGTAATGATGTGGAGCCAGTCGAAGTAGATAGATTAATTATTGGAGCTTCTGAAACCTATGATATAGTTGTATCAATTCCAGAAGACAATACAGCATATGAATTTTTGGCAACACCAGAAGATAGAACCAAGTCGGCCTCTGTATTCATCGGTCAAGGTGTGAAGAAATCAGCAACCCCATTACCAAAACTAAATTATTTTGCAGGGATGAAAATGATGAATGGGATGATGAACATGGACGGATCTATGGACGATATGGGAATGGATATGAGCATGCAAAAAATGAATATGAATGCTGTTATGTATCCAGAACTATCCGTAAGTCCAATGAATATGAATCAAGCTAATATGAAATCTAGCAACATGAAGATGGATGATAGGAATGACTTGAAAATGGACCATTCAAAAATGGACATGAAATCTAAGGAAACCAAAATTGTTACTCTAGATTACAGTATGCTACAATCTCCAAAAGTAACTACTCTACCACAAGAGGCACCAGTATGCGAACTTCATTTTAACTTGACAGGTAACATGAACCGTTATGTTTGGAGTATGGATAATAAAGTACTTTCCGAAAGTGATAAAATTTTAATCAAGAAAGGCGAAATTGTTCGCATTACATTATATAACAATTCGATGATGCGCCATCCAATGCATTTACACGGTCATGATTTTAGAGTGTTGAATGGAAAAGGAGATTATTCGCCATTAAAAAACGTTTTAGATATTATGCCAATGGAAACCGATGTCATAGAGTTTGAAGCAAATGCTGATGGTGATTGGTTTTTTCATTGTCATATTTTATATCACATGATGTCGGGAATGAATAGGGTATTTAGTTATGAAAATTCGGCTCCAAATCCCTTGTTACCGAACAAAGAAAAGGCGTATAAAAAGTTGCAAGCTGAAAGTAATGAACTTCATCTTATGGCACAAAATGATTTTGCTACCAATGGTAATGATGGTCAAGCGATGTTACAAAATACACGTTGGAGTTTTGGAACAGAATGGCGTTTAGGCTATTCTGATTCGAATGGTTATGAGTCAGAAACACATATAGGTAGGTATATTGGTAAAAATCAATGGTTTATGCCTTTTATAGGATTTGATGCTCGATATAGAAAATTGGGGCATGATGAAGTTGAGAATAACTTTTTTAATCAAAAAAGTACAAAAGACAAACGTATTCAGGCTAGTTTAGGTTTTAACTATACTTTACCTATGCTTGTTATTTTTCAAACGGAGGTATTTCACGACGGAAATATAAGATTGCAATTGATGCGTGAGGATATTCCATTAACCAAGAGATTGCGTATGGCATTTATGGTCAATACCGATAAAGAATATATGGGCGGACTCAAATATATAGTTGGCAAAAATTTGGGTATTACGACACATTATGATAGTGATATGGGATTTGGGTTTGGAGTTAATTTGAATTATTAAGCTGTTTTATTTCATTTTTATAATTTCAAAAGCATTGGGATCCCGCAGTTTGAAAGTGTAAACAAAAGGAGTACTTTAGTTTTACCTCTAAGACTAAAGTGCTCTTATTATTTTATTCAGATGACTACTAACAAATTCAATAATATCTCTAGATTGACTTTCTGGACCTTCGAATATTAATTCAAGTTTACAAAATTGAATTGTTTTGGTTTTCCAGTTTTTAAAATTAATTGGTTTGCAGTTGTGATTCCAAAATTCATTGGAACTCTTATCTCTTTTGGATAGCATTATGTTAATATAGATAATTACGTTCATAATTATACCTTAATTCGTTTCCTTCTTTTAGATTTTTTCAAACTTTGAACTTTTCGCTTAAAACCATAAAATTATGTCAAGCAGATTAATGGAAGTAAAAATTAAATGAACTGTTATCTAATAGTAGTTTTCAAAAGTATAGAACAAAGTGGATGTTGCGTCTTCGTGAAAAAAAATGTTTATAATGATTTCATAAATTATTGTTTTTAGAAGGTGAAAATGAAGAGGAAACGTCAAGATATTGCTGTAGCAATAGCCCCCTTACTTTGATTGAATAGGAGTTTTATTGAGAATGAATTTATAAAAGTAGTTTAAATCTTTAAAAATTTATAGTTTTAATAAAAAATTATAAATTTAAAATATTTCATAAGTATTCGTTATGAGGTAATTAGGTGGTTAGTGTGACGAAAAGTGTGATTTTTGTTGAGTTTTTTTAATAATTGGTATTGTAAATTTAAAAAGTAATGCTACTTTTGCAGCTGCAACAAGATTATAAGGCCCGTTCGTCTATCGGTTAGGACGCATGGTTTTCATCCATGTAAGAGCGGTTCGATTCCGCTACGGGCTACAATCAAAAAGCTAAAAAGCTTCGAAATTTTTTTCGAAGCTTTTTTTTTGCTGTCATCACTGCTAACTTTTTTGTAGTTTTGATAAAAATTAAGTTTTATGCTTCAACTCTCAGAATTGTGGATTTATCCCATTAAATCATTGGCAGGGGTATCCTTGAAACAATCGAAAGTAACTGCTCGCGGATTGGAGTTTGATAGACGTTGGATGTTGATCGATGATGAAGGTGTTTTTATTACCCAACGAAATTATCCCGAAATGGCTTTGTTTCAGCTCAATTTGGATGATGGTTTTTTAACCATAACTCATCCAAACAATTTTGATTCGAAAGTAAAAATTTCACTTTCGCTAAAGAAAGAGGGTACAAAGATACAAACAATAGTCTGGGATGATACCGTAGAAGCACTGGAAGAGGAAGCTTCTATTTCGACTTGGTTTTCTGTTATTTTGGGATTTTCTGTACGTTTGGTTTTTATGCCTGATGAAAGTTTTCGGAAAATCGATTCAAAATATGCGACTACTCCAAATGATATTACCTCTTTTTCTGATGGTTTTCCATTTTTGATTATTGGACAATCGTCACTTGATGATTTAAATTTGAGGTTAAAAGAGGCTGTTTCAATAAAAAGATTTCGACCTAATTTGGTTTTTACTGGCGGACAATCGTATGAAGAAGAGCGTTGGAAAGGATTTGAAATAGGGAAATTGTTATTTCAAGGTGTTAAGCCATGCAGTCGTTGTGTTATGACTACTATCAATCCAGAAAAAGGTGTTGTTTCGGGTAAAGAACCACTATTAACATTGTCTAAGTATAAAATGGTGGGCAATAATGTAATTTTTGGTCAAAATGCAATTGCTATGCATACGGGATCAATAGCTATAAATGATATGATCTCTATAAAGGAAGAGGTTTGAATTCACTAATTTTTATTCTGTAGTTTTGATAATTACATTTTGATAATTATATGGTATTTCAATGTTTTCTTCTTCAAACCTATATTTTATACTTTTAAGTAAATCACAGTACATTATAAAACCGTTCTGACTGCTATCTGAGTAAGCCCAAGCTTTTAGTGTTACCGATGAATCACCTAATGCAACCACTCTCGAAATTACTTTTGGAACCTTATTTGCGATTTCACTTACTGTCCTGTTGTCAATATGTAAGGGATGTTTTTCTATTTCTTCTTCTAATATTTTAAGTGCCTTATTGATATCAGAACTGTAACCAATTCCAATTTCAATCATTTTGCAAATTTTAGTTTCTGTTAAATTGGCATTGATCACTACTTGATTGCTAATTAAAGAATTTGGGACAATGACACGATTGTTTTCAGGATCTCTTATTACAACTTGTCTAAGATTAATTTCTTCTACAGTTCCAGTATAGGTACCGCCAAATGTAATTCTGTCATTTATTTTAAAGGGTTTAAATAACACAATCAAAAAACCGCTCATCACATTGCTTAATGCTTGTTGAGAAGCCAAACCTGCCACCAAAGATAAAATTCCCGCACCTGCCAAAAGAGAATGACCGATAATTTTCATTTCGGGTATTTGTTCCAGCGCAAACGAAAACCCAACTACATAAATAATGGTTGAAATTATTTTTTTTACGAAGATATAACTGGTTGGATCAATGTGTTTACAGAATATTTCTTTATGGATGAAATTTTCGGCTATATACTTAAAAATCAATGCTAAGGTAATCGTAATAATGACTATTACTCCAATAGTTATAAGTAAAGTGAAGTCAAAATATAGTGTTTTCATTATTATTCTAGGTTTAAAATTTTGAATATTTTCGGATAATTAAAATTAATACAAACAGTGAAAAAGCAATACCAGCAATAAATCGCATTAAAATCGACATCGAATAATCTATACTAAGATAACCTAAAAAGTTAGTACTTATTCCAGTTCCAAATTGAAGTGCAGCAACCATCAATGCTGAGACTACTAAGGCATTATTCGAAAATTCTTTGGTTGCCCAACTGACGGTATCGGGGAAAATGGAAGACATTAATAATCCTGCTAGAGTCATTGCCGATAGCATAAATAAAACATTATTGCTAGAAGGAAGTATAAATAGGAGTATTGCCAACAAAATTGGCGATACAATATAAATCCATTTTGTATTAAATCGAACAGATAATAAACTAAACAATATTCTTCCGAATGCCAGTCCAGTCCAAAATAAAGCCAAACCAAAAGAAGCATTTTGTATTGAAAGTCCTTGGTTTTTTAAAAAAACAGCACCATAACTTCCCATTGTTCCTTCACAGATTCCGTAAAGGGTAATTAAAGCAACAAATCCCCATAATTTTAATGGAATTTTTAGGGTTTGCACTGCTGATTTATCAGATTGTTCAAATGATAACGAAATTATAAAAATAAGTAATCCAAAAAGGAGAGTAGAAATATAGAGCGGTAGATACCACCAAGCAAGAGAACTACGTAGAATTCCGATTAACAAAGGAGCACCTGCTGTACCCAAACCCAATGAAAAATGCAGTCCCGTTACTGATGCCAGTTCATTTTTGGGAAACAACTTAAAAGCCATTGGATTTAATACGGTGATAACCAATCCAAATCCCAATCCAAGAAAACTTGTGCCAGAAAAAATAAGCCAAAGGGCATTACTTTTATTTTCAATGTAAAAGTGACTTAGATATAAAAGTATCATGGCTACCGCAAGTGACAAGACTCCAGAGAGTAACACTTTTTTCACTCCAATTTTGGACACTATAAAGGGTGCGCTAAGAGCAGACACTATTGCAAATAATGTCTGCGGAATGAAGATTCGTCCAAAAGCGTCACTACTAAATCCAAATTGTGTCGAATCGGTAAAAACGGGACCCAACGCAGGATATAAAATTAAAGCAAAACCGGTTAATAAACCTCCAATATAAACTACAATAGATTGTTGCCATTTTTGCATGGGGTCTGTTTTACAAATTTTTCTTGATGTAATCGCCAACACGTAGCGCCATTGCTATTATTGTTAAGGCAGGATTTACAGCAGAACTCGAAACAAAAAAACTACCGTCAACAACAAATAAATTGTTTATATCATGCGATCTACAATAAATATCTAAAGCGGAAGTTTTGGGATCAGTGCCAAAACGAACTGTTCCGTTTTGATGTGCTACAGCTGCTATAGGCATATCTTTTGCAAAATAAATGTTTTTGGGTATAAAATGCGAAAATTGCCCGGAATTTTGCAAAGCAAATTTTAATTTAGTCATTAATCGGTGGTGTCCTTCTAAATTGTTTGGGGTATACGTAATTTTAATTTTTCCGTTTTCGTATGTAATTCGATTATTTGGATCAGGAAGATCTTCAGATGCTAGCCAAAAGTCTACAGCGTGTTTTGCCATTAGTTCAAATGTAAAACCTGGAGCAGGTACAGGACTATCCGCGCTTATTTGAATCTTATCTGATTTTCCCAACATTTGAATATGTCCCAATGGGAAGTCGAAATCATCACTTTTATGGTAATAATCATTGATTCCTAAAGTTTTTCCAAAACGAGTAGGATTTGGTTCTATGGATAAGGCAATCATGGCAGAATTATTATGAAACATATAATTTCTACCCACAACGCCCGATGAATTTGCTAGTCCATTTGGGTATTGCTCATTTGCACTTTTTAACAATAAAACCGAAGAATTAATAGCTCCACAAGAAAGAATTACTAAATCGGAATTCAATGTTATCGTTTTTCCATTGTATTCCAATTCAATTTTTGAAATTTTGTTTCCAGCTTCATTAGTATATAATTTTTGAACATGGGCATTTATCCATAATTCTACATTTTCGTAACTTAAAGCTTGTCGTAGCGCATTTACATGAGCGTCTGCTTTATGCTCTGTTGGATCAGGAAAACCATCAAAACGATCTAATATAAAAGGAGCTTCAGCTTTATTCTCCTTATTGAAATTCACTCCAATTGGTAAAGGAAAAGGATGGAGGCCAAAGGATTTTAAATCATTAAAAATTTCCTGAATTCGAGGTTCATGTGGTAATGGAGGTAGTGGGTAGGGGTTTTCCTCAGACGGATCAGTAGGGTCAGTTCCGCGTTCCCCGTGTACATCGTAAAGTGTTTCTGCTTCTAAGTAGAAATCCTTAAGGTCTGCATAACTTATGGGCCATTTTGGAGAAATTCCACCGTGATGAATCACTTCTTCAAAATCACTTTCACGCATTCTGAATAAAGCGGCACCATATAGTTTGGTATTTCCACCTACATTATAATGTTGTCCCGGTTGAAATTCATTATCATCTTTATCAAGCCACCTTTCGTTAGTGGTATATCTATTTTTTATAAAAACGGCTTCACTATCCCAATTTTCTTTCTCAATCGGAATATAACCTCCTCTTTCTAATATTAAAATTTTTTTTCCCGAGTCAGCTAATTTATGCGCCAAAGTACTTCCGCCAGCTCCCGTTCCAACAATAATGATGTCATAATGATTTTCCATTTTTCAAACTTTTAAAGACCTTTTTTAGTGTTTAAATTCGAGCTTAACATCATTAATCTTAGAATTATAATGGATTAATTGAGATGTTATTTTTCGAGTTTAATGAAACACTTTTGAAGTTTTATTTACTAGTAAAAATAATGGTTTAGTATTACAAAAACAGATACTTCATTGTTAATCTAAATATAAATGTTTGTAGTCTGAATATAATGAGATTACTGATTGAAAAAGACAGATATTGCTATTTGAAAGAACTAATTTCAATAGTCTATGTTAGATTTTATCTTGAAATGAAATTGGTAAAAGGAAGTAGACTATTTCGGATTTACAATCAGTAAAATTACAAATGCTAATCGAGTACTAATTTTTTACATCAATCATAAATCAGTTTGTTAAATTTTAGATAACATCGTTTTTATTTCGCCAAAGGTGATTGGTTTGACAAGATATTTGCCGTTAATATTGAATTTATCTGCCTGAATTTTGTCATCAAGATTAACGGAACTTGTTAGAATAAAAATATGTATCTTAGATTGAATCGGTATTTTTAAAAATTCTTCAAGAAACTGCCATCCATCCCAAATCGGCATGTTGAGGTCCAATAGTATGATTTCGGGTAATTTTTCCGATGCCCTGAAGATAGCTTGCAATTTATCAAAAGCTTCTTTTCCATTTTTGTAGACTATAATGTTTTCCACCAAACCAGAAAGTTCTACGTATTTCTTGGTAATAAATAAGTGGGTCGGGTCATCGTCGATGATGCAAACTTGATCAATCTTCTTCATATTCAAAATATATTTTAAAAGTGGTACCTACATTTGTTTCGCTTTCGACTTCAATCTTACCATTCATAGCTTCAATTTGATTTTTGCTAATAAATAAACCAATACCTTGAGAGTCAGAATGATTATGAAAAGTCTTGTACATGCCAAATAATTTAGGCCCGTGTTTCTCCAAATTAATTCCAAGTCCGTTATCAATGAATTTTAAAATGACATAATTTTTATTTTTTTCTGATTTGATTTCCAAAAAGCTATCTCTTTCAGGGGAACAATATTTTATGGCATTGGTAATAAAATTCATCACGATACTGTCCAAATAAGCGGGTATTGCAGAGACATTTATATTCTCTTCAATGGTATTGATAATGGTTATATTGGCGTTCTTTGCTTGTAACATCAAGCTATTAATATTATTATCAATAACAAGTTTTAAGGGGATTGACTTTAGCTTTGTTTTGTCTGATAAATTGATTTGGACAACTTCTGTTAAATGTTTAATCGTTTCAGAAAGATTTTCGGATGATTTTTTTAAATATTCAAAAATTTCCGTTCTGGCAAAACTAGGTGATTCAGACTCCATTAGTTCTATCAATGATGATATTCCTCCCGAGTGAGAGCGTAGATTGTGGGAGACAATATAGGCAAAATTTTTGAGTCGATCATTTTGCGATTGTGCAATTTCGAGTAATTCGGCAGTTTCTCGCGCTGCATTTTTGGTTTCAGTAATATCGGCAGCTACGCCCAGGTAGCCTGTAATGTTGCCTTCATGTATAATTGAAGTTACAGATAGGAGAACTGTTAAGGTAGTTTTATCTTTCTTTATATAGGTCCATTCATTTGTTTCATGGAGGTCAATCTTTATTTTTTTTGAAAAAGGATCTTTTTCGTCCAAAGTGCTATCGCTTTCATTTGTTTTTTCAGAATAAAAGTCTTTGAGCTCTTCTTCCTTATGAAATGCTTTCGGTTCGTACTTGCCAATTACTTCGTTAGCGGTATAGCCCAACATTTGTTCTGCACCTTTGTTGAATAAATTAATTTTACCATCAAGATCTGTCCCTATGATGGCTACTTGAGTATTAGCATCTAGTATTGCTTGTGAGTTAGATATAGTTTTTGCTAATTGTATTTCGAAATTTTTGGCAATGGTGATATCAACAATTTGAGCTACAAAGTATTGAATTTTATGATCTTTATTTTTTACTGTTGAAACAGCCGAAATTGCATGAATTAATCGGCCATCTTTATGTATATATCGTTTTTCTAAGGTATAATTATCGCGTTTTTCTTGTATTAATTCCTTCAGTAAATAGAGATCAGATGCAGAATCATCTGGGTGTGTAATCTGTTCCAACGATAGTAGCATTAACTCCTCTGCCGAGTATCCAAGAATATCACATAGTTTTTTATTTACCTTCAGCCATCCACGATTTTCGTCAAGCAATGCCATTCCGATTGCCCCATGTTCAAAATTTCCCCTAAAAGCTTCTTCACTGATTCGTAATTTGTCCTCTATAGTTTTTTGTTCAGTAATGTCTTGAAAAATACCAATCAATTTTTTCTTTCCATTTTTTTCTTTCCATATCTTACCTGATGCTCTTACCCATTTTGGGGTGTTTTTGGCTGTGATAAAACGGCAAATAACGTCATAAGGTTCTTCTGTTTCAATTGTATTTGCAAGGGCTTCGATAATGATATGTTGGTCCTCAGGATGGTAAAATTCTAAAGCATTGGTCTTATTGTGGTGAAAATCTAGTGGAACTTCGTGAATTGCATATACTTCATCTGTCCAAGTAGTTTTGTTTGTATCCAAATCTAGTTCCCAAGTTCCAACATGGTTGATTTTTTGACTTTCTTTGAATAATTCTGTAATTTTTTTTAAACTACTATTTTGTTTTTTTAACGTAAATGTTTTTCTATGCAACTCAAATAATTTCATCACTTGGTTAGAGAGTAATCGTAGTGAATTTATTTGATTTTCATTTAGTGTATGAGGCTTGTCATTAATAACGCACAAGGTACCCAAAGGAAATCCCTTCTTGGTAACTAATGGCACTCCAGCATAAAAAACCACTTGCGAATCGCCTGTTGCCAAGGGGTTATCAAAAAAGCGATCGTCTTTGTTGGAATTTTCAATCATAAATAATTCTTTTGGATTATTTATGGCATGAGCACAAAAAGAGATGTCTTTGGATGTTTCTTTTGAATCGATTCCATGGTGAGATAAAAACCATTGTTTATCCTCAGTAATTAAACTGATTAAGGATATTTTGGTACCGCATATTTCAGCTGCCATTTTAGTCAAAAAATCATAGTCTGAATTTTCCAACTCTCCTATTATTTTATAGGACTCTAGCTCTTTTAATCTTTCAGTTTCGTTTGTAGGGGTGGTAGGTTGTTTCATGGTGGGGTAATAGCATTCTATAGATAACTGTTTGTAATAAACAATAAAACAGCATAAAAGTAAGGTTATTATAGAATGAAACAAATTAATTATTAAATATTAATATGAATTTGGGTAGTCTATAAGTGAAATTGTATATATGTGATGTTATTTTTAGTAGGGTTGATATACTGATGATACAGGAGAGTGTCTGCTAATATATAGGGATAGCTCAGTGCTAGATTAAGGAAGTTAAACCCATTGGAACTCAATAAATAAAAAAGCTTGTTTGGGTTATAAAAATTTTATAATTTTGCCACCCAATTTTATTATGTAAATTAAAGACGAAGATGGATATTAAAAGAGTAGCAATAGATAATGTAAGCGAAACAATAGTAATGAATGTGGTACACATGGATTACAAAGGTCAAGTGCTTAAGAGAATCAACGAAAAAATGCCTTTGGCGCAAGTTAAAGGTTTTAGAAAAGGGGCTGTACCTAAAGAACTAGTTGAAAAACAATACGGAAGAGAAATCAAACAAGAAGAAATTAAAAAACTGGTTGACTTAGCGCTTGAGCGTTTTATTCAGTCAGAAAGATTAAATCTTTTAGGGACTCCACTTCCAGTTGTAAACGATGCAATTGATTGGTCTGCAGAAGAATTGACTTTTGAATTCGAAATTGGTTTAGTGCCAAACTTCGTTTTAGACTTAGAAGCTGAAAATCAAATCGTAAAATATGTAGTTTCTGCAGACGATAAATTGATTGATGGTCAAGTGGAACGTATCCAAAAACAATTTGGAACTGCAATTCCTCAAGAAACAGTTACAGAAGGTGTTGATTTGAAAGGTGTCTTTACAAATGAAGCTGAAGGAATCGGAAATACTACCACTATCGCATTGTCTGCTTTCAAAGACAAAGCAACTGCTGATAAATTTATCGGTAAAAAAGTTGGTGACGTAGTTACTGTAAATACTAGTGGATTATTTGAAGATGCTCATCAATTGATGGACTACCTAAAAGTAGCACATGATAACGTACATGATTTGGCGGTTGATGTTGACTTCACAATCGAAGAAATCACTACATCTGAGCCAGCAGAATTGAACCAAGAATTGTTTGATAAATTGTTTGGTGAAGGGACTGTAGCTTCTCTTGACGAGTTAAAAGCTAAGATCAAAGAGGACGCTGAATCTCAATTTGCTCAACAAGCAGACCAAAAATTATTAGGTGATGTTACTGAGTTTTTAATCGAAAGTACAAAATTCGATTTGCCAGCAACTTTCCTTAAAAAATGGTTACAAACTGTTGGAGAGAAAAAATTATCTCCAGAAGAAGCAGAAGTTGAATACGAGCGTTCTGAAAAAGGATTGCGTTTTCAATTGATCGAAGGTAGAGCAATGTCTCAAACAGATATCAAAGTTTCTTTTGAAGATTTGAAAACTTTTACAACCAAAAATATCCGTCAACAAATGGCGCAATTTGGTCAAACAAACCCAACTGACGAAGAAGTTCAAGGAATCGTTGCAAGAGTTTTGTCTAACCAAGATGAAGTAAAAAGACTTTCTGAGCAAGTAGTTGCAGAGAAGTTATTGGAGGTTTTCAAAGAAAAAGCAAAACCAACAATCAAAGAAGTAACTTACGACGAATTTATTGCTGCGTCTTACGGAGAATAATTTGAAGTTATAGGTAAGAAAAATCAAGGTTGGAAGGTGAAGGTTACATGTCAATTTATTTTAGAAAATTGATAAAAGTTCCAAAACATCATAACTTTATGATTTTATTACTAAAACTAAATAATAAAAAATAAGTATATTTGAGCGTCATAAGAAGTTTTTCTTTGGCGCTCTTTTATTTTTATGGAGCTTTTCCAGCTGTTTGTTACAAGTTTTTTCATTACTTCCCTTTTTTGTACGGCAAAAAAAGAGCTTCCCCCGGTCGCTTTTTTTTACCTACAAAAAATCGTCAGTCATTTCAAAAAGCTTTTCACTTCCATCTGGGCTAAAAAATATACGACATATTGACATTATCTGTAAATCGGAACGACCTTTGCAGTGAAAATAATAATTAAGATATAAAGTTAAACCTGAAATAATAAAATATGAATTACGGTAAAGAATTTAAAAAATTTGCTACAAAGCACCAAGGAGTCAACGCCATGTATTATGATAAAATAATAGCAGCAATGAATCCTACCAATATGACTCCTTATATTATTGAAGAACGTCAATTGAATATTTCTCAATTGGATGTTTTTTCTAGATTAATGATGGATAGAATTATATTTCTTGGAACAGGTATTGACGATCAAATAGCAAATATTGTACAAGCACAATTGTTGTTTTTAGAAAGTGCAGATGCTTCAAAGGATATTCAAATTTACTTGAACTCTCCAGGAGGAAGCGTATATGCAGGATTAGGAATTTATGACACGATGCAATACATCAAACCAGACGTAGCTACAATCTGTACAGGTATGGCGGCTTCTATGGGAGCAGTACTGTTATGTGCAGGAGCAGAAGGAAAACGTTCGGCTTTACCACATTCAAGAGTAATGATTCACCAACCATCTGGAGGAGCGCAAGGTGTGGCTACAGATATGGAAATCAACTTACGTGAAATGTTGAAACTGAAAGATGAATTATACAAAATCATTTCTCAACATTCTGGACAATCATTCGAAAAAGTACACAATGATAGTGAGCGTGATTACTGGATGATTGCTGACGAAGCAAAAGAATACGGAATGATCGACGAAGTATTGAGAAGAGGATAGTTTTTTAAGTTGCAGAGTAACAAAGTAGCTAAGATTCTAAGTTAGCTGCTTTGTTATTTTGTAAATTATTAAATAAATAAGAAAGTATTAAGTTGTTGTTTTTTAAGGAGCTAAGAAAAACTTAGTGACTTTGCAACTTAGAAGCTTTGAAACTTAAAAAAAGAATGGCAAAAGAAAAATTAGAATGTTCATTTTGTGGACGAAAGAAGCCTGAGACCAATTTACTAATTGCTGGTATCGATGCACACATTTGTGATAAATGTATCGAGCAAGCACACGGAATTGTACTTGAGGAAATTAAATCTGGAAAAGGAACGAATGCAGTAGGGGATTTGATTTTGCAAAAGCCAAAAGAAATTAGAGCTTTTCTGGATCAATATGTTATCGGACAGGATCAAACCAAAAAAGTAATGTCCGTTGCAGTATATAATCACTACAAGCGTTTGATGCAACAGCAACAAGACGATGAGGTAGAGATTGAAAAAAGTAACATCATTATGGTGGGACAAACTGGAACAGGAAAAACATTGGTGGCTAAAACTATCGCAAAAATGTTAGATGTTCCGTTGGCAATCGTAGATGCTACCGTATTGACAGAAGCAGGTTATGTTGGGGAAGATGTGGAAAGTATTTTGACACGTTTACTTCAGGCAGCAGATTATGATGTTGCCAAAGCAGAACGCGGAATCGTTTTTATTGACGAAATAGATAAAATTGCTCGTAAGAGTGATAACCCGTCTATTACCCGTGACGTTTCTGGTGAAGGAGTGCAACAAGCCTTATTGAAATTGCTTGAAGGAACCGTAGTTAACGTACCGCCAAAAGGAGGACGTAAACATCCAGACCAAAAGTTTGTTGAGGTAAATACACAAGATATTTTGTTTATCGCTGGTGGTGCTTTTGACGGAATCGAAAGAATTATTTCGAAACGTTTGAACCGTCAAGCAGTGGGGTACTCAACTTCAAAAAATGTTGATAATATTGATAAAGATAATTTATTGCAATACATCATTCCAAAAGATATTAAAGATTTTGGATTGATTCCAGAGATCATTGGTCGTTTGCCAGTGTTAACACATATGGATCCGTTGGATAGAGCCACTTTGCGCTCTATATTAACTGAGCCCAAAAATGCGTTAATCAAACAATACCAAAAATTGTTCTTGATGGATGAGGTTGAATTCACAATTACAGACGAAGCACTAGATTTTATTGTTGACAAAGCATTAGAATACAAATTGGGAGCTCGTGGACTACGTTCATTATGCGAAGCCATCTTGACCGATGCCATGTACGAATTGCCAAGCTCTGAGGATAAAACATTAGAGATTAACAAAGAATACGCAAAAGAAACGTTGAATAAAAATTTATTGAAACGTTTGGAAATTGCTTCATAATTGAGTGTAAGCTCAAATCATATTTAAATAAAGCTCAAAAACAGTCGTTTTTGGGCTTTATTTGTTTAAATGTTGAGTTTTAATTAATTGGGTTAGTTCTTTAATAGGTTAATGACTTAAACTTTCTATTCAAAAAAATCCTGCAATATCCTTTTATATAAACATAAGATTACCGATTTTTGTTCCATTCGAAATCAATAGATACACAAAATGGCAATAGAAGATAAAGAGATTATTTTATTAAAAGTTTCTGGTCAAGACAAACCAGGAGTAACCGCTGGACTTACCGCAGTATTGGCGACTTACAATGCAATTATTTTGGACATTGGTCAAGCCGATATTCACGATACGTTGTCGTTGGGAATTTTATTCGAAATCGAAGCAGGTTCTTGCTCGGCTCCTGTTTTAAAAGATTTGTTGTTTAAAGGATATGAATTGGGAATTAAAGTGAAATTTATTCCAATTTCGATAGCAGACTATGAGAGTTGGGTGAAAACGCAATCAAAGCAACGTTACATCATCAATATTTTGGGAGAAACTTTGGCAGCAAAACAAATCGCTGCAGTAACCAAAATCATGTCAGACCAGCATTTGAATATTGATTCAATCAAAAGATTAACGGGTAGAACCTCTATTATTGATAAAGAGGATTATCCTCGTTCTTGCGTGCAGTTATCCGTTTCGGGAATTATTGTCGACAAAAAATTGATGACATCCAGTTTTATGGAAACTTCCAGAGCTTTGGATGTAGATATATCGTTTCAAGAAGATACTATTTATAGAAGAAACCGCCGTTTGGTGTGTTTTGATATGGATTCAACATTGATTCAAACAGAAGTGATTGATGAATTAGCAGATTTAAATGGAGTGGGTGAGCAAGTACGCGCTATCACAGAATCAGCCATGAATGGTGAAATCGATTTTACCGAAAGTTTCAAACAGCGCATGGCGTTGCTAGAAGGTTTGAGCGAAGAGGTATTACATAACGTAGCCATCAATTTGCCAATCACAAAAGGAGCACACCGTTTAATGAAGGCCTTGAAATATTACGGATACAAAACAGCCATCCTTTCTGGAGGATTTACTTATTTTGGAGAATATTTACAAAAAGAACTGGGAATTGATTATGTTCACGCCAATCAATTGGAAATAAAAGATGGTAAGTTAACGGGGAATTATTTGGGCGAAATAGTAGATGGTAAAAAGAAAGCGGAATACCTTCAAGCCATTGCTGACAAAGAAGGAATTAATATCAACCAAACTATTGCAGTAGGTGATGGAGCGAATGATTTACCAATGATTAATTTAGCTGGATTGGGAATTGCTTTTCATGCAAAACCAACGGTTAAAGAAAGTGCAGAGACTTCTATTTCTAGTTTAGGACTTGACGGAGTACTTTATTTATTAGGTTATCATGACAGACATATTGATATGATGGACGAAATCTAAAATCAAAATAAAATGTATACAAACGGTAGTGCTGTAATAGTGCTACCGTTTTTTTTGATGTAACAACTTTTGCATGATCTCTTTTTGACCTTGTAGGTCTTAATGGAAACCACCAATTACAAAAATGGTATTGTAGAGCAATCGTAATTATGAAAAAGAAAATTTCCTCCATAGCCCTGATCGCAACGGTATCCTCTTGTGGAACGATAGTGGAATAAGAGATATAGTGAAGAGCAGGACCAATCATTCCTGAAAGTGGGAGTACTGCTGCTCCTAACTATTCTGTAGGTCAACAAGAGGTGCTTTTTCGGTACTTACGGCTCTTGCGCCTCCTCTGCCTCCGCAAATGTGTTTGCTTGAACATGAATTGAATATAAGTAGCATCAAACTAAGGTAGATAATGATTCTCATGCCGTAACTTTTACCTGCATATTGATCAATTGTTCTAGATAATCTCGACTGTTGGACAAACGCGGAATTTTATGTTGTCCGCCCAGTTTGTCACGATCTTTGAGCCAGTCGTAGAATAAATTTTTGCGTGCCACATTGATGATAAGTGGATTCAAGGTCATATTATTGTGACGTTTGGCTTCATAATCAGAGTTGATGCCTTGCAAGCTTTCGTCTAATATGTTTCTAAATTGAGCAATGTCTTGCGGTGGTGTTTTAAATTCTATCATCCACTCGTGAGCGCCTTTTTCTCTGTCTTTCATGAAAATAGGAGCCACTGTATAATCGATTATTTCGCTATGAGTCGCTTTGCAGGCTTCGGCAAGGGCTTTGTCTGTGTTTTCGATCATGAGCTCTTCGCCAAAAACATTAATGTGGTGTTTGGTACGACCCGTCACTCGAATTCTAAAGGGGCTCAACGAAGTAAAACGTACCGTATCGCCTATCAAATAACGCCACAAACCGGAATTAGTGGTGATGACAATTGCATAATTTTTGTCCAATTCAACATCAGTCAACCGAATGGCTTTTTGATTTTCGGTACCAAAAACATCCATCGGAATAAATTCGTAGAAAATGCCATAATCCAGCATCAACAACAAATCATCAGAGTAATTGAGGTCCTGAATGGCAAAAAAACCTTCCGAGGCATTGTATATTTCGTAATATTTAAAATCTTTTTTCGGAAGAATTTTTTTGTATTGTTCACGGTAGGGCTCAAAACTTACTCCACCATGAAAATAAACTTCAAGATTAGGCCAGATTTCAAATAAATTACCTCTGCCAGTTTCTTCGAGCATTTTGTTCATCAAAACCAACATCCAAGAAGGAACACCGGCAAAACTAGTAACATTTTCATTTTTAGTTTCATTGATAATAGCCGCTATCTTGGTTTCCCAATGGCTCATTAGCGAAATTTTACTGTTAGGCGTACTACTGAATTCTGCCCAAATAGGCATGTTTTCAATCAATATTGCAGATAAATCACCAAAGTAACTATTATTGTTTTCATAAATTTGAGAGCTCCCTCCCAAACGCAGGCTTTTGCCAAGAAACATTTCCGAATTCTCATTATTATTCAAGTACATGCATAATAAATCCTTACTCCCGTTATAGTGACAACCACCTAGCGCCTCATTGCTCACGGGGATAAATTTGCTCTTGGCATTGGTAGTTCCGCTTGATTTTGCAAACCATTTGATGTGCGTGTTCCAGAATAAATTTTGTTCCCCGTTGCGCGTGCGCTCAATCATGGGCTGAATCTCCTCGTAACAACTGATGGGAACACGGTTGCAAAAAGTAGAGTAGGACAAAATAGAATCAAATCCATGCTGCCTACCCAGTTCAGTATATTTGGCCGACTGAATTAAATTCATAAGTAGCTCTTCTTGAACCTCGTTGGGGTATTTTAAGAAAAGTTCAATCTGATGGATGCGTTGTTTTAGAACCCACGAAGCAAATGAATTAATGATAGTTAGCGGCATTTTTAAAAATTGGGATTATGAATTATGCGTTACGAATGATAACTTTACCAAAAATAGAAAAAATAGTCCAATATTAAACCATAATCGAATGCAATACGAAGGTGTATTATCAAAAATGCAAACCGAATACGGAAACCCGATACAATACTATTTGGTTTTTGAAGATAGTTTTCTCAATATGAACCAGATTCTCAATCAAGAAATCGAAATTCAGTTTATAGGATACCAATGTTTGAACTGCAACAAAAAGAAAAAAATATTTCGACAAGGCTTCTGCTACGACTGCTTTTATTCCAGTGCAGCCGTGGGCGATTGGATTATGAGACCCGAACTTAGCACCGCACATTTGGGAATAGCCGATAGAGATTTGGACTACGAACAAAAAGTACAGCTCCAACCGCATATCGTTTATTTGGCATTGTCAAGCGAGGTAAAAGTAGGAGTGACCCGTAAAACGCAAGTACCCACCCGATGGATTGACCAAGGCGCCAACGAAGCCATCTCTATCATCGAAGTTCCCAACCGCTATCTAGCCGGAATCACCGAGGTTGCCCTCAAAAATCATTTTGCCGACAAAACCAATTGGCGCAAAATGTTAACCAACGACGTTCCGCCAGCCGACTTGATTGCCGAGCGAATGAAACTAGAATCGGTAATCCCCGCCGAAGCTAGAGAATACTTCGTCCTAGACAAAAACGATTTGTACCGCATGGATTACCCTGTCTTGCAGTATCCTACCAAAGTCAAAAGTTTAAGTCTAGACAAAACACCCACTTTCCAAGGAAAACTAACTGGAATCAAAGGACAATACCTCATTTTTGAAGACAATACCGTTTTTAATGTCCGAGGTTCTGAGGGATATGTGGTGCAGTTGAAAGTGTAAGTTTTATTTGGGCGTGCCACCAGTAGTCAAAGGGGCTTACCGTAGTTTGCGCTCATAAAGCCCCTTCGACTACTGCTGTCCTGCTATCCGCGCTACTTCGGTAGCTAGCTCCTATCAGTCACGCGGGATTGTGGTAATTATTGGGTATTTTATTTAAACATAGTTTTGTGGTTTAAGTAAAAACGCATAAACTTGTAGATGACTAGTTTGCAGCTATATTATAAAATAAAGATGAATGAAACTCCAGAATGGTATAATTTTCAAGAAGATATTTGTAGCTAGTTTAGGTCTTTAGGCGCAACTGCTGAAACTAACGTCAGTATTCGTGGTGTAAGAACAACTCATGATATTGATGTATTGGTAAGAACGAAGTTTCTTGGCCATGATATATTGTGGATCGTAGAAGTGAAAAAGTGGAAAAGTAAAGTAAATAAATTACAAGTTTTAGGATTGAGGACGATAGTTGAAGATATTGGAGCAGACAGAGGTTTTATAATAAGTGAAAATGGCTTTCAATCTGGAGCTATTGAATCTGCTGAAAAAACAAACATTCAATTAACGACATATGAAGATTTTAAAAAAGTTACTAAAGAATCAATTCAAAGTGGAGTTATTCAAGTATATAAAGACCGGTTGAATTTATTAGAAACGAGATACTGGTCGCATTCAAAAAAAATTAGAAAAAAGTATGGATTGCGAGGTGAAATATGTGACTATACAGTTACTTTTTCGGGACATTCCTTAATGCATATAGCACATATGGCAATATCTTCGGCAATGAACAACGATTATACAATAAGTCTAGATACACATTCAGCAGAAAAAAGAGGAAATTTAGCAGCAAATAATTTTCCAGAATTAACGAACTGGTTAAATCTTAATCTGAATTTTCTAGATGAGAAAATATTAAAAGCTGAAATTGAAATGATGAAGAATGGAGATTTTAATCCCATATTTCACTCTACTGAGGATAATGAATTTTTTACTAATATAATTGTAAGTCAAATTT
This sequence comes from Flavobacterium psychraerolatum, assembly GCF_025960985.1. Taxonomy (GTDB): domain Bacteria; phylum Bacteroidota; class Bacteroidia; order Flavobacteriales; family Flavobacteriaceae; genus Flavobacterium. Next base: position 326 of record NZ_JAOQMX010000042.1, on the reverse strand, counting down.
CAGAGATAGTAAAAAAATTAGAGAAATAAAAATAAGTGTAAAACGCATCTGGCTCGAATATGTCATCTCGACAACGATAGCGCGGATTTGCATTCTGTACCCGCAACAGTAAGTCGCAGGCAAAAATCAAGATGCACCCAAGCTATTCATTACATTCTGTCTAGTCCTAAATAAACGATACAGATTATTGGGATAAAAATAATTAATTAAACACTTGCAAGAACGTTTTTGCAAGTGTTTTTTGTTTTATATGTTCTCATTTTAATTTGATTCTGTACGTGCATTTGATTTGGTGTCAGCATATAATTAGAATAATGTGGTCGTAA
>NZ_JAOQMX010000041.1 GCF_025960985.1 Flavobacterium psychraerolatum | reverse complement strand
AGATTTAACTCCTAACAAAATTCCTAATCCATCTAATTCCATCCCCCAAAATTACATGGTTTTTTTAATTTCCACTAATTTAGGCGAAGAACCAATAAAAAGTTTAGAAGAATTAAATAATTCGTTAACTAATATCCCCATTCCTGAACCTATACTTAATGATGGTGAAATTCATTTTTGCAATTTTTATTTTACATTTTATGAAATTAGAGAAATTGAACCAAATAATTTTGAAATTGTAAGCTACCAAACAAAGTACTTTTTTAATCGATTTAATTTTGAAAATTTCGAAACAACATTTATTTACACAGACATTATTGAAGAACTAAACTTTATTTTAACTGATAAGTACAAAACAATAAACAGTCAAAACATAACAAATTCTAATGATACAAATATCAAAGCAAATGAGGAGACTGAGAACAAAAAGCAGACTTTTAATGTAAACCACTTTAACCAAAAAGGTTATGAATTATTTTTGTACTTGGTAGAGAATTACGAAAAGGAAGGAAAAGTTAAATACAACAATATTTTTAAGTTTATGAAGAACGAAATTGACAAGAAGAAATACGTATTTCGATTTTTTCAAAAAGATTTTAAAGTTTTTTTAATATCAAATTACAATGTTGAAATTAAAAAATTTCAGGTTGCACAATTCCAATATGAAGATACAGAAATAGGCATTTTGAATTCACTCGAACGACAATTTGACGGTCGATAATTGATTTTAGCACCTTATACCTAAAGTATACCTAAAATATACCTGATACAGCCCTTTTTTGCCACCCTAATCAATTTTGAATCTTGTGTTTCACTTTTAAAGAAGCACAATGAATCAAATTTTAATTCAAGGCTACACAATAGAGCAACTAGCCGAAGCTCTAAAACCATTGTTTGAAACCCAAACACCATTAGAACAACAGCAACTCGAAAATCCCTTACTTACAAGGGATGAAGTTTGCAAATTACTGTCTTTCAATAAAACTTCACTTTGGAAGCACACTAAAAGCGGTAAGCTAAAAAGCTACGGCATAGGAAACAAAGTATTTTACAAGCGTTCTGAAGTATTGGAAGCCGTGAAACCTATTAATCATTAGCATTATGAAAAATAGAAACACACAGGCACAACAGTACATCGATTATGTAAGAACCAGCGTTTTGAAATTTTACATTAGTGATTATTTGGTTTTTAAAAATCTTCCTGAAACGGTTATTTTCTACAAAGCACTAAAAGTGCAACCAGTCACAAAAAAAGCAATTTGCACCGCCTTTGATTTAAACATTGAGGCAATGTGTAGGTACAAACGCCAACTCGAGAAAGAAGGTTTGCTGGAGCAGTCAGATAAAAAGGAAATTTGTAAGTACACAGGACACCTTGCACATTTATTGACCACAAATACATTTTTATTCAAAGTAAATAAAAGAGAATAGGAAATGGACACGGCAACTACACCAGCCGTGCCAAAAACCTATATTGCTGAATGGATTAAGTTAGATTTTTTCAATAATTCTAATTTAAAAACCGATATACAAAATCGTATTTCGAATAATATCGAAGTTGAATTTATTACCTCTTTACATGATATGAAAGGCGATAATAAAGACAACTTTGGTATTCCATTTTCAGACATTACACTTTTGGCAATGGCTTACTTTTATTCTGAGATATTCACGGATAAAATAAAAGATGAATATTATACGCTCGAAATGGTCAAAGGTTTTTTTGATGCAAATAACTTTACACCATACACCGCAATTCACGAAATAGATGTAGTTTTTGTTTCAATGAAAGACGCACCTTATTTTAAAGATTGCTGGTTAATTATACAAAGTGCATGGTTCTTTAATTCGTCGTATTTTGGACACCACCAGCATATTGATTACGTGAACCACTACATAAGCACAGGCGAAAAGCTACCAATTGAAAACTATAATTTTGATCGAAATTATTTAGAAAAAAAATATGGTGACATTGACAGCAGAAAAAGCAAACGGATTCCAATAAATGGATTCACACTAGTAAACCAATGGTATTATGGAATATTATTTTTAATATGTAGTGAACGAAAGCTTTCAACAAAACATTTTGTTATATCAACAAAACATGATAGAATTTACAATCCTTTAGTTAAAACTTCCCGACAATTGAGAATGTTAGCACCATTTAAAATTATCGAATGTGATATTAAAAGCGCCTTCCCTACTTTCTTAGACATAGAAGCTGGAGCAACGTTAAAAGACCACGTTTACAACAATCTTATGAAGGCTAAAAAAATAACAAGAGGAGAAGCTAAAATTTTATTTAACAGCGTTTGTAATAGTGGAAAATACAAAAGCATAAAAGAAACAACCGCTTTCTTTATGGATTGCGGTTATACACCTGAACAATGTAAAATACTTATATCATTTACACATGACAGTAACAGAAAATTTATTTTTGCTATGACAGAATACGAATCATTGGCAATTAACAATTTTACAACAATGAATGATTTAAAACAAGGTGCAAGGCTTCACGATGCGATTATATTTATAGATGATAAAAACAGACCTCAAATATTACAAGTTCCACCAAATTGTGACTTTGGAATTAAAGAACTAAACCGCCCAATTCTAAAAGAATATTTTAAAGTAAGTAATAAAAGATTAAATTTTGCTTACATCAATTCTATTCCTAGAGGTTTAAATTTGATTAGCAAACATGATTTTGCAAAACCTGAAGTAAAAGGAATTTCTAACGGTTTTAAGTTCTACAAATCAAAGTTTGAATACATAAGTGCAAGCTTTAATTTAAATGAATATAATATTGATTACTACCAATTTATAGGCAAGTGTACTATTATGTTTAATACTTTGCTAGCTCTCAATAATAGCAGTTACTTAAACCCTGTTCATAGATTTTTGATACTACGCCATATTAGACAACATTCAAATTATATTTTTAATGTCCGTGCCTTACAATCAAAATTTAAAGCCATAAATCCTTCTTTGATAATATCAAAAAGTAGAGATTATGATATAACTGAAAACATGACTTTTAAAAAGAAAATTGACTTTCTCAATGCTATGAATGAAGCAAAAAAGCTAGTAACAATTAATTGCAATTATTTAGAATTATTTGATTTGATGCTAGAGCGATTAACCAACAATGATTTTTCATACATTGATAATACAGTATTTACAGGGCATAAAAAAAACAATTTATTGAGCTATGCAATAGTAAGAATATTTAATATTTTATGCACAGGAAGAAGCAGAACCAAACGAAAAACAGTTAAGAGTGAACCTCTTTATTTAACACCTATAAAGAGCCTCACTATAAAGTCAATATCGTTAAAAAAACAACAGCAAAACGCTTTTATAAAGAAAGGAATTGCAAAATATGAAAAAGAGTTAATTGCCTTGAATAAGTTAGTTTGTAACCGAGAGAAAGCAAAACATTTATTTATAATTCTTTGCGATGTTGCTGGCCAAAATACTGACTTGAATATTAAAAAGGATGCACAAACAATCACAGAATTAAAAACTGATTTATTGCGGTTAATTGACAACACAGAATATTTGGATTGTAGCGCTGGAGAAATTGAATTTGATTCAAGATACAAAACCATAATATCAAAAGAAATCCCTGTAATTTCAGATTTACAAAATATTTTTGAAACTGATTTAAGAAACAGTATTTTTAATCAAATAGACATAGAAAAAGCAAACGATAGAGGGGAAACGTTCTTTAATGAATATTTAAAATTTCACGGATTAGACAAGGTTAGTACAACCGCTATTTCGAGCGAAAAGCCAAAAGAAAAATATAAACTTCCTGAGATTGATTTTGATTAAATTTTTAAGGCGTTCTATTGTGGAGCGCTTTATTTTTACGCTTTAAATATCACTAAAAGTGGGTATTGACTAAGTATAATATAAATCGTTTATTACATGAGAAGAAACATTTAAAAAACATGAAAAAAGGACTACTACTTTTGCTACTTATAAACGGGGCAATCAATGCTCAAAATCCCAATTTTAAAATAGATAAAAATACAATAATTTGGCAATGGGTTTATGAAGACACACTAGATATTGTAAATCTTAAGCAAAATCTTAAATTACACTTTATAACCGATTCAACAGGTAATATAAAAAGAACTAATTTCAATGATAAAAAGCTACATGAACAGATAGCAGAATTTAAAATTCAAAAAAAACAAGATAAATACAGAGTAACAATTTACAATATAAAAATTATTCCACCTCAAATAGCCATTAACTTTGGAGGTGTTTCTTCAATGCCAGAAGATTTAATTTCCTTTGAAACTCTAATGATTAAAAATAACGGAACAATAAGAGCTTCCCCAATGGGTTTTAATATTACTGAAAATCTTCATAATCATTATCTTAATTTATTTATCAAAACCGACAAAGAAAAAGATAATTGGTAAAATATATTTTAATCATAAAAGGCGCACCATGACGGAGCGCCTTTTTTTTGTTCAAATAGTTTACACAGGCATTGTATAAAACCAAAACAAATATAACTAAAAACAATCAGTTTTTAGTAATTAATAGATTATATTTATACCGCAATATTCCCTAGTAATTTAGGTTTCACAGAAAAGACAAAACTATGCCAAGACCAGCAAACTTTAATAAAAATGTTGATGATTGTTTGACAATAAGCACAACCAAATTAAAAGAATGGAATTATTTCACGAAAGGTAGTAGGTCGGGAGTTATTAGCTGGAGCAGAAACGATGAAGTTCATTCAAAAATAGGCATACAAATTACATTCAAGGATTCTGAAAAATATATCACATTAGATTATACAGCCAATGGAGAACCTAAAAACTACAAAGTCAAAATTATTGAAGTTCCTTCAAATTTAGGTAAAGGATATTTGTATTATTTTAAATGCCCTATAACGCACAAACTTTGTAGAAAGCTATATTTAGATAGCGGAATGTTTTTGCACCGTACAGCGTTCAATATGATATATCAAAAGCAAACAGAATCCAAAAAGCACAGAGAGTTAACCGCAATTTTTGATAAAGCCTTTGTTCCTGATGCGGTTTACCAAGAACGATATAAAAAATACTTTAAAACTCATTATAATGGGAAGCCTACTAAGAGGTTTTTAAAATTTGAAAATAGAATTCAATTAGCAGATAGGTTTCCCAGCGGTACACTTGAACGATTAATGATGAGGTAATTAATCTAAAGTAGTATTAAGTAGATTGAAATGATAAAGGAATCATAAAAAAACGTCTTAAATCATAAAGAAATAAGACGTTTTTTAGCAAAGTGTAGCAAATGCGTAGCAAAACATTTGCGAAGCCTTATAAATAGGTACTTTTTGTGGCCGCGACAGGGTTCGAACCTGCAACCCTCAGAGTCGAAATCTGATATTCTATCCAGTTGAACTACACAGCCAAAATATTTTTTGATGAACGGTTTTTAGATTGTTACCTTAAAACCGTTGATCAACTACTCTTCTATTATACCAACAACTTCTTAACTATCGAAGAAATAACTTTTCCTTCTGCTGTTCCTCCTAGTTGTGCAGATGCTAGCCCCATTACTTTTCCCATAGAAGCAATTCCTGATGCTCCGGTTTCGGCAATGATTTTTGCGATTACTGCCTCTACCTCTGTTTCACTTAATTGTGCTGGTAAGAATTTTTCGATTACTGCAATTTGAGCCAATTCTGGTTCTGCTAAGTCTAAGCGGTTTTGTTCTGTGAAGATTCTAGCGCTTTCTTTTCTAGTTTTTACTAAACGTTGTAACAACTTTACTTCTTCGTCTTCAGAAATCTCTTCTTTGGTACCGGTTGCAGTTTGCGCTAATAACAATTCAGATTTGATTGCTCTTAATGCTTCTAATGCAACGGTATCTTTGGCTTTCATGGCGGTTTTAATATCGTCCATGATGTTTACTGCTAAACTCATAATTATGTGATTTATTTTTTACTAAAATTCTAAAAACTATATAGTGTCTACTTTATTATTGCCCCAGATGGTAGTGAAAAGCATTTTGAGAGAAAATGGATGTTTCCTAAGGTTTAAAAAGCGACCAAAGGAAGCTCTTTTAAATACTAAGAAAAATTATTTTTCGATAAAATCTTTAAACAGACAGCTGGATTGGGCTCAAAAAATCTTCTGTAAGATATAGTCGTGCGAAGATAAAAAAAATAACCCGAAAATTAAATGTAATTTTCGGGTTAACTATTATCGATGTTTACGTATTAATCTACGTTATCGTGTAAAAACGAATTATTAGATCTTAACTGCAAATCATTGTTACTATCTGTTCCTACCGAAATGCGTGAATTAGCATTATTGGTTTGCTGATTTGAAATGTCTATTCCCAATCTTTTGTAAGCTGGTTCTTTTTCATACTCTTCAACTTTAGAAACATTATTATGGAATTTATAGTTGAATTCTTTTAATTTTTTCCTTCTTTCATCAGCTCTCATCCTCAAAGTATCTTCGATAGTCATTTCCATTGGAGAAATATCTTCGAATTTCACTTCTTCTTTTTGAGAAGAATCAACTGCTTTCATTGTGATGTTTAGCTCAGCTGGAATTTCTTCTTCAATTACTTTTGCAACAGGCTTAGAAGACATAATTTCATTTTCCTTATCCATATATTCCTCTAGAGAATATTTAATGATTCCGTTCTCTGACAACTCAGTTACTGGAACAAACTGCACAGGCTCATTAACTTTGATTTCACGAGTTTCTGGAGTTAATTCGAATACAACATTTTCTTCTTCTTTAACTACAGCTTTAGGTTTTTCTATAGGCAAATCAAAAGTAAAAACAGCTTGTTCTTGTCTTTCAACTGTTCTTGTTTGAACAGTCTTAGTAGCTACTCTTGGTTGTGTAAAAGTAAATTCAATGTCTTTGATTGGTGAAACAATCTCAAAGGTTACATCCAAATTCTTAATAAATTCTGACATGTCCACTAAGTCATCATTTTCTGGAATTGGATTTACTTTTGGAGCAACAGCTACTGGTTCTGGCTTCACCTCATCATCGGTTAATTCGAAAACGATTCTTTTATTCTCATCTTTATTTGCGACAGGAAGTTCAGCATTCAAATCAAAACCTGATAAGGTATTTTGAGATAAATTATGTACACTTCTTTGTTCGTCTTCAAGAGTGTGGATAATTTTTTTTGGCTCTGTATTTACAATTCCGTTTTGCTGTTCGATATCAAAACCGGTCGCAATAATAGTTACTGCAATAGCATCACCAAGACTTTCGTCTTCACCAACTCCCATAATAATATTAGCATTATGACCTGCTTCTGTTTGAATATGGTCATTTATTTCACCTATTTCATCCAAAGTTATTTCATTAGAACCAGAAACGATGAGCAACAATACGTTTTTGGCACCAGTAATTTTATTATCGTTTAATAATGGAGAATCTAATGCAGAAACAATAGCGTCTTTTGCTCTATTTTCACCTTCAGAAATAGATGATCCCATGATCGCAGTTCCACTATTTGACAAAACTGTTTTTGCATCACGTAAATCGATATTTTGAGTATAGTGATGGGTAATAACTTCAGCAATTCCTCTTGAGGCTGTTGCTAAAACTTCATCTGCTTTTGAGAACCCTGCTTTGAAACCAAGATTACCGTATACTTCTCTTAATTTATTATTATTGATAACAATTAAAGAATCAACTTGTTTACGTAATTTTTCTATACCTAATAATGCTTGTTGATGACGTACTTTCCCTTCAAAAGTAAAAGGTAGAGTTACAATACCAACTGTCAAGATCTCTCTTTCTTTGGCCAATTGTGCGATTACTGGCGCAGCACCTGTACCAGTACCACCACCCATACCAGCGGTAATAAAAACCATTTTTGTATTACGGTCTAACATTTTTTCAATGTCAGCAATACTCTCTATAGCAGATTGTTGCCCTACATCTGGATTGGCTCCTGCTCCCAAACCTTCTGTTAGGTTTACCCCCAACTGAATTTTATTTGGTACAGAACTATTTTGTAATGCCTGAGAATCAGTATTACAAACGATAAAATCCACTCCTTTTATTCCTTGTTGAAACATGTGATTGATCGCATTGCTACCACCTCCACCTACACCTATTACTTTTATTACATTTGATTGATTTTTTGGTAAATCAAATGAAATACTTCCAAATTCTGAGTTGCTCTCCATTTTATTTGGTTTTTGATATTTATTACTGTTATTGCTTTATTCTATTTTTGGGTAAAACCCTTATTCTGCGTTATCCAAAAAGTCTTTAATCTTGTCTACATAACGATCAAAAAATGTTCTTTTGATCTTATCTCCTGTAGATTCACTCTTCTTTTCTTTTGGAGCAGTACGTTCTTCTACTTCTTCTTCCTCTTCTTCATATTCCTCAACAGCTACAGGAGCTACAGGTTCACGATGAAAGGTAGCTCTTTGCTTTGGCACGACTAATTCTTCTATTCTAACTGCACTTTGCGTTTTATTTTCAATACTGTTCATTACTAATCCAACAGCTGTTGCATATAAAGGACTAGAAAACTCTTCATCTGAATCCCCTGCTAAATGCTCATTAGGATATCCAATTCTAGTATCCATTCCAGTAATGTATTCTACTAATTGCTTGATGTGCTTGAGCTGTGCTCCTCCACCAGTTAATACAATTCCAGCAATCAACTTTTTGCGTGGATCTTCATGACCATATGCTTTGATTTCGTTAAAAACTTGTTCAATAATCTCAACTACTCTTGCATGAATGATTTTTGACAAATTCTTAAGCGAAATTTCTTTTGGTTCTCTTCCTCTTAATCCAGGGATAGAAACGATTTCGTTATCTCTATTTTCCCCTGGCCAAGCAGATCCAAATTTCACTTTTAAAAGTTCTGCTTGTTTCTCGATAATCGAACATCCTTCTTTGATATCATCTGAAATCACATTACCACCAAAAGGGATAACTGCCGTATGGCGAATGATTCCATCCTTAAAAATCGCCAAATCTGTGGTTCCACCACCTATATCAATTAGTGCTACACCTGCTTCTTTTTCTTCTTGACTTAAAACAGCATCTGATGATGCTAAAGGCTCTAATGTCAAACCTGACAATTCGATACCCGAACTTTGAATACAACGCCCTACATTACGTATAGACGAAGCTTGTCCTACAACGACATGAAAACTAGATTCTAGTCTTCCGCCATACATTCCTATTGGTTCTTTTATTTCAGATTGCCCATCAATTTTAAATTCTTGTGGCAATACGTGAATAATTTCTTCACCAGGCAACATGGCTAATTTATTCACTTGATCGATCAACATTTGAATATCAGCTTCACCAATCACTTCTTCAGGATTATTTCTACTAATATAATCGGTATGCTGAATACTACGAATATGTTGTCCTGCAATCCCAACTACAACATCTTTTATCTTGTAACCCGAATTTGTTTCGGCTTCTTGAACTGCTTGCTGAATAGACTGAATCGTTTGTGTAATATTATTTACAACACCACGAGCTACGCCTAAACTTTTAGATTTTCCTACTCCTAAAATTTCGAGTTTACCATACTCGTTCTTTTTACCAATCATGGCAACAATCTTGGTTGTCCCAATATCAAGACCTACTGCAATGTTCTCTTTTTCCATTAATCTATTATTTTGTACAAACTACCTGTTGTGTAAACCTAAGGTCAATTTTCTTATAATTATACAATGAACTATCTAAAACAGCCTTTTGAAAAAAAGCCTTATAATTCTTAAATTTTCGCTCTACATTAATCACACTTCCAAAATCTATTAGATAATTAAAATCTCTATTGAGCATTTTTAAGCTACCATTGGGCATAATTTCGATTGCAATGATGTTCTTTTTCAAAAAATCATCGTCATAAATTACGCGAAATAAATCGGCTAATTTTTCCTTATTCTGTTCATTAATTCGTCCAGAAACAAGAGGAACTCTAGCAGTAAAATTATCAGACAAAGGCATCCTAGTACCCTCATAACCAATATAAAAAGACCGGTTCCCATCACAAACCCTTGCGACCGGAGTCTTTTGTTTTACAACTGCTTTTAGAACACCATCAACACTTACAAACACGTCTGATTTCTCAATCATCTCATTTGAATCCAAGATGTTTTCTAACTTGTTCAAAGCTAAATTTTCTTTTTGAATACTTGAAGCATTATTCTTATTTTCTATTAACAATTTATTAACCGTTTCCCTATCGACAAACAGTGTGTTTTCTCCGATAAAAACCACGGTCGATTTAGTTAAATTTCGACTACCATTTCGATTTGATGTAAATGAAAATAAAAAAATAACTACCAAAAACATAAGAATTAATCTTGTATTCTCTAAACTAAAAAACTTTTTCATTTAGTGCCTTTTTAATAGTTCCAACCATTTCTCCTACATCTCCTGCACCAATTGTAACAATTATCGATGCGTCACTATTCAATATAGCAGCAATTAAATCTTCTTTAGCAACTAATTTTTTATTTTCAGAAGCCATTTTACCCATCAACCAAGTGGCAGTAACACCTTCCATTGGCAACTCCCTAGCAGGGTAAATCTCCATCAAAATAGTTTCATCAAATACTGATAGGCTTTTTGCAAAATCATCTGCAAAATCATTTGTTCTGCTAAATAAGTGTGGCTGAAAAATAGCCAACACTTTTTTACCAGGATACAATTCTCGCACTGCTTGATGTACTGCGTTTATTTCTGTAGGATGATGTGCATAATCATCAATATAAACTAATTTATCTGTTTTAACTTGATAAGAAAAACGTCTTCGTATTCCTTTGAAAGAAGCCAATGCCGAGGCAATTGCATCAACTGGCGTACCATATATATCCGCCATGGCCACTGCCATCAATGCATTCATCAAATTGTGCCTTCCTGGTAATGCAAAACGAAAGTCTTTTAAAACTCCCTTTGGTGTCCTAATATCGAATACATAACTACTATCCTCAATTCGAACATTAATAGCACTATAAACTGCCTCTTCATTTACTGCCACCGTAATTCCTTCTAGAGGCAATTCTTTGGTAACAATCAAATTATTTTTATCTTCTACCTTATCGGCAAATTCTACAAATGACTTTTCAATCTCTTCGCTAGTACCATAGATATCCAAGTGATCCGCATCCATTGAAGTTACGCAAGCAATATCAGGATGTAAATACAAAAAAGAACGATCAAACTCATCTGCCTCAACTACAGTTACAGTTTTACCGCTTCCAATTAAATTTGAATTATAGTTCTCTACAATTCCACCAATAAAGGCAGTAACATCCACACCACTTTCAAACAGAATATGTCCCAAAATACTAGAGGTAGTTGTTTTACCGTGTGTCCCTGCAACAGCAAAGCAAAAAGTGTCTTTGGTAATTAACCCTAGTACCTCTGCGCGTTTCAATACTTTATAATTACGTTCCAAAAAATAATTCCATTGCGAATGTGCTTTGGGTACTGCTGGCGTAATAATCACCAAAGTGTTTTCGGAATAGAAGTTTGACGGAATCAAATCTATACGGTCTTCAAAATGAATATCGATTCCGTTTTCAATTAACTCCGACGTTAAAATCGTAGGTGTTTTATCGTATCCTGAAACATTCTTGCCAATATTTTTAAAATATCGCGCCAATGCACTCATACCAATCCCACCGATTCCAACAAAAAAGACGTTATGTATTTGATTTAAATTCATATCCTGATTCAATTATAAAACTCAATTACAAAATTCAAATTTCAACTGTTTTTGATTATTTGATTTTCGACTTTTAATTTTCTGTTATTTTATTAATTCTTCTATTTTATCTACAATCATTTTTGTAGCATTTGGCCTAGCCAATAGCTTTATATTGTTACTTAATTGCTTTTGCTTTTGCTCATCATGTAGTAAATTCTGAAAAACTACTGCAAACAATTCATTTAGTTCGTACTCTTTTAATAACAAAGCACCTTCTTTATCAACAATAGCCTTGGCATTTTTGGTTTGATGATCTTCTGCTACGTTTGGAGACGGAATAAAAATTACTGGTTTACCTACAATACATAACTCTGAAACTGACGAAGCACCTGCACGAGATATAATCATATCTGCTCCTGCATATACCAAATCCATGCGTTCAATAAATGCCATCACTTGAACTTGCGCTGAATTAAATTTTTTATATTCCTCGAAATAAAGTTTTCCACATTGCCAGATTATTTGAACTCCTTGACCAATAATAGCCTCCAATTCTTTTTCGATTAATTGATTAACTCTTCTCGCTCCTAGACTACCACCTAAAACCAACAATGTTTTTTTATTTTTATCTAAATGAAAATGAGCAATAGCCTCTTCACGTTTACTCTCAATAGTTATTAAGTCTTGACGTACTGGATTACCCGTCAAAATCATTTTGTCTTCAGGAAAAAACCTCTCTAAATTTTCATAAGCCACACAAATGGCGCTTGCCTTTTTACTCAACAGTTTATTAGTTATTCCCGGAAAAGAATTTTGTTCTTGTATTACGGTTGGTATCCCCATCATATTTGCCATTTGCAATAAAGGACCACTAGCAAAACCACCAGTACCAATTGCAATATCAGGCTTAAATTCTTTTATAATTCGTCGGCTTTTCAATAGACTATCAATAAGTTTTACAGGAAACATTAAGTTTTGCAAAGTCAGTTTTCTTTGCAAACCAGCAATCCACAAACCTTTAATTTTATATCCCGCTTGCGGTACTTTTTGCATTTCCATTTTATCCTGAGCACCTACAAAAAGGAATTCTGCATTTGGAAAACGCAATTTTAATTCATTTGCAATCGCAACTGCTGGGTAAATATGCCCACCTGTTCCTCCGCCACTTAATATGAATTTATAGGTTTTCATAATATAAAATTTTATTAGTATTATTTATTAGCAACAGCATCCATCGGATTCCCTACTTTATCTTCAATAGAATAAGACTCATTATTTTCATTCTCCTCTGCTTGCAAGTGTTCATCAATCATTTTCTGCAATGCTTCTTCTCTTTTGGCAGATTTTTTCTGTTCTTCTAGGATCTCCTCTTCTTTCTTTGTGACGCTAATTATGATTCCAAGTGCAATGCTAGTCATCCAGATTGAGGTACCCCCACTACTAATTAATGGCAAGGTTTGCCCCGTAACTGGGAGTAATTCTACTGCAACTGCCATGTTAATCATGGCCTGAAAAATCATTGGAAATCCTAGACCTATCACCACCAACTTCCCAAAGAGTGTATTTGCCATATGTGCCGCTACAACAAATCGAAACAACAACAACAAATACAATATCAATACTCCAAATCCACCAACTAACCCATATTCCTCAACAATAATTGCATAGATAAAATCAGAAGAAGATTGTGGTAAAAAGTTCTTCTGAACACTTTTACCTGGTCCTAATCCATATATTTTTCCAGAGGCGATGGCAATTTTAGCTTTTTCAATCTGGTAATCATCTTCTTCTGGCTTGTTGGTAGTATAACTTTCTATCCTACTTTCCCATGTACTCACTCTACTAAAAAATTTAGCCTCTGGAAAAGCTTTCGCTAATAAAACAAAAAAAGCCAAAAAGACAATCCCTGAACCGATAATATAAGTTAAGTACTTTAATGGATACTTACCAATAAAAACTAACACGACCACCATAGCAAAAATCAACGCTGTAGTCGAGAAATTCGAAGGAAGAATAAACACCAATGTAATAAAAACTGGCCCCCAAAGCTCCTTCAAAGAACTCTTAAATTCAATTGGAACTTCTCTCTTTTTAGACAAATATCGTGCTACAAAAACGTATAAAACCAAAGCAGCAAATGCAGAAGGTTGAAAGGATATGCCAATAAACGGAATTTGCAACCATCGACTCGCATTAGCCCCTCCAATAACCGTTCCTTTGATCATAGTAATAGCCAATATCACCCAAACAACAGGTAATAAAACCTTGGATATAGATCTAAAATAAAGATATGGAACCGTATGTACTGCATAAATAATAGCAAACCCAAAACCGATATGCCCCAAATGCTTCAACAAATACCCTAACGTATTACCTGTTCCATGACCTAAATAGGCTAAGTTACTACTAGCACTAAAAACAGGCATAAACGAAAACAAAGCCAACAAAGCCACAAAGGACCAAATCCCCTTATCACCTTTTAAATTGTTTAAAAATTGTTTCATTTTCTACTGTATTATCTTTAGCTACTTGTTTTGTTATTTTATTTTATAAATTTTGAACGGCACGTTTGAATTGATTTCCCCTATCCTCGTAGCTTTCGAACAAATCAAAACTAGCACAAGCAGGTGACAATAATACAGCATCTCCTTTTTCAGTTAATCGCTGTGCCATCCTAACGGCTTCATTCATAGTTGTAACCTCAACCATCATGTCAACCACATTACCAAAAGCATCAATAATTTTTTTATTGTCAACACCTAAACAAATGATTGCTTTTACTTTTTCACGAACTAATGACATCAATTCATTATAATCATTCCCTTTATCTACTCCTCCAACAATCCAAACCGTTGGCGTTTTCATAGAATCTAAAGCAAAATAAACAGCATTGACGTTGGTTGCTTTCGAATCATTAATGTATTGTACATTTTGAATTTTAAGTACTTTTTCCAAACGGTGTTCAACCCCTTGAAAGTTTGACATACTTTCACGAATTGTCGACTTACGAATTTGCAATATACTTGCTACTGAACTAGATGCCATAGCATTTTTCATATTATGTTTTCCCTCAAGCGCCATTGTTTCTGTTTCCATTTTAAACTCGTCTTGATTGATTTTTACTTCCATGTTGTTGTTTTGTATAAAGGCCCCGTCATCGAATGTTTGTGTCAACGAAAAAGGGATTAGTTTTGCTTTTGTTTTATTATTCTGTAACCAATTTGTTATTGCTTCATCATCTGCATCGTAAATTAGATAATCTTCTTCTGTTTGGTTCATAGTGATCCTAAACTTTGAAGCAATATAATTTTCATATTTGTATTCGTATCGATCTAAATGATCGGGGCTTATATTGGTAATAATCGCAATATGAGGCCTATAATTTATAATTCCATCTAGTTGAAAGCTACTCAACTCCAAAACATAGGTATCATATTTTTCTTCGGCTACTTGCCAGGCAAAACTTTTGCCAATATTCCCTCCTAAACCAACATTCAATCCTGCCGATTTTAACAAGTGATGCGTTAGCATTGTGGTCGTTGTCTTTCCGTTACTACCGGTAATCCCAATCGTAATTGCTTTGGTAAAGGGAGCCGCAAATTCAATTTCAGAAATTACTGAAATTCCTTTTTCGTGCAGCTTTTTAATTATTGGCGCTTTATCTGGAATCCCTGGGCTTTTCATGACTACATCGGCATTGAGAATTAAATCCTGTGTATGCTTTTCATCTTCCCATTCTATTTCATTATCTATAAGAACTTTTCGATATTTTTCTTTTATTTTTCCAAAATCTGATACAAAAACATCATATCCCTTCTTTTTACCCAAGATGGCTGAACCAACTCCACTTTCTCCTCCTCCTAAAACTACTAATCTCATATTATCTTAGTTTTAATGTCACAATAGATAAAATAGCTAATAGGATGGCAACAATCCAAAATCGAGTTACAATCTTGCTTTCATGGTAGCCCTTTTTTTGATAATGGTGATGCAATGGCGACATTAAAAATATTCTCCGTCCAACTCCAAATCGTTTCTTAGTGTATTTAAAGTAAAAAACTTGAATTACCACAGAAAAATTTTCAACCAAAAAGATTCCGCATAATAATGGAATCAACATCTCTTTCCTTACTGCTATCGCTAATACTGCTATGATTCCTCCAATGGTTAAACTTCCTGTATCTCCCATAAAAACAGATGCGGGATAGGAATTATACCAAAGAAACCCAACAAGAGCCCCTACAAATGCAGATATAAAAACTGTCATTTCTCCCGAATTAGGGATATACATTATATTCAAATAATTAGAGAAAATAATATTCCCAGAAAGAAACGTAAAAATACCTAGTGCAAGTACCGATATCGCAGAGGTTCCTGCTGCTAGACCATCAATTCCATCCGTTAAATTAGCCCCATTGGATACCGCTGTAATAATAAAAATCACTATTGGAATAAAAACTAACCAAGCCCATTGTTCATATCCTTCTCCTGTCCAGGCTAATAATTCGGCATAATCAAACTCGTTATTTTTAAAGAATGGAATCGTCGTTGCTGTTGATTTCTCTTCTACAGGAGCTTGATAAATTATATTTTCTGTAGTTACCTTAAAAACATCTCTCTTACTAGTGTCAGTACGAACTACAACATCCGGGCTAAAATAAAGGACATAACCCACAATTAAACCCAAACCAACCTGACCGAAAACTTTAAAAATACCTTTTAAACCTTCTTTGTCTTTTTTGAAAATTTTGATATAATCATCAATAAAGCCTATAGTCCCCATCCATAATGTAGTCACAATAAGCAAAACGATATAAATGTTATGCAATTTTGCAAACAAGAAAACAGGAAGCAAAGTAGCAAAAATAATAATGAGCCCTCCCATAGTTGGAGTACCCGCTTTTTCATTTTGACCAGCTAACCCTAATTCTCTAACTGTTTCTCCAACTTGCTGTCTTTGTAAAAAAAGAATAATTCTCTTTCCGTAAATTGTAGACAAAAGCAGAGATAAAATAAATGCCAAAGCCGACCGAAAGGTGATGTACTGAAAAACTCCTGTTCCAGAAACATCTAAAGTTTTATTTAAATACTCAAAAAAATAGTATAACATAGTCTATTGGTTGAATGTTGATTTATACTGCAATTATTTCCCTAATTGCTCTAAAATTTCTTTTACTGTTTTCATATCATCAAAATCATGGCGAACACCATTTATTTCTTGATAAGTTTCATGACCTTTGCCCGCAATCAATATAATATCATTTGCTTGTGCCAATTGGCAAGCTGTTTTAATAGCTTGTTTTCTATCGGTAATAGTCAATAATTTTTTGTAATTATGTGGTGCAACCCCTTTTTCCATTTCAGTGATAATCACATCCGGATTTTCATTACGAGGATTATCAGAGGTAAAAATGGCTTTATCACTTTTATCAGAAGCAATTTCCCCCATCATTGGTCTTTTGGTTTTATCTCTATTCCCTCCACAACCAACAACCGTAATCAATTGTTCGTTATTCGTACGAATATCATTGATGGTTTTCAAAACATTATCAAGCGCGTCTGGCGTATGTGCGTAATCTACGATTGCAGTTATATTATCACTAGAGACAATAAATTGAAAACGCCCTGAAACACTTTCTAAATCTGACAACAATCTTAGCGCTTCCAAGCTATCCATCCCTAACTCAATGCCAGCAGCATAAATAGCCAACAAATTATAAGCATTGAAAGTCCCAATTAATTTTACCCAAACTTCATTTTCATTGATTTTCAACAACAAACCTGACAATTGGTTTTCTAGAATTTGCGCTCTATAATTGGCATATGATTTTAAAGCGTAGGTACATTTTTTTGACACTGTATTTTGCAACATTACCGCTCCATTTTTATCATCTAAATTGGTGATCGAAAAGGCTGTTGAAGGTAAATTATCAAAGAATGATTTTTTTACATCTCTATATTCTGCGAACGTTGCATGGTAGTCCAGGTGATCGTGTGAAAGATTGGTGAATATTCCACCCGTAAAATGTAAAGCCTCTGTTCTTTTTTGATGAATCCCATGAGAACTCACCTCCATGAAACAATGCGTTACTCCCGCTGCTATCATTTCGGTCAAATAATGATTGATTGTGATAGAATCTGGCGTAGTATGCGTTGCTTTATATTCGACTTGATCGACAACTATTTTTACAGTCGAAATCAAACCTACTTTATATCCTGCTTTTTGAAATAATTGAAACAATAAAGACGCAATGGTAGTCTTACCATTTGTACCAGTAATACCGACAAGCTTTAAATCTTTTGAAGGATCTTCAAAGTAATTTGCTGCCATAAAAGCCAATGCCGTATTAGTGTCTTTTACCTTTACATACGTTATTCCCGCAGTCATAACTGTTGGCAACGTATCGCATACAACTACGGTAGCACCAAGATCAATTGCTTTTTGTATAAAATCGTGACCGTTTGAAACAGCACCACGAATAGCAACAAAAACATCATGAGCTTCCAATTTTCTTGAATCGAATTCCAATTTATTGATCGTAACATCCGTTGAACCTGTAATGGATTCAATTGCTACTTTATACAATATGTCTTTTAATAATTTTTCCATTTTGTTTCCTTTATCACTAAACCCAAATTTGATTGAAAGTCACTATAATAGTTCGAGCGTAATTGCTGTATTTTTAATAATATTTTGACCTACTTCCAAGGACTGGCTTTTTACTTTACCTATACCTCTAGTAGACACTCTCAAACCTAGATTCTCTAACAATGCAATAGCATCCATTCCAGGCATCCCTTTTACATTTGGCACTTTCTCATCCTTATTCTGCACACTCGTAAAGTAATCATTATAGCTTTTCTCTTGCTTCTCTATCTTCTTGTTAATATTTTTAATTTCATTAGTTGAAGGAACGTCTGTAAAAATTTTTTGCGCAATACGTTTAAAGACAGGTCCTGCCACATCAGCACCATAATAATTATTATTTACTGTACTTGGTTTATGTACTACAACAATACAAGAATACTTTGCATGTTCTGCTGGAAAAAAACCAACAAAAGAGGAAGCATAATACTTGCCCGCACCACCATTTTTCCCATAATTAACTTGAGCAGTTCCTGTTTTTCCTGCCATAGAAAAATCTTTCGAATACAACTTAGATCCTGTTCCTTTTTTAACTACGTTTTTGAGGACTGCTTTTAATTTCAGTATCGTTTCTTGTGAACAAATTTTAGGATTTAAAACCTCTGTCTCAACTTTCTTTATTGTTTTATTCCATTCTTTAATTTCAGAAACAAAATAAGGCTTCACCATCACACCATTATTTGCAACAGCATTATAAAATGCCAGCGTTTGCATTGGAGTTACCGATACACCATAACCAAAAGCCATCCAAGGCAATGATATATTGGACCATCTTTTATTTGAAGGTTGTGGAATATAAGGTCTTCCTTCTCCTTTGAAATCCATATTCAATTTCTTGTTCAATCCATACGAATTCACATGATTCACAAAACGAGATGGATTTTCATTATAAGCATTATATACTGCTTGCACCATAACCGTATTAGAAGAAAGCTCAAAACCTCGGGCTAGCGAAATTTTACCATAACCACCTCTATGTGAATCCCTAACTGCTTTACCCGAATACCTTACCTCTCCACCATTACTATCGTAAACAGTACTTGTATCTGCTACCTTATCCTCCAACAAAGCCATCATATCGACCAATTTAAAAGTCGAACCTGGCTCATGAGATTCAGCTACTGCATAATTGGTCGTTTCATAATAACTCCCATCAGCAGCTCTCCCTAAATTTGCTATTGCTCTTACGGCTCCAGTTTCAGTCTCCATTACAACCACACACCCGTGATCTGCTTCAAATTCTTGCAATTGCTTCAATAATGCATGATGTGCAATATCTTGAATATAAACATCGATGGTCGAAATAACATCGTAACCATCCTGAGGATCTACTTCATTTAAATCACGGATAGGCTTCCATTGACCTTTGGCAATTTTTTGTTTTAATATATTCCCATCTTTACCATTCAAGTAATCGCGGTAGGCCCATTCAATTCCTTTACCTTCAAAAGAGGTTTCACCCGTTTGACGTTCATATCCAATCGTACGTTCTGCAATTTTACCAATTGGATGTTCTCTAACTGTTTTTTGTTCTACGATAATTCCACCTTTGTAAGCACCTAACTTAAACAATGGGAAACCTTTTATTTTGATATAATCTGTATAACTCAAATCGCGAGAAATCAAATAATAACGGTTATTATTGGCTCTTGCACGACGCAATTCATTTTGATAATAGCTACTTGGCTTACCTAACATTAAAGCCAAAGAATCTGCTAGTGATCCAACATTTTTTTCGAAAGTTTCTGCTTTTGGCGCAACTGCATCAAATCGAATGGCGTAATTCGGAATCGATGTTGCTAATAAACTCCCGTCAGACGAATAAATATTCCCTTTATTGGCTGGGATTACAAAATTTCGAACGGTTCTCTCCTTGGCTAATTGCCTGTAATAATCCCCCTCAACCCATTGTATATTTGTCAATTTCACAGCAATACCAAGTGCCATCAAAAAGATGACAAAAGCCACTAGATACATTCTATATGATATGTTTTTATCCTCTATTGCCATAATTTTTTAAAAAAACCTTTTTCTTTTTCTTGCTTAACCTTAATTTTTACCGGTGGAACCGTTGAAGGGTAAATCTCTTTGGCTATCATCTTTTCAGACACCGTCGATTCCATTTTTAATTTCATTAATTGAGAACGTCTATCTACGAATTCGGAACGTAATTCTTTCACTTCGCTTGTAAGTGCTGCAATCGTAAATACTTTCTGTTCAAATCGCTGTGTATTGGCAATCATAAATATTGCTAACACGATTATAAAAACGATAAAACGCCAATTTTTCATTGCGTCTTTATCGACAAGAAATCTAGCTTTTAACAGACCGTATATTCCTTTTTTCATTTCTACTATTATTTTTTCTCAGCAATTCTAAGCTTAGCTGAACGAGCTCTATTATTTATTTTTATTTCAGCGGCATTGGGAATAATTAGTTTACCTACTGTTTTAAAAGGAACCGAAAAATTACCAAAAAAGTCCTTTTCAGGCTCTCCTTCAAACATTCCGTTTTTCATAAAACGTTTTACCAGTCGATCTTCCAAAGAGTGATATGAAATAATACTCAATCTTCCTTCTGGTTTTAGTATTTCTAAAGATTGCTCCAGGAACTCTTTCAAAACATCCATTTCTTGATTCACTTCAATACGAATCGCTTGATAGATTTGTGCCAAAATTTTGTTACGAACTCTTTCTGGCAAAAATTTAGCTAAAATCTCTTTTAGTTCGTCTGTTGTTCTTATAGGGTGATGCTCTCTAGCCTCAATAATTGCTCTTGACAAAGCAGGTGCGTTTTTCAATTCACCATAATCATAGAATACTCTTTTTAGATTTGCGTCATCATACTCGTTGACTACCTTGTAGGCACTCAAATCATTTTTCTGACTCATTCTCATATCTAGATCTGCATCAAAACGAGTAGAAAACCCTCTTTCGGGTACATCAAATTGATGCGAAGAAACGCCTAGATCACCTAGTATCCCATCTATTTCTTTTGCTCCATAAAAACGCAAAAACCGTTTTATAAAACGGAAATTTTCATTAATCAAAACAAAACGACTATCGTCTATTGCATTCGCTAATGCATCTTCGTCTTGATCAAAAGCAAATAATTTTCCGTTTGGCCCTAGCCTGTTCAAAATTTCTCTTGAATGACCTCCACCTCCAAAAGTCACATCTACATAAACCCCATCTGGTTTAATATTCAAACCGTCTATAGATTCGTGAAGTAAAACTGGATTATGATATTCCATTGTCGTTGTCATTTAAATTTCCCATTACATCTTCTGCCAAATCAGCAAAGTCAATATCGTCTCCGTTTATCGATTGCTCGTATAAATCTTTATCCCAAATTTCTACAATATTAACTGCAGATGAAAAAACAACATCTTTAGCAATATTCGCAAAACCAACCAAATCTTTAGGAACTAACAATCTCCCCAAAGAATCAATCTCAACGATCTTCACACCTGCCGTAAAACGTCTGATGAAGTCATTGTTTTTTTTAACAAAACGATTAAGCTTGTTAATTTTCACCATCATTAAATTCCATTCTTCCATCGGATACAACTCCAAACAAGATTGAAACACAGAACGCTTCAAAACAAAACCGTCTTGAAGTGAGGCAGTTAACTGCTTTTTCAAGGGCGCAGGTAACATTACCCTCCCTTTAGCATCAACTTTGCACTCATATGTCCCAACGATTGTATTCAAACTTTCTTTTTATCTAATTGATTTAAGCAAAAATATAAAAAATTTTACCACATTTTACCACAAATTACCACTTTGTTGATAAGTTTAACCACAATAATCCCCCAGCCCCTAATTTATATAGGATCAGTCAATTAACCTCCTAGAGATAGCTCAGTAGGAATATTCATAAGCCACAAAGCAACCTTACAGAATCCCTAACAATTTAACAATATCTGCTTTTATTTATTATTATAAAAACCGCAATCGAGCATCAGAAAACCTATTTATCGATGTAAAATTCTTTCGTAAAATAATCTGACCAAAAAATAGATTCAAAAATTCATTTTTGCTTATTAAACCCTATATTTGTCAAAATTGAAACCCGGACTAAACAAAATGGATAAATACTACAAGAAAGAAGGTAGATACAGCTACTATGAAGCTGGAGAGGGCACGCCAATTGTAATCTTACACGGCCTAATGGGCGGTTTAAGCAATTTTGACGCAGTTGCAAGCTACTTTTCTGAAAAAGGATATAAAATTGTCATTCCAGACTTACCTATATACACACAAAGCTTACTTAAGACGAATGTAAAAAGTTTTGCCAAATACGTTAAAGATTTTATCACATTTAAAGGATTTGATCGAGTTATATTACTAGGGAATTCGCTTGGTGGTCATATTGCGCTTTACCACACCAAAATGTACCCTGAAAAAGTGGCTGGTCTTGTTATAACAGGGAGCTCAGGGTTATATGAAAGTGCCATGGGAGATAGTTACCCAAAAAGAGGAGATTACGAATACATAAAAAAGAAGGCTGAAGATGTATTTTATGATCCAAAAGTAGCAACTCCAGAATTGATTGATGAAGTATATGCAACTGTAAATGACCGTATCAAATTAATCAAAACCTTGACTATTGCCAAAAGTGCCATACGTCATAATATGGCTAAAGATTTACCAAAAATGCACGTGCAAACGTGTATTATATGGGGAAAAAATGACAAAGTAACACCTCCAGATGTTGCAACCGAATTTAAAAAGTTACTACCAAATTCTACTTTATATTGGATTGATAAATGTGGACATGCTGCTATGATGGAACATCCTCAGGAATTCAATCAAGCGCTTGAAGAATGGCTTACTAAAACTAATATGTAAACAATACCATAGCAAATTTCACCTTTGCTCATTAATTTTATAAATATGAAAATCAATACTGCCGAATTTATAATCAGTAATTCTGATGCCGCAAAATGCCCGAAGGATTTTTTGCCAGAATATGCGTTTATAGGTAGGTCCAATGTTGGAAAGTCATCATTAATCAACATGATTACTAACCAAAAAAAACTAGCCAAAACCTCTGGAAGACCTGGTAAAACACAATTAATCAACCACTTTTTAATTAACAAAAACTGGTTCTTGGTTGATTTACCTGGTTATGGATATGCTAAAGTATCCAAAAAAACAAAGTCGGTTTTTCAACAATTTATTACCGATTACTTTGAGAATAGAGAACAATTAGTTTGCGCCTTTGTATTGATTGACATTCGTCATGAAGCACAAGCTATTGATGTTGAATTCATGTCGTACATGGGAGAAAGCGAGATTCCTTTTTGCATCATCTTTACCAAAGCAGATAAGATTAGTAAAACAAAGATAGACTCGCACATTGCCGCTTACAAAAAGAATATGTTTGCTAATAATTGGGCCGAGATGCCACAATATTTTGTAACCTCAGCAACCGAAAGTATCGGTAAAGAGGAGTTACTAGGTTATATTGACGAGGTAAACCAAGAAATGTTCAAAAACGGTAATTAGTTTTAAATTATTGATTTAGATATTATACAAAAACCCAAAAAACAAAATTTGTTTTTTGGGTTTTTTATGATTCATAACCAGACATTTCTATTTTTTCGAAAAGACAAATTTAATATCATCATTTTCTAAAACTAATTTATCCTCATCTATAGTACTTGTAAATGTGAAAGGGGTCCCTGTTTCATCCTTTATAGTCACTGTCTTCCCTTTATCCTCTATATGATATACGCCATCAACAAAATCACGTTCTAGATGGCCATTTACAACCCCTTTATCAGCAAAAGTCAAGTTTCCTTTTTCAAGAATATCATTCTTCACAGAATCTGATAATGGTACTTTATCAACCACTTCAGTAACTTTCCAAGATTGCTCCAATTTATTTCGTTTTTTATTACAAGAAGTCAGCATAAAGGAAAAGAAGACCAGTCCGAACAAAAGTAATTTTACATTTTTCATAGCTTTACAGTATTGATTTATATACCAGTAAGTTACAAAAACTTTATAAAGATCCAAAAAAAACATCAGACTAAATTACAGTAATAAACTTGCATAACAGTACAACATAAAAAACCCCAGAAGTATCAAAATTTCATCTGGGGTTTTTTACAATCCAAGTTAGTCTGTATACCTATATAGTAACAGAAACTATTACTCTGCTTTTAATTCTAATTTTTCTGCAAAATACGCACAAAAATCTTTCATAGTAGCCGACATCTTCTCGTCACCTGTAGCGCGATGAAAAGTATCTGACATCGCTACTAATGTTTGATGAAAAAATATTTTCATTTCATCAACTGGCATATCTTTGGTCCACAAATCAATACGCATACTTTCTTTGGCCTTAGCATCCCAAATTGACAACATAATCGCTTTAGCCTCTTCCAATTGTACGCCGCCATCTTTAGCAGACCACATTAACCTTTCAGGCACTTTGTTATCATCTAATTCTACAAGAAAATTTATTTCTGATCTATTTTTATTTGACATTATTTCTTAGGTTTATATTTTGATTTTTCGAATAACTCTTTGGCATTCATTTTAAAAAGCTCTTGCAATGTTGTTGTATTATTATCCATATAGGAACGTACAATTTGCCATCCAATCCATGCCCCTACTTGCCCTGGACTCTCATTATCTATTTCAAGATAAAACTTTGAAAATGGAGCAGAATTCACAAAACGAGAAGCTAGTTTTGCATCATCACTATACAATAATTGTTTTTCTATAAAGTACTCCCACATATACTGCTCATTTTCTTGACACCAAATGAGTTGCTCTGGAGTATAACCTACTTTATCTGAATCAGTAGATGATGGAATTAATTTATCTTTCAAATACAATTCTTTACCTGCATATATCATTTTTGAAAGCAAGCTTTTCTCTTGATTCGGTTGTACTTTATAACTAAAAAAACTAGAAACTACATCGGGCATTATTTGATTTTCTTCAAAATTTTGCTTGATGTAATTTGGAAATTCATAAAACCGATGTTCTTTACCCAAGTACATTTCCAAAGCGACCACTACCAAACTGTCAGCGTAAATTACTTTATTATTGTAATCCATATCAGAAATCACGGTAACCACTTTTGGTATTTTAGTTTCTGGAAAATAATATTTAATGTGCTGAAACAGTTTTTCAAAATTTTTTTCCTCTACATCAAAATTACGATACTTTTTTTGAACTTCTTTATAAAGCTCTCTCCATTGTGGGTTTTCCATTTTCTCCACCCAAATAGCATCATCAATACCGATTGGAAAAAACAATGGGTACTCCTTTTTTAATTTTCCTAAATCATCAGGAGAAGCCTCAAAGAACGCTTTATCAAAACGTTCTGTCTTCACAATGACAGAAATATCCTTAATATTATTCTCGATTTTGTTATTTTTATCACAAGATAACAAAAACAGACAGATAAGAATTGGAATACAATATAATTTCATTTTATTTTATTTAAATTTGTCACGAATAAACTACTATTTGTTACACACCAACAATTGTGTGCAAATATACATATTCCTGCTTTTTAAAACTGAAACAATTATGACTAAAAAAAATACCACTGAAGTCGCAAAAGTAAACAATCACATTGTCAACTGGTTAAAAAATTACGCAACAACAGCAAAAGTGAACGGATTTGTAATCGGAATTTCAGGCGGAGTTGATTCTGCATTAACTTCTACATTATGTGCACAAACCGGTTTACAAGTAGTTTGCGTTGAAATGCCAATCCACCAACATAAAGACCATGTAAGTCGCGGTCGTGAACATATAGAACAATTAAAAAGTCGTTTCCCAAATGTTTCTAATATAGAAACGGACTTGACGCCTATTTTTGAAACTTTCAAAAGTCAGGTTCCTGCAGATTTTGAAGAGTCAAAATTACAATTAACACTTGCCAACACTCGTGCCAGATTGAGGATGACTACCCTATACTATCATGCAGGTGTACATGGATTACTTGTAGCTGGTACAGGAAACAAAGTAGAAGATTTTGGAGTTGGATTCTATACCAAATATGGTGATGGAGGAGTAGATATAAGCCCAATTGCAGATTTAATGAAATCGGAAGTCTTTGCTTTAGCTACTTATTTAAAAGTCCCAGAGTCGATATTAAAAGCACAACCTTCGGACGGATTATTCGGAGATGAAAAAACAGACGAACAACAATTGGGAGCCAGTTATGACGAACTAGAATGGGCTATGTTAGTATTAGAACACAATAAATCTATTGAAAACTTTACAGAAAGAGAAAAAGAAGTTTTTGAAATCTACCAACGCCTTAACAGAGCTAACCAACACAAAATGAACCCAATACCAGTTTGTAAAATTAACAAAATATAAATATTTTGTATGAAAAACTTGTTTTGTAAGTTTTTTTTACTAACTTTATATTCTAATTAAACAACTGATTCTTAAACTGATATAAAAATTAATATAAATTAAATACCACAAATAAATTAAATACCATGATAAAAGTTTGTTTAGCTGATAGCTTACCAGTAGTGCATTTTGGAGTAAAATCCTATTTCAAAGACAATGCAGATATATCAATAACTGCCAATGTAGGTAGTTTTTTAATGATTAGAGACATTCTTCTTACAAAAGAAATTGATGTTCTAATATTAGATCTTGAATTAGAAGGACTTGCTAGTATTTTTGAAATCAAATCGATCTTGAAGAATTTTCCAAAAACTAAAATTATTATTTTCAGTAGTCTTTCTGAGCAAATTTATGCTCCAAATGCGATCAAAGCAGGTGTATCTGGATACGTACACAAGAAAGAAAAACTTGAAACACTTGGACAGTCTATTATTAAAGTGCATCAAGGAAAAATCATTATGAATGAAACCGTTAAGAAAAATTTAGCTCTTATTGCTAAACAAAGTAAAAGCGAACGTTTGTACAGAAAATTATCCAACCGTGAGGTTGAAGTATTACGCTATTTGAGTGGAGGTAAAAAGAACCACGAGATTGCAACAATTTTAGGATTGAATGAAAAGACAATTAGTACTTACAAATTAAGATTACTTACAAAATTGAATGTTACTAATCTTGTTGACTTAGTTGAGAAAGCTAAAAAACTTGAAATCGTTTAACTAAAACGAGACATTACTCTACCTAATTTCTTTGAAAAAGCAGTTGTTAAGGTATTGTAATCCATAATCATTGAAATAGACTCCGTATTATCTGCATCAGGTAATATGGAGTTTTTTAATTCCTCTATAATACTCCCAACCAAATACCAACGCATTGTCAAAATGGTCTCGCTTACATTTTGAGCAATTGTATCTTTTTTGTATTTCGGGAAAATATTTTGTCCTTCCCAATCGTGCAGCGTCAGTTTTTCATCTTCCATTAAGATATCGGTTACCTCTTGCGCATACTCCGTTGGCAAATACATTAAATATTGTTCTAAACTAAAGGTTTCATTTTGTAAGTAATGATTAATCAAGTCATTAAAAATTGCTCTGAATAAGGGATTTGCCAACTCTACCTCATCTTCTTGCAGACTAAGATAAATTCGATAAAAAACCTTCAAGCTTTTTTTCTCAACTACATTTACAATATCACCATCTTCATTAGTTTTCATAAAAGTATCCTCAAATTCTTCCTCCTTATTACCATAAAGAAGTAAGATTTCAATAATCTTTCTTTCCAAGCGATATAAAATATCTACTTTTTCTAAAGACTCTGGATCCTCATTTTTTAAAACCTCAAATGTCTTATGCTCTTTTTTATATTTCTTTTCGACCTCGGCTACATCTTTTTGTGTTAATTGCGCCAAAGTGCTTACTAAAACCTGCTCTGAAATATCCATAATGCGAGAACATTCTTGGATGTAAATCTCACGCTGGATACGGTCTGGAATTTTAGAAATACTCGTTACCATATCACGTATCAAATCGGCCTTTTTAATCGGGTCATTTTTGGCCTCATTCATCAATAGCGATGCTTTGAATTGAATAAAATCCTTTGCATTATTTTCTAAATAAAGAATCAAATCATCGTGAGATGTTTTTCGAGCATAACTATCTGGATCTTCTCCATCAGGAAACGTACAAACTTTGACATTCATTCCTTCTTCTAGAATCATATCAACTCCACGTACAGAAGCGCGCAAACCTGCGGCATCACCATCAAACAAAACAGTTATGTTCTTGGTTAAACGGTTTATCAATCGAATTTGATCAGGGGTTAACGCAGTACCAGAAGAGGCCACAACGTTTTCGATACCAGATTGGTTGAATTGAATAACATCTGTATATCCTTCGACCAAATAACAATTATTCAGTTTGGCGATGGATTGTTTGGCTTGAAAAATACCATACAAAACTTTACTTTTATGGTACAAATCACTTTCGGGTGAATTGAGGTACTTCGCAGCTTTTTTATCATTTGTCAAGATTCGACCTCCAAAACCCAATGTTCTCCCAGACATGCTTTGAATAGGAAACATCACACGCCCTTTGAATCGGTCAAAAGGTCTATCCTCTCTAGGGATAGTTAAACCTGTACTTTCAAGAAACTCCAACTTATACCCCTTACCCAAAGCTTCTTTGGTGAAGGCATCCCAGCTTTCTGGAGAATAACCTAAACTAAATTTCTCAATAGTTGCACTTGTAAAACCACGTTCTTTAAAATAAGACAATCCAATTGCCTTACCTTCTTCTGTTTTCAAAAGTGTTGAGTAAAAATAGTTTTTTGCAAATTCAGATACCAAATACATACTCTCACGAGCATCCATATTTGCTTTTTCTTCATTGGTTTGCTCTGTTTCTTCGATTTCGATATTGTATTTTTTGGCCAAATAACGAATCGCCTCTGGATAGGTAAAATGTTCGTGCTCCATGATAAAAGCAATTGAATTCCCCCCTTTTCCAGAACTAAAATCTTTCCAAATTCCTTTGGCAGGTGATACCATGAACGAAGGAGAGCGCTCATCTGAGAACGGACTCAATCCTTTAAAATTACTACCGGCGCGTTTTAAATGAACAAAATCACCAATAACCTCCTCTACTCGAGCAGTTTCAAAAACAGAATCAATGGTCGCTTTAGAAAT
Organism: Flavobacterium psychraerolatum; assembly: GCF_025960985.1. GTDB lineage: Bacteria > Bacteroidota > Bacteroidia > Flavobacteriales > Flavobacteriaceae > Flavobacterium. The sequence goes on along the minus strand of NZ_JAOQMX010000041.1, from coordinate 12,035 downwards.
CAAAATATTTTGGGGTAAAAATTATAATAGTACAAAGTTACGATTTCAAAATTCAATTTCAATTTCAAAATCCAAAGATAAAACGATAAATAAAATAGTAATGAATAAGATGAAAAGTATACGTTATTTTTTTCTTTCGATAACATAATTAACCATTAAGACTAATGCATCTTTAAAATCAGATGTTGGATAATTATCTAATATCTGTAACGCTTCTTGCTGAAATGCAATCATTTTATCTTCGGCATAAGCCAAACCATTATTGTTTTTCACAAATGCAATAACTTCTTTCACGCGCTTTTTATCCTTATTATGATTTTTTATTGAATTAATCAACCATGATTTTTCTTTTGCAGTACACGTATTAAGAACATAAATTAACGGAAGAGTCATTTTTTGTTCTTTGATATCGATACCAGTAGGCTTGCCGATGGCTTCATCAGAGTAATCAAACAAATCATCTTTAATTTGAAAAGCCATTCCAATCAATTCTCCAAATTTTCGAATATTCTCAACTTGTACATTATCATCAATTACCGATTTTGCACCAAGAGCACAGCAAGCAGCGATAAGTGTTGCTGTTTTTTTTCGAATAATTTCATAATATACCTCTTCAGTGATATCGAGACGTCTTGCTTTTTCAATTTGGAGTAGTTCTCCTTCACTCATTTCTCGAACTGCAACAGATATAATTTTCAGCAGATCAAAATCTTCATTATCTATTGACAGCAAAAGCCCTTTTGACAACAAGTAATCCCCCACTAGAACGGCTATTTTATTTTTCCAGAGCGCATTGATGGAGAAAAAACCACGACGACGATTACTGTCATCCACCACATCATCATGTACTAATGTTGCCGTATGAATCAATTCAATGACACATGCACCACGATAGGTACGCTCATTTACATGGCCATGAGAAACCATTTTGGCACACAAAAAAACGAACATCGGTCGCATTTGTTTCCCCTTCCTATTGACAATATAATAGGTAATACGGTTCAACAAAGCTACTTGTGAAGTCATAGAATCACGGAACTTTTTTTCAAAAAGTTCCATTTCGTCAAAGATAGGTTGTTTTATTTGTGAGGTAACATTCATTTCGGTTTCAAATATACAGTTTTTAATAAAAAGAGGACCTATAAAATAACTCCCAAATAACAAAAAAAGCATTCTTTCTTGTTAAAAAAACTGAAACAATGACAAACTATTGTTTATAAAAAATCCCCCAAATAGCAAATTGCTTTTTGGGGGTACCCTACTTGAAACTTATTTCAATTAAAATTAAGCTTCTTTGTTTGCTAACTGCCCACAAGCAGCATCAATATCTTTACCTCGGCTACGTCTTACTTTAACAACGATACCTATATTTTGCAATCCTTTTATATATGCATTTGTCGCTTCTTCAGATGCTTGTTGAAATTCACCATCATCAATAGGGTTATACTCTATCAAATTCACTTTGCAAGGAACATATTTACAAAACTTAACCAAAGCATCCACTGACTCCTGGTTATCATTGATTCCTTTCCATACTACATATTCATATGAAACTTTAGATTTTGTTTTTCGATACCAATACTCCAAAGATTCTCTCAAGTCTGCTAAAGGAAAATTAGCACTAAAAGGCATAATCCTAGCTCTTATCTCATCAATTGCCGAGTGTAACGAAACTGCTAGTTTGAATTTCACATCATCATCAGCCATTTTTTTAATCATTTTTGGAATTCCAGAAGTCGATACCATAATACGTTTTGGCGACATCCCCAAACCTTCCTCAGATGTAATCATTTCGATAGCCTTCATTACATTATTATAATTCATCAAAGGCTCTCCCATTCCCATAAAAACAATATTCGAAAGAGGGTGATTGTAATATAATTTACTTTCTCTATCAATAGCAATTACTTGATCGTATATTTCGGCTGGCTCGAGATTACGCATTCTTTTCAATCGAGCAGTTGCGCAAAAATTACAATCCAAACTGCAACCTACTTGACTTGATACACAAGCAGTCGTTCTAGTTTTGGTTGGGATCAACACAGACTCTACTACTAAACCATCATGCAAACGAAGTGCATTTTTGACTGTTCCATCTTCCGATCTTTGCATAGTATCTACTTTAATGTGATTAATCACAAAATTAGTTTCTAGCATACTCCTTGTCCCTTTGGTTAGGTTGGTCATATCATCAAAGCTATGTGCTCCTTTGCTCCACAACCATTCATAGACTTGATTACCACGAAAGGATTTATCTCCGTTCGCTACAAAAAAATCTCTCAATTGTTCTTTGCTTAAAGCTCGTATGTCTTTTTTCTCTATTTCCATATCGCAAATTTACTGACAATTTATTGATTTGTTGTTTTGAAATTTTAAATATCTTCCTGTAACACTATTAATAGTCGTTTATAAACACAAAATAGCCACTTCAAATTGAAGTGGCTATTTTGCTCAACTATATAATTGATCATGAATGACTAAAAATTAATATTCGAAATTTATTATTTAATTACCTCTGGATTTGTAATTACAAACTCAGTTCTTCTATTTAATTGATGATCAAACTCAGTACAATTAACATCATTTGCACACCCATTAACTAGTTCGGTTTCACCATACCCTCTAGCGGTAAGTCTAGTAGGATCGATACCTGCTTTTACCAACCAATCTTTGGATGATTTTGCTCTTCGGTTTGACAATGCCCAGTTATAAGCATCTGGAGCTCTGCTATCTGTATGTGAGCCTAAACTAATTTTAATCAATGGATATTTTTGCATAATAGTAAATACGCGCTCTAATTCTAATGCTGCATCAGGACGAATAAATGATCTGTCTAAATCGAAGTAGATTGGATTAATTTTGATCATCAATTTATCTCTTACAAATACAAATTCAGTTGAACCTAAATCCAAACCAATTGATAATTCAAGGTCTGCAACATTTGAAGTTTTAAATGCTTCTTCATCCATATTATAGAACTCCTTGGTACCAGTAACTTTGTAACCTGCTTCGCAATCAACATTAAAAGCGAAACTCGCAAATTTGTCAGCTATAACACTTTCGACTTTTTCTCCTTTCGCATTGTACAATACAACAAGTGCTCCAGGAAGTAGCGCTCCAGTTTCTTTTTCTCGAACCACACCTTGAACAAGTTGCTTACATTTATCAATTATAGGATTAACAAGTTCTTCGAAATAATAAATATCATCATCTCCCTTTCCTCCATCACGATTTGATGAGAAGTGACCTGTTTTTTTCCCGTTCTGAAAAACTAAAGAAAAATCATCTTTTAAACTATTAAGTGGAAAACCTAAGTTAACAGGCTTACCAACTCCTCCATTTTCATCCATCTTGATGGCATAAATATCCAATCCGCCGTTACCATCAATCATACCATCTGAAGAATAATACAACACATCATTTTTATCGATATGTGGAAACATTTCCTTTCTTGTAGTATTCACATTTGGTCCTAAATTATAAGGCTCGCTATAGCTTCTATCTGGATTAATATTGACTGCCCAAATATCTGTCAAACCTAGTGAACCTGGTCTGTTTGATGTAAAGTATAATTTTGAATCATCAACATTCAACGAAGGATGTCCGGTATCAAAATCATCACTATTAAAAGGCAATTTCAAAACATTTGTCCATTTACCCGTTGAATCTACATCTGCTCTGTATAATTGAATCAAAATCCATCCATCTTCATCTGTACGGTATCTTTTTTTTGTATAATTATCTCTAGAGAAGTAAACTGTTTTCAAATCTTTTGTAAATGTTACATTAGATTCGTGCATTTTTGTATTTAGTTCTTTCGAAAAAAAATCAGTATCTACAATTTCTCCAGTATTTGTAACTGACCCTTTGTATAACATAAGAAAAGGTTGATCATTCAAATACCATTTTTTATTTCTAGAGCCTTTTACTTTTTTCGAAGAGGCAAAAACTGCTCCATTTTCACCATAATAGGTCACACCAAAATCAGAATATTTGGTATTGACGTCTATATTTTTGATAGTATAATTTTGGCTTTGCGAAAAAGCAGCAAATCCACATAAGAATACTAGTAGGATAGTAATTTTTTTCATGTTTATATATTTTGTTTAGAAAAATCTAGGGCTTTTTATTTTCTTCTTGTTCAAGTCAAATAATATCATTATTTCATGAGAGCCAGAATTAAATACTCCAAAATTTGAAGTTGTATGATCGTAAGCATATCCAATCCTTAAATCTTGGTTCACTTGAAAACCAACCATACCACTTACAGAGTCATCTAAACGAACAGACAATCCTAATTCTACTCTTTCTTGAACCAATAGGTTTAATGATAAATCTACAGAGAGTGGTGCTCCAGAAACAGCCTTTAACATTGCCGAAGGTTTCAATTTCAAATCATCATCAATATCAAATACATAACCAGATGTTAAAAAGTAGTGCATTTTTTCTGAAGCTGTAGAGGCCGTTCCATTGGTATTGTTAAGATATCTCGTTTCGATAAAATTGGGAACAGATAATCCTGCATAAAAATGTTCATTATAATAAAAGGCACCCACACCAAAGTTTGGTGCTACCAGACTTATAGGAATGTTCATAGGGTCTGGATCTATAGTAATCAATTCCCTAACATTTAAGAAGGTAGCCCCTGCCTTAATCCCTAACGCTAACTTATCCACCTCAGACAAATTAAGTGTATATGAGAAATCAGCATAAACATTATCCTCTTTAATAGGACCAATTTCATCATGTATAACTGAGAACCCTAAACCTACGTTTTTACCTACAGGACCATTGATAGATAATGTCGCTGTTTTTGGCGCTCCATCTACTCCAACCCATTGTGTTCTACCCAATATTCCAATACTTGTTACTCCCTTTGAACCAGCATAGGCTGGATTCAGGATATTCATATTATACATGTACTGTGTATACTGAGGATCTTGTTGACCGTAGATACTGTTGGATGTGGCAATCAAAACAAAAAACCCAATTATTAATTTAAATTTTTTCATAAAAGTAATTTTAAATTTTAAAAAGGAGAGGTCTTTATAGTGAACCTCCCCCCTTAATTCATTGTTTTATCTTCTTAAATATATCCAACCTGTTTGTGGTTTTCTGTCATCATTATTGAAATAAATGGTGTAGAAATAAGTTCCTGCTGGAAGCATATCATTCGACACATTCCATCTTCCTGTTGAATAACCATTCCACCATATTGGTGTTTTAAATTTATCACCATTATGTTTGTATTGGTATACAATGTTACCGTATCTGTTTACAATTTCCATACTAAAGTTTGGATACAATACCTGTAAATGTTGTATTTCGAAAACATCATTCAAACCATCTCCATTTGGACTAAATCCTTCAGAGATTACTAATGAAATTTCTGGTACTAATACTACAGCGTCTTGATCATCCTCTAGCAATTTATTATTATTTGGAGTGGAATCTACATCAAGCTCATTGGCTGCAATAACTTCAGCAACATTTGTAAATTCTCCCACTGGAAGTACAAAGGCTACTACTTTTAATGTTTCTACCGCTTGAATACCAATTGTACCCACATTCCATATACCTGTAATCGCATTGTACGATCCGATACTTGGAGTTGCGCTTACATACGTCATTCCACTTGGCAGCAAATCTTTTACCTGAACTCCCGTTCCTTTACTAGGTCCTTTGTTGGTCAAGGTAATCGTAAACTCAACATTAGTCTCTGCAAACGGTTTCAAGATATCAACTTCCTTCGCCAATTCTAAATCAATGATTGAAACTGGTACCGTTGCTATACAACTAGAGTTGTTAGCTGGGTTAGTGTCCACTTGGTGCAATGATTTAATTTTAGCACAATTCAAGTAATCTCCCGACTCGTTCACGATGACATCTACAATCAATATCTCAGTTTCACCGTTAACAATTTTTGCAACTTTCCAATCTCCAGTTTTGTAGTCATAAATTCCTTTCGTTGAACTATAATTTACAAATATATAACCTGATGGTAGTAAGTCTGTAACTACTACGTTAGTCGCATCGATATTACCGTTATTGGTTAATAAGATTTCGAAAGATATTGCACTGTTCACTTTCGGGTTCACTTTATCTTTTAGTATTGTTTTTACAACTGCAAGATCTACACTTTGATTTGGTGCGGCAGATGCACAAGCATAATCGTCTTCTGCAAAACCACTACCATTACCTGGTGTCGAATCAATATCTGGCTCATTTGCTTTTGTAATTTCGGCACAATTCAAGTAGTTGCCTGAATCAAGCACTTTTACATCTACCAACAAGACTGCAGTGTTACCTACCTCTATGAAGCCAACATTCCAAAGACCTGTTGAAGGAGTATAAGTCCCAATAGACGAACTATAGTTTACAAATTTATAACCCGAAGGTATTAAATCGACCACTTGAACACCTGTCGCTTTTGATGGACCATCATTTATAACTCTAACTTCAAACGTAATCACTTCGCCTACTGCAGGATTGGTAACATTAGCTACAACCTCCTTAGTTAAATGAAGATCAATAAAAGCCGTTGGAACGATTGAAACAGTACCAATGTTATTTCCAACATTTGAATCAGCCTGATCTGACGTAACAGCAGATGTTGTATTTGTAATTGTGCTTCCAAAAGTACCTGGATTAACAGTCGCTTTTATTGTAAGCGTTGCAATGGAACCATTTGCCAAATTACCTATAGACCATAATCCAGAACCATTATTATATAATCCTACATCTGCTGCACTGCTAACATAAGTAACTCCAACAGGTAATCTATCGGTAATAGCCACACTTGTAGCATCACTAAAACCATTGTTAGTTACTTTGATAGAGTAGGTAATCGTTTCACCCACATTAGGTGTTTCATTACTTACTGTTTTCAAAACTCCTAAATCAAGACCCGTTACTGTTAACGATTCAGATGGATCATCTCTAGTTGTGTTTGAATCAAACTGATCCTGGGTATTGGTCACGGTATTCAACAATACTCTACCACCTTGATCTAGCCCTACAATTGCTTTTAAAATAATTGTTCCTTTCTCACCTGGTAATAATGTACCAATAGTCCAATTTGGCTCCGACCAAACTCCAATACCTGGAGTCGCAGAGAAGAAGGTTAATCCACCTGGCAATTTATCTTTAATAACTAAATTTGTAACGTCAATTGATCCTTTATTAGTGACCGTAACTGTATAGGTAATGATGTCTCCAATATTAGGAGTATTATTATCTACAATTTTGGTTAATACAATATCAGCACTATTTTGAACTACTATTGATTCATTCAAATCATCGCCTAATGTTGTTGGATCTGATTGGTTACCTTTTGCTGCAGTAGTAGTATTTACAATTGTTTTACCTGCAGTACCAGGATTAGGTGTTACATCAATATTAAGAACTTTGGTAGCTCCAACTGCTATATCTCCAACTGTCCATAGACCTGAACCATAATTGTAATCACCACCCAGGTTGTTACCAATATAGGTAACTCCTATTGGAAGAATGTCTGTCACACGAACAGCCGTTGCTGGACTTGGTCCGTTATTCGTCACTTTTATTGTGTACGTAATCGTTTCTGTTTCACTAGGATTAGAGTTACTTACTGTTTTTTCAGTCACTAAGTCAGAACTCGTTACCGTAATTGGCTCGGTCAAATCGTCTCCAACTGTTGTTGGGTCTGACTCATTTCCTGAAGCAGCTGTAGCAGTATTCACGATTGGTGTTTGAGCAACTGTACCTGCTGCTGTAACTCTCGCATCAATGACTAAGATTGCAGAAGATCCAATGTTTATATTTCCAATTGTCCATAGACCTCCAGAATACGTATTCACTGTTCCTCCAGTCGCAAAATGCGACACATAAACCAGACCTGCTGGCAAATTATCAGTAAGGTTAACTCCCGTAGCGGTACTTGGCCCCTTGTTCACCACCGTCAAGGTATACTTAACGATATCTCCTTGATTTGGATTTGATTTATCAACTGTTTTAGTAGTTACTAAATCAACAATTTCAACAGGTACAATAGTTATATCCGATTGGTCAATTTCACTCGGAGTATTATTTCCATGAACAATACCATTTGGATCAGCTTGATCTACTTTAGTTACCTCTGCAGTATTGGTGTAATTACCTGCTGCATTAATTTTTGCCACAACAGTTAATGTAGCAGTTGATGTATTAGTCAATCCACCTACATTCCACAAACCATTTGTTGCTGTGTACGTTCCTTTGTTAGGTGTAGCACTTACTAAGCTATAACCACTAGGCAATTTGTCAACAATATTAATACCCGTTGCATCACTTGGACCGTTATTAGTTGCTGTTACTAAGAATGTAATGTTTTCACCAATTTTATAAGGTGCTGTACTTACAACCGTTTTACTAACTGCAATTTCGGAAAGTGCTGTTATTGTATCAACATCTGTTTGGCTGTTATTTGTAGTAACAGGGTCTTGTACATCTGAACTAGCAGATGCCGTATTAACAATTTGACCAGTAAAGTTACTCGGTACTGCTATTGTTACCGTATAAGTCACTGTCTCTCCTACTGCAAAAGTTGCTATTGTAGCATTTGCTGCTGTAATATCACCTGTGCCAGTTGCATTTGGCGGTACCGCACTTCCTGTTCCTACAGCTGACCATGTGGTTACAGCTTCTAGAATTGGACTTGTAATATCGTCAAGTACTACCACATTTGTAGCTAGTGCCGGACCGTTATTTTTAACAACGATTGTATAAACATTGTTCGTTCCTGGAGTATACTTCTCTTTATTATCTGTTTTAGTTACAACTAAATCCGCTTGTGGAATCATGCTAATAGTTATAGGACTACTGTTAGATTGATTTCCTTGATTATCCTCCACGTTGTAATTGATTGGAGTTGGGTTTGTAATGAAACCTGAATTTGGAGTAAATGTTACCACTCCAGTTACCAAATTAACATTCCAAGTTCCCTCGCCCGGAATCACAAGACTCGTGATATCTCCATTGGCATCTGTTACAATGTTTGTAGCGTTACCTGGATTTACCAAGCTCACTGTTATAGGATCAATCAAATCTCCATTTGTATCATTTGCAACCACATCAATTACAACAGGTGTATTGATTGGGTTTTCAGTTGATACATCTGGTGTTGAAATTGGTGTATAATCTAAAGTGATTGTAGCTGGTGCAGATGCATTTCCTTCGTCATCTTTTACGGTATAACTAATAACCGGTGGATCAAGCGTATAAGCTGGATCCGGAGTAAAGGTTACATTCCCTGCATTATCTGCAATCCATGAACCAATTCCAGGTACATTCACTTCTTCTGGCGAAACTGCGATACCTCCAGTTACACTAGTAGGATCGAGCACAACAGTGGTTGCATCTACTAAATCTCCATTAGTATCATTTGTAACTACATTTACTGTCACTGGCTGTCCAATAATAGCTGGAATCGTATTTTTATCGTCTGATGCAATAGGTTTATAATCTATTGTTACCGTTGCATTATTCGATTGGTTACCATCATTATCTTCTACATTATATGCAATAAGTGTAGGGTCTTGGTGGAAACCTGGTAATGGTGTGAAAGTGATTACTCCACTTACTGGATCAACACTCCATAAACCTTGTCCTGGCACCACTAAACTAGTAATATCTCCATTACTGTCCACAACAACAGCAGTTGCTCCTGCAGGCGGTACTAAGCTAACTGTAGCTGGATTGATAGTTCCATCACCATCTGTATCTAGTCCTAATGGGTTTAAGATAGGATTGATAGATACTGCAGTATTCGGAGTATTATTTGAACTTACATCATTCGCAGCAACTGGTGCTATTTTCACATACGTAACCGTAACGGTTGCACTTGCACTTAAACCTGTTCCAACTTCGGTTAGTTTGTATACTAGCGGTGTTGGGTTAGCAGTAAATCCTGCCTCTGGTGTAAATACTAACTCTCCTGTTGCAGTATTGTAATTCCAAACTCCTTGACCTGCAACTATTAGTGATGCATTGTCTCCTGGAGTATTAGGATTTAAATCAACTGTAGTATTGGTTACTGTAGCTGGTGTTCCATCACTTAGTTTATCATTCGATAAAATAGCAATTGGTGCAGAAGCTGATTTTGGAGCATTACCACTATTACCATCTTTGATTGCAATTGGAGGAATCTCTGTGTAACCTACAGTTATTTTTGCAATATTCGACACATTTCCTTGAGCATCTTTAACCGTATAGTTAATTGCCGCTGGGTCTGTGGTGAATCCTGGCAATGGTGTAAACGTTACCACGCCACTTGCATCAACAGTCCAAGTTCCTTGGTTGGCCACAACCAATGTTGTGTCGATATTTGGTGTACTTGGGTCTAAATCAATAGTACTTAAATCTAATGTATCTCCTGTTGTGTCATTTGAAACTATATTGAGAACAGCAGGTTGTCCTACTACGTTATTCAATTTACTGTCATCTGTTGCAACTGGTACATAATCAATTGTTACCGTAGCAACGTTTGAAATGTTTCCGTCATTATCTCTTACTGTATAATCAATTGGTGTAGGATCTTTGTGGAATGTTGGTAACGGTGTAAATGTTATCGCTCCACTAATCTCATCAACTACCCAAGTTCCTTGGTTTGGAACTGTGATACTTGTTACATCTCCTTTTGAATCTACTTTATTACTTGTTGCACCTACTGGCACTACTAAGCTTACTCTTGTTCCATCTACAAATCCATCTTGATCTGTATCTAGTCCTGATCCATTATCAACTAGAGGATCTACTGTCACTACTGAATTTGCTGGATTAGCTTTACTAATATCATTGTTAGCAACTGGTGCTATTTTCACATACTCCACCGTAACGGTTGCACTTGCGCTTAAACCTGTTCCAACTTCTGTTAGTTTGTAAACTATCGGTGTTGGGTTAGCAGTAAATCCTACCTCTGGTGTAAATACTAACTCTCCTGTTGCAGTATTGTAGTTCCAAACTCCTTGACCTGCAACTATTAGTGATGCATTGTCTCCTGGAGTATTAGGATCTAAATCAACTGTAGTATTGGTTACTGTAGCTGGTGTTCCATCACTTAATTTATCATTCGATAAAATAGCAATTGGTGCAGAAGCTGATTTTGGAGCATTACCACTATTACCATCTTTGATTGCAATTGGAGGAATCTCTGTGTAACCTACAGTTATTTTTGCAATATTCGACACATTTCCTTGAGCATCTTTAACCGTATAGTTAATTGCCGCTGGGTCTGTGGTGAATCCTGGCAATGGTGTAAACGTTACCACGCCACTTGCATCAACAGTCCAAGTTCCTTGGTTGGCCACAACCAATGTTGTGTCGATAACTGGCGTACTTGGATCTAAATCAATAGTACTTAAATCTAATGTATCTCCTGTTGTGTCATTTGAAACTATATTGAGAACAGCAGGTTGTCCTACTACGTTATTCAATTTACTGTCATCTGTTGCAACTGGTACATAATCAATTGTTACCGTAGCAACGTTTGAAATGTTTCCGTCATTATCTCTTACTGTATAATCAATTGGTGTAGGATCTTTGTGGAATGTTGGTAACGGTGTAAATGTTATCGCTCCACTAATCTCATCAACTACCCAAGTTCCTTGGTTTGGAACTGTGATACTTGTTACATCTCCTTTTGAATCTACTTTATTACTTGTTGCACCTACTGGCACTACTAAGCTTACTCTTGTTCCGTCTACAAATCCATCTTGATCTGTATCTAGTCCTGATCCATTATCAACTAGAGGATCTACTGTCACTACTGAATTTGCTGGATTAGCTTTACTAATATCATTCGCAGCAATTGGATTTACTTTAACATACGTAATAGTGATCGAAGCTTCATTAGAAACATTACCATCGTTATCTTTTATCGTATATACAATTGGTGTTGGGTTTGCTGTAAATGTAGTTAATGGAGTAAAAGTAGCAGCTCCTGCACTTGTTACATTCCAAGTCCCTTGACCTGGAACATCAAATCCAACTACATCTCCATCACTATCAACATTTATATT
>NZ_JAOQMX010000040.1 GCF_025960985.1 Flavobacterium psychraerolatum | reverse complement strand
GTAAAGATGGCAGCCCACTTTGAACTCATTGGCGGCAATCTTGTGGCTGGAGATAGCACAAAATTAAGAGCTCAAAATTCCAAGAAAAACAATTTCAACTCCAATAAAATAGAGCGTCATATTGCCTATATCGATGCCAAACTCGAGGGGTACAATGCCATTTTGGCCCAAGAAGATGGTGATGCTACCCAGAAAGAAAGCATTGCTAAGAAGGTAAAAAAACACACTACTCGAAAAGAAAAATACATCGAATATCAAAAGATAATTGACACCACAGCGGTAACACAAATCTCTACTTCGGATCCTGAGAGTCGACAAATTATGACCCGAAACAACATATCCGAAGTGGCATATACCGTACAAACTACAGTAGATGCTTTGCACAATATACCTATAGATTTTAAGGTAACCAATGAGAATGATTCCAAAGCCATGGGTGGCATGCTTCGAAGAGCCAAAACCATTTTGGGACAAAACAACTTTATGGCAATTTACGACAAAGGCTATCATACTGGAAGCGAATTTGAATATGCCAATAAACTTGGAGTTGATGTATTAGTAGCCATTCCAGGCGTGTCAGCTCATGCACCTGACTTGGCTTATGATGTAGAACGTTTTAAATATAACAATGAGTCTGACACTTATACCTGTCCTGCCAATGAGGTTCTAACCACAAATGGAAATTGGTACAATAAAACTAATGGCAAATCAATCACTAAAATGAAGCATTACAAAACTAGTGCGTGTTTGTCCTGTGCTTGTTTTACCCAATGCACCAAAAATAAAAGGGGAAGACTCATCGAGCGTTCTCAGCATGCTGATTTAATATATCAAAATAAAGTTCGAATCGAATATAACTATGCAATCTATCGTCGGAGACAAGCCATTGTAGAACACCCCTACGGTGTTATAAAAAGACAATGGGGATTTTATTATATCATGACAAAGAAGACCATTAAACGAGCCGCTGCCGATGTTGGACTGATCTTCACTGCCTACAATCTTCGTAGAATATTTAACTTGATTGATCCAAATATATTGAAACAGTACTTAAAACTACTGGCATTACTATTTTGGGCATTAAAAGAGGATTTTAAAGCCGTTTATCACTTCTTAAATTTTAGAAATAGAAAATATACATTTACAAAAAGGCTATTTAATTGTTGTTTAAATCGCTTACATTTATGCGAAATATAATTTAAATTAAAAAAAAACGGGGTTTTTAGACAGACTGACGTTAGCCGTAATTATACCTCGAAAGAACATAATCCTATGAAATACATACCTTTAGTAATGATTTTTTTGTTGTTTATTAGTTGTAAAAAAGAAATTAAAGAAAATGAAATCACTCAAGAATTTAATAAAATCGATGAAATTGAAATCAATATACCAAAACTAGAAAAATGGAAAGAATGTAAGGATTCTTTAACAGTTAAGAATTGGATTGAAAGAACTTCATTAGATAGTCTAACAAAAAATTATGCGGTTTATTTATCAAAAAAAACTGATTTGAAAAAGTTTGAGACTGACGAAAATATTATACAAGATTTTGCAATTATATATATTAGAAAACAAGAACAGAAATTAAAAATAAATCAAAATGATTTAGATCGAATTTTTAAAACTCATATCAGATTAACAGAAACTAAAAAAGCGAAAATCAAGGATGCGTTAGAAAACATATATATTAACGAAAATTATTTAGAAACTAACAAATTTATATTACTTGAAGATTATAGAATTAATAATAATTGTAAAACTGCAGTTCTTTTAATGAAACAATATGTAAATAATCCAAAATATGTAACAATAATTATCCTTAATTGGTTGAACATAAAAAATCATTTATTTTATTCTTCATATTATTTAGAATTAAATGGAAAAAAATCAATTGAAATTGCGAAAGAAAATAATAGACAAATTGTAACCGAATTAATCAAATTGAACAAATAACTACGGCTAACAGCTAAGGTTTCGTTGGGCTTGAAAAGCCAACAATGAAACCGCGGTTGAACGGAACCGCTCTACTTCCGCCACTATGGGGATATCGATAAACAAGTTTAGGTAATTTAAGAGGACAAAGCGTCCTCTTTTTTTTTGAGCCTTAAATAGGCTGGTTTTATTGTATTTTCCTTCACATCATTGCATACGAGCCCTACCCACAAAACTAGTTTTTGCAGGCAGGTGATTTTTGGCTACTGCCAAGATACCAAATAGGCGGACCTCGCTGGTCGAACATTAGAATTGTGTGCAAATTGCCCGTTTTACAGCATTGACACTTTCTGATTTTAGATTCCTTGGCTACCTTTATTTGGGGTTTAACTTTTAGTTTTTCTTGTAAAACCTTTAATTTCTCTCGCTTCCAGTTACTACTCAAAAAGCCATAATGCCTTATTTTTACAAATCCCTTAGGCAAAATATGCATCGCAAAACGACGGATAAATTCCTCGTGTGTGAGGGTCATGCTTTTACGTTGCCCATTCTGACGGTAGTCCTTGTAATGAAAACTTACATTTTGATCATCAATGCTTTTTAATCGGTTGTTGCTAATGGCTATTTTGTGGGTATAACGCCCAGATATTCCACCCCCATGCTGGCGCGAGCGTCCCGCTCGTGAACATAATCTAAATCTGAGCATAATCCATTTAAAAATATCCAAAAACTAGATAGAATTTCTTTGCGGTCACGAGCATGATGCTCGCGCTAGCCGTGTGGGTCGGGCTTTACGTTACAATCTTATTTTGTCCGCCGCGGCGGATAAAAAAGGATTTCCACTTCAATCCCTCACGCAAAAGCCCATCGTAATGGCGAGGAACTGCACGTCCCGTCATTGCGAGGAACGAAGCAATCACGTATGCTATTTTACGTTGCGTTATTCTCTGCGTGTGACATACTGTACGTGATTGCCGCGCTTCGCTCCCATGCTGGCGAGAGCCTCCCGCTCGTGAACACAATCTAAATTTTAACATATTCTATATAAAAAAATAGCCAAAAGTTAGATTGAAAATCTTTATGGGCACGAGCAAGATGCTCGCGCTAGCCTTTGTCTGCTGTACAGGAAATACTTAGATACAAATCCAACTACATCTTCCACCATGCCGGCGCGAGCATCTTGCTCGTGAACACAATCTAAATCTCAGCATAATCCATTTAAAGATAGCCGAAAAGCAGATTGAATTTCTTTGCGGTCACGAGCAAGATGCTCGCGCTAGCCGTGTGGGTCGGGCTTTACGTTACAATCTTTTTTTGTCCGCCGAGGCGGATAAAAAAGGATTTCCACTTCAATCCCTCATGCGGACTCGTAATCAACACAATAAGTCGTTCCTGAAATTGATTTAGTGGAATTGTTTGTAAGTATATTTTGGTATATTTGGTGAATTGAAAAATATGACGTTTGTCAAACTTATCTACCTTAAACTGGGTGGCTTTGTATGATTTTATGATACATATAAGCAAGTTATTTGCAATTTTAAAACGACACAACAAAACAACAAACAATGGGACTTTTAGACATATTTAAAAAGGACAACAAACCTAACTCTCCGACAACTGACAACGGAGTTTTAGGACCAACTTTTTTAGACGGTTTGACAGAACATATTAAAGATCCGAAAAACTTATATTCACACGAATGGCGAAGACAATTAAAAACAGCTTCTGGACAAACTAAATTTAAAATCAAGTTTTACGGACAGCTTAACGAAGACAATAAAAATTTAATCGTTAGGACAGACTTTTCCCCTTCATTAGTTTTAGCGGTTGACAATTCAACTGGACAAGAAATTTTATTGTTTGACGGTTGCAAACACGGCTATAATGCCTTGTTCTGCAATACTTACACCGACGAACAAATTAAGAACAGACCAGCAACAATTTATTACACCGACCAAGACGGAAAAGACACTTTTGAAATTGTAATCTCTACCTATACCGGAATTGACTACAATAACGAGTTTGTAGACGAAGTTGACGAAAATGGTTTAATAGAAATTATTGATGGAACAAAAATTGAATATGAAAAAGTAAAACGAAACGGTTACGATACATTACAAATTTGGGCGACAAATGACAACGGGAAAACTATTGACTTTGTATCAGAAGAACTTGCTTGACGAAAGAAAAACTGGATATAACAGCCCCCATGCTGGCGCGAGCGTCCCGCTCGTGAACACAATCTAAATCTCAACATATTCTATATAAAAAATAGCCAAAAACTAGAAAGAATTTCTTTGTGGGCACGAGCAAGATGCTTGCGCTAGCCGTTGTCTACTGTACAGGAAATACTTGGCTACAAATCCAACTACACCTTCGCCTCTTGACTATTCACAGTCTTCGTTTTAAAATCTTCATACCACGTTTCTAGTTTTGGGAAAACCAATTGTGATACCTTTTGGATGGGATTGTAGAACATGGATTGATTGAAAGTTTCTTCTTTGACTAGCCAGTTATTGAGATTCATTTTTTGGAAAAGGTTGAAAGCTACACTTAAGATTAGAATCATTTTTAGGACGCTGAAAAAACCTCCTGCTAAGCGGTTGATCCAACCTAGATAGGCAAAACTCATGATTCCGGTGAAGACTTTGGCTAAGAGCATAATTCCTAAAACTACGGCGACGAAGGTTAATGCAAAGGCTGAAATTGCCACAGTTTTGGGCGACCATGGTACTACTTTTCCAACCACTTCACTCACTACAGACGAGAACTTGATGGCCAAATAAATCCCAACGATTAGGGAAAGAAAAGAAGCCAACTCGGTAAATAAACCATTTTTGATTCCTTTGATTAAACCGTACAATAGCAATCCGCCTAAAACAATATCTAAAAAACTCATTTCGTCTGTGTTTACAATAAAACGCAAATATAAGACCTTTTGTGCGTTTTGCGTGAGGGATTGCAGCTCGCTACCGAAGTAGCGCGGAAAGCCCGACAGCTCCAGACAAAGGGGCTACTTAACCGCAAACTGAAGTAAGCCCCTTTGTTTGGTGGTGGCACGTCCAGAAAATAACCTTTCGATTATAAAATGAATGCTGGTTTAGTTCTTATCTTTGCTAAAATAATTTTTTGCCTGACTGAATTACTAATTCATGTGGCATTACTCATAACTTACAAAAATGTCAAGAGACACACAACTTAAAGAACGCTGGGAACAGCTTGTAACGATACTTTCGGACCAATTCTCGCAAGGGGAAGACTTGGATTTGGATGCCATAATTTATTTAATTGGCGTGCAAGAGCTAGGGAAATTGCACCGTGAATTCAAAAAAGACGAAAAACTGAACTTGATGCATATTGCTATTTGTCGTCTTTTGGAACCTTATGGATACTATGAATTTGATTATTTTGACGAAGAAGGATGGCCACATTTTAGAGTAAAAGAGGAATTACCTCCTTTGAAAGCAGGTGAACAATCGGTTTTGATGAAAGAAGCAATCGTTAATTATTTCTTGGAAAAGGAACTTATAGCTTAATTTACAGTAGCAGTCTCCCTTATCAGATGAAATCTACTGTAATCTGAGACTGAAAACTGAAAACTTTTACTTATTTTTGCCCACTCAATTATTGAATGAAAATGATAGACAAGATAAAAGAATATATTGGCGAGGCTAATGCTTTTTCAACACAAAATCCAGCAGAATTAGAAGCATTTCGTATCAAATTTATTGGAAGCAAAGGCCTTTTGAAAGCGCTTTTTGCGGAATTTAAAAATGTGCCTAACGACCAAAAAAAGGAATTTGGTCAAGTGATTAACTTGCTAAAAACTACTGCGGAAGAAAAAGTAAAAAGCATACAAGAATCTTTGGAAAGCAAAGAGGAAGCTAAGGGGATGTACGGCGATTTGACTCGTACGGCAGAGCCAGTTATCATAGGTTCTCGTCATCCGATTTCGATTGTAAAAAACCAAATTATCGATATCTTCTCAACAGTTGGATTCAACGTTTCTGAAGGTCCAGAAATTGAGGATGATTGGCATAATTTTACTGCCTTGAACTTGCCAGAATACCATCCGGCACGTGATATGCAGGATACGTTTTTTATCCAAACCAATCCTGATATTTTATTGCGTACACATACATCATCTGTACAGGTGCGTTACATGGAAGAAAACAAACCGCCTATTAGAACGATTTCTCCAGGGAGAGTTTTCAGAAACGAAGCGGTATCAGCGCGTTCGCACTGTATTTTTCACCAAGTGGAAGGTTTGTATATTGACAAAGATGTTTCGTTTGCCGATTTGAAGCAAACACTCTTATATTTTACCAAAGAGATGTTCGGGAAATCAAAAATCCGTTTGCGTCCGTCTTATTTTCCGTTTACAGAACCTAGTGCCGAAATTGATATTTATTGGGGTTTAAAAACTGAAACCGATTATCGTATCACCAAAGGAACTGGATGGTTAGAAATTGGTGGTTGCGGAATGGTAGACCCTAATGTTCTTAAAAACTGTGGCATCAACCCTGATGAATACAACGGTTTTGCTTTTGGAATGGGTGTAGAACGTATCGCTATGCTACTGTACCAAATTGGTGATATTCGTATGTTTTATGAAAACGATGTTCGTTTCTTGGAGCAGTTTAAAGCAAATATTTAAAAGATTTAAGACTAAATTCCTGAAATTTCGGGATTGATTTCAGCTGTATCGCTGAATTCAAAAATAGTTATTCCATAATACAACCACTATGAAAACTGATATTACCGTACCCGAAGTTGAAAATGTATTTATGGCGGCAGTCCAGGAATGGAGTGACGATTTTATGGCCAAAATGTGGTACATCTATGTTGTAAACGATAGCGATTTTGATATTGATAGCGTAATGGTCGTGTCTAAAGCTTTTGGAACTATTGATGGCGAAATGAAGAAAACATCACTATTAAGACATGCTTTTCCTCATGTTCCCGCAGTTTCTGTGGTGAAAGTCGAAATGGTACAAGATGATGTATTAACACTCAACAACGAGTTTATGTTGACCTATTTTATGGACAACAAACTCTATGACAAAAAATTCATCTTCAAAGCAAATTCTATCAACGCAACAGATGTTGAAGAAGTTCCGATTTTGTTTATTGATGGTGTGATTGTGAGGTAATTATTCGTTTAAAAATATAAAAAAAAAGGCTGTCTTGAAAATTTCGAGACAGCCTTTTTTTATACTTGTAATCACTAACTATTACATTTTATCATAAGTCACTTCTATTGTTTTTACAGCTGATTTTTCATCGGTATATTCATAAATGAAATTAAGTTTTGTATCGGTCAGTAAAACCATTTTGATTCGTGCTGCATTTTTAAGAACAATAGTTTTCTCATCCTTTACTACAAACTCTCTATTAGACGTTTTAATGTACTGACAACTTGCCTTAGTATCAAAAACAACTTTATCACCACCATTATTTACTGTTGCTGCAAATACTTTTGGCGTAGGATAACTCACATTTATATTGTTTTTGACTAAATCAGCTCTATTAAAAAATTCTGTATATTGAATCAATTCAAAATTATTAGCTCTAAACTCAATTGTATTTTTGTCTTGACAAGCAGAATTTCCTTTTGTAATTTGCCATTTACCTTGTAATTTAGCTATGACTTTTGTACCATCATATGGAGCTACAGGCGTACTGACTGGAGCATCAACTGTTTCAGGAACAATTGGCTCTGTGCTAATCGCTTCTAAATCTTTACTATCGGCTCTAATAAAAACATCAACTTGCATTTGATTTACACCTGAACCATTTAGCGTTGTAGAAGATATTTCGAGTCTATCTTCTTTCACATTAAGCACAGAAGTACTATTAATAAAATTGACTTGGTTCAAACCGACAACCTTATAAGTTCCAGACTGGCTACTGTTTTCGATCACTTCGGCCGTACCACTCTTACTTTTTTTACTATAATTAATTTTGAAAGTGTTATTATCATTAAAAGTTGCCGATGAATTTTTTAAGTACTCAAAATCAGAAGCATTAACAACTACTCCATCAATTGTACTACTTACTAATTTCCATTCACCAACCAACTTATTTTTTGTCTGAATAACTTCTGTAGAGGTTTCGTTCCCACTAGTGCTATCGACAGTTGTACCGTCGTTATTACAAGAAGCAAGCATAAAGAAGGACAGCGCCAACACGAGTTGGTATTTAAACATTTTTTTCATAATTAACTATATTAACAATTTTAAGGATATACCATCGGCGGAGCAAGTATCATACCAAGATACTTATCACCAAAAAAAAAAGTAAAACCGAACGAATCTAAGTTTTACTTTCTCAACTAAAAAACCATCTTAAATATTTTTAGATAACTGCTCTTATTTGTTTAATGCTGTAAATTGCAGTTTATCATTATTCTTTGCTGTGATAACATATGACTTGCCTTTTACGGTAATCAATGCCATATCTTTTACATCTCCCGGCGTGAAGAAACCACTTTGCAATGGCGTGTAAGGTTTGAACTTCCCTTTGTTATTGCCTTTCAAAAACAGTCCGTGTCCAGCGTCGTTTCTTGGTGTTTCTACCTCCGACATGAATAGGTTTCCGGCAATTAAAATATCCAAAAATCCGTCTTTGTCATAATCTTTGACCAAGATTTTGTTTATTCCAGATACTTGCGCTTCTATTGGCAAATGATGGATAACAAATTTTCCGTTTTTGTTTTCTAGATACACACTTGCAAACGATTTCACTTTATAATGCAACGCTTTATCCAATGATTTCTTGCTATACACATCTTCAAGAGTGGCCTCAGAGAAACTTTCATAATTCTTGAACTTCTCTTTAATACCCGGAATTTGCTGCGATGAGCAACCTCGTCCACGCACAGGATATTGCTTTCCTTCATTGTAATAACTCAATACAATATCACTTTTCTTATTTTGATCAAAGTCAGACGAATAGATGTCAAATGTTTCTTTATCTGTGGCCTTGTACTTGTAATTGAGACCGTTGTTACCCAAAACATAATCCATATCGCCGTCGTTGTCAAAGTCACCTTGACTAATGCTCCACCACCATCCAGCGGTATCTTTGGTCAAGCCCAAATTTTTTGAAACGTCTTTGAAACCTGTTTTAGTATTTTCGAATACACGAATCGGCATCCACTCGCCCACTACAATAAAATCCATCCAACCATCATTGTTGTAATCGGTAATCACAGCGCTTGTTGCCATTCCTAATTTGGTCAACTCTTTGGCTTTTGAAGCCGTTTCGTTTACAAACTTGATATTGTCTTTGGTGCTTTTATTCATCAAAATATAACTGTCTGCAGGTGCTGGATAACTGCCCGGTACTTGACGACCAAGTACCAAAAGATCTTGTTTACCATCTTTGTCAAAATCGGCTGCATAGGCTTTGGATCCACTTGTGATCATGCTTGGTATGGCGTTGCTTTTTGCTTTCGAAAAAACACCTTTCCCATTGTTCACATACAAACGATCTTGCAAGTAGGGCGAATTGGGTGCAAACTCGTAACCACCGCTTACCACATACAAATCATTGTCACCATCATTATCTGCATCAAAAATTAAAGCACCTGTGTCTTCTGATAATTTATCAGCTTCAAAAGCAGTGGTGTTTTGCTTAATAAATCCGCTTTGGGTCTGAAAAAACAACTGTCCTACAGTATTAAAAGAACCACCAACAAAATAATCTTCCATTCCATCACCATTCAAATCTCCAACAGCAAGTGCTGGACCCAAAGCAGACATTTTATGCGGCAGTAATACTTGAAAATTAAAATCATCAAAACTATTTTCGACCACCATGAAATCTGGAAACATTCCTTTTGGAGCAGGTCCAAAAAGGGTATTTACTTTTGCAGTTGCCACTTTATTAGCCACAACGGCATCTGAATATTTTAAAATCAATTTTTTATTGATTGCAACCTCTTCCAAAATTTGCGTTTTCCCGTCAGGCCAAACAACTTTTAGTTCGGTTATATTTTTGTTTTTATGCAAACCAAAATGCAATTCTGGAGCTACAGACGATTGAAATCCTCGTGTGAGCGTAAGCTCTTGCATCTGCGTAAATTCAGGTGTAGTCACATATACACGTGCGCCTAATCCAAACTTATTTTTGGCATCACCTTTAAACTGTACCGTAATATGATTGTTGATTGAAGCACTAGTGTTTTCAAAAACCGAAGCCGGATCATCAATATTATTGGTTATAATTTCTAAATCTCCATCGTTATCCAAATCGGCATAGGCTACACCATTCGAAAAACCTTTGTATTCAATTCCCCAAAGTTTATTTGCTTGTTCGAAATCTAAATTCCCTTTGTTCTTAAAAATAAAATTATCTATTTTTTCAGAAGGAATTTTAAGGCTTCGCTCCAAATAACTTTCTGGGGTAATATTTTCATCTTTTAAATGATTGAAATAATCATTGTTGTTTACTTCTCTTCTTGATCCGTTGGTTATGAATAAATCTTTCAAACCATCATTGTCAAAATCGGCAAAAAGCGGTCCCCAACTCCAATCGGTAGAAGAGGTTCCTGTAATGCGCGATACATTTGAAAAATGCGGAATCCCATCTGTCACCACACCAGAGTTCACTTGCAAACAGTTTTGCATATATTGGTAATGAAAACCAGCATTTACAGTATCCCAAAAAAGCGTTGGATTCATACTTGCCATATTGGCCTTTTTACGTCTGTTGGACTTAGCATCCATATCTACCTGAAAAATATCCAAGTTTCCATCGTTGTTAAAATCGGCAATATCCACTCCCATTCCGTAAAAAGCCGTGTTGGAAGTTGCATCTTTAACTACCTCCCTAAATGTACCATCTTGATTGTTGATATACATATAATCTGGCGCACAAAAATCACTTGACACATAAATATCTGGCCAAGAGTCATTGTTCAAATCTCCAATAGTTGCACTAAGTGACAAACTAAACTTTCGAACACCTGCCTCTTTGGTCACATCGGTAAAGATGTCGCCATCATTTCGATACAAATGCCCCGATTCTTCATCCTTCAATCCTTCCATCATGTACACATACGAAGATACGGCAGCATTAAAGGGCGTTGGTGGATAATTGGCCACAAACAAATCTAGATCACCATCTTTGTCATAATCAAAAAAGGTCGACTGCACGCTACTTCCTATATCATTCAATCCATAAGCAGCCGCTTTTTCTTCAAATGTTCCGTTGCCTTTGTTGATGAATAATTGGTTTTCTTTCGAACCAAATTTTCCACTTACTGAGCAATAAATATCCAAGAAACCATCATTGTTTACATCGGCCATCGTAACTCCGGTGTACCATCTTTTGTCTCCAGACACTCCTGACTTGGCAGTGATATCTTCAAATTTCAGGTTCCCTTTGTTTAAGTATAATTTATTCGAGACTTGATTTCCTGTAAAATAAATATCTTGTAATCCATCATTATTAATGTCACCCACAGCAACACCACCACCCATGTATAAATAAGAATAGGTAAAATAATTTAGTGAATCATTCTCCACAAGGTCGTTGCTGAACTCGATTCCGGTATCAGCAGCTTCCAATTTGGTAAAAATCTTTGTCGCCTCATTGTCCTTTGAACAAAAAGTCAAAGTCAATGAAGACAGCAAACCAAACACTATTGTTAAGAGATTCTTTTTCATTTCAAAATCATTTTACCTGTTCCTATTGGGTGTTTTCAAATTAGTCATTCAATACTTTGGGCGTAACCCTCCGTAAAAACTACGGGTCGGGCTATTTGTTTCAATCTTTTTTGGGGCAGAAAAAACCCCAAAAAAGGATTTCCACTACTATCCCTCACGCAAACCAGCACCAACATCACCTTTGCAATTTCAAATTATAATTAACTAAAAAATAAGATACGTACTAAGAACCAAAATTGTAATCAATATTCCAGTCAATACTGCATGTTTCCATGGCGTAATATCTACCTTATCATTTGATCTCACAACGTGATCGTGCGCCATAGGATACATTTTTCCAACCAATAACATGATTCCGATATTCAACACAAACAATACCGCCATTACGTGTAGAAAGTGCGGATACGCTTCTGCTTGAATCACACTTAATGCTTTTGCATTTGTAATTCCGTCGGCAGCAGCTTTGGCCATTGCACTATCAACAAAATAAGGTTTAATGATAAATTGACTGATCGAATACAAAATCACACCCGATGCAATTCCGATTTTTGCCGCAAGAGCAGGAACTCTTTTGGTAAAAAAACCAATAATTACAACTGTTAGAATCGGAATACTATAACATCCATTTGCTTCTTGCAACCAAGCAAACAATCCGTTTGGAGCATTTGCAATTAAGGGTGCAACCGACATTCCTAAAAGTCCTAGAACCAATCCAAAGATCTTACTCGCTTTTACAATCTGATGTTCAGTTGCTGTTTTATTAAAATATTGTTTGTATAAATCAAAGCCAAACAAGGTTGCACTACTGTTAAGGATACTGTTGAACGAACTCAATACAGCACCAAACAACACAGCGGCAAAAAAGCCCATGAAAGTTGCTGGCAAAACCGTACGTACCAAAGTAGGATAAGCTTGATCTGGATTGGATAAATTACCTTGAAACAAATGATAAGCAATAACTCCAGGAAGTACCACAATAAGCGGAATTAAAAACTTCACCAAAGCGGCCAAAATCATTCCTTTTTGACCTTCTTTTAAGTTTCTAGCAGCAAAAACGCGTTGTAGTATTGCTTGGTTGGTTCCCCAATAAAACATTTGCACCAACATCATTCCTGTAAAAATTGTTCCAAACGGAATCGAATTATCTACCTCTCCTACTACGTTGAATTTCTCAGGATTCTCTGTGTATAATGTACTAATACCCGTCATTACGCTTCCTTCACCAATGGCCATTAATCCGAATATTGGAATTAAAATTCCTCCAATTAATAAACCAATAGCGTTAATTAAATCCGATACCGCTACTGCTTTTAATCCACCAAATATGGCATAAATCATTCCGATAAGACCAATACTCCAAACACACAACCATATTGATGCTGTATGCGAAATACCCAAAACAGCAGGAAGATCGAACATAGTACTAAAGGCCAACGACCCAGAATACAAAACCGATGGAATAATGACCACCACATAGCCCGTAAGAAACAAACCTGAAATAATAGCTTTGGTTTGATGGTCAAAACGGTACTCTATAAACTCCGGAATAGTTGTAACCCCTCGAGACATATACTTTGGCACCAAGAATATAGCAGTTACAATCATGGCGATTGCCGCCAAGGTTTCCCATGCCATAACCAAGATTCCTTCGGTAAAAGCTTGCCCGTTTAACCCAACGATTTGTTCTGCCGAAAGATTGGTTAATAATAAAGAACCTGCAATGGTTACTGCACCAAGGCTTCGACCTCCAAGGAAATATCCTTCGGACGAAGATTCATCTGTATTGCGTGTGGCATACCATGACACAACGGCTACAAATATTGTAAAACCAACAAATGAAATAATGGTTAGCATGTCCATAATCTAGTTTTTTAGAGTAAGTTGAATTAATCCGCAAGCTGGCACTTCTATTTTGTATAATCCTTGGTTAAGCGAAATTTCTTTTTCGGCAAAAACAACTCCCATACAATCGTAAACCTTACAGTCATAAGTTCCAAAATTAGCCGCTACATCAAGAACAACCGAAGTCGCCAATTGACCATTGATGATGTCAAATTTGTTTTTAGTGTTTGATAAACTTACCACATATTCATCATATAAACCAATGATTTGATGGTCTCCTTTTACAACTTCTTGAATTGGGTAGTTTGCCAATGGTTTTGAAGGAACAAATTTTCCTTGCATCAACACATTTGCATTGTCATTCCAATATTTGGTATAAAACTGAATCATATCAATATGATCCTGAGGCATATCTTGTAACATTACAGACAATTGTGGCACTCCAAACAATGTATTCACCACTTGTAAAGCAGCAACTTCTACTTTTTCGTCTTTATGCCAAGTCAACATATCTGCGTGTACAGCGGTTTCGCCACATAACATTCTAATATCGGCAATACGAATTCTGTTCATCGTTCCGTCACCAGGACAGTCAAAAGCACGCATCATGTTACCAAATTTACGCATTGCAGGACCAGTATATCGTTGTCTAAATTCGATAAAAATATCAGGATTGATTGCTTTTAATTCTGTCATTACATCAGACAACAAACGATCAACTGCCTCATTGATAGAACTATAATCACGACCATCAGCATCTGTAAGGACTGTTTCCTCATACAATCTAAAGTCATCAATAAAGTCCAATTTGAAACCGTCTAGTCCCCAATCTTGTAATGCATTTTTATAAATATTGATCAAATATTCTCTTACCTCTGGAAAACGAGGGTCGAATACTGGTGCCCAACGATGGGTTTTGGTCAACATTTTATTTTCGAAAACCTTGTAAGCTCTTGATTTTACGCCACAAAAAGGAACAGAATACCAAAATCCAACTTTCATTCCGATTTCATGAACGGCATCTACAAACTCTTTGGTTTTTGAAATACGATCTGGAGTCCAATCTCCTGTATAATCATATCCTCTACTAGTATCATTAGTCTGCCATCCATCATCAATAATAATTACTTTATATCCAAGACCATAAGCAATTCTACATTCAGCCAATAATTTTTCTACATCCAAATTTTGGTGAAAATTATACCAAGTAGAGTACAAAGGTGTTTTGGCGATTTCTGGTACAGATGCTGGTTTAAGATTTTCAAATGTTTCCCACCAAGCAGCAACTTCATTCAACGCAGTCGAAAAGTGTTTGGGAGCAGAGTCAATTCTTATTTGTGCATTAAACTCCTTCAAAGGCGACAAGCGCTCAGAAAGGAATGTGATGTGGCAATAAAAATTATCATCTTCTTCCCTGATTCTAGCGTTTAATTCTAATTTGTTGATAGCATTTGAACAAGCAAAAGTGTGCACATTGGTATCATCATTACCAAATAAACTGATAATTGGAGCATCAATAGAGATACGAGATTCTAAATGGTTCAATTCCCAATCGGCTTGAATACGTTTTGAAAAATCAGTAGTTGGTTTCCAAACTCCCTTTACATTGTGAGCAGGAATTTTCCATTGAATAGTTACTGGATTTGGCACTATGGCCTCATCAGATTTGATGCTTACATCAAAAATTTGTACTCCGTTATGATTGAAAATGGAATTGATCGAAACATCTAGATTTCCTGTGTTTTCTAATACTATTAGGTCCATTGATTTTAATTTTTAAATATTGATAAAAAGACAAAAGTCTTCCTGAAACTCCTTTTTTATTAGTTTAAAGGAGCCAAGCAACTACACATGGCCCCACATAAACTACGACAACCTAATTACTTCTTAATAGCCCGGATTTTGTTTCAAATTCGGGTTTGAATCGATTTCAGTATTTGGAATCCAAACCAGTTCGTCTTTTCCTGTTTTGAATATTCCGCCACTTAACGATTTTGGATTTTTTCCATGAGCAGAAGATGCTCCTAAATATTTGTCTGCAAGTCCCCAACGTATAAGGTCGAAGAAACGGTGTCCTTCACCTGCTAGTTCCATTGCTCTTTCGTTTATAATTGCGTTTCTCAACAACACTTTATCTGCTTTTACTGTTGGCAAAAGAGCCGCAAGTCCAGATCCAGCACGCTGACGAACCATATCTACATACGGTCCAGCAAGAGCCGTTTGATCATCTTCGTTTAGAGCTTCAGCAAGCATTAACAACACATCTGAATAACGAATTATTCTCCAGTTAGTCCCAACGTTTGTACCTAAGAAATCAACTTGGCTTCTTACTCCAATATCCATACCCGCATATTTTTTTGAGAATATAGGCTCAACTCCAGCAGCATTTGCAATTTTGATATCTTCGACAAAGTCTGTTAAATAAGGTGTTCCACCGTATCCTGTAGCACCTACATAGTTGTAAGCAAGAGTTTGGTTTCTTCTAAAAGTATCTCCGTTCGCTTCAAATAAAGTTTTCAACCAAGGATTTACGACATGTCCTTTGTCTGGTGTTTTGGCTGGTGGAGCATAATCGATGTGAAAATTCCCCATAGTCCCAGTTCCAGGTATATCAGAACCCCACACAAATGTTTGTTGTCCTAAAAATTGCAATTCAAATACTGATTCTGCATTGTTTTCATTAGTCTCAGTAAAGTTATCTCCAAATTGTGCTGCAGGTAGTAACGAATATTTACCTACCAATTTGATGAATGTTTCATGAGCCAATTTCCATTTCTTTTGGTATAAATAACTTTTCCCTTTCAAGGCAGTTGCAGCACCAGAAGTTGGTCTTCCTAGGTTTGCACCTGTCCATTTTTCTGGAAGCATTGTTTCTGCTTTCGTCAAATCGGCAACAATTTGATCCCAAACGGCTTGTTTTTCTGCTTGTTTCACCAATAAGTTATTCAAATCTGGCACTTCTAAAACCAAAGGCACATTACCATAAAGGTTTACTAAATACCAGTAATCAAAAGCTCTCAAGAAATAGGCTTGACCTACCAAGCTATTTCTAACTTCGTCATTGTCTATTCCTGCTTTGTTTACGTTATTGATCACATTGTTACAACGAGCAATAGATTTGTAAAGCTCTTGCCAAGGCTCTGTTGCCCAACGATCTCCCGGTTTACCTAAGAAAGTAGACATTGCAGTATTACTTCCAAAAGGAAAAACATTGAACTCATCTGATCTTAAGATTGCACCTGAATGCACGATACGCCCCCAGAAAAAAGTTCCTGTAATTGGGTGAAAAGCTCCGTTTACTGCCGACTCCACTTGCTCTACTGATGAACCAAAGTTGGCCGTAGAAGTAGCATTGTCATTTTGTTGATCCAACAAATCTTTTGAACATGAACTCGACAAAGCCGCTACACCCAATGTGGCCAATAGGATTGATTTTGTATATATAAATTTTTTCATTTTACTATTTTTTAGATTAAAAAGTAGCTTGTAATCCAAGCATAAAAGTACGTGCGTTAGGATACGTTCTTGCATCCAATCCTCTTCCCAACAATGGGTTTACTGAAGGCCTTACACCTGGTACACCCGCATTAAGGTTTGCTCTACCTCCATTTGTAGAAGCTACATCTGGATCATATCCACTGTATTTTGTAATCACAAAAGCATTCTGAACATTGAAAGAAACTCTCAAGCTTTTAAAAACATCCATACCTAAAGCTTTTATTGGCAAATTATACCCAATCTCAATGTTTTTCAATCTTAAGTATGATCCATCTTCAACGAAAAACGAAGAAGGCTCTTTGTTACCTGCTGCATCAGTAATAGATGCTTTTGGGATATTTGTATCTGTATTTGTTGGCGTCCAAGAGTTTAATACTGAAGTGAATTTACCCCCATCTTGCCACAAAACATTATAATATTTACCCACATTGTAAATTTCGTTTCCTTGTACACCTGTAAAAGCTAAACTGATATCAAAATTTTTATAATCACCACTGAATGTTAGACCATAAGTAAAATCTGGAGTAGGATTACCAATGTTTGTAATATCTTTTTCGTCGATTACACCGTCTTTATTAACATCTACTCTAACAAAATCTCCCGTTAATGGGTTTACTTTATCTTCTACTTTATAACCGTAGAATGATCCAATAGGTTGACCTGCAACGGTACGGTTTACAACTCTTAAATCCTCATCAATTGATGGTCCCAAGATTGGTGCTGGTATATTTCCTGCTTTTGCAACCAAATTAAAGGAGAAGTTTGTACCTACTTTGTAGTGAAAATCACCATCTGTTTTTTGGTAACTCATATCAAATTCAAACCCTTTGTTTACCAAGGAACCTGCATTTCTTGTAACTGGTAGACTAACCCCAGCAGTAGAAGGAACGTTTATTGCTACCAATACATCATTGATATTTTTTGAGTAATAATCTGCTGTAAAGTTCATTTTGTTATTCAGAAAAGTCAAATCAACTCCAATATCAAATGTCTTTGTAGTTTCCCAAGATAAATTTGGATCTGCCAAAGTAGTTTGAGCCAAACCCGTAGCATTTGCTCCTCCAAACGAAGTGTTTGATTGATTCGCTAAGTATACTGCTTGTGTAGGGTAGAAAGTATCAGGATAAGATCCTAAAATTCCATATGATGTTCTTAATTTAAAATAATCAATCACATCTGATTTCCAGAAAGATTCTTTACTAATATTCCATGCTCCAGAGATAGATGGAAAATAACCTGATTGATTGTCCGCTGCAAAACGAGAAGAAGCATCACGTCTAATCGTTCCAGATAATAAATAACGATCATCATAATTGTAGTTCAAACGACCAAAATAAGAGATCAATCCTGCGGTATTGTTTTCACCCAATAAAATCAATTGGCTGTTTGATGGCAAAGCACCAACTACTTTAATACTGTTTGACGGTGTACCTTGACCATAAATACCACTACTTTGTTGGTTTTCTTTATAATAAGTATAACCTGCAACAGCTGCTATTTTATTTTTACCAAATTTTGTATCATAAGATAATGTTGGCTCAACTAATAAGTTTACAGTTGTTTTGTTGTACTCTGTTAAATCATTTTTATCATTAACGTTACGCACTGCATCTACTGTACTCATGAAGTAGGTAGGTGTGAATTGGAATGAGTTTAGGTTTTTGTAATCCAAACCAAAGTTAATTCCTGCACTTAAATTATCTGTAATTTTATAGTCAAATTTAAGTCCACCAAATAATGTTCTGGTTTTCTTTGAATTTTCTTCTAAGGTCGCCAATGCAAATTGATTCACTCCACCAGGACCTTGTACAGCTGTTGATGGCGCTTCATAACCACCTTCGTTTATAGCATTATGTAAGGCAACTGTTGGAGCAGTTGTTCCATCAAAACCGTACCAGTTGTTTTCTTGAATAGTAGCTTCAGTAATACCTAATGTTTGTGTGATTTTTAATTTTCTAAAATTATACTCACTATTTAATCTTGCATTTAATCTTTTAAATCCAGATCCAATCAATATACCATCTTGTTTAAAATAATTTACTGATGCAAAATAAGAAGCCGTTTCACTACCACCTTGTAAAGACAAACCATGATCTTGAATCAAACCAGATTTAAGGTTTTGCTTTTGCCAATCGGTACTTACACCATTATAAGTTACTCTCTCTGCACTTCCATCATTTGCAAAACGTTGGTTCAAATAGGATGTGTATTGTTCTCCATCAAGGAAGTCCAAATATTTACTTGGTGTATCAAAACCAATTCGAGCATTGTATCTCACTTCCATCTCTTGGTTTTTTCTACCATGATTGGTTTTAATCAAAATTACTCCATTGGCAGCTCTAGCACCATATATTGCAGCAGTCGCAGCATCTTTCAGAACCGAAATATCAAGGATATCACTTGGATTTACATAATCCATGTTTTGTACAATAACACCATCTACTATATATAAAGGACTAGCATTACTCAAAGAGTTCACTCCACGAATGAATACGTTGGCGCTACCACCTGGTTGTCCACCTGAGCTCTCTACCTGTATTCCAGACATTTTTCCCTGTAACAATGTAGTAGGATTACTTGCTACCGATTTGGTTAAATCTTTTGAACTAATTGAAGCTACAGATCCTGTCAGTTCTCTTTTACTGGATGTACCATAACCTACAACTACTACCTCGTCTAAGGTCTGTGAGTCAGCAAGCATTGCTACATTTACAATCGTTCTTCCGTTAACGGCAACTTCTTGTGTTTTTAACCCTAAGTAACTAAATACTAATACAGCTTTTGAAGAAACACCTCCAATAACATATTTACCATCAAAATCAGTAGTGGTTCCTTTTGCATCACCTTTGATCGCAACATTAAGGCCCGGAACAGGCATGCCATCTTCTGTGACAACACCAGTAACTTTAATTGTCTGAGCAAAGAGACTAAAGCTGCAAAGCATAATCGCAAAACCCATCAATTTTTTTAGAGTTTGTTTTTTCATAAGTTTTAAATTGGTTAATTTATTTTTTATTGGTTAGCAGTTAGCTTTAACAGTTTCCCAATTTTTTATTGGTCTATGATAGTCTATGCTACTATTACAAATCTAGGTTATTTTTTTTAATAACAAAATTAAATCATATATATTTTATCAAATACATATAATTACAAGCCATTTACAGCGAAAACTGCATATGTTTACTGACAAGGTAAATGAAAAAAATATTAATCTAAGATATAAAATTAACTATTGTAGCAACTTATTAATAAGATAAAAACTGTTAATTTGTAAAAAAACAACAAGTTAGTTGCTCAAATGAAGCCAAAAAACTTCTAATTCTTCTGAAAAAGTAAAACAAATGATTTAATTACAAAGAGTTACGCTGAATAAAATCAGCAGGTATGATTTCGTGAATTAATATGCCATGTTTCACATAATCAGCGGCTTTTATTGCCATTTCATTAAAATTGGTAGATATCGTAGCGATGCCTCCAGCAATAATTTCTTTAATGATGTGGTCGTTATGAGACAACAAACCAACATCTTGACCAATCACCAAATTCAATTTACGACAGTCTCGAAATAACTCCCATAAATCAGTATCATCTATAAAGAAATACAAAACGCCTGCTTGAACAGAATCTGGACGATAATTTTTTTCAATTTCACCAATCAAGCCATTTTCCGCTACAAAACGTTCAAAACCTTTTAAAACACCAATTGGGTAATCGGCATCATTTCTAAAATACAAAACGATTTTATTGTATTTCTTAACTATTTCCAAGATTTCAGTTAATCGATCGTGCGTAGAGTGCTCGAATTCTTGTGCAATATAGGAGTAATGAACACCCAAATCCAAGTAACGATCTATAATCAATAAACGACTCGGTTCTATGGTTTCTAATAATGGACGAACCAAAGGGTTTTCAATAGGAGCAACTACATAGGCACCATACTTTCCGTGGATATTTGAAATAATATTTTCAAAAGCATCTAAATTATTATGATGTACATAAATATCAATTTGATATCGCTCGCCTAACTCTTTTCGAAAACTATTATAGAACTCTTCCTGAAAACGATGAAAGGAATACAGTAGCAAAGCCACCTTCAAAACAACATCAGTTTTATTACTAAGAATAAAATAACCTTTAATTTTTTTTGATTCAACTAGTCCTCGATCCTTTAATTCTTCATAAGCCTTAACGATTGTCTTTCTAGCAAAACCAATATTTTCGACCATTTGATTAATAGACGGAAGCTGATCGCCTACCACTAAACTTTCGTTCTCGATGCATTCAATAATCCCTTGCACCAATTGTTCGTGTTTTGACAACGTACTAATCTGTTTCAGAGAAATAATTTTATTGAATAACAGTTCCATTAGATAATTTATTAGAATATAAAAAGTTTAAAGATAAAGGTAAATAAAGGATAAAAAAAAATTAACTTAGTTTACCTATTTGAAAAACGTAAGATCTATATTTCTATTCTAATTAAAAAATAACTTAGCCAAAGCAAATTAGGAATCAAAAATACAAAATTCAACAATAGTTGTAGTTAAGTTAAAAAGATCCAAAATAAAACAATCACTCTTATTCAATTCAATTAGAAAAAAAAAGTCACTTTCAAAAATTTGAAAGCGAACTTTTATATTTAAAATAATGTATTAATCTAATTTATCTGTTAGCTCCTTGAATACTTTTTTTGCGTTTTTATTTTCATATAAAATAGCATACACTGCATCAATAATTGGTGTTTTGGCACCATATGTCTGATTGAGTTTATAGGCACTTTGGCTCGCATAATATCCTTCAGAGACCATACTCATTTCCATCATGGCACTTTTTACTGTGTACCCTTTACCAATCATGTTCCCAAACATTCTATTTCTTGAAAAAACAGAATATCCAGTAACTAGTAAATCACCCAAATAAGCAGAGTCATTAATATTACGTTTCATTTTGTGAACTTTTCGAATAAATTTCTTCATCTCACGAATTCCATTACTCATCAATACTGATTGAAAATTATCACCATAACCCAAACCATGTGCAATACCCGCAGCAATAGCATAGATGTTTTTCAACATCGCAGCATATTCTGTACCGATGATATCATCTGTAATTTTAGTCTTAATGTAATTACTAGATAAACTCTTAGCAACTACTGTCGCTTTTGCAGGATCACCACAAGCAATTGTTAAATAAGACAAACGCTCCAAAGCTACTTCTTCTGCGTGACAGGGTCCTGTAATTACTCCTATATTATAATATGGAATATCATAGGTATAATGAAAATGTTCCCCGACGATCAAGCTAGTTTCTGGAACTATTCCTTTGATAGCCGAAAATATAATTTTGTCTTGAAGAGAAGCTGTTAATTTCTTTAATTCTGTGTCTAAAAAAGCAGATGGAATGGCAAATACCAAGTAATCTGCATTAATAACCGCTTCATTAATATCACTGGTTAGTTTCAATTTATTGGTATCAAACTCTACCGAACTTAAATAATTCGGGTTGTGCTTGAACGTTTTTAAATGTTCAATCGCTCCTTCATTACGCATGTACCAAGTCACCTCTGTTAGGTTGTTGCATAGCATTTTAGTTATAGCAGTAGCCCAGCTTCCGCCTCCAATAACTGCAAATTTTTTAGTCTCGCTCATCTTCAAATAATATTTGTTCAAAAGTACTTAAAATTGGGGAATTCGTAGAATAAATAAACTAATAGTACTTTTATTTTTTTATCATTTTCATCGAAAAAGAGGCAAAAAAAGACCTATTAATTCTACTTTCGCAATATAATCATTTTAAAATAGGTTTAACACATTATTAATGAATCATTTGATGGCGACAATAGCTTGTGTAAGTACTTTTTTTAAAAACAAAAAGGCATTTTGGAACTCCTCCAAAACGCCTCATTCATTTCCGATTACTCGGCATCTGAATTAGTAACTATTTTCAACAATTTCTTGTACTTTCTCCAAGGTCACATTTTGTCTTTCGCCTAAGCCAATCCATCCTCTTTCCTTAAACCTACTTACAATTGTTTCTGCAGTATTTTTATAATCTTTCACATAATCTGAAAGTTTAGTCTCCATACCCATCTTGTGAAAAAACTGGACTGTATGAGCAATTGCTTCTTGAGCAACTGCCTCATCAGTACCGGTCAAATTAAAGATGCGTCTTCCGTATTGTGCTAGTTTATCTTTTTTAGTTTCAAACAATGCTTGGTATAAATTTGGTCCAACAATAGCCAAAGTTCTTGCATGATCAATACCATACATTGCAGTCAGCTCGTGCCCAATCATGTGTGTAGCCCAGTCGTTTGGTACACCTTTTTGGATTAATCCATTAAGTGCCATTGTACAAGACCACATAAAGTTAGATGCCAAAGCATAATCACTTGGGTTTTCTACTACTTTTGGTCCTATTTCGATCAAAGTATGCAAAATTCCTTCAGCAATACGATCTTGTAAATAGCCATCATGTACATAAGTCAAATACTGCTCTAACACATGTGTATAAGCATCTACAACTCCATTTTGCAATTGTCTTCTTGGTAACGATTGTATCACCGTAGGATCACAAATCGAAAATTTAGGAAACAATGCACTCCCACCAAAAGCTAATTTTTCTTGCGTTGCTGCAATAGTAACCACCGCACCAGAATTCATTTCACTTCCTGTAGCAGGCAAAGTCAAAACTGTCCCAAAAGGAATCACTTTTGTATTATCTGTGATCAAGATTCTTTTTCTTAAAATCTCAGCTGGATCTCCTTCATAATTAACAGCACCCGAAATAAATTTGACACCATCAATCACAGACCCACCACCAACTGCAAGAATAAAATCGATTTTTTGTTCTTTGACTATCGCAATGGCTTTCAATAACGTTTCAAAATGAGGATTAGGTTCAATACCGCTAAACTCAACAATTTCAAAACCTTTCAAAGCATCTGTAACTTGTTGATGGATTCCGTTCTTAAAGATACTTCCTCCACCGTAAGCCAACAAAATTTTTGCTCCAGCAGGAACTAATTTTGTTAACTGTTCTATTTGTCCTTTACCAAAAACATAGTTGGTAGGATTGTAATATTGAAAATTTAACATCTTATTTTTTTGCGTTTAATTGGTCTAATAATTTCTCAGCAACTAATTTTGACGAAGCTGGATTTTGACCTGTGATTAATAAACCGTCTTCAACAGCATAAGGATTCCAATCTGCTCCTTTTGAGTAGGTTGCTCCATTTGCTTGCAAAGCATCTTCTAATAAAAACGGAACCACATCTGTCAATCCAACAGCAGCTTCTTCCGTGTTTGAGAAACCAGTAACGTTTTTACCTTTTACCAAAAATTCTCCATTTACTTTTACATTTTTCAGTACTGCTGGTGAGTGACAAACAAATGCAACTGGTTTATTATTGGTATAGAAAGATTCAATTAATGCACTTGAATTTTTGTCTGTAGCCAAATCCCAAAGCGGACCGTGACCTCCTGGATAAAAAACTGCATCATAATCAGACTCTTTTACATCTGCCAATTTATGCGTTTTACTTAATTTAGTTTGCAATGCAGTATCTTTATCAAATCTTTTTGTGTCTTCTGTGGCAAATGATGCATCAGCACTTTTTGGATCAATGGGCGGTTGACCCCCAAGTGGTGTAGCGATATCAATTATGACTCCTTTATCTGCTAATTCATAATAAGGTGCTGCAAACTCTTCAACCCAAAATCCTGTTTTTTCTCCTGTGTTTCCTAAATCTGAATGACTAGTTAAAACGAATAATACTTTTTTCATGTTTTTATTTTTTGCTTTTTGAGCAGTTAGACTTAATGAAGTTGCCATTACTAAAACCATGGCAACAAATTTTATTTTTTTCATTTTTATGTATTCTATTATTATTTAGATCATAATCAAAAACAAGTAAGGCTTTCTTAGTGTGCGCGACCAAACTTGAGCCGTAAATATTACTTGTTCTAAATTGTTGATACAAATTTAGTGAATTAGTGTTATCAGTTAAAATAATTTAAATTATGTTTGTGATAAGTAAATTTATATCATGGTCAATCTTGAATGGTACCGAACTTTTAAATCGGTTTATAAAAACAAAAACTTCTCCGCAGCTGCTAAAGAACTGTTTATCAGTCAACCCGCAGTAAGTCAACAAATAAGTATGTTGGAAGCACACGTAGGGTACAAGCTATTTAATCGAAAGTCCAAAGGAGTCGAACCTACAGAGTATGCCAACTTACTGAACAATCTTATTATTGAAGCTTTAGATAGATTAGAAAATGTTGAAAATGGATTTAGAGCGAAAGCATTTAACAGCATTCGTTTGATCTCTCTAGGGATTTCACAGCACTTGTACAATAGTTTGGGTAGCGCACTAATTCAACAATTTGATTATATTGATTTTCACTTTCAAGATGATGATACCTTATTTGAGTTGGTGAATTCAAAAAAGATAGATTTTGCCATCCTAACCAAAAAGATAGACACTTTTGATACGTTACAGCATGAAGTAGGAACCATAAAACAAATCGTCATTGCCTCCAATGATATTGATATCATGCCAATAAAAAATCATATAAAACTACAAGATTGGAATGCTACAGAAGCTTGGCTAAATGAAAAAAAATGGTACACCTATGATGCCCGTATCCCACATGTAAAACTATTTTGGCTCTATGTATTTGACAAAAAAAGACCTACTATAATTGCCAACTATATCATTCCATCAGAATATGAGATGATGGAAACTTTATCGAGAAATACTGGCATAGGAATAACATGGAACTGTAATGTAAAATCATTTTTGGAGCAAAATAAAGTACAACTTTTATGGGATAGCGAAAAAATGCCCGAGACAGTAGTCTATGTAATG
This sequence comes from Flavobacterium psychraerolatum, assembly GCF_025960985.1. Classification (GTDB taxonomy): domain Bacteria; phylum Bacteroidota; class Bacteroidia; order Flavobacteriales; family Flavobacteriaceae; genus Flavobacterium. The sequence continues at coordinate 15,666 of NZ_JAOQMX010000040.1, read as the reverse complement.
TGTCGAAAAAACAATAATTTTGATGAAATACTAAATGAAATTACAAGTATTCTCCAAAAAACATTAGCATAAGTAAACAACAGTCCCATTACAACCAGCCACTTGCAACTATTTTGGATGAAAACTCAATCCAATTACTACATTTTGATTTGTGCATAATGTTTTTGCGATGTGTGTTTACAGTATGAACTGAAATAGATAGAAATTCAGCTATTTGAGGACTTTTGTTGCCTTCAACAATTAGTTTTATAATTTCTTTTTCTCTTGGTGTAAATAAATCTTTCGAAGGGTTTAAAAATAATTCTTCAGCTGGGACATTAATAAAAGAAGGCTCCCCATTCAAACCTAAGAAAGACAAACCCGATGGTTGATTATCTGTTTTTAAGTGAGTTATATCGGTATGAATATCTAAAACTCTGATAAGAGCACCATCTTCATTGCTTTGTATAGGAACACATTGCATCAGGATCCAAATATACTTCCCATCCATTTGTTGTACTCGGTAGTCATAACTCAGCTTATAGTTTAATACTTTTGAGGGCTCTAGTGAATTAAAAAAAGCTATCGCTTGGCGTTCATAACTAACAAATCTCTTTTTGTCATCAGGATGAATGTTATCAAAAAGATACTTCATGGTGAAGTCTTTTTTATCTTTTAATCCTAAAATCTTCTCGACATCAGTACAAATCCACTCTACCTCAAGAGTGGCAAAGTTGACAATAAAATAGTAAAACTCACCTACATGAAATATGTTCTGAAGCTTTCGATACAATTCTAATTTAAAATCAGAATCCATCTCCTCATCAGTGTACTTAGCCAATTCAAGCCAAGATTTCTTCATTTCATCATATTTCAGCAGTTTCATAGTTACAAAATCTAATTACTCATTTTTTCACTCACCCCCGAAAAATAGGTGCTTTTTATTATTGACAGATGACTACAATATAGTTTACCTAATAAATAAATAACTTTAAATACTATCAATATATTAGCAACTAGTATTCAACAAACTAATTATAAACTCACGAACAAGCTAATTAATTTATTGAATAACTATGCTAACATACAAAAAGATAAGCAATTGTAAACCTCCTATTTTTTATAAAAATTATTGTGGTCAATATATTCCCATACTTTAGACGGTAGTAATGGTTGCACATTATTTTTATTTTTGATATTCTCCCGAATAAAAGTCGAAGATATCTCAACTACAGGAGCATCAATCATCTTAATTTTCGGATTGTTTTTATAATCAAATTTATCTGTTCCGTTTACTACTCCATCAGCTACCACGTCTTTGGTTTCTAGTCTAGGATAGACATACAAAGAATAATTTTCAAGAATTACTTCGTAGTTTTTCCATTTGTGTAAAGAGTTTAGATTGTCTTCTCCCATAATCAAGGCGAACTCATAGTTAGCATATTTTTCTTCTAGATATGTTAAGGTATGAGTCGTATAATTGGGTTGCGGCAATTTGAACTCAATATCCGTGGCTTTTAACTTTGGATAATTATCGGTTGCCAACTGCACCATGTGCAAACGATGGTAATCATCTAGTAGGCTCGATTTTTTTTTCAAAGGATTGTGTGGCGTTACCACCATCCAGACTTGATCCAAATCGGTATGTTCTACCATGTGGTTTGCTATAATCAAATGCCCCACGTGCATGGGGTTAAATGTTCCAAAATAAAGTCCTATTTTCATTTCTTTAGTTTTTTTGTAACTTGGGATTCGTAATTAGTGATCTGTAATTTGGTTAATTGTGGTTAGAATTCAATAGTAACTATTGAATAGCTACAAATGATAGATACTGCAATTTAGGTAAAATATTATTTTGATAAAACTATTTATTCACAAAATCTTTCACTAGCTCATATGCTTCTTCAAGTGCTATACCCAGTTCATAGTTCTTAATCACAACATCAAATTGTGGTGCGGTGGCCAATTCTACGTGTGCTTTGGCAATACGCATATTGATTTTGTCTTCGCTTTCGGTAGAACGTTCTTTTAATCTTCGTTTCAACTCATCAACACTTGGTGGTTTTACGAATACGGCTAATGTTTCCTCTGGAAATTTTGACTTGATTCGCAATCCTCCCGCTACATCAATATCAAAAATAACGTTTTTGCCCAAAGCCCAAATGCGTTCGACTTCACTTTTTAAAGTTCCGTAAAAGTTATCGCGATAGACTTCTTCCCATTCTACGAAATCTTCCCCTTTGATGTGCGTTTTAAACTGATCTAATGACATAAAGTAATAATCTTTTCCACTTTCTTCTTCTCCACGAGCTTCTCGTGTGGCTGCAGAAATAGAAAATTCAAGATTCAAATCCTCTTGTTTTAATAAATGCCTTACTATAGTGGTTTTTCCAGATCCAGATGGTGCTGAAAATACGATTAATTTACCTTTTGTTTTCATCGATAATTACATTATCCTGATATTTATCCATTCTTCGGGGATTCAGGGTGATTAGAGTACGTTAAGTACTTGCTCTTTTATTTTCTCCAATTCATCTTTCATTTGTACCACCAATTTCTGCATTTGTGCATGATTGGATTTGGAGCCCATGGTATTGATTTCTCTTCCCATTTCTTGAGTAATGAATCCTAGTTTTCTACCGTTGGCTTCTGTACCGTTGATTGTTTCTAGAAAATAATCCAAGTGGTTGGTCAAACGTACTTTTTCTTCGGTGATATCTAGTTTCTCTAGATAATAAATGAGCTCTTGCTCAAAACGGTTGGCATCAACATTGACAGCCAATTCTGCTATGGCTGTTTGTAAACGATCTTTGATAGCTTGTACTCTTTCTGGATCTAATACCAGCGCCTCTTCCATATACTGACGAATATTACCAATACGCAATTGGAATTCACGCTCCAGAGATTGCCCTTCGTCTCTACGGAAGTTTAATATGTTTTGAACTGCTTCTTCGATAACGGTTTGGATTTTAGCCCATTCGGTTACATCTATTTCTTCTCTCTCCGTCTTCATGGTATCCGGCATGCGGATGGCCATTTTCATTAATTCAGTTTCGTTGGCTTCTGGATAGACTTCACGTAACTGATTCATGTAGGCTTTCACAATAGGCACATTGACTTTTGTTGATGTTTGCTCAGCCGTGCTCTCGATATAAATGGAGAAATCTACTTTACCTCTTTCAAGTTTGGTAGCAATTTGAGTACGTAGTCCCAACTCCATTTCGCGGTACAATGAAGGCATTCGGACGCTAAGGTCTAATCCTTTACTATTGAGTGATTTTACTTCTACGGTAACTTTTTTGGTCGGTAATTGTAAAGTGGCTTTACCAAAACCTGTCATTGATTGTATCATACTATTTTATAAGAAAGTTCAAATATACGTAAAAAGTTTTTTGGGCGTGCTTTGACATTGGGTTACACAAAGATTCATAGCATAAACACGGTGGTAAAATGCGTGTTTTTAAATTTACTCTTTTTTCTTTCTATCTGCTTATTTCAAGTTTTAAAAACTTATAGGATCTAGACAGAAATATGCCAAATTATTTAGGATTTTTAATTAACGATATTACTAAATTAAGGAAAATTCTTCCTTGAATATAACTCCTAAATTTATAATTTTTTGTACTTTGTTAAAAATTGCGTGAGTCCACAGTTGCTCCGCGTGAGGGATAGTAATAAGCTACCGAAGTAGCATGGATAGCCCGGCAGCAGTAAACAAAGGGGCTTTGTAAGCGCTTGCTAAATTAAGCCCCTTTGTTTACTGGTGGCATGCCCAAATAATCTTAATTTTAATCTACACTAATCCTAATTTTTTGTGTAATTTGAGGATGTTTGGCTGGGTGTTACCTATGAATATTTGGTCCTCTATTACGAATACTGGGCGACTCAAAAAGGTGTAATGCTCTAGGAGGTATTTTTTGTAATCGGCCTCGGTTAAGGATTTATCTTTTAAGTTTAAGGTTTTGTACAAAACTGCTTTTTTACTAAAAAGTGCTTCGTAGCTGCCTGCTAATTGGTATAATTGCTCTAAATCGGCCTCTGTAATCGGATTTTGTTTGATGTCGTGGTACGCCAAGTCAAGGTCTTTGGGTAAGGCTTTGATGATTTTTCGACAGGTGTCGCAGCTGGCTAAATAATATATTTTGTTCATGATAATGGAATTTCTAATTGCAAAGTAACCTTATTTAAGGCGTAAAATGCGTATTTTTATAAAAAAAAACAGATGAAGGATTCACTATTTGAGGTTTTGAAAATACAACGAAATTTGGCAGGACAATTTCTGGAGCACTATACTTTGGAGCAATTAAACACAACTCCAGAGGGTTACCACAATAATTTGATTTGGAATATCGCGCATATGGTCGTGACGCAGCAAGTGCTACTCTATAAATTCTCGGGTTTACCGATGCAGATCTCGGATGAATTGATGGAACGATATAAAAAAGGTACAGAGGTTACTGCTCCTGCGACTGAAGCAGAGGTTGCCGAAATTAAATCTTTACTTGTTGCTACTATTGTACAAACAGAAAAGGATTTTGAAAACGGTCTATTTGTGAATTATAATGAATACCAAACCTCAACAGGGTTTGTACTTAAAAACTTTGCTGACGCAATTAGCTTTAACGTTTTTCATGAAGGTATGCATATTGGAATTATGATGCGTTTGAAGAAGTTGGTCTAAGTATTTTTTTAAAAAAAATTATTGAGCTCACCCAGCAAAAAAGCCCTTCAATTTGTTGAATGGCTTTTTTTATTTGCTCCCTGTTTTGGCTCGAACCAATTCCGATAGCTAACGGAACTATGATTTACAGTCAAAATAATTTGGTATAGTTTTTCAATCATTTAAGGATATATTTTTAAATTTCGAATATAACCCTGCCTTTTCATTAATTTCATGTGAGCTTCAATAGTTAAACCATGTAATCTTGAGATACTTTCAATTGTTAAGAACACAGACCAATCATCTGCATTGTAATCAAACACCCCCTAGCTTTAGCATTTTGATGAAATAGCAATCTTTCTTTTAGGTAGTCAGTGAACCCAGTATAAAACGTATTTAGTTTTTCTAAAAAAGAATGCAGACTATATTCATGAATATCTTTTTATAAATGCAAAAAGCCCGACATCACTGTCAGGCTTTTCTAATTTGCTCCCTCTCTTGGGCTCGAACCAAGGACCCTCTGATTAACAGTCAGATGCTCTAACCAACTGAGCTAAGAAGGAAACTATATATGTACAACAAAGGAGATATACGTCTCCGTAAAAATTAAAAAATCCAGTTTCAGAAACTGGATTTTTTGTAGCTCCCTCTCTTGGGCTCGAACCAAGGACCCTCTGATTAACAGTCAGATGCTCTAACCAACTGAGCTAAGAAGGAAACTGTATATTGTATTGCGTACAGGTATATTTATATGCTTAGTAAGAACGTTGTATTTGTTTGTCTAAGCGGTTGCAAAGATAGGGCTAAATTTGACTTCTGCAAGCAAAAAATAAAAAAAATTAAATATTTTTTACTTCCCAATTATCGACTTATAGATATCATTTCCGTTAGCAAACAATAGTAAGGATATAAGTAAAACAAAACCAACCATTTGTGCATTTTCTAAGAATTTATCTGATGGTTTTTTACCACTTATCATTTCGTATAATAAAAACATTACATGTCCTCCGTCTAGTGCAGGAATAGGTAATAAATTCATCACTCCAAGCATAATCGATAATAAAGCCGTCAATGACCAAAATACTTCCCAACTCCAAGTACTCGGAAAAATATCAAATATCGCCTTAAAACCACCTACTTGTTTATAAGCTCCAGTGTCTGGATTAAAGATCATTTTCAATTGTTTTCCATACCCAATTAGCTGGTCTTCCCCTTTCATTATCCCAACTGGAATTGCTTCAAAAAAAGTATATTCTTGTTTGCGTACTTTATAGTATCCTAACTTTTCTAAAGAATCCATTCCTAAACCACCTAATTGAACACCTATCTTTCCGTCAGCATCTATTTGTAACGATACTGGTGTTTCTTTTTGATTACGCAAAACAATGGCTGCTACAGTTTTGTTTTTATTAGCCTCCAAAATAGTTTTGGCTTCATCAAAATATTTCACTTTTTGACCGTTCAATGACAAAATCATGTCTTTGGGTTGCAATGCGGTATTGGTAGAACCTGCCGCAACAGCACCAATTACAAACGGCATACGAATTGAAACCAATTGCCCTTTCTCTACTTTTGACAATTGATCTATAAAATCTTTAGGCATCACTATGTTTTTTTCTGCACCGTTTCTTTCGATCAAAACGTTATGACCCATGATGATTTTCATATTGATTTGATTGTCAAATTTGGAAATTTTATCTCCATCAACCGCAACGATATTATCTCCAGTCTGGAAACCTGCTTTTTGTAGTACAGGGTTATCAATTAGCAAACCATCTTTTAAGTCTTCCATGGCGATATAGGTATCACCATAAGTAAATGCCATACCAATATAGATTACAAAAGCCAAAATAAAATTGACCGTCACCCCACCCAACATAATGATCAAACGTTGCCAAGCTGGTTTTGAACGAAATTCCCAAGGTTGAGGCGGTAAAGCCATTTGCTCTTTGTCCATACTCTCGTCAATCATTCCAGAGATTTTCACATAACCACCAAGAGGCAACCAACCGATTCCGTATTCGGTGTCTCCAATTTTTTTCTTTAGCAATGAATATTTTACATCAAAAAATAAATAAAATTTTTCGACTCTGGTTTTGAATAATTTAGCAGGAATAAAATGTCCTAATTCGTGAAGGATAATAAGTAATGATAAGCTCAATAAAAATTGAGAAAGCTTGATAAATAATTCCATTTTAAAATTTTAATTCATTTTTTCAACTCACAAAAGTAAGCTTTTCTATTCAATTACTTTGGCATTAATACCGTATAAGGTTTTAAATGTTTGTTAATTACCTCAAATTAAATTTACATCTAATCGAGATACCTTAATTTTACCTTTAAAACACCGTTACGATACAAGTGTCTTTTTTTAACTCAAAAATATTGCCAAAAATATGTCCCAATTATTTTCGCCCTTTAGCATCAAAAAAATAACATTCAAAAATAGAATTGTAATCTCACCAATGTGTCAATACTCTGCCATTGATGGCTTTGCTACAAATTGGCATTTGGTACACCTAGGCAGTCGAGCTAGTGGTGGCGCTGGACTTATCATTCAAGAAGCAACGTCTGTACTGCCCGAAGGCCGTATCTCTCCTGAGGATCTGGGTTTATGGAAAGAGGAACAAATAGAAAAACTAAAAGAGATTACCACTTTTATACGATCACAAAATTGTGTTCCAGGTATTCAACTTGCACACGCAGGTCGCAAAGCAAGTCACGCAGCACCATGGGCAGGTCATCTACAGCTTGACTCTTCACAAGGTGGCTGGAAAACAGTCGCTCCATCTGCCATTGCTTTTACCCAAAACGAAACCGAACCTAGTGCTTTGGACAAAGATCAAATTCAACATATTGTTCAAGCCTTCAAATCGGCCACCAAAAGAGCTTTGCTTGCAGGCTATGAAGTACTCGAAATTCATGCCGCACACGGCTATTTGATTCATGAATTTTTATCACCGCTCTCTAATTTGAGAACTGATGAATATGGTGGAAGCTTTGAAAACCGCATTCGTTTTACCCTAGAAACAATAGCAGCTGTACAATCTGAATGGCCGTCAGACTTGCCATTATTTGTACGTATCTCGGCAACAGACTGGGCAGAAGGCGGCTGGTCGATAGAAGAATCGGTTCAATTGAGCCAAATCCTAAAAGACAAAGGTGTCGATTTGATTGACGTTTCTACAGGAGGTGCCGTTTCACATCAAAAAATTCCTGTAGCCCCAATGTATCAAGTTTCGTTTGCAGAGAAAATAAAAAAAGAAACAGGAATCCTAGTCAGCGCCGTGGGATTAATCACAGAAGCAAAACAAGCAGAAGATATTTTAACCAACCACCAAGCAGATTTAGTCATGTTTGCTAGAGCATCGCTAAGAAACCCGAATTTACCACAGCAATTTGCACAAGAATTGCAAGACGACCTTGCTTGGCCAAAACAATATGAACGTGCTCAATTAAAATAATAAACCATGCGAACTATAAAAACTGCGCTACTATCCTACGGAATGTCTGGAAAAGTTTTTCATGCACCATTTCTTGAATTACATCCTGGTTTTGAACTTTTGGGCGCATGGGAACGCTCCAAAAAACTTATCCAAGCCGACTATCCTGAGGTCATAAGCTATCCAACTCTTGAAGATGTGCTTGCAAGTGATGCCGAACTTATCGTTGTAAATACGCCAATCGACACCCATTTTGAGTACGCCAAAAAAGTTTTGCTAGCAGGAAAACATGCCATTGTTGAAAAAGCATTTACTACAACGGTTGCCGAAGCAGAAGAACTAAAAGCTTTGGCCATAGAAAAAGGACTGAAACTTTGTGTTTTTCAAAATCGAAGATGGGATAGTGATTTCAAAACCGTCAAAAAAATCAAAGATGATGGTGTTCTTGGTAAATTGGTGGATGCTGAATTTCATTTTGACCGCTATACACCTACATTGAGCCAAAAAGCACATAAAGAATCTGTGAACGACGGCTCCGGAATTTTGAAAGATCTTGGACCTCATTTAATTGACCAAGCTTTGTTTTTGTTTGGGTTTCCCCAAGCCGTACATGCAGACATACGCATCACACGAGAGCAATCACTTATTGATGATTCACTGGATATTTGCTTGTTTTACCCCGATTTTAGAGTTCGTTTGAAAGCGGGCTTCTTCAATCGCGAAATGATTCCGTCTTATATTTTACAAGGTAAAAAAGGCTCCTTTTTTAAGGCTCGTGGCGATGTACAAGAAGATGAATTGAAAATTAGTAAAAAACCAAATTTGACCACTTGGGGAACCGAAGACACTAACCTTGAAGGATTGCTGCACACCGAAATTGATGGGGAAATCATTCGAAAAAACATTCCAACGCTACAAGGTAATTATTACGATTATTTTGATGGCATGTATCAATCGATTACCACCAACAGCATCGAGCCCGTTACCGCTCAAGAAGGTATCGACGTTATGAAAATTATCGAAGCTGCGATAAAAAGCAACACCGAAAAAAGAAGAATCGAATTCTAAAAATAGTTTAAAAGTTTTTGGAGCACACGATCCTTTTCCAGATCAAGTCTCCTCCTGCTGTCCGCTGTATCTTTTTTGTGGTTCAAAAAAAGAACCACAAAAAAGGATGCCGCTGCCATCAGGGCTATTAACCATATATATTTTCATAAGTACTATTTCACAGCTGCAAGTACTTCTTTCAAGAATCCATTAAAGTCAAAACCGTTTTCATTCCCTTTAAGCCCCATGTGTACGATCACCATGTCGCGAGAAGGAATTATTGCTACCATTTGCCCCTGAAAACCACTGCAATAATACATATCTCTCGGCACATCTGGAAAATAACCTCCAGCATTTAGCCAAAATTGTGCTCCATAACGCCCGTTTGAAGTCGCCGTGGGTGTTCTTGTATATTTTACCCATTCTGGTGATAGTATTTGTTCACCATTCCAATTTCCTTGATGCAGATAAAGCAAACCAAATTTTCCCCAATCACGCGCAGTCGCCCATCCATACGAAGAACCTACATAATTTCCTGTCATATCTGTTTCGATAATCATCGAACGCATGCCGATTTTATCAATCAGATTTGTGTACCAAAAATCCAAATACTCTTGGTGGGTCTTAAACTGTCCACGTAAAATCTTAGACAATAAATTTGTTGTTCCCGAAGAGTAATTCCAATGTGTATTGGGTTGGAAGGCAACTGGCTTTTCTAACTGCACACTCCCCATATCTTCCGCCTGAAAAAGCATTTTGGTCGCATCACAAATGCTAGTATATTCCTCAAGCCATTCCAAACCTGAATTCATGTGGAGCAAATCATTGGTCGTTATCTTTTTGCGATCGTCTTTCTGCCACTCTTCAATCGGAGCTGGTTTGTAAATATCATATTTCCCTTGTTGCGTCAAAACACCAAAAACAGCACCTGTAATACTTTTGGTCATAGACCAACCTAATATTTTACTTCTTTCAGTAAATCCAGGTGCATATTTTTCGGCTATGATTCTATCCTTATAAATAACAACAACGGCACGACTGCGCTTCACTTTTTCATTCGATACATCAAAAGCGTTGACTACAGCTGCATTTAAAGTATTATAATCTACGTTCGAAAATAGTGTATCACTAGGTTTTGTATCACCGTAAGGATACAATCCCATTTTACTTTTGAGCCTTTTTGGAACTAAATATGGCTTTGAAATATCAAAATCATCATTAATCAAAGTCACTCCTATCCCTTCACGATAGATTGCTTTGCGTTCTTTCAGACCTTTCACTGATGCTGTAGCAAATTTACCGGTCTGATTGATGGTATTTGTAGCCCAATCAACCAATTTTAGATCGTTGTCTTGGTCTTCGATAACATCCAATGAACGTTGATCTATAAAATGCCCCGAAGCCACACTCTTGGCAGCAAATCCAGAAATCAAGTCGATTTTTGGATAGGTTTTCCATCCAAAATAACCAATAATTGCAAGTGATGTCACAGCCAAAAACGAAAAAATTTTTTTCATACTCCCGAAGTTTTAGATTGCAATTTAAAGAATTAAATACATAATTAAACAAGCTTCTGTGACTTTTACATTAACGATAAACTTAAAAAAAAGGAACTTTATACTAAAAAGTAACTATTCGTAATTTTATTCCAAATTTACCCGTTAACAAATCCTAAAAAATTTCCAATTTCCATAAAATCCAATTTAGATTTAGTACTTTTGTATTTAGATTTTTTCTAAATAACTATGTTAGACATTCAAAAAATAAGATCCGATTTTCCTATTCTCTCTCAAAAAGTAAACGGGAAACCTTTAGTATACTTCGATAACGGCGCTACCTCACAAAAACCTCAAGTGGTAATTGATGCTATAGCCCAATATTATCAAGAAATCAATGCCAATATTCACCGCGGTGTCCACACACTAAGTCAATTAGCTACCGATGCGTATGAGGAATCACGTAGTAAAATACAAAACCATATAAATGCCAAGCACAGTCACGAAGTTTTATTTACTTCGGGAACTACTTTTGGAATTAATTTGATTACCAATGGTTTTGCCTCGATTTTAAAACCAGGTGACGAAGTGCTTGTTTCATCAATAGAGCATCATAGCAATATTGTACCTTGGCAAATGCTTTGCGAAAAAACAGGAGCAACTCTCAAAGTGATTCCGATGAACGAGGCTGGTGAACTCATTATGAGTGAATACGATGCCTTACTGTCGGATAAAACCAAAATTGTGACCGTAAATCATATATCAAATGCATTGGGAACAATTAACCCTATTGAGTATATGATTCAAAAAGCACATGAAGTTGGAGCTGCAATATTAATTGATGGTGCGCAAGCAGTACCACATTTAAAACCGGACGTTCAAGCTTTGGATTGTGATTTCTATGTGTTTTCTGGTCACAAAATGTGTGGCCCAACAGGAACAGGAATTCTATACGGAAAAGAGGCTTGGCTGAATAAGTTACCTCCTTATCAAGGTGGTGGTGAGATGATTAAAGAGGTCTCTTTTGAAAAAACAACTTATGCAGAATTGCCTCATAAATTTGAAGCAGGGACACCAAATATTGCTGGTGGAATTGTTTTAGGAACTGCCATTGATTATATGAATGAAGTTGGTTTTGACAATATACAAGAACAAGAGTTAGCTTTGCTAGAATACGGAACAGAGAAACTCCTAGAAATAGAAGGTCTACGTATTTTTGGTACATCTGAAAACAAAACCTCTGTGATCTCTTTCAACATTGAAGGAATTCATCCTTATGACATTGGGACTATTATTGATAAATTGGGAATTGCTGTACGTACCGGTCACCATTGCGCACAACCGATAATGAGTTATTACGGAATTCCAGGCACGATTCGTGCTTCATTTTCGTTTTACAATACCAAAGAAGAAATTGACATTCTAGTAGCAGCCATAAAAAAAGCGCAAATCATGTTGTCTTAATTAATTTATATGAAAACACTAGCGATATTATTATTCAGTTTGTTTATGTCCAAAGGTTGCCAAGATAGTACACAGCAAGAGCAAGACCTGAAAAAAACTGTAATTGAATATGTTGCTAATACAAGAGGCTTCTATCAGAAAATAAAAGTAGAAAACAAATTAATTTCTATTACCAATGATCGTTCTGGCAATGAGAAAGCAAGGACTATTATTCTCTCTGAAAATGACTGGAACGAATTAGTAGTATTATTCCAAAAAGTAAAACTAGAGGAACTTTCGACATTAAAAGCACCTACAGAAAAACGATTTTATGACGGAGCGGCTATCGCTAATTTAAAAATTAATTACAGAGGAAAAGAATATCAGTCGGCTAGTTTTGACCATGGTTACCCACCAGCCGAGATAAAAGAAATAGTAAATAAAATCAATTCATTTACAAAACAAGACAATGAAAATTAAAGAAATACAAGACGAGATCGTAGATGAATTTTCAATGTTTGATGATTGGATGGAACGTTATGAATACATCATCGACCTTGGGAAAAAATTACCTCTAATTGCCGAAGAAAATAAAAACGATAGCAATTTAATCAAAGGATGTCAATCCAAAGTGTGGTTGCAAGGTGAACAAAATCATGATAAAGTGGTCTTTACAGCAGATAGCGATGCTATTTTGACCAAAGGAATAATCGCCATTTTAATCCGTACATTCTCCAATCAATCTGCTATTGACATCCTCAATGCCGACATGGATTTTATTGACAAAATCGGATTAAAAGAACACCTTTCACCTACTCGTGCAAACGGACTGGTTTCGATGATTAAGAATATAAAAATGTATGCATTGGCATTTGATGCTAAGAAATAGATACTTGTAAGTTTCTTTAAACCATATAAGAAATGTAAGAACATTTAAGAGAAGCCATTAATCAAGAACATGTAAGTTATTGACTGGAATTCAATTACATAAAAATTCTTACTTTAGTAATATCATCAACATCTACTACTATTATGGTTACTAAGAAAACATTGAAGAATTTAGTTTATACTGTAAATGGAGCAGCCATTGAAGTCCATAAACAATTAGGTCCTGGATTACTAGAAAGTATTTATCCCAAATGCATGATTCATGAATTAACTCTAAGAGGAATACATTTTCAGACAGAACTTACAATTCCAATAGATTACAAAGGTTTAAGTTTAGAATCCAATTTAAGATGTGATTTATTTGTCGAAAATTGTCTAGTAGTTGAACTAAAAGCAACTGATAAAATTATACCGTTTCATGTTGCAAAATTAATGTCATACATGAACCTTTTGGATTCTTCGATAGGATTAATGATTAACTTTAATGTTACAAATATTTTTGACCATGGTCAAAAAACGTATGTCAATAATAGATATAGTGCACTAAAAGAGGAATAAATAAGCTTATATCTCTTTAAAAGCAAAAACACTTATATGTTCTTATATTTCTTATATGGTTAAGAAGAAAATATAATTCTAATATGGTTTAAAAACACAAATAAAATAAAAATGGAACAACAAATAGACACCAACGAATTAGGAGAAGCGATCGTAAAAAAATTAAAAACCATCTATGATCCAGAGATTCCTGTAGATATTTACGAATTGGGATTAATATACGATGTAATGGTAAACACCGATTTCGAAGTAAAAATATTAATGACTTTGACTTCTCCAAACTGCCCAGTTGCAGAAAGTTTACCTAGAGAAGTTGAAGACAAAGTAAAATCAATTGAGCACATTAAGGATGCCGAAGTAGAAATTACTTTTGATCCACCATGGAGCAAAGACTTGATGAGCGAAGAAGCTAAACTAGAACTTGGAATGCTATAAGAATTAGTAATCAGTTTGCAGTTACCGTTTGCAGTTACTCTTCGTACTGCTTACGGCAACTGACTACTAAAATTGAAAACAAAAAAATGGACGAAATAATCAACAAAGTAGCAGATAGCAAATTGGAGGTTTTTGATTTGGAAGATTACTATCCAAAAGGACAACGTGTGCAAATTGATATTTCACAATGGTTAATAGAAGGTTTTCTATTAAGAGAAAAAGACTTTAGAGAAAGCCTTAAAAACTACAATTGGACACAGTACCAAGACCAACTAGTTGCAATTCATTGTAGTACAGACGCTATCGTTCCTGCATGGGCATCTATTCTTGTTGCTATTCAGCTCGCTCCTTTTGCAAAGAAAATTGTAGATGGAACCATAGCCGATTTGGACGCATCTTTATACGAGGAAATATTGCCAAAGATTGATTATTCTATTTTTACAAACAAAGCCGTTATTATTAAAGGATGTTCAAAAAAACCAGTACCTACAAGAGCTTATGTACTAGCAGCACACTATTTACAACCTTATGCTCGTAGCATCATGTATGGCGAAGCTTGTTCTGCCGTACCCTTATTCAAGAAAAAGACAACTAGCCTATAAGTAATAGCATTCTTATTCAATTTTTATTATGATTTGCATAAGTCAATTGTATGATTACCTTTGCAAATGAAAAATCATAAATAAAACAAAATGAAAAAGATTTTACTTACTGCTGTATTTGCATTAACATTTAGCAGTGTGTTCTCTCAAGCAAATGAAAAAGAATTGCTTAAAAAAAATGAAGAGGCAGCAGCAAATTTAATAGTAGAAAAACCTAATGGATGGGTTACAAAAGGAATTTTTACCTTTTTGGCCAATCAAGCAACTTTTACCAATTGGACTGCCGGTGGTCAAAGTAATGTTTCTGGAAATATTGGATTGAATTATGATTTTAATTATAAAAAAAATAGTTGGAATTGGGACAACAAAGTAATCGCTGGTTATGGTTTGACCAAAATTAAAGGTGATGATGTGAAGAAGTCTGATGATAGATTAGTTTACAATACATTATTAGGAAAAAAAGCTGCTGGATATTGGTATTATTCTGCTTTTTTGAACTTCAAAACTCAATTTGACTCTGGATTTGATGCCACTACAGGGATTAGAACTTCCCACTTCTTTTCTCCTGCTTATTTTCAATTTGGACCAGGTATGTTATGGAAAAAAAGTGATAATTTAAAATTTAACTTTGCCCCTTTATCTTCAAAATTGATAGTTGTAGATCGTCAATTTACACTGTTAGGATCTTCTTTTGGTGTTTTACAAGGACAAACTACACGTTATGAATTTGGAACTGCAATCAATGGATATTACAAGTTTAAAATTGCGGAAAATGTAACTGTGGAAAACATTTTGAATTTATATTCCAATTATTTAGACAGACCAAAAAATGTTGATATTGATTATACGTTGAATATAAACATGAAAATCAACAAGTTCTTATCTACCAATTTTGCTTACCAAACTATTTATGATGACAACACCTTTGCAGGATTTCAAACACGTCAAGTAATTGGACTAGGCTTAAACTATGGGTTCTAAGAATTGTTTTATTATAAAAAAAGACCTTTAGATATCTTCGAGGGCACTGAAAAAGTCTTTCTAATAAATTGACACATAAAAAGGAGTAGATATCTATGGATTTCTACTCCTTTTTTCTTATATTTAAATCTAAT
>NZ_JAOQMX010000039.1 GCF_025960985.1 Flavobacterium psychraerolatum | reverse complement strand
CTCTTTGAAAATCCATATCTCAAAAGTACATTTTTAGAAGCTAAAAGCGAAATGCACTAAAGTACATAGTTTTAACTATTTTTGGGACCAATAAAGATGAAACACAAACTACTATTGACATTCTTACTAATTTCTACCATTATCTCGCATACACAGGAATGAAAATTAAGCATAGAAGCAAGTTACCCAATTCCTATAAACAGTAATTCCATACCTAGTCAACACAAGGAAATAATAGATATTCGCACAAAATATCTTTTTCACAGTCATCTTCGTACTTTAACTTTAGGGATTTCTTCATAAACTGAGAACTTACAAAACACTCTTTAGGAATAGCGATGAACAAGGCTACTGAACAAATACTTATTTAACTTACACATAGCTAAATACTTAACTAAAAAACAATAAAACGACCGACTGCTTTTACTGGATTAAGACACACAATGACAATCTTTAAAACAACAGGTACCAAAACGATGATATACCCAAACTGTCTGCCCCAGATAGTAGCGGTAGCCCCGAAAGATAAAACGCTATTTTTTATGGAAGCAGCAGAGCGATCAAAGGAAGCTCCTGCTGTGACCTTGTAGAAAAAGCGTTTTGAAAGAGGACTAAAAGGAATAGCTAGAATTGGCGCATGATAATCCTCTACTTCCTTTTATGTATGGTGATGATAACAGTCTTGGATGTTGGTGTATTGCTTATTCGGGCTTTGCTATGTAGGGGTACGAGAACGTTTGTCTCTGGAAAATAGGTCGCCGTGCAATACCTCGGGATACTATAAGGAATGACGATAAATTTTTCGGCTAAGCGCTCTTGCCCCTCAAAGTGACTTACTAAATTGACTAAATCATCTTTCTTTAACCCAGCTTCATCTATATCTTGTTGATTCATAAATACGACTCGACGCTCGTTTAGAATACCACGATAACGGTCGTTTAGCCCATAAATAGTTGTGTTGTACTGGTCGTGCGTACGTATGGTCATCATTATATACTGCCCTTTTTCTAGTATAATATCTGAAGGTTCGTTAATTGTGAAATTGGCTTTTCCGGTATTGGTACTGCTAAAATCATTTTCACGCGCATTGTTTGGCAAATAAAATCCACCAGGTATGCGAACGCGTTTATTAAATTGAGTAAATCCTGGAATGGTGGCTTCGATTGCCTCTCGAATCAAATCATAATTTCCTGCCATTGCTTCCCAATTTACCATAGAATTTTTTACGGTAGCTTTTGCTATTCCTGCAACAATAGCCGTTTCACTTTTTAAGAATTCTGACAATGGCTCTAGAATCCCCACTGATTTGGAAATCACCCCCATGGAGTTTTCGACAGTTACAAACTGGTCGCCACTAGCCTGAGCATCAATTTCGGTGCGACCCAAGCAGGGTAAAATTAGCGCTTCTTTGCCGTGAATCAAATGGGAACGATTAATTTTGGTCGAAATATGAACCGTTAAATCGCAATTTCGTAATGCTTGAGCAGTGACTTCCGTATCGGGTGTGGCAGATATAAAATTTCCACCCATTCCGAGAAAGAAATGTGCCTTTTTTTTGTGCATTGCCTCGATTGATTCAATTACATCATGACCCTGTTTGCGAGGCGCATTAAAATCAAAATAATTATCTAAAGCAGCTAAAAATGATTCTGGTGCTTTTTCCCAAATCCCCATCGTACGATCACCTTGTACATTGGAATGACCACGTACAGGACAAGTTCCTGCACCTTTTTTTCCGATGCTTCCTTTGAGTAATAATAAATTCACCACTTCGCGAATGTTATCTACTCCATTTTTATGTTGTGTCAAACCCATTGCCCAACAGACTATAATTTTTTTATTATCGGCAATCATTTCAGCAGCTTCAATTACTTCTTCGTATGTTAGTCCTGTTTGCGCTACCAGTTCTGTTACCTTATACTTTTCTAAGTCGGCTATAAAGACGTCGTATCCTTGTGTTTGTTTAGCTATGAATTCTTGATCGAATACGGTCCCAGGATTGGCTTTTTCTTTTTGGAGAAGCAACAACAATATTGCTTTCAAGAGTGCAACGTCTCCGTTAATCTTTACCTGCAAAAACAAATCGGATAAATCTGTACCACTTCCCAACCACTTTAATGGATTTTGTGGTTCGATGAAATTTTTCAGACCCACTTCTGGTAATGGATTTACACTCATGATTTTCCCACCATGATGTTTTGTTTCACCTAAAGCTGTTAACATTCTAGGATGATTGGTCCCTGGGTTTTGCCCCATGACAATAACCAAATCGGCATGTTTAAAATCATCTAGCGTCACAGAACCCTTCCCTATTCCCAAAGTCTCACCCAATGCAGAACCACTTGATTCATGGCACATATTGGAGCAATCAGGCAAATTATTGGTCCCAAATTGACGGACAAATAATTGGTACAAATACGCCGCTTCATTACTAGTACGTCCCGAAGTATAAAAAATGGCCTCATCTGGGGAGTCCAAACCGTTCAATGTTTTACCTATTAATTGGAACGCATCCTCCCAAGGAATTGCTTCGTAATGAGTTGCACCCTCACGCAAGTACATAGGATGTGTGATACGACCTTTCTTCCCTAGCTCATAATCGGATAATTGCCCTAATTCATTGATGCTATGCAAAGCAAAAAACCCTGGAGAAACTCGGTTTTTGGTTGCTTCTTCAGCTACTGCTTTGGCACCGTTCTCGCAATACTCTGCCAAGAAAGAACGTTTTTCATCTGGATCTGGCCAAGCACATCCTGGACAATCAAAACCATCTTTTTGATTTAGTTTTGCCAGTAAACCTATACCTTTTATAATTCCAACCTCATCCTTAATATATGTCAAAGCAGATTTAATCGCTTTAAATCCTACGGCAGAATGTGGAACTTCAATTTCTTCAATTCCTGTTAGTTTTTCTGGTGGTTGCGCTATTGTTTTCTTTATCATAATGATAGTATTTTTTATATTCAATCAAATCTTGGTGATCCCTATGGGTTTGAATAAATGGTTGCTTTGTTATCTCTAGAGAACCCAATTAAACAGATTCCGAATTCCTTAGCATAATCAACCGCCAGAGAAGAACAGGCTGAAACGGCTACAATTGTCCCTATTTTTGCAAAGAAAGCCTTAGTTATAATTTCATAAGAAACCCTCCCGCTTACTAGTAAAAATATGCCTTTTTTTAATTGTTGTGATTGAATCAATGCTCCCACACATTTATCGACCGCATTATGCCGACCAATATCTTCCTTGAGTACTATCATTTGATACTTAGCATCAAAAATAGTAGCTGCATGAGACCCTCCTGTTAAACTAAAAGTTTTTTGATTGGCCGTCATCAAGGCAAACATTTCGGGTAGTTTGTTTAAATTGAGTGAAGGCTGTTTTGCTAGTTTGGTTTTTGGGCTATCAAAATCTTCTAGCTGCTGTTTACCGCAAATGCCACACGAAGAAACCGATAATAAAGATCTTTTATTGAGATAACCAATTCCTATTTGATCTTCTGGAATAGTCACTTCAATTTTAGTGAAGCCATTTGGCGTTTCAGAAATGATTTTCATCAGAAGTTCACCCGTATTTCTGTAAATATCTTCAACATAAAGTAATCCTCGAATGAGGTCAAAATCATTTCCAGGCGTTCTCATTACAACTGTAAACGGACTTTGGTTAATACTAATTTCCAGAGGAGCTTCGACCACCAAAAAATCATTTACTAACTCCCTAGTTTCAGCATTTTTTTTAATACCCTCATAAGTCACTGTTTGCATTTCATTCCTTATCATATTGTAAAAATACAGAAAAAGACAAAGAATGCATTTACTTATACCGTTAAATCAATAACGGATTATGTTAAGTTTTACAGGCTACTCGAATGGCGTTTTGAAAATATATTAACTTGCTAGAATCCACCTTTTACCATTGTACAAAACCGAAGGATCTATTAACACGATACAAAATACTCCCGAAACAATAAGAAACTTCAGGATGTTGTGCAGTACCAGATATTGTTCTTTGGACGTAGCTTTCCACAAATACATCAAAAAGAAGATTAAGATGATCAATGCTATATAAAAATAAATATCCATATACCCGACCTCATAAATAGCAACTAAGAGGTACACAGGGAAAATGGTCAAAACAACCAACATAGTAATGATTTTTTTTGATACAGCAACTCCAAAACGAATTGGAATAGTACGGTAATCATTAGCTAAATCCCCTTTGATATTTTCTAAATCTTTTATCATCTCTCTAATTAAGAGTAATAAAGATAAAAAAGCAGCATGTGCAAAAATCACCGCAAAATGAGATCTATAGCTAATAATTTCTTCGAAACTTAAATTATAATAATAATGCAAGGTGATGGCAAAAAAAGGAATTACAGCCATAAAGGTAGCCGTAAGATTACCAACTACTGCATACTTTTTTATTTTATGAGAATAAAACCAAATCATAAAAATATAAGTTGAAAAGAAAAGAAAAACTTTCCAAGACACCAACAATGCCATGGCAGCTGCTAGAAAATTTAATCCAAAATATACTTTCAATTTTGTAGCTTGACTAACCAAACGATCCAACATCGATTTGTTTGGTCGGTTGATTAAATCTTTTTGGCTATCATAAAAATTATTAATAATATAACCCGAAGCGATGGTAATTGCAGAAGCAAAAACTAAAAGAAATAAATCGCCATCAAACAAAATATCTAATGCCCTTTTCTCTGGTGCTAAAATAAAAATTGCCGATAAATACTGCGCCAAAATGATTACCGGAATATTGTACCCTCTTACTACAGAGAACAGACTCAGGATTTTTTTCAATAATAGCCTTTGTTTTCTACTGAGCATTTTTTTTAATAGTCCAATTTGTTCGTATGCAATAAATACAGAATAGAAGTATATTAATTTTATTTAAAAACTAATCTTAAAATTGATAAACGACTTCTAATTTATAATCTTTTAAAGAAGCTTTGGCGCGTTCTAAATCTTCGGTAAAACCCAAAATATAACCACCTCCACCAGAACCACACAATTTCAAGTAATAATCGTTGGTATCTATTCCGTGTTGCCAGAGCAAGTGAAATTGTTCTGGAATCATTGGTTTAAAATGATTCAAAACAACTTTTGATAATTTCTTGGTATTAGCAAATAAAGACTTCATATCGCCGCCAAGAAAATTCTCTACGCAAGCATCAGTATGTTTTACAAATTGGTTCTTTAACATGGCACGAAACCCTTTGTCTTTCAAGTTTTCCATAAAAATATTCACCATTGGAGCTGTCTCTCCCACAATCCCGGAATCCAATAAAAATACCGCTCCTTTCCCGTCAAAACTTTGATTTGGAATCCCAGTTGCTTCTATATTATCTTTGGAATTAATTAAAATCGGAATACTCAAATAACTATTCAAAGGATCAAGTCCTGAACTCTTACCGTGGAAAAAGCTTTCCATTTGGGAGAATATATTCTTCAATTGCAATAATTTTTCACGAGTTAAGTTTTCTAAAACTGTGATTTTATCTTGCGCATATTTATCGTAAATCGCTGCTACAAGAGCACCACTGCTACCAACTCCATAACCTTGTGGAATACTAGAATCAAAATACATACCTGTATCAACATCACTTTTCAAAGCATTCAAATCAAAAATAACCAATTCTGGTTGCTCAATCTGTAAATTTTCTAGATAAGTAGCAAAACGCTGTAAACTTTGATTGGACGCAATAGCTTCTAGAGATGCATTTTCGTCTCTCTTCAAAGCTCCATTGTAAAAATTATAAGGTATCGAAAGCCCTTTTGAGTCACGAATAATTCCGTATTCTCCAAAGAGTAATATTTTTGAGTAAAATAAAGGTCCTTTCATATATTTTTTAAATTAGCAATTTGGGCTTGGTAATTATTTTATTAATCTTATTTAGGTCTTATCTGGTATCGAAAAGAGCCCAAATGATTACCTTTTATTTTGAAAAAGCAAAGAAAAAGCTACTTTTTTTTAACATCACACATTTCCGAACTTTTTATTATGAAACGAAATTGGAAACAAATCTGGATTTCACGTAATCCTTTTTATATTTTCATACAATTTGGTTGCAAACCTGACTTGTACTTTTTTATTCCAATTCTCTTCTAAATAAGCCAAAGCCTCAGCAATATCTCTTTTAGTCCTATCAGTTATCACAGCCTTTCTCATTTACCGAGATAAGGAGTTATAAATTCATCAAAATCAGAATACCTCCCTTTCTCCGCCTCTAGCAATGATAACTGAATCTCTTCTTTCTGCAATTCACTCAAATCATCCCACCAATTTTTAGGTTCTCGTGTGAAAACTTTTTTAATTGATGCAATAATTGTTTCGTCATTGACCTACAACAACTGCCTAATTTTCTCTAACTTTTCTAATTGAATATCCATAACTAAAAAATCAATCTGTAAAGATATGAAAAATTAGACTTGGAGCGCGCCATTTCCAATTTGATCACAAAGGTACTGACCATTTTGACAATAGCCAACTAATTCGTCTTTAATAAATTGCAATACTCTCTCTTTCTCATTTACTGGATACAGAACATGCACATTTGCTCCTGCATCTAGGGTGAAACAAACTGGTGTTTTTGTGTTTTCTCTAAATTTCCAAATCGCATTGATGATCTCTAATGTATTTGGCTTCATTAAAATAAAATACGGCATTGAGGTCATCATCATAGCATGTAAAGTCAAGGCTTCGCTTTCAACTACTTTTATAAATTCATCTAAATCTCCATTTTGGAAAATTGAAATTAATTTATTTAAATTTTCATGTGCTTGCGCAAAACGTCTTTCGGCATACGGATGGTTGTGCATTAAATCATGCCCAAGTGTACTCGAAACTTGTTTTTCTCCTTTGTCTACTAAAAGAATAGTATCTTGAAAACCTTTGAAAACGTCGTGAATTGCATACGGATACTCTACACCATATAAATCTGAACTCCCTTTGACATTAGTTTGATTTCCCCACACTACTACTTGTCCTTTTACGCTTCGACAAGCACTACCCGAACCCAAACGCGCCAAGAAAGAGGCTTTTTGATAAAAATAATCATCGGACATTTCAGGATCTAAGGCTCTCTCCAAACTCATTAAATTCATTGCCAAAGCTGCCATACCTGAGGCTGAAGAAGCAATTCCGGAGCTATGCGGAAAGGTGTTTTCGGTATCAATGGTAAAATGATAGTCTTTCAAAAATGGTAAATAAATTGCTATTCGATCAAAAAAATTATTGATTTTCGGCTTGAAATCTTCTTTTGGATTACCATCAAAAAGCAAATCAAATGAAAAAGATTCATCAGACAAACTTACTTTTTTAACGAAAGCTAGTTTGGTAATCGTTTTACAATTGTTCAAAGTAAAACTTACAGATGGATTAGCTGGAATTTGATTTTCCTTTTTACCCCAATATTTCACTAAGGCAATATTACTGGGTGCTGTCCATTGAAAATTTCCATTTTCAATAGTTTGAGAATATTTCGATGGGATAAAATCAGTATCTAAAAACATGAAAGTCAATTTTTAAGCAAAGATACTTTTTTTGTGCCATCCGTATTATGTCAATTTGATTTATTACTTGCATAAATTTGATTAAATTTGGCTTTCGAAAATACTATCTCATGAATAAAATAAGTAAAATCCTTTGCATCGTAGTTACCTGTTTGGCTATTGGCTATCTTTCTGGAACAGTAACCCGCAGCGCGATCACAACCTGGTATCCTACTTTGACAAAACCAATTTTCAACCCACCAAACTGGATTTTCGCACCTGTTTGGAGCATGTTATACATTATGATGGGAATTGCAGCAGGTTTGGTTTGGGATCGTATTGAATATGAGCAAGAAATTGTCAAAAAAGCTTTGACTGTCTTTGCTATTCAGTTGGGTTTAAATGCACTTTGGTCGTATTTATTTTTTGGACTCCAAAATCCGTTGTTGGCTGGATTAGAAATTATTATCCTTTGGCTATTCATTTATGAGACTTATCTACAATTTTCCAAAATCAATAAAATTTCAGGCTATTTGTTCTTGCCATATTTAGCTTGGGTTAGTTTTGCAACAGTATTGAATGGAAGTATTTGGTGGTTGAATAAGTAATAATCATCAAATAAAAAAGATAACATTTTACTAATGAATTTTACAACTACTTAAAAGTATGAGCTACTTACTGAAAGTGAAATAATAGTACAAAATAGAATTCACTAAAAAATTATTCCTGCCCATGAAGTTTTTTGAATTCCTTATTTTTTTTATAAAGATATTCCATAAATATAAGTTGGTTCGAATTATTGGATAACATTATTTTTGATTCGGGATCAAAATCACAGAAATCAAGAAATGGACCGATTTCTTCTTTTTTTAATTTTAATGTTTCGGTATAAAACTTTTGATCAAAACGATATACGGCTGTTGTTTTAAAATTTACCTCAACACCCCCTTCTTTTTTATGTTTAAACAAACCACCAAAAAGCAACTTACCAACTTTGATTAAATCAAGTGGCTTATCAATACTTCCGTCGTTAACTCCAGGGTTTTTTATTTTATTTTCATTTCGATACAAGGTTACTTCATCTCTCTTGGACTCTTCCCATTTTTTATCAAATTTCCAATCTACATTAATTTGATGAATGATAACTTCCTTCAACTCTTCAGGTTTTTTATCAATTAGGATCACCATATTATTTTTTTCAATATCCTCTGAACTCAGCTTGATACCTTTCAATATAAAATCTTTGCTATAAAAAAGAATACTATCATTTACACTAACAGGCAAGACAAACTCTCCTTTTTCGTTTGTTTTAGTATTGGTAAAAGTTGTCTTATTGATGACATCTACATTTTCTAAAACGAAATTTTGAAACATTACTTTACCTCTAAGTAAATTATGTATTTGAGAATAACCTAAAGAAGGAATGCAAATAATAAGAATAACAACTGTTTTTATTTTCATAATTATTAACAACTTAAAATGAATACAAAATACTCAATTACTTCATAATATAATTAATTAAAAATGTAATTTTTAGTTAATTATATTATGAAGTAAATTATGCTTAAAATTTATAAGAAATACTTATTTATACTAATTAACAGCAATCTTTTGAATAGCCCATTCATTTACTAAGCCCGCCCCCCTAGCTTTTGTCATTATATAAATCGCATTTCCTGTGGAATTACTAAAAACAAAATATGGTTCTGCATCAAAATAATTAAAACCACCAAAATTATTTGGCACTTGATACTTTTCTAATTCTATTTTATTTTTAAGATTTAAATTTGTAGCATTATAGTTATAAATATAAGGTGATTTTACTGGTAACCAAGCACTACCTAAATTAATAATAACAAATAAATTCTCCTTAGCAGCAGAATGATCAAGCCATTCTATATTTGAATCAGCAGCTATACTACCATTATACACCATGTCTGAGGATCTTACGTCCGAAGTTCTCAATACTGTTTTACCTCTTGTAAAAATTCTAACACCATCTTCTGTAAACCATAAATTACCTGACATTGGATAATCACCATGGTAAGGAGAATCATAAAGCATGTTTGCTACTCCATTTTGAATATCATATTTCTCAATATCCGAAGGACTTACTCCATTATCTGCACCGTAAATATACTTACCAGAGGAATGCAATCTCCCTTTCGTTCCTGCATAAATTGACCCTCCGGTGCTGAGTGCTTCATTATCATTTGATAAATTCATATTAATACATCTAATATTGGTCCATTGATTTTCCTTAGGAAATACGTAAGCCCATTTATTATTTCCTAATACAATATCAATAGCAAAACATGATGAACTGTATGTTTTTATGATTGCTTTTGTTTTTAAATTGACATAAGTAATATGGCCGTCATGACCAACAACTGCAGTTTCTCCATCTTGTGATAACGATACGCACGTTGGCGTGTAGACCAATGGAATCGTTTCCATATTTAATGTAATAGGATTATAAATTGATAATTTAGAAGGATTTGCAGAAACAAAAACCAATTGATCTTTGACTTTAGAATATTCAGCATCCATTACATCACCTATCAAAATAGATTTTAGTTCTTTAAAATTATTGACATCAACAGCTATTGCTTCTTCATTGTTATTAATTTTCAAGTTTAAATTAAAATTAGTCGATCCATTAGGCAAAACACCCCTATTAAGAGTAACGACTATTTCTTTCTGACCACCCACTTCAATAGTACCTGCGTTTGACGACAGAATCGCTATTACATCTCGATTATCAAAGCTATACAACAACGGAATATTACCATTATTTTTTATACTAAATTTCACTTCACTATTATTAATAGAAAAACTGAGCGTTTTGGGAATACTATATGATATATTATCTCCAACAATCGCCTGTAAAAGGATTGTTTTATTCCCTAACGTCGTTGTGAATTCTAATTTTCCTTCATATTTTCCGGGTTGTAAATTTGTTACATCAGATGATAAAATTACTTCACTGAAACCATTTGAAGTATTTATATTTCCTGATTTATGATCGGCCTGAACCCAGCTAGGCATTGAGGTAATTTGATAATCACAATCAGATTTTGGGTTTGTTGAGATAAAGAGAGATTTTGTTTCAGAACCATTAAATACAATAGTCTCTTCTGAAAAAATTAATTTTGTTCCTTCAAGATGATCTGATACACAGCTGAAAAGGGAAATTAGGATGACAACTAAGAGTAGTGTTTTTTTCATATGCTAAGTTTTATCATTACCTCAGTCTTAAAGTAAAATCTGAGTTTGTGCAAATATATATAAAAAAACATTTAAATAGCATTCGCCAAAATAAAGCCACTCGTCCAAGCATTTTGGAAGTTAAAACCACCCGTAATGGCGTCAATATTTACAATTTCACCAGCAAAATATAGGTTAACATGTAATTTGCTTTCCATAGTCTTGAAGTTGATTTCTTTAAGGTTGATTCCGCCCGCAGTTACAAACTCTTCTTTAAACGTACTTTTTCCATTGACTTGAAATGTTCCTTTGGTAAGTTGTTGTCCCAATTCTTGCATTTGTAGTTTAGACAAATCAGCCCATTTAGTTTCAGACTGTATTCCCGAAGCAAGTACTAAGCTTTCCCACAATCGATTAGTGAGTTCAAAAGGTGATTTTTTGGACACCATTTTTTTAGCGTGTTCTTGTTTAAGCGTTTTTAATACTTTTTCTACATCTTGAGTATCTAAGTCGTTGAGCCAATTGACATAAACCGTAAACTGATAATTTTTATCGTGTAATATGCGCGCACCCCAAGCCGAAAGTTTTAAGATTGCAGGTCCGCTCATACCCCAATGTGTGATTAACAGCGGCCCAGTAGAAACCAATTTCGTATCTTTTACTGTCACCGTGGCAAGCGCCGAAACGCCTGGTAACTCTTTGATACGAGAATCTTTGATATTAAATGTAAATAGTGAAGGTACGGGCTCTACGATAGCATGACCGAAATTTTGCAGCATTTCCCAAACTTTAGGATTACTACCTGTTGCCAAAATGAGTTTTTCGGTCAAGTATTTTTCGTTTTGGCTTTCTATCTGCCACAATCCTTCTTTATTATAAATTGATTGTACGCTTTGCCCTGTCAATACCGAAATTCCTAATTTTTGAGTCGCTTGTAAGAAGCAATCAATGATCGTTTGAGACGAATTGGATACTGGAAACATACGCCCATCCTCTTCAATTTTAAGTGCTACACCATGTTTTTCGAACCATTCGATGGTATCACCAGAACAAAACTGATGAAATGGACCACGCAATTCCTTTTCACCACGAGGATAAAATTTCACTAATTCATTGGGTTCGAAACAAGCATGTGTTACATTGCAGCGTCCACCCCCAGATACGCGAACTTTGGATAAGACTTCTTTTCCACGTTCTAAAATAGCAATTTTTAATTTCTTATTTTTCTCTGCAATATTAATAGCAGTAAAAAATCCAGCTGCACCACCGCCGACTATTATAATATCAAAATTTTGATTCATATGTTATTGTATTCGATCTGGAAAATCAGAAATAATTCCGTCCACACCGTAATTTTGTAATGCTTGTAGGTCATTCACTGTATTTACAGTCCATGGAAAAACCAGAAAACCTTGCTGTTGTAAATGTTTTGTAGTACCAACTTCTACTAATTGAAAACCTGGATTGATAGCCTTTGCTTTTATTTTTTTAGCGAAAGCTAATGCTTCCTCAATTGTAGTCTCGGTCAAAACTGCAATGGGAATTTTTGAATCTAAAATTGTTATCTCCAAAAGCATCTCCCATTCGAAACTCGACACGATAAAATCAGTATAATTCCATTTATTAATGGTGATGTAGTGTTGAATCATATCGACTACTGGCTTTGCAGTTCCTCTGCCTTTAAGTTCGATATTGACAAAACATTTTCGATTAATTACCTCTAAAACTTCATCTAAACGTGGAATATATTGTTCTTTTTCTATTCGAAACTGCTGCAATTGTTGTAAGGTCATCTTTGCAACCCACCCTTTCCCGTTGGTAGTTCTATCAACAGTCTCATCGTGAATTACTACCAAAATTCCATCGGAAGACAAATGCACATCCAATTCGATGCCATTTACCCCCAAATCGAGGGCTTTTTGGAAACTCAATATTGTGTTTTCGGGTTCGTATCCTCGAGCTCCTCGGTGACCAATTTTTAACATGAGGCTAGTTTTGGAACAAAGGTAAGGAAACTATACTGAGGTATAATTCAAAAACAAAAGCTATTTCACAGAGATACAATATGATTCCAAAATATTGATTTGAAAAAACAACAATGCTTAATTAAATTAACTCAACTCCAATATCAAAAACGATTTACCTTCTACTGCCAAATCATTTTTCAATTCTAGTGATTGTGCTGAAAAAACACAAAAACCAGTTATATAATTTTCTAGATTTTCTTTGAAACGGATTGTTGGTACTGTTCTGGTTTCTGTATTATTATTGATAACTACCATAATGGCTTCCGTTTCATTGTATCGAAAATAGACATAAATATTATCTTGAGGAATATAATGAGTAGTTTTCCCGAAATGAATCACAGCTTTGGTTTGGCGCCAATGAAATAATTTGGAAGTAAAATTGAAATATTCATTTTGTATATCAGTACGACTTTCTGGATCGAATGCATTATTTATATCGCCTTCCCAACCACCAGGAAAATCTTGACGAATATCTGCATCACCAATATATTGATCTCCTCCCATTCCGATTTCTGAGCCGTAATATACCTGCGGAATTCCGCGTACAGTGGCCAGTGTCACCATTGCCAATTTGTATTTTTGCAAGTCGTGATTGTAACAATAATTAAGCCTTTTGGAATCATGATTTTCGGCAAAAATCATTAAATTATTCACATTAGGATACAAGAAATCAAACGTCAAAGAATCATATACTCGAGTCATTCCTCTATCCCAACACCCATCATCTTCGTTAAAAACTAATTGCAAGGCGTCGCAAAGGGAGAAATCCATGACAGATGGTAAATTGGAATTAAAATCATGAATTTCGCCTGTTTTACTATCTTTTTGCCAATAAGCCAAAATACCATGATTACGCTGTGTAATTTCGCCCACCATATTAAAATTGGGATATTCTGCCATGATTGCATTGGTCCATTTGACCATTTGCAAAGGTTCGGCATAATTGAAGGTATCAATTCGTAACCCATCCAAATTGACGTATTCAATCCACCAAATAGCATTTTGAGTAAGATATTTCAACACCAAAGGACTTCCCATATTCAAATCTGGCATTGTAGGTACAAACCAACCTTCAATACACTGTTGACGGTCAATCTTGGCGGCATTGACATCAATTACAGTGGTACGTTTGTGGTTGGTCTCGGTATAGATTTCAAAGGTATTAATCCAATCTAATGTAGGCGGGTCTTGCACCATCCAGTGTTGCAATCCCCAATGATTGGTTACATAGTCATGAATTAATTTCATATCCCGTTTGTGCAACTCTGCAGACAGGCGCACATAATCTTCATTGGTTCCAAACCGCGGATCCACTCTGTACACATCTGATTGTGCGTAAGTGTGATAGGAAAACTCTGCTTCATTATCCTCACATACGGGTGTGTTCCATATGGCAGTTGCTCCAGTAGATTTTATATAATCGAGATGCTTCGTGATGCCATTGAGGTCACCTCCATGACGACCTCCTGGTAGTTCTCTGTTGTATTTTTCGGTAGTATTTTTATCATTGGTATTTTCACCATTTCCATTGGCAAAACGATCTGGCATGATCAAATAAATCACATCCGAAGAGTCAAAGCCTTTTCGCTCTGAGGATAGTTCTCTCCTTTGTCTGATGTTATATTTTTGAGTGAATACGGTTTTATTATTTTGTTTAAATATAAAAACAATTTCTTTGGCATGTTTCCATTTAACATTGATCGTAACAAATAAAAAATTGGGATTCTCGGTTTTAGTTACTGTGATGATAATTCCTTTTTCGACCGTTTCAACAAAATTTTTACCAATATTTTCGCCATAAAACATAATTTGCAATTCTTTATTATGCATGTCTGCATACCAAAAAGGTGGCTCAATTCTTTCTAAGGGTGATTGGTATTTTGAATTCATGGTTAGGATTGCAGTTTTTGGTTAAGAAATCAAAAATACAATATAAAAAAAGAAGTTGTACTGCTAAATATTATTTTTCTTACTAAGAAGAAAACATCTCTTGTTGTTTTTGTAACTGTTACCAATTCGCTATTCAAATGCGTGAAGTATACGAGCAGTATCTTTTTTTTTGCAAAAAAAATAGAAAGGCTGACTCATCACCCAATAGCTATCTGGGTCACGAAGCGGCATGCCTAGAACAATTACTTTTTAGGATACCAAAGATTTTTTAAAATCTGATGGAGAAACCCCTTCAGACTTTTTGAAAAATTTACTGAAGGCTTGAATATCTTCATAACCGACTTCATAAGCAATTTCTTTGATACTCAAGTCAGAATAACGCAACAACCTACGTGCCTCAAGAACTAATCGGGCTTGAATAATTTGCAAGGGCGATTTTTCATTGTACTTTTTAAAGAGGTTCGAAAGTGTCTTGGGACTTTTATTCAACATCTCTGCATAATCGGCAACTTGGTGTTTGGTTTTGAAATGGCTTTCGACCAAATAATTATATTCACGTACGATATCCAATTGATTGTTATCGAAAGTAGTCAGTTCTGTTTGCTCTTTATAAATTCGGGTACTCAGAATAAGCAATCTTTTGAGCATCATTTGAAGCATATCATTTTGGAGATTGTCTTTGGATTCCATTTCGATAGAAAACATTTTCCACAAGACTTCAAATTTTTCAACTTCATTATCTGGAATCGTTATTTTAGGAAATTGTGAAGCTCCAAAAAACAGAATCCCTTTACACCCTACCTCGTTATCATGATCCGAAATGCAATAAAACGCACGATTGAAGCGTACCAATCGTGCCTTAGTAACTGATACAATAGTGACTTTGTGGTACTCCGTTAGAAATAGAACCGTGTTTTCAGGAAAAACATATTCGCCACCATCAACATTGACCTGCATATCTTCTTGGCACCAAATAACGCTCAGACTTTCGCTCACTTTTTCTTTGAGCAAATCGCAATTAGAAGCATCAATTTCGGCTAATCGTACAAATTCATTAAGCTGGCCGGTGTATAGCATTTTGTTTTAGATATAAATTAAGTGATACAATGTAGTTCAAATCTATCATATAGTCGTAGGTTTTTAGAATTCCTTACAAAATTATTGGGATTACGGGCTTTTAAGTATCTTTGAAACCAATCCAAATTTTACAAAACAAAACCATGAACTGGGAACAACTTTTATCATTGAGACGTCAGGGAGACAAAGGCAAACGACTACGCATTGAACAAGACGACACGAGACTAGGCTTTGAGGTCGATTATGACCGCATTATCTTTTCGGCCGCCTTCAGAAGTTTACAAGACAAAACACAAGTTATTCCGCTGTCTAAAACTGACTTTGTACACACAAGACTGACACATAGTTTGGAGGTTTCTGTTGTGGGGCGCTCTTTAGGACGATTGGTAGGAAAAAAAATAATCGAGAAACATCCGCATTTAAAAGAAGTACATGGTTTTCACATGAATGATTTTGGTGCTATTGTTGCGGCGGCTTCTTTGGCACATGATATTGGAAATCCCCCTTTTGGTCATTCTGGAGAGAAAGCCATTGGCGAGTATTTCTCCATTGGAAAAGGTCAAAAATACAAAGAGCAACTGAGCTCCAAACAATGGCAAGATTTAATTGATTTTGAAGGAAATGCTAATGGTTTTACAGTACTTACAGGTAGTCGTCCCGGTATTGAGGGTGGTCTCCGAATCTCATATGCTACTCTTGGTGCTTTTACCAAATACCCAAAGGAGAGCTTGCCGAAGAAGCCAACAAAAAATATTGCTGATAAAAAATATGGTTTCTTTCAAACAGATAAGGACTTTTTTCAAGAAGTAGCAGCAGATTTGGGATTGGTACCTAATAAATCTGGTGATGATATAGGTTTTGAAAGACATCCTCTCGCTTATTTAGTCGAAGCTGCCGATGATATATGCTATACAATTATTGACTTTGAAGACGGAATCAATCTCGGACTGGTATCTGAAGATTTTGCGCTAGAATACCTCATCAAATTGGTAAAAGACAGTATCGACAGTTCAAAATATAAAACGCTAGAGACTAAAGAAGATCGCATAAGTTATTTGCGTGCCTTGGCCATTGGTAGTTTGATTAACGATGCGGTAACGGTTTTCATTGCCAATGAAGATGCTATTTTGGCAGGAGAATTTCCATTTTCGATAATGGAAAAAAGCAAGTACAAAGCGCAAATGCAAGACATCATTAATTTGAGTATTGACAAAATTTATCAAAGTAGGGAGGTAATCGAAAAAGAAATTGTTGGATACCAAATCATCCAAACACTTTTGGACAAATTTATAACCGCCTTTGACAATAACCACAATGGTACCGCCTCCAATTATGATGCGCTGATCATGAAATTATTACCCGAAAAACATCATTTGAACAAGGACAATTTATACGAGCGATTATTACACATTTGCCACTACATCTCGTTATTGACAGATGGGAATGCGCTTGAATTATTCAACACGATCAACGGTAAAAAAGGAGTTTAGATTTTAAGGAGCAGGACAATTTCGTTTTAAATCACGAGTTGTCCCGCTTTATGTAGAATCTTTTTATTTGTCCCAATTCAGTCAATCTCTAGGACGATCAAAAAGTATACGTCATACCAACACCTAACACTTGTTTCAATTGCATTTTTGGTCCTACGGTGATTTGCTCACCATTAACTTCTTCTTTAGCCTTGATATCATCATCATATACCAAATGAACACCAATATTAGTTCGAACATATTGATTTACAATTAAATCAATTGCTAAATCATAATAAACATCTACATTTCCATATTTATTGATATAGTCAGAATAGAGACTCAAACGATTCTCCAAATTAATATTTTTAGCTATTTGTTTTTTATAAAAGGCTGTAATCAATGTACCTAACTCCGACTTAACCTTCTTTCCATGCTTGATTAAATTACCATCTGCATCATAAATTGCTTTGGCCACACCAAATGAACCACCATCTGCAAGGCGCTGATTACCGACAATCGTAATTTTGGATGTAAAGGGAGAGAAATAAAACAAACGATCTTTTTTATCAGAAGCATATTCAGCTCCAACACCGAGAAAAGAATAAGCTGGAGCAAACGGTGAAGAAACTGCAATATCTTTGTTTGGATAATTATAACCATCAGTAAACTGTGTATTAAAATTAAACTTGGCACTATGATACCAATTTGATTTTTCGTTTTTACGATATCCAAAAGTTGAACTAAACTGAAATGCATCATCTGTTTTACGAAGTTCAGTACCATCTTGCTTGTTCAAACCATATCGCATAATTAATTCATTGGCCCAACGCGTATTTTCGTTACTATAATTTCGATTGAACTGCATATTCATCAAACCCGAAATTGAGCTAACCCCACCTGCATTCCAGTTCACGAATAAAATTTCTGAAATAGAAAACCCTATTTTATTCTTTTTTTCCCAATGAGAAATGCTATCATTAAGTACTAGAGGCGGTACTAAAGTGGTAATTATTTTTTGAGAAAAAACGGTTGTACTTACAATTAAAAACAATAGAATGAGAAAAATTTGTTTCATTATGAGTTTTTTACTTTCTTTTATATGCTGCTTATTTTATTGATGCCAAAAAAAGGCTTCTCAAACTGCTAACGTCTATTTTACAAATTTGTTGTAGTTGATCAACTGTCCCATGTTCTACAAATACATCTGGAACCCCTAGTTTTTCAACGGGAATTGCATAGTTATTTTGAGAACCAAAATCCAAAATAGCTGCCCCAAACCCACCAATTACTGTGCCATCCTCGATAGTTATAATTTTCTTGAAGGTTTTAAAAATTTCATGCAAGGTTTTTTCGTCCAAAGGTTTAACAAACGGAAAGTCATAATGCGCTATATCGATTGGCTCACCCAAATTATTCAAAGCTGTTGTAACATTTTTTCCGATAACTCCATTTGACAAAATAGCTATAGTGCTACCTTTCTGCAAACAGTTTGATTTTCCTAATTCTATTTTTTTATACTTTCCAAAATAATCTTTTTTCCAATTCTGAGTTACTCCACGACCTCGTGGATACCGAATTGCAATTGGAAAATTAATTCCTAATTGAGCAGTATATAAAATATTCTGCAAATCAATTTCATTCAAAGGCGAATAGATTACCATATTTGGAATGCAACGCAAATATGCCAAATCAAAAACGCCGTGATGTGTTGCTCCATCTTCACCTACCAAACCTGCTCTGTCTAAGCAAAAAATCACGGGTAAATTTTGCAAAGCTACATCGTGAATGACTTGATCATACGCTCGCTGTAAAAAAGTAGAATAGATATTGCAGTACACAATCATGCCTTGGGTCGCCATACCTGCAGCCAATGTAACCGCATGTTGCTCGGCAATACCAACATCAAACGCACGCTCTGGCAAAGCTTCCATCATAAATTTCAAGGAACTTCCTGAGGGCATTGCGGGAGTAATACCGATAATTTTTTTATTTTTTCTGGCTAAATCCAAAATTGTCAACCCGAATACATCTTGGTATTTTGGCGGTAAATTTTCTTCAGATTTTGAATATATCTCACCTGACAAAGCATTAAACTTTCCTGGAGCATGGTATTTTACTTGGTCTTCTTCGGCTTGTTTAAGCCCTTTACCTTTGGTTGTAATTATATGTAGAAATTTTGGCCCTTTAATTTTTTGCAAACGCTTTAGTTCGTTTACGACAGCAAAAATATCGTTCCCATCAATGGGTCCCGAATAATCAAAATTCAACGATTTGATCATGTTATTCTGGCGGTGATTTTTTCCTGTTTTTACAGCAGTCAAATAATTTTTTAAGGCTCCTACGCTAGGGTCAATTCCGATGGCGTTGTCGTTTAGAATTACTAATAAATTGGCATCGGTAACTCCTGCGTGATTCAGACCTTCAAACGCCATTCCGGATGCGATAGACGCATCTCCAATTACTGCGATGTGTTGTTTATCGAATTCGCCTTTGAGGTTGGAAGCAATAGCCATTCCCAAAGCTGCCGAAATAGATGTAGAAGAATGTCCCACACCAAAGGCATCATAAATACTTTCACTTCTTTTTGGAAAACCAGAAATGCCGCCCAATTGCCTGTTAGTATCGAATAATTCTCTTCTTTCGGTCAAGATTTTATGGCCGTAGGCTTGGTGCCCTACATCCCAAATCAATAAATCTTCGGGGGTATTAAAAACATAGTGCAAAGCCACAGTCAACTCCACCACGCCCAAACTGGCTCCCAAATGCCCCTCTTTTACAGCAACGACACCAATAATAAAATCACGAAGTTCTTGCGCCAATTGCGGCAATTGTGATTCGGTCAAAAGACGCAAATCGGTTGGATTGTGAATATGTTCTAGTAAATTGCTTTTCATTATGGAGATCAAAAAAGCAAATTTACGGTTTTAAATCTAATTTTGTTTTTGAAAGTAGAATTGAATTCCAACTCTAAATAATCAACTAAAACAATTGGTATGTAAAAGTTGAGGCGATTAAAATCATTAATTGCCTCAAAAAATAACTACATTTGAGGCAATTAATTTGATTAAACACCTCATGCGCTACAATTGGCAACTACCAAACTGGCCTGATTTCACCTTTGACGATTCGGTTTTAGACTCGTTATGCATTGCTTTTGCTTTAGAAACAGGAGAATTAAAAGGGCTTGTTGATTCATTATCAACAGAAATTCAGCAAGAAACCGTTTTGCAATTTATGATTTCAGAAGCTATTAAAACATCTGAAATCGAAGGAGAATTTTTCAGTCGTCAGGATGTAATGTCTTCTATAAAGAAGAATCTAGGTCATGGAGATGTTTTTGAGCACATTCGAGACAAAAATGCTCAAGGTGTTGGAAAGTTGATGGTAACCGTTCGTCAATCGTATTCTGAAAAGCTGACTGAATCTACCATAAAGCAATGGCATGCTATTCTCATGGAATATTCCAAACATGTTAATCCAGGCGATTATCGAAAAGGGGGAGCACCAATGCAAATCGTTTCAGGTAGTTTTGGAAAAGAAATTATTCATTATGAAGCACCTCCATCCAATCGAATCCCTGAAGAGATGTGCGTTTTTATCGAATGGTACAATGATTTTAAAGTAACAGCGACGGATATTAAAAAAGCATTAATCAAAACTGCTATTTCACATTTGTATTTTGAGAGCATTCATCCGTTTGAAGATGGAAATGGTAGAATAGGAAGAGCGATTGCCGATAAATGTCTTTCGGAATCACTCAATAGGCCTGTTTTAATGAGTCTTTCGAGTACTATTGAGCAAAATAAAAAACAATATTATCAGTCTCTAAAAGAAGCACAACAAACTCTCATCATTACAGATTGGATTTTATATTTTTCAAATTTAATTTTGGAATCACAACAAAGCGCCAAGCAAATGGTTTTATTCACTCTAAGTAAAACCAAGTTTATGGATACTTTTAAAAACCAAATGAACGAAAGACAAACGAAAGCCGTTTTGAAAATGTTCGAAAATGGAATTTCTGGTTTTAAAGGCGGCATGACGGCTCTGAAATACATATCGATTACCAAAACCTCCAGAGCTACTGCAACCAGAGATTTACAAGATTTAGCGGAAAACGGAATTTTGATTCCAAAAGGAGAAGGTCGAAATAGGAGTTATGATTTGGATTTTAATTATTTTAATAGCAGTTTTTTAAAGTAATGAAATTGGCATAGTATATTGTGTCCTTGTTTTTTTGCCATTTTGTTCACCTGGTTTCCATTTTGGGGACAATTTTAAAACTCTAATAATTTCATTTTGTACTGCTTGGTCAATCGTTGATTTTGGCTGAGCATAGGTTAATGAGCCGTCCATTTCTACTGTAAAGGAGAAAATAATTTTATTTTCTTTTGTAATGTTTTCAGGAATTTTAAATTCGTTTCTAAAAAAAGAGTAAAATTTCTGAATTCCTCCATTATATTCTGGAGCAATTTCAAATCCGATACCTCCGTTATAAATTTCATCTTCAACAATAGTATCTTGTTTTATTGCATTTTCATAATTATTTTTTTTAGGTTTTACAAATTTCACCTGATTCCCTTTTGGAGGCGGGGGTGGCGCAAGAACAGAGTTTGTCGAATTGGATTTTGAAGGTATCATTTCTCCAACGGTCATATGTTCTTCTTTTACAATTGTATCTTGAACAACTTCAATTTTATCAATCTTTAGTTTGTTTCCATTTTTATCGGCACAACTAAATAAAGTAGTTCCCATTGCAATAAACAAAGCCAACAAAAATGCTTTTTGAAAATGTTTTTGCGAATATAAAACTCGATTAGGGATTTGAATAGTCAAGGAATTCAATTGAGAACTTTTAAATCTTCCGCAAACGTTGCTATGCTCTAGAAAATAGGCTTGAATTTTATCTGATTCCATATTAGTAAAATCAACAACATTTTTGGAACAGCTTTCGCAAAAGCGACCATTTTTATTTGGAGTCATTTTATTCCAATCCTCGAGGCAAGGTTCGGGAATGGAAATCTTATACTTTGTCGCCATTTAAAAATCGTTTAGAATATTAAAAGTAACAAAAATAACTTCAAAACCCTACTTTTGCAAGATGATAAACCCTTTCACTGACGAATACTTTATGAAACGTGCTTTGCAAGAAGCCGAAGCCGCTTTTGAAAAGGGTGAAATTCCTGTAGGCGCTATCATTGTTGTAGACAACCGCATTATTGCCCGTTCGCACAACCTTACCGAATTACTACATGACGTTACAGCTCATGCCGAAATGCAAGCCATTACTGCTGCTGCCAACTTCTTGGGCGGAAAATATCTTAAAGATTGCACCTTATATGTAACACTCGAGCCTTGCCAAATGTGCGCAGGTGCTTTGTATTGGAGTCAGATTTCGAAAATTGTCTTTGGGGCATGTGATGCGCACCGTGGTTTTGAAAAAATGGGCGGACAATTACATCCTAAAACTACTGTTGTTCGAGGCGTTCTTGCCGACCAAGCTGCCGACTTAATGAAAAGGTTTTTTGCTGACAGACGAAAATGATAGGACGCGGATGAAACGGATTCGCTATCGCGAAGTCGCAGATAAAAACGGATTTTTTACTCTTCCTTATTATTAAAAATAAAAATAGCATCTTTTACCTCAAAGTACTCGACCTAGTTTGTCTCGCTGAAAGCATCTCTGTAAAGATGCGTACAATGATGCGGCAAATATTGAATACAAAACCATCTTCTTTTACCTCAAACCAATCCATCTAGTTTGTCTTGATTGATGAAATCGTCTCTTTTAAGTTGCTCTTAATGATTTGGCAAATATTCTACACAAAACCATCTTCTTTCTCCTCAAACAATTCTACCTAGTTTGTCTCGCTGAAAGCGTCTCTGTAAAGATGCGCACAATAATGTGGCAAATATTGAACACAAAACCATCTTCTTTTAGCTCAAACCATTCTACCTAGTTTGTCTCGCTGAAAGCGTCTCTGTAAAGTTGCTCACGTAAACTATTGCAAATATAGCACGCAAAACTATTCATCAGCTGGCACGCAGATTTCAAAAGATTTACGCAGATGCTCTTTTATTTCCTTTCTACTTTCTCTTTTACTACACATATTTATCCTTAACGGGTTTTGCGTGAAGGATAGAACGGAAATCCTTTTTTGGGGCTTTTTCTGCCCCAAAAAAGATTGGAGTGATAGCCTGACCCGGAGTTTTTACGAAGGGGCACGCCCAAATAATGGCAAAAACTTCACAAAAACACCTCAAAAGGAAGAATGGGCAACTCGTCGGGAAATATGACCTAACTTCTAGGTCTACTTTCGTCGCACCTTTGTACCAACAATTA
Source organism: Flavobacterium psychraerolatum (assembly GCF_025960985.1). Classification (GTDB taxonomy): domain Bacteria; phylum Bacteroidota; class Bacteroidia; order Flavobacteriales; family Flavobacteriaceae; genus Flavobacterium. The sequence goes on along the minus strand of NZ_JAOQMX010000039.1, from coordinate 19,127 downwards.
GAAACAACAAATAATATGAAAACAATCCATCACATTATAGTAAGTATAAAAACATTTTTTACGGCTAATCCAACTGAAGTACAACCGCAATTAATTGCTGTAGATCAAGCTCATTTTTGTGACACAATGGGACTTTCTGATTATTACTGCGACGAAAACAATCTATTTATATAATTATTAATTCAATAAAAAATAAAACATTATGTCAACATTTAACGTACCAACAAGAGAAGAAGTATCTGCAAACAATCAAGCAATTTTTGACAACCTACAAAAAGGATTAGGGTTTGTTCCTAATTTATACGCTTACTACGCCAAAAGCGAAACGGCATTGGGAGATTATCTGACTTTGCAAAACAGAAAAAGTAGCCTGAAAGCTAAAGAGAGAGAAGTAGTCAACTTGATCACGAGCCAAATCAATGGTTGTGAATATTGCCAATCGGCACACACAGTGCTAGGTAAAATGAATGATTTTACAGATGAGCAAGTGCTTGAACTACGTAAAGGATCGGCAAACTTTGATACAAAGCTTGATGCCTTGGTAAAATTTACAGCATCAGTGGTTGAAAACAGAGGGAAAGCAACTGCAGATGTAAAAACAGCGTTTTTTGACGCAGGTTACACAGAAGAAAACATGATCGATGTAGTAATCGTAGTGGGTGACAAAGTAATTAGCAACTACATCCATAACCTTGCTGGCTTTGCAATTGATTTTCCAATAGCACCAAAACTGTAATTTATACTTCAATTTTAAAATTAAGAAAAGATGATACAACATTTAGATAAAACCAATTTCGAAAAAACTATTACTGAAAATCAAGTCGTACTTGTTGACTTTTTTGCAGACTGGTGCGGGCCTTGTAAGGCTTTGCACCCAGCCCTAGAGGAACTTTCAAATGATTTTGAAGGCAAGGCAGTGATTTCAAAAATCAATGTAGATACCAATCCTGAGTTAGCAGCACAATTTAAAGTACGTAGTATTCCAGCCTTATTTTACTTTAAAAATGGTGAAATTGTAGGAACACAAAACGGATTGCACAGCAAATCGGTTCTAGCGAGTCATTTAAACAACATTATTAAAAACTAAGAAAATGGGCAAGAAAATAAACATCAAGAATTTACCAACAGGGTACCAATCTTTTATCACAAACGGAAGACATTCGATCACTGGTGACGAACCTTTGACAAGCAAAGGAACTGATCTTGGTTTCTCTCCAGAAGATCTGATTTTGTCAAGCTTAGCAATGTGCAAAGTAGCAACCGTACGTTACATTGCCCGCAAAAACAATTGGACCATCGATGATGTGGATGGTGAATTTGAACTGAATGTTAAACGCGGAACCGATGGCTCTTTGTCTACAACCGTGACCGGAAAGATCAAAATTGAAGGTGACCTAAGTGAAGAACAAAAAGCAGAATTAATTAAGCAAGCCGATGCTTGTTATGTACACCGCATGATCGAAGGGAATTGGGACATTCAACCCATTCAAGCAACAAATGAGTTAGCTGTTACAGCATAATTATACAATTTAAAAATAAACCTATAAAAAAATATCATGAAAAATTTAAAAATCGCATTAGTAGTAGCATTCATCTCCTTATTCTCAAACGCAGCATTGGCTCAAATTGATCCAATCGACAAAGACGGATTGGCACTTGGTGGCTACGATGTTGTAGCATATCACACTGTGAACAAAGCCGTAAAAGGAAACAAAGCGATTGTAGAAAAAATTGGAGCAACAGAATACCGTTTTGTTTCGAAAGCAAATGCTAAAGCGTTCAAAGCAAATCCTGAAAAATACTTACCTGCTTGTGCTGGATACTGTGCTTGGGGTGTAGCTGCAAAAGATTCTAAATTTTCAATGAATCCAGAAACTTTCAAAGTAGTAGACAACAAACTATATTTGTTTTTCAACGGCGATTTTAACGGAAGCCAAGTAAACACTTTGGATATCTGGAACAAAGACGAAGCTACTTATTTGAAAACTATTGATACTAAATGGTCTAAAATTCAATAATAAATACCACGATTGCTTACTAATTTAATTTGATTCTGAAAGGGTTTTGCCATAAAAAGCAAAACCCATTCTTGTATAAAATAACTAGTGATTACTGCTCATATTTACTTAAATTTGTACAGTATTTGAATATGGTAAAACTAAATGTAATGAAAAAAATTGGTAAGATACTGGGCTTAGTCCTATTGGTTGTTGTCTTTTGTTCTGTTGGTTATGGCTACTTTATTTCGAAACCATTACCAAAAGGAGTTACTGGTCAAGAAGCAGAACTTTTTACTGATAAAATACAAACTGCCATCAATCAAAAAGCTTGGGACAGCACCGCTGCCGTGACTTTTGAATTTGCGGGAGATCATAAATACCTTTGGGACAAAAAACAGCATTTGGTACAAGTGGAATGGAATGACAAAAAAGCCGTCTTTAACACCACAACCCTTGAAGGAATTGCATTTGAAAATGATATCGAAATAATAGGAGAAGAAAAAACGGAACTTATTAGTAAAGCAAATGATTATTTCAACAATGATTCTTTTTGGCTTATTGCGCCTTTCAAGTTAAGAGATCCCGGTACCACACGAAGCATTGTGCTCCAAGACAATCAAAAAGCATTGATGGTTACTTATGCCTCTGGCGGTAGCACTCCTGGTGATTCTTACGTTTGGTTGGTCGATGCAAATTTTGTCCCTACAGCCTGGCGCATGTGGGTAAGCATCATCCCTGTAGGCGGAATCGAAACGTCGTGGGAAGATTGGAATACCTATAACAATTCGCTTAAAATTGCCTCTACCCACAAAGGACTCATTAATTTGACATTGAAAAATATTAAAACAGGCCAAAGTATTGAAGAAATAAATAACGGTCAAAATCCGTTTTTGTCTCTTTAGTCGTATTTTATTCTAAAATGAATCTGTCCTGTATTTTATGAAGTATTCCCATTTAACAATGGACTTTGTAAAATACAGGGCTTTTTTTTCGAAAAAATTAAAAATGCAAAGCAGTACTATTTTTAATTTCGCCCATTACAAAAATGGTTTGCGTATTCCCAATATTCTCAATTGTCGATAGTTTGTGCATGACAAAGTTTTGATAGCTCGCCACATCTTCAACTAGAATTTTGAGCATAAAGTCATAATCCCCTGCAATGTTATAACACTCTATAATTTCCGGCAGTGCTACAATATCTTTCACAAAATTGGCTCCTACATTTTTTGCGTGCTCCTTCAAACGGACGTTGCAAAAAACGGTCATACCCAATTTCAACTTCTTTTTATCCAATAAGGCGACATATTTCATGATATATCCGTCACGCTCCAAGCGCTTGATACGTTCATATACAGGTGTGGAAGTCAGGAATAATTCGCTTGCAAGCTCTTTTATGTTGATATCTGAGTTGGTCTGGAGGCGTTTTAGAATCTGAATATCGATGGCATCTAGATTTTCCATAGGATTAATTACTGCAAAGGTTAGCTTATTCGAAATGAATTAGAAATAAAAACTACAAAATTACATTTTTTCAGTTCAATTTACGCAATAAATACTTAAATTTTAGTAGTATTTACTAAGTATATACCTTTGTATAGTAAAAAATACTAAAAATAAATTCTACTTTAATGAAAACAAATAATCTAGGTTACCCACGTATCGGAAGCAACAGAGAATTAAAAAAAGCTAACGAATTATACTGGGCAGGAAAAATTACGACAGAGGCTTTATTGAAAACTGGTGAAAAAATTCGTCTAGAAAACTGGAAACTACAAGCTGCAATAGGAATCGATTTTATTCCGTCAAATGACTTTTCATTCTATGATCAAGTATTGGATTTGAGTTTGACTGTAGGTGCTATTCCTGAGCGCTACCATGAATTTGCGGAAACTAATTCGTTTTTAGACTTGTATTTTGCAATGGCTAGAGGAGCTCAAAAAAACGACCAAGATGTAGTAGCTATGGAAATGACCAAATGGTTTGATACCAATTACCATTATATTGTTCCTGAATTTACAAAAAACCAAAAATTTTATTTATTTTCTGAAAAAGTAGTCGACGAATTTAAAGAAGCAAAAACCATCGGAATCACATCAAAACCGGTTTTGATTGGACCAGTTTCGTACTTATTATTAGGTAAAGAAAAAGAAGCTGACTTTCATCGAATTGATCTTCTAGACAAATTACTTCCTGTATATTTTGAAATTATAACCAAATTACAATGCGAAGGTGCAAGTGAAATTCAGTTTGACGAACCCTTTTTGGCACTTAATCTTACTGATCTAGAACGCGCGGCTATTGTAAAAACCTACAATCAAATTCACAAACAATTTCCAACTCTCAAAATTCAATTGGCCAATTATTTTGATTGTTTTGGCAATAATATAGAAACTGCTTTATCACTGCCTGTTGACACCTTCCATCTGGACTTGGTTCGTTGTCCGTTACAATTGGATGATATTTTAGAATCGAATTTATTAGCACCTAATACAAAAATATCATTGGGTGTTGTGGATGGTCGAAATATTTGGAAAAATGATTTCAAAAAATCGTTACAACTCATTCAAAAAGCAATTGATGCTTTGGGAACTGATCGTGTTTTAATTGGAACTTCTTGTTCCTTGATTCATTCTCCTTGCGATTTGGATTTAGAAACTAATGAAGAAAATTTAAGTACGGAAGTAAAACAGTGGTTGGCATTTGCTAAACAGAAAATTGAAGAAGTTGTAGTGCTTCGAAATTTAGCAACTAATGAAATTACCGAGTACGATCAAGCGCAGTTTGAAGCAAACACAGTCGCAAACGAAAAGCGCAAAACGGCTACTATCATTCATAATGACGCTGTAAAAAATAGAGTTGCCTCTATTGAAGAAAATGATTCTAAAAGAAATAATCCTTTTGCTGTACGTAGTATTCAACAAGCAAAATCCCTACAGCTACCCTTATTCCCAACGACAACCATCGGATCATTCCCACAAACCCCAGAAGTGAGAAGCTGGAGAGCTAAATTCAAAAAAGGAGATTTATCGACCAAAGAATATGATGCCTTACTGAAGAAAGAAACCGAAGAAACGATTCGTTTTCAAGAGCAATCGGGAATTGATGTTTTGGTTCATGGTGAATTTGAGCGCAATGACATGGTGGAATATTTTGGCGAACAACTAGCAGGTTTTGCCTTTACCAAAAATGGTTGGGTACAGAGTTACGGAAGTCGTTGTGTAAAACCACCCGTTATCTACGGTGATGTTTCCCGTCCTAGTCCAATGACCGTAAAATGGGCAGAATATGCACAATCCCTTACTCCAAAATGGGTAAAAGGAATGCTAACCGGACCCGTTACTATCTTACAATGGTCGTTTGTACGTGACGATCAACCGCGCTCAACTACCTGCACACAAATTGCACTTGCGATACGTGATGAAGTAGTAGATTTGGAAAAAGCAGGAATCAAAATCATTCAAATTGATGAACCCGCTATCCGTGAAGGACTGCCATTGCAAAAAGAGGAATGGGCTAATTACTTGGATTGGGCTATTAAAGCATTTAGAATTTCGGCTAGCGGCGTGGCTGATGACACGCAAATACACACGCACATGTGCTACAGTGAATTCAACGATATTATTCAAAACATTGCCGACATGGATGCCGATGTGATTACAATTGAATGTTCACGCTCGCAGATGGAATTGTTAGATGCATTTGCCGACTTTAAATATCCTAACGAAATTGGCCCTGGAGTTTATGACATTCACTCCCCAAGAGTGCCATCAAATGACGAAATGGTGAACTTATTAGAAAAAGCAGCATCCGTAATTCCTATAAAACAATTGTGGGTAAACCCCGATTGTGGTTTGAAAACCCGTCATTGGGATGAAACTAAAAAAGCATTGATCGAAATGGTGAAAGCAGCTCAAAAAATGAGAGTAGCTGCACTAGAAGTGGTTTAATTTCAAAACCCTAGAATTAAACAATGTGACTTATTACTTCAACTTTCTTTTACAAATATAAAGTAATTGTTGTATTACACATAAATGCCCCTTTCAAATCAATTTGAAAAGGGCATTTATAATTGGATTAGTTTTTAAAAAATTAACATACTAGCTATAAACAGCCAGCTCACTAACTGTACAGGATATTTAATACGCTTTTTCCCCGCACTGCTTATCTGCATCTTTGCCTCGATAAGCATCTTTTGTAACAATTAATACTCTTGCAGCAACTGTATTTGCTGGTTCTGTCTGTGCAGGTACAGAAGCCGAAACCGAAGCTTTATCAATTTTAATTTGCCCCACATAGTCACCAATTACCGCAATTGACGGGCCTTGTCGAACACCTTTGTTTTCTGCATCTACCTTTATATCGTCTTTAAAATAAGACAGTAAACAATTTGGAATACTACTTTTTCCAGAAAAATGTACCGGTGCATCCAGCGTGTACACAGCTGTAACATTCTTAATCCATGAATCAGCTGCGAAGCGTCCACCCTCTCGGCCATCTCTAATTTCGATACAAAGTTGTGATCCTATCGAATGTGCTCCATCCACAGTCACAGTACCACTAACTAAATTGTGAGGTTTGAAATATACTGCACATTTCCCTTTGATACTCGTCACATTTTCTATTCGAATATTATCAACCCCAACTTTAATTTGAGCTTCGCGTCCACGGTTATCCGTTTCAATACGCGCTGCTACACCACCGCTACACACAAGATTTGAAAGCAACATATTGGACCCCGTGTTGGCCTGAATCAACCCGTAACCATACGATGCATTGATTTGCTCAACATTATCTACCGTTACGTTTGTTGCGCAACCGTCTTTGCTATTATCTCCTTTTTTGAATGTAAATGCCACACCAGAAAAACGAGTTTGTTCGTCATCAATTACGACATTCTGAATAAATAAATTTTGGACTCTACCTATTGAGAATGCTCTCGAACCTCCTTTTTTAGGATCACTATTTTCACGAACGTATTTAATTCTTGCTCTCGCATCTCCTTTTCCTTCTCCAATTATAGAAACATTTTCCAGAGATTCCTCCGTCCCAATTTCGAAGATTTGCTTGACTTGATTTCGTTTTGACACATCATCTTGATCAGCCCTAAGCAGAACGCCTGCTCTCAAAAGCATATGCACATTTGATTTTAAAACCAATCCATCGACTACGTACCTCCCTGGATTCAAAACGACTCTTCCTCCATTTTTTGATTTGCTCGCTTCAAGAATGGCTTTATTAATCGTTTTGGTCGCATTTTCTGTTGGGTTTACGGTGAAAACCGGCAATTTATCAATTTCCTTTTGGCTTGGACCTTGATATCCTACACCCGCAACTTTAAAAATAGCAGGAACTAAATTTTGCTCTATCCCGACTTGCGTAACCTCAGACGCTTTCTTGGTCGATTGACAACCTCCAATGGTAGAAACCATCATAGTCCCCATTAACAACATTAGAAAAGTACTATTCTTTTTCATCATAATTCTGAATTTATTAGTAGAACGCTACTCACCACAAGTGTAGCAGTATTGAAGCGTCAATTTTAAGATTAAAGAAGGTATATTAACAGTGTAATATTACCCAGAATACGCCTTGATTTATCCATTAATAACAAATAATCTTAACTGTTTTTTACTAATTATGTTTCATAACTTCTCCCTGAGCTTGGATATGGCTTTCCTGATTTTTGAGAACACAACCACAAAAATAGGCTGATAATCAACTACTGACACTTCATTAATTCAAACATAGCAACTTTAAACGGAAGTTAAAGTTTAAAAGAGAACTAAGTTTATTTCTATTAAATACCTAAATTTGACCTTCAATAGTAGATTACTTTTCGAAAAAAAAAATTTGAGTTACAATGCTACTATTTAAAAGATTGAAATTTAAGTTTAATTTTTAAATGTTTGACCATGACACCTGAATATGATAAAGCTTTAGTCAAATATAGCAACAGTTTACGAATTCTACATTTACCCCTACTTTCATGGGAGTTTTTTGCTAGCCATACCAATGAAATCAACAAATTTGTTTCCATTCAAAAACATTGGAAATCCAAAGTTGATTTCAGTGCCATCGCTTCAAATGCAGAAACACAGATTTTGATCACCAACTCAAAGCAACAAATTGTTTTTGCGAGCAATGGTATACATCAAATGAATGGTTATCAAGCACACGAAATAATTGGTAAAACACCAAAAATGTTCCAAGGCGAATTGACTTCTACAGTAAGTAGACAAAAAATAAAAGTCGCACTTCAAAACAACTTACCGTTCAAAGAAGTATTGATCAATTACAAAAAAGACGGTAGTACTTACCTATGTGAGATCGAAGCCTATCCAAAATTCAACAAAAAAGGTGAACTCATTAATTACATCGCTTTTGAACGAATTGCTTCTTGAATAGAATTTTATTCTATTTAAATTTACTTAATAAGCGTATCCTTTTTTTACCCTGATAGTTTATGAAGAAATTATTTTTCAAGATCCTGAATGGCTTCATATGTAAGAAAAATTATCATTTTATTAAAACGAACAAAACCGGAATTATATTAATAAATTATAGTTGAAAAAAAAAGCACAATCAAGTCTTCCTATCAAAACCAATCATTTGGTTTTGATAGTATAAATCCGTCTCTTTTTGCAACTTCCAATGGAAATTGACTATCAACAAGCTTTTTTCTTCCTATAGTCAACGAACCTTTAGCAACGATTGAGACTGATTGATTGTGTCTTCTTGGTGGGAATGCAGCAAATACTCTCTTGTCTTTAAAGTTTTCATGAACAGCAATCATTGGTGGAACCAAATCGCTATCCCCTGAAATCAACATCGCCATATCATAATTGTCCTGATAAGCATCGATTAAAATCTGCGTTGCAATATTAACGTCAGTCATCTTTTCATTAAATTTAGGCCAAACATTTTTGCATCTTTTACATTCTATTTTATCTGACTGATAATTACCAAAAAACATATTAACACCACTAGCTTCAAGCGCTTCAATATATGTGTTTTGCCTTTTTTTGCTTTTCAGGATTATTACTAACTCTGCTTGTAAAATATTTAACCTCAACCAATTCTTGATTAGGCTGTAATAAATTTTTAGATAACTGAATCACATCTAACCATTTACAGTAATCAAATCCTGCTTCTAACATCCCAAAATATAAGTTAAAGCCATCGATGTAAACGATAACTCTTTCTTTTTTTACCAAAACACTTGTTTCACTCATCTTTTTTTCCTTATATTTGCATAACATAAACAACGCTAAAGATAGCATCTTTAGTCCGACGCCTCAATAGAGGCGTTTCTTTTTTTACACCCACAAGTAAATATAACCAAATCTTTAAAAAAAGAATTGATTAAATTTTATTTAAGATATATAAATAACCCTTGCCAATAAATTAATTAGCAAGGGTTTTTCTATCTAATATTATTAAGACCCACACATTTCACAATCTTCTGGTCCGTCAGCTTGCGCTTGTAGAATCATCTTTTTGTACTCGTCAATATTAATTGCTTCTGTTTGAATTTCTTCAGAAACTGGTTCTGCTTTTTTATCGTTGTTCAAGGTAAATTTGATTGCATCAACTGCTGCTTTTGTTCTCAAATAATACATTCCTGTTTTCAATCCTGATTGCCAAGCGTAGAAGTGCATTGACGTCAATTTTGAATAGTTTGCGTTTTGCATAAACAAGTTCAATGACTGCGATTGATCTACAAAATACCCACGTTGACGTGACATATCGATAATATCTTTCATAGACATTTCCCAAACTGTTTTGTACAATTCTTTTAAGTCTTGCGGAATATCCAAATCTTGAACTGATCCGTTGTTACGCATCAATTCTTGTTTCAAGGTTTCGTTCCACAATCCACGATCCACTAAATCATGCAATAAGTGTTTGTTTACCACAATAAACTCACCAGACAACACACGACGCGTGTACACATTTGAAGTATATGGTTCGAATGCCTCGTTGTTACCTAAAATTTGAGAAGTTGATGCAGTAGGCATTGGCGCTACCAATAATGAGTTACGCACTCCATGTTCTACTACTTCTTTACGCAAAGATGCCCAGTCCCAACGACCAGATAACTCTTCGTCTTTTATTCCCCATAAATTAAATTGGAAACTACCCTCAGACATTGGCGAACCTTTGAATGATGAATAAGGACCTTCTTCTTTGGCCATTTCCATCGAAGCAGTTACTGCTGCAAAATACATGGTTTCAAAGATTTCTTGATTGAGCTTTTTAGCCTCATCAGAGGTAAAAGGTAAACGCAACATGATGAAAGCATCTGCCAATCCTTGTACTCCCAATCCAATTGGACGGTGGCGCATATTGGAGTTTTCTGCCTCTTTTACTGGATAGTAATTTCTATCAATTACTTTGTTCAAGTTACGAGTTACACGTTTTGTAACATTAAAAAATGTTTCGTGATCAAATTTTCCGTTTTCAACAAACATTGGCAATGATAATGAAGCCAAGTTACATACAGCAACCTCATCTGGAGAAGTGTACTCCATGATCTCCGTACATAAGTTTGACGAACGAATCACACCCAAATTCTTTTGGTTTGATTTACGGTTGGCCGCATCTTTGTACAACATATAAGGTGTTCCAGTTTCGATTTGCGATTCTAGAATTTTCTCCCACAATTCATGTGCTTTGATGGTTTTTCTACCTTTACCTGCTTTTTCATAACTTTCGTACAAAGCTTCAAATTCTTCTCCGTATACATCATACAATCCCGGACATTCGTTAGGACACATCAAAGTCCAAATTCCGTTTTCTTGTACACGTTTCATGAATAAATCTGAAGTCCACATAGCGAAGAATAAATCTCTAGCACGCATTTCTTCTTTTCCTGTATTCTTTTTCAAGTCCAAGAAATCAAAGATATCCGCATGCCAAGTTTCGATATAAATCGCAAAACTACCTTTACGTTTTCCACCACCTTGATCTACGTAACGAGCCGTATCATTAAAGACACGTAGCATTGGTACGATTCCGTTTGACGTCCCGTTTGTTCCACGTATGTATGAACCTGTAGCACGTACGTTGTGAATAGAAAGTCCTACTCCACCAGCAGATTGAGAGATTTTTGCCGTTTGTTTCAACGTGTCATAAATTCCGTCAATACTATCATCTTGCATTGCCAAAAGGAAACAAGAAGACATTTGTGGTTTTGGAGTTCCAGAGTTAAACAAGGTAGGCGTTGCATGCGTAAAGAATTTTTTAGACATTAAGTCATATGTTTCCAATACTGAATCCAAATCATCTAAGTGAATCCCAACCGATACACGCATCAACATATGTTGCGGACGCTCTACAATTTTTCCGTTTATTTTCAACAAGTACGAACGCTCTAGTGTTTTAAAACCAAAGTAATCATAATTGAAATCTCTATTATATATGATATGCGAATTCAAAAATTCAGCATTTTCTTGAATTACTGCATGTACTTCATCCGATAACAAAGGTGCTTTTTGTCCGTTTCTTGGATTTACATAATGGTACATTTCGTCCATAGTTTCAGAGAACGATTTATTGGTATTCGAATGTAAATTCGAAATAGCAATACGAGCTGCTAATTGAGCATAATCGGGATGCGCAATAGTCATTGACGCTGCCGTTTCTGCTGCTAGATTGTCCAATTCAGATGTAGAAACCCCATCGTAAAGTCCTTCGATCACACGCATTGCCACTTTCACAGCATCTACTAAATCATTCAAACCATAGCATAGCTTTTTAATTCTATCTGTGATTTTGTCGAACATTACAGGTTCTTTCCTACCATCTCTTTTAATTACGTACATAAGCTTTTTTGTTTTTCAAAACAGAAAATCCCTTCTCTGTTTTTCGGGTATTCGTTAATTGTTGTGTTTTTGGGAAACTAATCCCGAGCATTCTAATTATTATTATTTTGGAGCTATTCCCGCTATCCGTTTCAATCTTTTGGTTTTTAAAGAAAAAACCAAAAGGATTTCCACTTCTATCGGGGCTAGGAAATTTGCATTCAAATCACGAATGATCTTTAAAAAATTAACGATTGATGAATTCAGAAGTAACTTTTATCATTAAACATCTTTTTTAAATTTTCTAAAAACTGCAATAAATCACTATTCCATTATTTTAAAACTTTTCCTTGCGCCCTTGCGTCTTTGCGGTAAATTGTTAAAAATCAGCATCGAAACTAATTTTTTGAGCATCACCATCTGTGTTCATTACACCAGATTTTTGATATTCGGCAACTTTCTTTTCGAAGAAGTTTGTTTTCCCTTGCAACGAAATCATGTCCATAAAGTCGAATGGATTTGTTGTATTGTATTCTCTTTCGCAACCTAACTCAACCAAAAGTCTATCAGCAACAAACTCTAAGTATTGAGTCATTAATACAGCATTCATACCAATCAAACTTACTGGCAACGATTCTGTGATAAATTCACGCTCAATATTCAAAGCATCAACGATAATCGTTCTGATTCTTTCCTTAGACACAGGGTTAATCAAGTGGTGGTTGTGTAAATGCACTGCAAAATCACAGTGAACACCTTCGTCACGCGAAATTAATTCGTTAGAAAAAGTCAAACCTGGCATTAAACCACGCTTTTTCAACCAGTAAATAGAACAAAAAGCTCCTGAGAAGAAAATCCCTTCTACTGCTGCAAAAGCTATTAAACGTTCTGCGAATGAATCAGAGTCAATCCATTTCAAAGCCCAGTCGGCTTTTTTCTTGATCGCTGGAAAAACTTCCAATGCGTTGAATAAGTCATCTTTCTCAGCTTCGTCTTTCACGTAGGTATCAATCAATAGTGAGTACGTCTCACTATGAATGTTCTCCATCATGATTTGAAAACCGTAGAAAAATTTAGCTTCAGCATATTGCACTTCGTTAACAAAGTTCTCAGCTAAGTTTTCGTTTACGATTCCGTCAGAAGCAGCGAAGAAAGCCAAAATGTGTTTAATGAAGTATCTTTCATCATCACTCAACTTATTATTCCAGTCATTTAAGTCTTGTGACAAATCAATTTCTTCAGCCGTCCAGAAGCTAGCTTCCATAGACTTGTAAAATTCCCAAATATCATGGTGTTTGATAGGGAAAATCACAAAACGATTCTTATTCTCTTGTAAAATTGGTTCAACTTGAGACATATCTATATAGTTTTATTTTATTGAAAATTAACGTAAAAAATACCCGTTTTTACGGAGTACAAAGATGGCGAAATATTGCGTATTTTAAAAGTCAAACTTATCCACAATTGGTGATAGTTTTTAACAAAGATAAAAAACAGCAAATTAATTGCGGAATTCGCAATTAACTGAAAATCAATATTTTGAAAACTTAAAAAAGTAGAAAATGCGGTAGCGAAAAGCACTCTTAAAGACTACAAACAAAGGGATTTAGCGCAATTTTGAACCTTGACTTTTCCATTCTTGAGCAACCAAATCAAGCTCTGCGTACCAGTCCTCTCCAAACCTTCTCACAAGGGCTTCTTTGACAAATTTATAGACCGGAACCTCTAATTCCTTACCCAAAGAACAGGCGTCATCACATATGTCCCATTTATCGTAATTTACAGCAGCAAATTCTGAGAAATCCTTAATTCGAATCGGATATAAATGACACGAAACTGGTTTTTTCCAATCAACTTCTCCTTGATTATAGGCTTGCTCTATTCCACATAAGGCAGTTTTACCATCAAAAATTACATATGCACAATCTTTCTCGTCAATTAGCGGCGTTTCGAGATCGCCATCTGTACCTACTCTCGAAGTTCCTTGCGCTTCAATAGCCTCAATTCCTTCTTTACGAAGAAATGGTTTTACTTTAGGATAAATAGCTTTAAGAATTTTTGTTTCTTCCTCACTCAAAGGCGCACCAGCATCTCCATCGACGCAGCAGGCTCCTTTACAAGCAGACAAGTTACAAACAAATTCTTTCCCTAAAATATCTTCTGAAACGATGGTTTTTCCTAATTGAAACATGGAGGTATATTGACTAAAATTATAAAGCACAAAGGTAGTCAAACAAAAATGAATACGAAGAACTTAAACTACAGTATTCCTGAAAACAAATTCTTTAAAATAAAAACAACAATTGCAGTAATTCAACAAAAAATAATATATTTGTTAAAAAAATATGTTTTTAGATTTAAGAGAAATAGCTACTGTTGGGATGGTCCTTTTTGCCGTAATTGACATTGTCGGATCGATCCCTATAATCGTTGACTTAAAAAGAAAACACGGTATCATCGAATCTGGGAAAGCCTCTATTGTGGCTGCCATAATTATGTTGATTTTTTTATTCACAGGTGAAGAATTCCTGAAAATAGTCGGAATAGACGTCAACTCTTTTGCTGTAGCAGGATCTTTTGTTTTGTTCTGTATCGCTCTCGAAATGATATTAGGAATTAGAATCTATCGCGACGAAGAAGCTAGTTCTGCTTCAATAGTCCCTATCGCCTTTCCCCTTGTAGCAGGAGCAGGAACCATGACCACGCTATTATCGTTACGTTCTCAATACCACACGATCAATATCGTGATCGCCATCGTACTCAATATCACCGTTGTATACTTCGTTTTAAAATCTTCGTCTAAAATAGAAAAACTGCTAGGCCAAGACGGATTAGGTGTTATTCGCAAAACTTTTGGAATCGTTCTACTCGCAATAGCTGTTAAATTATTTGCCGCTAATGTTAAAGGACTATTCATTTAAACATATTTTTTATAAATTTGCTTCCTAATACCACTGTTATAGGCAACTAACAAAAGACACAAACGCGTTTTTCTTATGTGACAATATAGCAATAGTATATGAAGCATACTTATTCAAAACCTATTAAACCATGTTCTAATTTGCTGTAAATAAACACAAAAAAATCGGCACCATCAGTTCAAATTTTGATTAAGACATTTATATAAAACAACAAACTATACCTCATGAAAATTTTTATTAATATACTAGTTATTTTAGCTGTTTCCCTTATTATTTTCAACATTACTATGTTAGACTTTAAAAATTTATTTCATGGAGATAGCGCTGTAGCTTTCATTGGAATTGCTGCTTCACTTTGTGCTGTTTTAATTCTTCTTATTTTTAAAACCTCTAAGAAAATTGACGACAGATTGAATGACAAATTATAATGCTACTTGATTCTCTCATTATTGGCGGTGGCGTATCTGGAATTTCCTGTGCACTTGTATTAGGTTCTGCTCAACAGAAAAACTTTGCCAAGGATAAAAAAATCACCATTATCACACACCAAAAGACATCTGCCTTACAAGATGCAATTTTTTATAATGCTTATGGAATTGTTCCTGGAACATTGGGTTCTGAATTACTCCACACCTCAACAGCGCATTTAGCCGAAAGCTATCCTCATATTACACAAATTCAAAACGAAAAAGTTATTAAGATCGAAGGAACTTTTCCTGAGTTCATGGTAACAACCAACAAAAGCACCTACAAAACAGCCACCGTTGTTATAGGAATTGGTTCCACCAACACGTTTGACATCGAAGGCTTGATGAATTATGTTGAAACACATCAAAAGTCACTCCCCATAAAAAACCGCATTCAGTTGAGAAATAAGGATCATAAAGTAGCAGAAGGTATTTATGTGATTGGAACTTTGGCAGGATGGAGAAGTCAACTTGCAATTGCAGCCGGAAGTGGTGCTGCAGTAGCCACAGACTTACTCACATTATGGAATGAAGGCGAACAGACTCACGCACACGATAGTATTCGAGAAAAATAAAAAATATTATTGCCTACCCAAAACCTTTTGTACCATTTTATCATGATCTAAAAGCAATTGATAATATTGATTTTCACCGTACAATTGGCGTGCAAATTCCGCATTTAAGTAACGCTTTACAATCTCTTTGTCTTTCGATAAAGAAAGCGCCAATCTATTGTTAAAAACAAATTTCTGAAAAGCATCAAAATAACGTTCGGTCCCATTCATCTGATTCGAAAATTCATCAAAGGACTTACCTTTAAATTCAGATCGTTGTCTATCCAATTGTTCGAAAACAAAATTACCAACAATTCCAGACTGCATCAAATAACTCACATTTGCATTTTGCATCTCCACAGGCACAAAAACGTCAGGAACGATTCCGCCGCCACCGTAAACAATACGCCCTTTTGGTGTCTTAAACTTCAGGCTATCCGCAATTTTAATACTATCTTTTGCATACAACTCACCATTTACAAAACGAGATTCCGATTCTTTAAAATACGATTCATTCCCACTAGCATACGATTTTTGAATGGAACGTCCTGTAGGTGTATAATAACGCGCTACAGTCAATCGAACAGCAGAACCATCATCAAACTCCATTTCGCGCTGAACCAATCCTTTACCAAAAGAACGTCGACCTATTATGGTACCGCGATCATTATCTTGAATGGCTCCTGCTAAAATTTCACTAGCTGATGCGCTATTTTCATTAATTAGCACTACTACTTTTCCATTTTCGAAAGCACCATTTTTAGTAGCGTAAGTATTATCAATAGTTCCTTTTTTATCTTTAGTAAAAACAATCAGCTGTTTTTCTTTTAAAAAATCATCAGCAATTGCAATCGCCTTTTCCATATAACCACCTCCATTATCACGTAAGTCTAGGATGAGGGTGTTCATCCCTAATTTTTTCAACTGCAACAAAGCAGTTCTAAATTCGGAGTAGGTAGTTTCAGAGAAACGGTTAATTTTAATATATCCAGTTTTGGCATTCAATAGCAAAGACGCATCAACACTTTTCAACGGAATAACATCTCGCTTGAGGTTGATGGTTATTTTTTTGTTTTCAGATTTTCGATAAATAGTAAGTGCCACATCCGAACCTTGTTTTCCTTTCAACTTAGAATACAAACTATCTGAAGGCAGCTTTCGACCAAAAAGCTTGGCATTATTAGCATATAAAATTCGATCTCCCGCTTTGACTCCTGCTTTTGCAGAAGGTCCGTTTTCTACTGGACGAATGACCGCCAAAGTATCTTTGAACATGTAAAAGTTAACACCAATTCCAACAAAATCACCACGCATGTTTTCGACAACTCGCTGTTGTTCTTTTGGTGGCACATAAACTGAGTGTGGGTCCAATTGGCTCATTATTTTATCTACGGTAAGCTCAACAATCGAATCTGTATTGACATCGTCGACATAATCATTTTCGATAAAATCAATTAACTTATTCAGCTTTTCTTTAGAATTATTCCTAGCTAAATACTGACTTCCTTTAGGTGCAAACAGACTTCCGCCCAAAACAATGCCAATAGCTAAGCTAAGACCAACAATAATAGGTACGTGTTTTGGCTGAAATTCCATCTAGTCTTTTAAGTCCTTTATATGATCTACAACTACCCCTGCTTTTTTTAAGAAATCGATTCCAGATTCATCACGGTATCCATTATTGTACACGACGCGTTTTATACCCGATTGATGGATTAACTTACTACACTCTTTGCAAGGTGAAAGGGTAATATATAAGGTAGCTCCCTCACAGGATTGTGTCGAACGTGCTACTTTCAGGATCGCATTTGCTTCTGCATGTAGCACATCCCAACGAGTCACACCCTCTTCATCTTCACAACAGTTTTCAAATCCAGATGGGGTACCATTGTAACCGTCAGAGATAATCATTCGATCTTTGACAATTATAGCCCCTACTTTTTTGCGTTTGCAATACGACAACTGTCCCCATTCGGTTGCAATTCGAAGGTATGCTTTGTCGTATTTATTTAATTTTGATTTTTCCATAATTATCTAAGCCAAATTTTATTTGCCACTATCAAAGGGATTACTACTCCGATTATAAAAGCGGACATGACCAAAGTCCAATCTCTTTTTGAAAACCTAAAAAATGTTTGTACAATATAGGACAAAATTAAGGTAACTACAATAATTACTAACTGGGCTGCCTCAATCCCTAAAGAAAATTCAGCAAGAGGCAATAATTTTGAAACGGTACCTCCTGGTAAAATGGCTTTAAAATAACTTGAAAACCCAAGCCCATGTATGATTCCAAAAAATAGGGTTACAAAAAAAATCAGATTAATACTTTCCTTTTTATTTGTTTTACCTGCAGTAAAAAGGTTAAAAAGAGCAACAATCAATATTGTGATTGGAATAAGCATCTCGACTACACTAACTTTGATTGCTACGATTCCAAAAATGACTAGTAATAATGCCATCGAATGACCAATAGTAAACATGGTCACTAGTACTAAAATACGTTGCCAATCCTTAAAACTATAAGGAACAGCTAGACCAATTAGAAATAAAACATGGTCATAGGAATAGACATTTAGAATATGCTTTAATCCTAATTGAAAATAAATTAAAAATTCAGACATCACTTTTATGCATTAAATTTGTTTGGGATTGTAAACTTACGATTATTTTTGAAAACGATGAATTTAGCATCATAAATCGGCATCACACGGCCTTTATTATCTCAGATAACCAGATAAGTATTAAAAATATATGATTTTGAATTTAAAGAAATAAAAAATAAATTACCTTTGCGCCATAAAAAACAATTACTATGTCATTTTCAGATTTATTTGATAGCGAATTCACTCAAAGAAACAAAGGTCACTTTTCTTCTATTGTTCGTCTTGCTTTAGCCGACGGTGTATTAGCACCAGAGGAGAAAAACTTTTTGGACAAACTAGCTACGAAGCTTGAAATTTCTGCTTCTGAATACGAAGAGATTTTAGCAAACCCGGCACTTTACCCAATCAACCCTCCTTATTTGTATACACAAAGATTGGAACGTATGTATGATTTGGCCAGAATGGTACACGTAGATCACCATTTGGGAGACAAACAAGAAATAATTTTGAAAAAAATTGCAGTAGGTTTAGGATTTACACCTAGCAATGTAAATTATATTATTGCAAAAGCACTTTCATTAGTTGACAAAAAAGTAGATTTTGACACTTTTGTGTACGAAATGCAGAATATGTACAAGTAATACTTGACAAACTCATAAAAAAAAGCTCTTGAAAAATTTCGAGGGCACTGAAAAAGTCTTTCTAATAAATTGACACATAAAAAGGAGTAGATATCTATGGATTTCTACTCCTTTTTTCTTATATTTAAGTCTAAT
>NZ_JAOQMX010000038.1 GCF_025960985.1 Flavobacterium psychraerolatum | reverse complement strand
GGTTTTAAAGGAAATTTCTTGATTGAACCAAAACCTATGGAACCAATGAAGCACCAATACGATTTTGATAGCGCTACAGCAATCGGATTTTTACGTGCACAAGGTTTAGATAAAGATTTCAAAATCAATATCGAAGTAAACCACGCAACATTGGCACAACATACTTTTCAACACGAAATTGATGTTGCTGCACAAGCAGGAATGTTAGGAAGTTTGGATGCAAACCGTGGAGATTACCAAAACGGATGGGATACTGACCAGTTTCCAAATAACATTCAAGAAACTACAGAAGCTATGTTGGTATTCTTAAAAGCAGGTGGTCTTCAAGGTGGTGGAGTTAATTTTGATGCAAAAATCAGAAGAAACTCAACGGATATGGAAGATGCTTTCCACGCACACATTGGTGGAGCAGATACGTTTGCAAGAGCATTATTGACTGCTGACAAAATTATCACATCATCAGCTTATGATAAATTAAGAGCAGACCGTTACAGTTCATTCGATGCTGGAAACGGAAAAGCTTTTGAAGATGGAAAATTATCTATGCAAGATTTATACAAAATTGCACATGAAAATGGTGAGCTTAACTTACAAAGCGGTAAACAAGAATTGTTTGAAAACATAATCAACCAATACATTTAGTCTTTACACTATTTTTTGACTTAAGGAGTAGTAGTAAGAGCATGTATTCTTGATGCTTTTGCTACTACTTTTTTTTTATTCAACTTGAACAAACAACAATAATAAACTAAAACAAACTAATATGAAATTTTTTATTGACACAGCAAATTTAGCCGAAATAGCAGAAGCACAAGCCTTAGGGGTTTTGGATGGAGTAACTACAAACCCATCGTTAATGGCTAAAGAAGGTATAACAGGTGCAGATAATATTTTGAAGCATTATGTAAAAATTTGCGAAATCGTGGACGGTGACGTATCTGCAGAAGTTATTGCAACAGACTATGAAGGAATGATTAGTCAAGGAGAAGAATTAGCTGCTTTGCACCCACAAATCGTGGTAAAATTACCAATGATTGCTGCAGGAATTAAAGCATGTAAATATTTTTCTGATAAAGGAATTAGAACGAATGTAACTCTTGTGTTTTCGGTAGGTCAAGCATTATTAGCGGCTAAAGCAGGTGCTACTTATGTATCGCCTTTCTTAGGAAGATTAGATGATATTTGTACCGATGGAATGGGCTTAATTGCCGAAATCAGACAAGTATATGATAATTACGATTTTGGAACGCAAATTCTTTCTGCTTCTGTTCGTAACACAATGCATGTAATCAACTGTGCCAAAGTTGGTTCAGATGTAATGACAGGTCCATTATCTTCAATCACAGGTTTATTAAAACACCCATTGACAGATAGCGGATTAGCACAATTTTTAGCCGATTACCAAAAAGGAAACTAATTATGGAAATTTCACAATTACAAGATAATGTATCTCAAACCAGAAGAGATATTTTAAGAATGGTACACAAAGTAAACTCGGGACATCCTGGGGCTTCTTTGGGTTGTACGGAGTTTTTAGTTGCATTGTATAATGAACTAATGGAATTGAAACCAGAATTTGAAATGGTAGGTCAAGATGAAGATTTATTCTTTCTATCTAATGGTCATATTTCGCCAGTTTTTTATAGTGTTCTAGCACGACGTGGTTATTTTCCTGTTTCGGAATTAAGTACTTTTAGACTATTAAATTCAAGATTGCAAGGGCACCCAACAACTCACGATGGTTTACCTGGCGTACGTATTGCTTCAGGATCTTTAGGTCAAGGATTGTCTGTGGGGATTGGTGCAGCACAAGCAAAAAAACTAAATAAAGACACTAATTTAGTCTATACACTTCACGGCGACGGAGAATTGCAAGAAGGCCAAAATTGGGAAGCAATCATGTATGCTTCTGCAAAAAAAGTGGATAATCTTATTGCTACAATCGACTTTAACGGGCAACAAATCGACGGTTCTACAGACACTGTTTTGTGCATGGGAAGTTTGAAGGATAAATTTATTGCTTTTGATTGGGATGTGATCGAAATCAAAGAAGGAAATAATATCGAAGCAGTTATTGCTGGAATGAAAGAAGCCAAATCTAGAACTGGAAAAGGAAAACCAGTTTGTGTTTTGTTGCATACAATGATGGGGAATGGTGTTGATTTTATGATGCATACACACGCATGGCACGGAAAAGCACCTAGTGATGAGCAATTAGCAAACGCATTAGGACAAAATCCAGAAACTTTGGGGGATTATTAGAAAGTTTTCAGTCTCAGTATTCAGTCTCAATCTCAGTTATCAGTTTCTTTGATTACTGCTTAAGAGTTGGGATGAGTGATCAGTTTTCAGAATGTCGCTAAAAATCTTTCTATTATTCTTTTTTTAATCTTTGAATTTACAACAATGAAAAAATATACATTTACCGAACAAAAAGACACGCGCTCTGGTTTTGGAGCTGGTCTTGCCGAATTAGGAAGAACAAATCCTAATGTTGTTGCACTTTGTGCGGATCTTATTGGTTCGCTTAAAATGGAAAAATTTATTGAAGAAAACCCAGAACGTTTTTTTCAAATCGGTATTGCCGAAGCAAATATGATTTGTATTGCAGCAGGACTTTCTATCGGTGGCAAGATTCCGTTTACAGGAACTTTCGCCAACTTTTCAACAGGAAGAGTGTACGATCAAATTCGTCAATCTGTTGCGTATTCTGATAAAAATGTGAAAATTTGTGCTTCTCACGCAGGATTAACTTTGGGTGAAGATGGAGCAACGCATCAGATATTAGAAGATATCGGAATGATGAAGATGTTACCAGGTATGACCGTTATTAATACCTGTGATTACAACCAAACAGAAGCAGCTACTATTGCAATTGCTGAACACCACGGCCCAGTATACTTACGTTTTGGACGTCCAGTAGTGCCAATATTTATGCCTAAATATACCGATGTTGCAAACGAAAATAAATTTGTAATTGGAAAAGCTATACAATTAACTGAAGGTACAGATGTAACTATTGTTGCTACAGGACATTTGGTTTGGGAAGCTTTACAAGCATCTGAGCAATTAGAAGCTATGGGTATTAGTGCTGAAGTAATCAACATTCACACCATAAAACCATTAGACGATGCAGCGATTTTAAAATCGGTTGCCAAAACAGGTTGTGTTGTTACTTGTGAAGAGCACAATTATTTAGGTGGTTTAGGTGAAAGTGTCGCGGGATTATTATCCTTAAATACGCCTACACCACAAGAGTATGTGGCTACCAAAGATACCTTTGGCGAAAGCGGAACTCCAGCACAATTGATGGCTAAATATGGTTTGAATAGTGAAGCTATTTTAAAAGCCGTTCAAAAAGTGATGAGTCGTAAATAAATTGCCGTTGACTATCATCAGTGATTCTGGTGAAGTCTGGCATCAATAGCCGTTGACTTTAGTCAACGGTTCTTATTAAATTGCAATAGGGCTTTAGCCAAAACATTTATGTTCCTTTGGCTAAATCCTTACACATTTCAACTTTTAAAAATTATCAAGATGAGCGAAAATAAAATCAAATGGGGAATTATAGGTTTAGGGAATATTGCCGAGCAATTTGCACGTGATTTAGCTTTGGTTGAAAATGCACAGTTGTATGCTGTAGCGTCTCGATCACTAGAAAAAGCGACCGAATTTGGTTCTACGTTTAGTGCTGTAAAAAGCTACGGAGATTACGATTCGCTCATTAATGATGATCAAGTTGATATTATTTATATCGCTACGCCACATGATTCGCATGCTAGTTTGAGCATACAAGCACTAAATGCTAAAAAGCATGTGCTTTGCGAAAAACCAATTGCGATCAACTTTGTACAAGCTTCGCAAATGATTGCAGCTTCCAAAGAAAATAATCGTTTTTTTATGGAGGCTTTCTGGACCCGATTCAATCCTACTTTTACAGCTGTTTTATCAAAAATAAGAGCGGGTGAATTAGGGAAAATACAATACATAAATGCCGATTTTGGCTTTATAATGAACAATGGTCAAAACCGCCTAGAAGATGTGAATCTGGGCGGTGGATCATTATTAGACATGGGTGTTTATCCCTTGTTTTTATCCTATATGATTTTGGGAAAACCCGAAAACATTGCGGCATCTTCACTCTTTTATGAAGGCGGAGCCGACAAACAAACCACCATGCTTTTGAATTATTCAACAGCGCAAGCGGTTTTACATAGTAGTTTTATAGCTAGAACCAACATGCATGCTACGATAAGCGGAGAAAAAGGGCGAATTGTAATTGACCCGCTTTGGCATGAAGCTCAGAGTTTTTCGCTGTTTCAAGATGAGGTAGAAACGAAGTTTGATTTACCTACAAAAGGAAAAGGTTTTACCTATGAAATCGAAGAATGTCATAAATGCATCGCTGCAAATAAAATTGAAAGCGAAATGTGGTCACATCAAAATAGTTTGGACTTAATCACTATCGCAGACCACGTGCGTAAAGAAGCGGGAATTATTTATCCGGTAGATAATATATAGACACTTTATTTAAGTTGTTTTTCGAAATAAAGGAAGAATCCGATAAACGGTCTCGTTTTATTTGAATAGATAAGAAATTAGTTCGAATAAATTAGGAAATAGTAGGTGATGTTTTAAAATAGTATTCGTTATTGCTTAAAGTTGAAGGGTTTGCTTTGGATTCATCTTTCAATAAGGAGCTTAGGCGTGCTTATTTTTATGAAGTTAAAATTTAGTTAAAAATTGTTGAGATATTTATTGTAAATTAGAAGCTGTTAGTTGCTGTTTGACTGGATTTATCATCAGTCAACATGTCGATTATAAAGGATAATATCACTTTCGAATAAAATAAAATACAACCTAGCTTGAAAATAATTAAAACGATGAATTTCTTTAAATTAATGCTTTCAGTACTGCTGATAAGCTTAATTTCTACTGCTGCATTTTCTCAAAAAATGTATGAGGGCTATCAATTTATAAATATCAACGAGGGAATATCGAAAAGGGGTGTTTCTTGCATTACTCAGGATCAATATGGCTACATATGGATTGGGACCTATGGTGCTGGTTTGTATAAATATGATGGAATAAGTTATACTGTTTTTGAAAATGACTGGCAAAAAGAAAGTTCAATCATAAGTAACATTATCTATTGTACTTACGTCGATGCAAACAATAAATTATGGATAGGTACAGACCAAGGAATTTGTTTTTACAATAGAGAAATCAATAAATTTGAAACTATTGACCTGAAAGTGACTCACACTAAAGGCGCGAAAGTTGATGTTGCTGTCAAAAGTATTATCCAAGATAATTTTGGTAACTTGATAATTGGTACCTACGGGAGAGGTATCTTTAAATTTAATTTAAAGACAGCAAAAGTCACCTTTTTAAAGTCGGAAGTGGCTACTTATACAAATTACCAAATCAATTGTTTGACCAAGAGTAAAGACGGTACCATTTATATTGGAACTAGTTATGGCTTAAAGTCTCTACAAGCAGGGGCAACAGTTGCAAAAAACGTACGAGATAGGACAGGAAAAATCATTTTCAATCAATATATCGAATCAATTGTTCTTGATCGAAAGCAAAATATATGGTTGGGAACATTCTACGACGGACTGGTAAAAGTAACGAAAGATGCAGCAGGTTTTTCTCAAAAGTCATTTCCAATCACCAAGAAGAGAGTGATGGCGCTACTGCAAGGAGAAGGCAATTCCATCTTGTGCGCAACAGAAAATGATGGGTTGTTTCTGGTTGATGAGCAAGGAGCGATTCTTAAAAAATATATCAACAACAAAGCAGAGAATAATAGTTTAAAATCAAATTCGGTTTGGTCTCTATTTGCCGATAAAGAAAATAGAGTTTGGTTGGGTTACTACAATCAAGGAGTTGATGTTTTTGACAAATTATACAGTAAGTTTAATGCTATAGGTAGCAATCTTTATAATAAAGAAAATGCACTACAAGCAAAATCTGTAACAGGAATAGCAAAGGATAAAGCAGGTAAATTGTGGATTAGTCTTGAAGGCGGTGGCGTTGACTATTATGACCCAATTACGAGTGCTAACAAGCATGTCAATAGTAAAAATGCTTCCTTTTTATCGGGTTTAAAAAGTGATGATATTCAAACTGTTTTTGTAGATAGTAAAGAAAATGTTTGGTTAGGAAGCTGGGATGGAGGGATTTATTTTCTAAAAAAAGGAGCTTCTAGTTTTGTCAATTTTAATACAAACAATACTAGTGGCATCGCGTCAAACAGGATGCTTAGCTTCTCTGAAGATTCGAATGGAATCATCTGGATTGGTACCTATTTGAGAGGACTTCACTATTATGTTCCGTCCGAAAATAAATTTTACCATTGTAACTCAAAACCATTTTCGTTAAATGGTTTGATTAATGGCGATGTTAGAAAAGTATTGGTTGATTCGAATAATAGAATTTGGGTGGGGTCTACATTAGGATTATTTCTTGTTACACATGACAATAATTTTAAGTTTACGGTCGTAGCCTTGAAAAACCAAATGATGAAGGACAAAAAAATGCAAAAAAACCAATCGGTTTTGTCTTTGTATGAGTCTCGAAACAAACAAATTTGGATAGGAACGGATGGAGCAGGTCTTTTTAGCTACACAGCCAAGGGTAATACGTTTGACTTTTACTATAATTTTGAAGGCTTGGTCGAAAAATCAGTTGCAGCAATTATTGAAGATCAAGAGGGTGCTATTTGGATCAGCGGTAAAGCGGGAATTACCAAAGTGGATTTGAAGAAAAAATCAGCGGTTAATTTCACTAAAGACGATGGACTTTTGGATAACGATTTTAATAACAACTCCGTTTTAAAAGTTCAAAATGGTGATTTGTATTTTGGTAGTTATGAAGGAATCAATTATTTCAATCCAAAACAAATATTAAAAAGTACCAAGCAACCCTTATTGTATTTTAGTGATTTGAAACTGTTCAATAAGTCAGTAAGTCCCAATGATGCAGATTCACCACTTACAAAAGTGATTTCAGAGACGGATCACCTAGTTTTAACGCACGATCAATCTGTTTTTACATTAGAATATGTGGGACTAAATTATTCGCATCCGGGTAAAAATGAGTATGCTTATTACCTAGAAGGATTTGAGAAAGAATGGAATTATGTAGGCGGAAAAAGAGCTGCTACCTATACTAACTTACCTCCAGGTGATTATGTTTTTAATGTAAAAGCAGCCAAAAGAGGGGGAGTATGGAGTGATAAACCTTTACAATTACACATTGAAGTATTGCCACCATTCTGGCGCACAAATTTTGCTTATTTCTTATATATCTTGGCTTTTATCTTGGTGTCTATTTACATGAAGAAATATTTGCAAAGACGTTTTGAGGAAAAACAAGCTATTCAATTCGAAAGAGATAAGGCCGTTCAAATCGAAAAACTAAATGCAAAGAAATTGCAGTTCTTTACCAATATTTCGCATGAGTTTAGAACACCATTGACGCTAATTATCAATCCGCTAGAAGATATTTTAAAAAATAAAAGCTTTGGTTTACCTGCTGAAGTGTTGAATAAATTGTTTGTTATTCACAAAAGTTCAGATCGATTGTCCCGATTGATCAATGAGTTAATGGATTTTAATAAATTACAGTTTAATAAAATGGCCTTGCATGTACAGCAAGTAGAGGTAGTGAGTTTCACCAAAAATATTGTCAGTTATTTTGAAGAAGAAGCTGCAAGTCGCGCTATTGATTTACAATTTGAATCTACTGTAGAATCGCTGCAGGACTGGTTAGACCCTAAGATGTTCGAAAAAATTATTTTTAATATTATTTCGAATGCCTTCAAAGTTACGGCTGATAACGGAAAAATAAAGATCAGTATTAATGCTTCGCAAAAAAAAATGTTTTTACCGCTGGCAAGTAATTTAGGCAAAGTTGAAACATTTGAAATAGCCATTGAAGATACGGGTGCAGGATTGAACAAGAAAGAGATCAAACGTATTTTTGATCGTTTTTACCAAGTGAACAATCTTAATAAAACCTATTATGGTAGTACAGGAATCGGACTCGAAGTGGTACGCGGTTTTGTCGAATTGCACAAAGGTAAGATTGAAGTTGATAGCACATTGGGAGTAGGAACTACATTTACAGTAGTTTTTCCGTTGGGGAATGAATATTTTACCGAAGCTGAAATTCTAGACGAGGAGCATCAAGTTGTATTGAGGGAATCTATCAAAAAAGGAGTGGTTGATGAAAATGAGGAAAGTAGCGGAGGAGATATTGCAACTGAAATTACACACACGATCTTAATTGTTGAAGACAATACTGAATTACGAAATTACTTGAAAGACGAATTAAAGAAAAGTTATAAGGTAATTGTTGCCGAAAATGGTCAAAAAGGGGTAGAGTTGGCTAAACAAAAATTGCCCGATTTGATCTTGACCGATGTGATTATGCCCGTAATGAATGGTCTTGAATTGTGTAAAGCAGTCAAAGCAGATATAAAAACGAGTCATATTCCGTTATTGATGCTTTCGGCCAAAGCCTTGGTTCAAGACAAATTAGAAGGAATCGATTCGGGTGCAGATATGTACATGAGCAAACCTTTTGACATGGATGTTTTGAAATCCAGTTTAGGACAATTGATCAATAGTAGACAAATCATGTTTGACAAGTTCTACAAAGGAATTAGTAAGAATGCAAAAGAAAAAACAACTACTCTCGACAATGAATTTATACAAAAAGCACTCAGTTACATTCATGAAAATATCAGTGAGTCCGATTTGAGTGTTGAGGTTTTAGCATCTAATGTGTTTTTGAGCCGTAGTCAATTGTATCGAAAAATTAAAACTTTAACGGGAGTTACTGTGAATGAATTTATTCGAAATGTTCGTTTGGAAAAATCGCAAGAATTAATCCAATTAGGAAATAGTAGTATTAACGAAATAAGCTATCAGGTTGGGTTTACTTCGGCTTCCTATTTCACAAAATGTTACAAAGCAAAATACGGACATCTACCCACACAGCTGGATAAAAACAAACCGGATTTAGAATAAAAACATAACTAATTATTATAACAAAGAGCTCTATTGGAGCTCTTTTTTTGTACCTTTTGAATAGGAAATGATCATAAAAAGACGTTGAAAATTGACGGTAATTAGTTTCTATATTCAAAGTTGTTTTATTCGATAAAATGATTGAAAGTACTAGTGCTTGTTTTTTGACCCATTGCACATTATGTATTTAGTTGGCGACTTATTTTTACTTAATAAAAAAATAACAGTTATATATTGATAATTGCTTATAAAACCACCTTTTTTTTATCAATACGTACAATATCCCGAAATCATTGGTCTCAATAGAGCTCGATGCATCAAATGAACTATATTTTGCATCATTTGTTTTATCAAATAGGTGTAGTGTTGCTTTAAATTTGGCTTAGTAAACTAATTTATTAACCTAACTTTTTAATTAAACCATTAACACACAAACTATGCTGGGAAAATTAAATTTTATTTTTTCAATAAGAACGGCTATCAAAAAGGAGCTAAAAAAACGACATGAATGAACACATATTTTAGAATCACTAAAATTTTAAAAATTAAATATTTTGATAAAAAGTAAAAACAATTTAACTAACGAATAAAAACCATTTAATATGATGATCAAGCTAAAATTCGCACTAATAGCGTTGGCAATGATTTGCACACAGACGGTGCTGTCGCAAACGAAGACCATTCAAGGGGTCGTAACAGATCAGGCGCGATTGCCTTTGCCTGGTGTAAATGTTTCAGTCAAAGGAATACCTACTGGAGTTGTAACCAACTCTGACGGTTCTTTTGTACTAGATAAAGTTCCTGCAAACGCTAGAATTATTTTTAGTTTTATAGGGTTTACTTCAAAAGAAGTTGCAGTAGATAATAAAAAAACAATAAATGTAAGTCTTGTTGAAGACACAAATAACCTAGATGAGGTTGTAGTGGTTGGTTATGGTTCTGTAAAGAAAAGAGATGTAACAGGAGCCGTTTCTACCGTTAGTGCAAAAATGATCAAGGATCAACCTTTTACAGGAGTAGATCAAGCCTTACAAGGAAAAGTTTCTGGGGTAACAGTAACTCAAAATTCAGGAACTCCTGGAGGTGGTGTTTCCATTAGAATACGTGGAATCGCTTCTCTATCAGGAAATGAGCCTCTATATGTTGTTGACGGTGTACCAATTAATGGAGGTGATAATAATGACTCTTTTAATTATAACTCTTTAGGAGGAGGAAGTGGACAAACGAAGTCAAGTGCTTTATCAGCGATAAATCCTTCAGATATTGAATCTATGGACATTCTTAAAGATGCTTCGGCAACAGCGATTTATGGATCTAGAGGATCTAATGGAGTTGTTTTGATTACAACCAAAAAAGGAAAAAAAGGAAAATCGGTGATTACTTATGAAACCTATACGGGTGTGCAACAGGTTACTAAGTTTTTAGATGTTCTTAATTTACAAGATTTCGCCAAATATAGAGCAAGTGTAAGTACAGAATTAGGACAACAAATTCCGTATGAGTTTCAAAATCCCGAAATTCTAGGGCAAGGAACAAACTGGCAAAAAGAAATTTTTAAAAATGCTCAAATGCAAAATCATCAAATCACTATTTCAGGCGGAAAAGATAATACGAGATATTATACGTCAATGAATTATTTTGAACAAGATGGTATTGTAATTAATACTGGTTTCAAAAGATATTCGATGCGATTGAATATTGATACTAAAGTTAATGATTGGTTCAAAATAGGAAACAATCTTACTTTATCAAATACAAAACAAAAACTTGCCTTTAATGATACTGAAAATGGTGTAATTAGTGCTGCTGTGTCACAATCCCCTAATATTCCAGTACGATATTCTGATGGAAGTTTTGGTGGACCGATAGAAGGTTTTGGTAATACTTCTGCAAACAATCCTGTAGCTACAGCTTTAAACAGAGGAAACAATGTTGATAAATATAAAATTGTAGGAAGTCTTTTTGGTGAAATTTCATTTACTAAAGATTTGACTTTTAAATCTGTTTTAGGATATGATTTTAATACTACTAACGGTTCTGTTTTTTACCCAGATATTACTATAGGTACAACAAGTACAAGTAGTATATCTGTTAAGCAACAAAATCAAAGTATCTTCTGGACGTTACAAAATTACTTTACGTATTCGAAAACTTTTGGAAAACATAATTTTGTGGCTTTATTAGGTCAAGAGGCACAACAATCAAATTATGAAGGTATATCTGGTACTAGAAGGGGATACCTGTCTAATGATATTAGTACATTAAATCTTGGAGATTCTAAAACGGCTACAAATGATAATTATAAAGGTAGAAGTAGTTTAAACTCTTATTTTACTCGTTTGAATTACTCTTTTGATGGTAAATATTTATTAACGGCTACTTTGCGATCTGATACCTCGTCCAATTTTGGAGATGGTTATAAAACAGGTTATTTCCCTTCTTTCGCTGCGGGATGGGTAATCAGTAACGAGCCTTTTTTTGAAGGAATTAAAGGTGTGATCAATCACGCAAAATTTAGAGCAGGTTATGGAGAAGTTGGAAATCAAAATATAGGAAGTTACACATACGGAGCATCAATTGTAAGTTTTCCTACTAGTTTTGGAACTGGTTTTGCACAACAAAATATTCAGAACCCAACGGTACAATGGGAAAAAACTAAAGCATCTAATTTTGGTGTAGAAATAGGATTCTTCAAAGATGCATTGCGTTTAGACGTTGATTATTACAAAAAAGTCTCAAGTGATTTCTTATTTAGTGAACCAGTACCTGCTTATTTAGGTACAAATCCACAACAAGGAAATTTAGGTCTAGGAGCGAAGGTAGTTAACCTTGGAGATATCGAAAATAAAGGATGGGATATTAGTTTAAATACAAGAAATATTTCAAATGATAACTTCAACTGGAATTCATCTTTTATATTTTC
Organism: Flavobacterium psychraerolatum; assembly: GCF_025960985.1. GTDB lineage: Bacteria > Bacteroidota > Bacteroidia > Flavobacteriales > Flavobacteriaceae > Flavobacterium. The sequence continues at coordinate 32,560 of NZ_JAOQMX010000038.1, read as the reverse complement.
AACGTTCAAAAATAAATTAACGTCTTTTGGAGATAAAAATTCAGCTATCTATAGAAATTTTCAGTTTAATAATACACTTACAAAAACAGGAGTAGGATCACCTGTAGGACAATTTTTTGGGTATCAGGTAGATGGGATTTACAAATCTGAACAAGATATTAAAGATAGTCCTACACCAGATAATGAAGTTGGTGCAAATGGAAAAGTTTGGATTGGTGATATTAAATTTAAAGATATCAATGGTAATGGGAAAATTGATACTGGAGACAGGACGAATATAGGGAATCCAATTCCGAAATTCACGTATAGTATTATTAATAATATCTCATACAAAAGCCTAGATCTATCTATTATTTTTCTAGGGACTCAAGGAAATAAAATATACAACTGGACTAGAAAACTTACTGAAAGTTTAGGAGGAACAGGAGGTCCCTATTCAAATCAAAGTGTTGCTGTAAACAATCGTTTTATAGCAGGTGTAAATGAGAATACAAATATTCCACGTTACGTAAATGGAGATCCAAATGCAAACAGTAGAGTTTCTGACCGTTTTGTTGAGGATGGTTCTTATTTGAGATTGCAAAATCTAACCTTGGGATATACACTACCTGAAAGCATCATTAAAAGAACTAAATTCTTCAGTAAATTAAGAGTGTATATGACAGGACAAAACTTGTTCACAATTACAAAGTATTCTGGATTAGATCCTGCGGTAGGTTCGTTTAGTCAAGATGCCTTACTATCAGGAGTCGATAACGGTCGTTATCCAGTCGCTAGAATATATACATTAGGTTTAAATTTAGATTTTTAAAAAAAAAAAATAACAATATGAAAAATTCAACAAAATATTTTGTGCTTTTGATAGCTGTATTTTTTACGATATCCTGCTCAACAGAATTTTCAGATAATCCACCACAGGACAAATTAGTTTTAGATAATTTTTATACTTCAGATGGTCAAATTCTAGGATCTGGTAGCGGACTTTATGGTCGTCCTTGGTTCTACTTTAACGAGAAGTTTGTTTACGGATTAGATACTTATGCGGGTAATTCGGTAGGTGCTTATTCCGATTTAGCACAGTTTGAAAACTTTGCTGTTAATTCAACTAATCAGTTTGTTTTTGAAGGTTGGCAATCATTGTTTAATGTTATAGCACAATCCAATACATTATTAAATAATTTAGAAAAAAATGTTGGGCCAGCAACTACTCCTGAAGTGGTAGAAAGAGTAAAAGGGGAGGCTTATTTTATGAGAGCTACTGCTTACTTTTATTTGGTTAGAATCTTTGGCGCCGTGCCTATTTTAAATAAAATAGAGCAATACACAGAAAAAATCCCTACGTACAGAAACAATGTAGACGATGTATACAAATTTATTATCAACGATTATAATGAGGCATACAAGCGTTTACCATTAGCAACTGGTAATAGTTCTCTTGAAAGAGGTAGAGTGATCAAAAGTGCTTGTGACGGAATGTTGTCTAAAGTGTACATTACGCTAAAAGATTATCCAAACGCAAAAACCCATGCAGAAAATGTTATAAAAAGTGGAGATTACTCTCTTATTGACGATTATGGATTGCTGTTCAATAGTCCAACAAATAATAACAGTAGAGAGTCAATATTTTCTTTACAATGGATTGGTTGTGTAGGATATGGATACGGTAATTCAGCTCAGGCTTATATTACCCCCACTTCAGAAATTACAGGAGATTATACAGGTTGGAAAACTTTTGTACCTAGTATAGATTTACGTAATGCTTACGAACCGAATGATAAAAGAAGAAAAGCTACTATAATGTTACCTGGGGATTTTTATCCTGAATTAGTTACAAAAAAAGGAGGTTACACAGTAAGCCCTGGTGGTTTTGGTGGATCAATGGGTTTCAGAAAATATGTTATCGGTTCAGTAGCTGAATTTGTTGGAGCTTGTGCACAACAAACCAATCAAAATACAGAAATGTTACGCTATGCTGAAGTATTATTAATACATGCTGAGGCTATACTAGCTAGTTCAGCTTCAACTTCATCAGCAGACGCTTTGGATTCATTCAATCAAGTTAGAACTAGAGCGGGATTACCTGTAAAAACGAGTATTACGAAGAACGATATTTTTAAAGAAAGAAGGCTTGAATTAGTTTTAGAAGGAGATTATTGGTTTGATTTAATAAGAAGAGATAGAGCGGAAGCGATAAATATTATTTCAAATCAGGAAAGAGGAGCCTATAATAATATTGCTTTGTTGGATGTAAATTCTAAAAAAGTGATACCATCTGCAAATTCTTTCTTGATTCCAATTCCTGCTCCCGAATTAGATTTAAATCCACTTCTTAGAGAGAATCCAGTTCCTTTTCAATTTTAATAATTAAAATATAAAACAATGAGTAAAATAATAAAAAATAGTAGACATTTTCTAGGATTCCTGATTGTTTGCTTAGTGCTATCATCATGCTCAAATGACAATGATTCTAGTGCGGCAGTAATATTGGAAGGCGTTTATAGTTTAGATAACTCTACCACTCCACCAACTGAAAATAAGGATAAAGGTAACCCTGGGGATTTAGTAAAAATCGAAGGATCAGGATTAAGCAATGTTAAAACCGTTGTATTTGATAACCTAGTGAACGTTATTTTTAATCCGGCATTGAGTTCTGAGAAATCGTTGTTCTTTAATGTGCCTTTTGATGATAAGAAAGGAAGCCGATTTGGGGTTCAAGAATTGAAAATCACCAAAAATAATGGTGAAGTAGTTGTTTCTAGTTTCGAGATACTACAGCCAAAAGCAATAATCTCTGAAAAATTCGAACCTGCAATTCCAAAAGTAGGAACAGTAGTTACGGTAAATGGAGGTTGGTTTTACAACATTTCATCTGTTAAGTTCGCGGGTACGCCAGTTACGTTTACTCGTATCAATTCTACCTCCTTAAGTTTTATGGTACCCGCTACTGCAACTGTTGGAGGAGATGTAGAAATTACAACTCCTGTAGGGACAGTAAAACGATTCTTGGATATTGATCAAGGCTTTGATTTATACAAAGTAGCTGATTTTGATGGAGGTGGTTTACGTCCAAACAACAATTGGGTTAAATATGGTGATGCCAATACGCTTAGTTATTCGGACGTAGGAGGTATATCTGGAAAATATGCAGAATTTACATGGGCAGGTGCTACTGTAAATGGATATAATGGTAGCCAATCTGATGGTGGGAATGCACTATTGAAAGAAACTGCGACGGATGCAACAAAAGCATCCTATCTTGTCGATGTGAATTGTGGAGGAGCCATCGGAACCAAAATAGATTTACTTCTTGTAGATAGTGATGGTGGAAACTGGGCATATTCTTATACAATTGCAACTACAGGATGGCAGACAATTGAGGCCAAAACTTCCGATTTCGGAGCTAATTATGTCTCTACAGATCAAAGTCAAGGTGATGTAAATCCTGCTAAAATTAACCAAGTTAAGATGACGATTAATCAAAATGGAGGAACTGTAAATCCTTCTAAAGTTCAATTTGATAATATTAGATTTAAGGTTTTACGTTAGTTCGATTTAGTACAAATGATGTTAATAGTTAGAAAGGTTGCTGCATATAATCAGCAACCTTTTTTTAAAAAAATAGGAAGATGAAAAAAATGAAAATAAGACAAGCTTTATGGATACTCTGTATCAGTTTATTTGTTCTAAGCTGTTCAAAGAGTGATGAAGCGGTAGTGGTGACCGCTGGCGTACCTACTGCATATGGTGCAGTAAATTTGACTGATTCTGGTTTTACTGCCAATTGGACAAGGGTGTATCGCGCTGATAAATATTTAGTTGATGTATCTACAGCAGCTGATTTTTCAAGTGTATTACCAAATTATAATGAATTGGCTGTTAATGCTCTTACAATAGATATTGAAGGTTTAGTTTCGGGTACTACTTATTATTATAGAGTAAGAGCCGTACGAGGAGAGGCAATTTCAGCATTTTCAAACGCAATTGCTGCAGAAATCATAAGTACGGGACCTGAACCTACAACGGCGCTAAAAGCAGTAGCTAACTTTAATGTAGGTATGATTGTAAGATCAAACAGACTAACGGGAATTACTTCAGACATTATCTTAAGAGAATTTGATAATATTACTTCTGAGTACGAAATGAAAATGGATAAAATGTATCCAAGTAAGGGGACGTATGACTTTACAGCTGTGGATAAAATTGTGAACTATGCTACAGACAATAAATTAAACCTTCACGGACACGCTTTAATTTGGCATAATTCAGTTCCGAGTTGGGTGACTAATTTTGTAGGGACTAATGCTGAGTTTGAGGCTATGGTAAAAGATTATATTACTACCGTCGTAACACGTTACAAAGGGAAAATTAAATCTTGGGACGTTGTAAATGAAGCTGTTGATGATGGTAGTGGTAACCCATTGCGAAATTCTATCTTCAAACAAAAAATGGGAGATGATTATATCAAAAAGTGTTACCAATGGGCTAGAGATGCAGATCCTGCTTGTAAGTTGTTCTATAATGATTACAATTTTGCATCTAATGCTGGTAAAAGAGCTGCAATCTTTAAAATTGCTGATGATTTGAAAAAAGACAACCTTATTGATGGTCTTGGAGCACAAATGCACATTAGTTACAAAGGCCCTGCTGCATCAGAAATTCAAGCGGTAGTAGATGGAACGGTTTCTAGAAAGTTGTTAATGCATTTCTCTGAATTGGATATTCAAGCCAATCCTGATAATGATTTAACTGCTTTGACACCTGAAAGAGCCATTGCTCAAAAAAATAAGTACAAAGAAGTAGTGAAAATTTTCAATGCTATTCCTGCAGCCAATCAGTATGCACTTACCGTTTGGGGAATGAGAGATAGTGAGACATGGTTGATTGCCTTTTGGGGACATATTGACTGGCCTTTGATGTTCAATGAAGACTACAGTGCAAAAAAAGCACATACTGGTTTCCTTGAAGGATTAAAATAGTCTGTGCACTATATAGATTACGGATTCATACTTTCAAGTCACTTTTTCACGGATATATTATCATCGAAATTGTGCCTTGTTTGAATGAGTCCGTTTTTTTTATATCCTATTTTAAGTAATAGTAAAAGGCTACATAAGAGTGCTTTTGGTCACATTTATTACAGCTTTTTTAAAATGAATATCAATATTTAAAAGTTGTTTTTTTTACGATTATCTAAATAATAGTGAACTTTATTTGTATTTTATGCAATGCTTGTAATCTTGATCAAAATTTACATTTTTGTATTGCAAACACTCACGAAGGGCTTCAAATAGTGCATTACGCACGATTTGTATTATTTATAGCTTCAATTTTACCATTCGACCACGCAACATCCTACTACTTTTACCAAACAGTTTTTACAATTACTAGTCGGTTTGATAACAGCTAATAATTTAAGAATAGTAAGTTCAGAATTGTCTTGAAAATTCAGTTTTATATCCTAAAAAAAATGGACTATTTTCGAAATAAAAACAGCTCCAAATAGTCAAAGAAGATTTACCCAATTATAAATTAAAAAATACAATATGTCTCCATTAAAACAGATTTGTCTTTTCTTTTTACTTGCCATTACAACTTGTGGTGCACAAGTGGCTTTACATAAAGATGCCTCAAAAACTTTTGAAGAACGCGCTTCTTTTTTGGTTTCGAAAATGACACTACAAGAGAAGGTTTCTCAAATGACCTACAACTCTGCTGCAATAGATAGATTAGAAATCCCGGAAATGAACTGGTGGAACGAATGTTTACACGGAGTAGCTCGTGCGGGAATTGCCACTGTTTTTCCACAAGGAATCGGAATGAGTGCTATGTTTGATAGAAGTCAAATGTTCGAAATTGCCAGTGCTATCTCAGATGAAGCGAGAGCCAAACATCATGATTTTGTATCGAAAAATAAAAGAGGCATTCATCAAGGTTTGACTTTTTGGACACCTAACATCAATATTTTTAGAGATCCAAGATGGGGACGCGGAATGGAAACCTACGGAGAAGATCCTTATTTAACGGGAGAACTTGGGGTACAATTTATAAAAGGTTTACAAGGAAACGATCCTAAATATTACAAACTGATTGCTACAGCCAAACATTTTGTGGTACACAGCGGACCAGAAGCGAGTCGTCATAGTTTTAATGTAGATCCATCGGCTTTTGATATGTTGAATACCTATAGCCCACAGTTTGAAAAAGTGGTAAAGGAGTCGGGCGTATATTCTGTAATGTGTGCTTACAATAGTTATAAAGGGGTGCCTTGTTGCGGTAATAAAGAATTGAGTGGTTTATTGCGAAAAGATTGGGGTTTCAAAGGATACATAGTTTCTGATTGTTGGGCGGTGACTGATTTTTATAATAAAGGAGCTCATGAAGTAGTACAAACAAAGGAACAAGCATCTGCAATGGCAGTGCAAGCGGGAACTGACTTGAATTGCGGGGATTCGTATCCTTCACTGGTTAAAGCCGTGGAGCAAGGATTAATTTCAGAAGCGGAACTAAACGTTTCAGTAGAAAGATTAGTAGAAGCACGTTTAAAACTAGGTTTGTTTGCACCTAAAGGCGATGTGAAATATGAAGATATTCCGTATTCAGTTGTAGATTCAGAGGTACACCGTTTATTGGCGTTGCAATCGGCTAGAAAATCAATGGTTTTATTAAAAAATAATAACCTATTGCCATTAAGAAAAAACTTGAAAAAAGTAGCGGTTATAGGTCCAAATGCGAATGATGCGGATGTGTTGCTTGGCAATTATAACGGTTTTCCGTCACAACCTATCACACCTTTGCAAGGAATTAAAAATAAATTACCAAATGCCAATGTGAGTTTTGCACAAGGTTGTAGACTAGCAGACAGTTTGCCAATTTTAGAAGCGGTTCCTGCAGCTGTTTTATATACCGATAGCAAATTGAAAAATAAAGGTTTGAAAGCGGAGTATTTTTCGAATACCACATTAAAAGGTAACCCATCGCACAAACAAATCGATAAAAACGTTGACTTTTTATGGGCAACAACACCGCCATTTCCAGAAATGACGTATGATAAATATTCTGTTCGCTGGACGGGATATCTTTCTGTTCCAAAATCAGGTCGTTACGCGCTAGGAGGACAGTCCTATTCTGGAATGAAATTGTATGTCGATAAAAAATTAATTCTTGAAAGTGACAATGTTTATGAGCCTAAAACAGAATACGAGTATTTAGACTTAGAAGCTAATAAAGTGTATAAAATTAAATTAGAGTACAAACAAGACAATTCAGAGCATGCTATAATGCGTTTTTTATGGGAAGCACCTAATGAAAATCTTGAAAAAGAAGCAATGGCTTTGGCTGAAGCATCTGATGTTGTCGTTTTTTGTATGGGATTGAGTCCGCTTCTAGAAGGGGAAGAAATGAAAGTAAAAGTAGAAGGTTTTGATGGTGGTGATCGTGTGGATATCAAACTACCAGCTTCTCAAACAAATTTAATGAAAAAAATAAGCACACTAGGGAAACCAATGGTTTTGGTTTTGTTAAACGGTAGTGCGCTTGCCATCAACTGGGAAAACGACAATATTCCGGCTATTCTAGAAGCTTGGTATCCTGGCCAAGCGGGAGGTACTGCAATTGCTGATATTTTATTTGGGGATTACAATCCGTCTGGGCGTTTGCCGCTTACTTTTTATAAAGACATTAATGATATTCCAGCTTTTGATGATTATAACATGAAAGGGAAAACCTACCGCTATTTTCAAGGGAAACCATTGTATGAATTTGGTTTTGGGTTGAGTTATACAAGTTATAAATACAGCAATCTAGTTTTAGACAAAGAACAAGCAACGAACAAAGAAATTCTACTTTCAATTGATGTTACCAATACAGGAAAAGTAGATGGTGACGAAGTAACCGAATTGTATATGAAAAGCGCCAAAGAAGATTTTCAAAACACCATAAGAACACTAGTAGGTTTTGAAAGAACTTTTCTAAAAGCAGGAGAAACGAAGACCGTTCGTTTTAAAGTGCAACCAAAACAATTGGCACAAATCAATGCTGATGTAAAAATGGAAGTAAATCCAGGAGATTATACTTTTTCTGTAGGTGGTGCACAACCAAATGAGGAAAGAATAAAAGCAGCAAATGTGGTTGTTAGCACAGTTACTTTAAAAGGAAACCCATTCAGAATTTAATTAAAACGTTATGAAAATAGTTTATAGTCTATCAATTACGGCATTATTTCTTTTTAGTATAGCGACCAATGGTCAAGTTAGTACTAAAAAAAGAAAAGCACATACTGTTGTTTCTATCGAAAAAGATAATTTTTTAATCAACGGTCAAATAATAAATAAGGGCAAAACATGGAAAGGGAATCCAATCGAAGGATTGTTGTTTAATTCCAGAATGGTGCAAGCGACTTTTGATGATGAGAATCCAGAAACAGCTGTTTTATGGAAATATCCCGACACTCAAAAATGGAGTGCCGATCGCAATACAGACGAGTTTGTTGCTGCCATGGCAGAATGGAAATCGTATGGATTAAACGCGATTACCGTGAATTTACAAGGTGGTAGTCCAACAGGATATGGCAATAAAAATTGGATCAACTCTGCTTTTACTGCTGATGGTTCTATTAAACCAGCCTATTGGAATAGATTAGAAAAAGTGCTTAAAAAAGCCGATGATTTAGAAATGGTCGTAATCCTAGGATTATTTTATTTCGGTCAAGACCAACTTTTGGCAGATGAAAAAGCAGTAATCAATGCTGTTGATAATACTATAAACGGACTTCATAAAACGGGATATAGAAACATTCTTATTGAAGTTGTGAATGAATGTGACTTACCCTATTACGACCACAAAATCTTAACCGAAAGTGGTATGGCCACATTGATTAATAGAGTAAAAAACAATAAAAGAGGAAACTTTAGGTATTTAGTATCAACTAGTTTTCAAGGTGCTTCGATTCCAACTTCTAGTGTGATAGAAGCGTCTGATTATATTCTACTTCATGCAAACGCTGTTGAAGATCCAAAAGGTGTGGCAACAATGATCGAAAAAACAAAACAAGTGTCAGGTTATAGTTTAAAACCACTTGTTTTTAATGAAGATGATCATTATGAATTTGATAAAGAAGAAAACAATTTCAAAACAGCAATCGAGAACAAAGCTTCATGGGGTTTCTTTGATTTTAGAAGAGAAGGGGAAACAAATATTGAAGAAGGATTTCAAAGTGTTCCTGTAGATTGGAAAGTGAGTTCTGCACGAAAGAAAGCTTTTTTTGAATACGTGAAAACCATTGTAAATAGCGCAGAATGAAAAAATATTTAATTGTATTAGTTCTTTTTTGTGCCAATGTAATTCTTGCTCAAAATATGACGGTGGTTCAAAATCCTATTCTAAAAGGGTTTTATCCAGATCCAAGTATTTGCAGAGTGGGAGAGGATTACTATTTGGTCAATTCTACCTTTTCTTATTTCCCGGGACTGCCTATTTTTCATTCGAAAGATCTGGCGCATTGGGAACAAATAGGAAATGCAATGGACAGAACTACGCAATTAAATCTAGATGGTTTAGGAATCTCAAGAGGTTTGTTTGCGCCAGCGATCCGCTACAACAACGGGACTTTTTACATCACCTGTACTTTGATAGATAACGGAAATAATTTTGTGATTACGACTACAGATTTATCCAAAGGCTGGAGTGATCCCATTTGGCTTCCAGAAGTCGAAGGGATTGATCCTTCCTTATTTTTTGATGATACAAATCGTGCTTTTATCATTTACAACAGTGATCCTCCAAATAAGGTTTCGGTTTATGACGGGCATCGCTCGATAAAAATAGTAGAATTTGATGTTGCCACAAATAAAGTAATCAGCAGTCCTGAAATTATAATTAATGGAGGAGCTGATATAAGTCAAAAACCAGTTTGGATTGAAGGCCCTCATATTTTTAAAAAGGATGGTTTTTATTATTTAATTGCTGCTGAAGGTGGAACGGATGTTAACCATTCGGAAGTAGTTTTTAGAAGTAAGAATGTTTTAGGGCCTTATGAATCTTATGCTCAAAATCCAATTTTGACACAGCGAAATTTAGATCCCAATCGCAAAGATCCTGTAACATCAACAGGTCATGCTGATTTTGTTGAAGACGCTAATGGCAATTGGTATGCGGTTTTCCTTGGTTGTCGTCCATATGAGGGAGAATTTTTTAATACCGGAAGAGAAACTTTTATGGCGCCCGTATCTTGGAAAAAAGGTTGGCCAAAAATCAACTTAGAAGGAGAAGTCGTTAAAAAGAATTACACTTTAAAAACGAAACCTGCTACAGCAATCAAAAGCAATCGCGATCTGTTTGTGGATGAATTTAATGGTACGTCTTTAGATTATCAATGGATGTTTTTAAGAACACCACATGAAAAATGGTACTCTTTAGATTCTAAAAAAGGAGCTCTTACTATAAAGACAAGACCAGAAACAGTTTCAGGAACTGGTAATCCTAGTTTCGTAGGCTTTAGACAACAACATTTAGTAGGCGAAGTAAGCACCGAAATGGAGTTTTCGACTAAGAAAGAAAATGAAAAATCAGGATTAATAGTTTTCCAAAATGAATCTCATTTTTACTATTTCTGCCAATCGGTAAAGAATGATAAAAACGTAGTGCAACTGTACAAATCCAATGGTGAGGCAATTGACGAAATCAAATCGGTTACAATTGAAAGTAAAGGGAAATTATATTTGAAAATAGTTGCCAATGGACCAGTTTATAGTTTCGAATATTCTGTCGATAATAAAAAATGGAGTACGCTGGAAGATCAAGTGGATGCCAAATTTTTAAGTACGCAAGTTGGCGGTGGTTTTGTAGGTGCATTTTATGCCATGTACACCACCTCAATGGGACAAGAAAGTGATAATCAAGCCCAATTTAATTGGTTCAAAAATTCGAATACAAAGTAAGATATAGTTAATATAAAAATTGATTTAAAAAACAAAATATGAAAATAGTAAATAGCAAAACGGCTACAATTATATTGGCAGGGGTTTTAATGATGAGTTGTCAGGCTAAAAAAGAAGCTGTAAGTACTGCACCAACATTAAAAAGCGCTTATAAACAAGATTTTTACATAGGTACTGCTCTTAGTGCGGACCAAATCAATGAAAAAGATGCAGATGTAAATAACTTGATCAAATCACAATTTAGTGCTATATCTCCAGAGAATAATTTAAAATGTGAAATGATTCATCCAAAATGGGATGAGTACACTTTTGATGTAGCTGACAAATATGTGGCTTATGGAAAAAAGAATAACATGTTTGTTGTAGGTCATGCACTTATATGGCATGAGCAATTGTCTCCCTTTGTACTTGCAATAAAAAGCAAAGATTCATTGAGCATGTTTATGCAAAATCACATTAGTACTGTTGCCGGAAGATACAAAGGTAAAATTGATGGATGGGATGTTGTTAACGAGGCTTTAAACGAAGATGGAACGTATAGAAAATCTATATTTTTCGAAAAATTAGGCGATGACTTCCTAGTAACCGCTTTCAAATTAGCCGAAAAAGCAGCTCCAGGAACAGAATTGTATTACAATGATTTTAATATCGAGCAACCGGTAAAAAGAGAGGGAGCTATTCGATTATTAAAGAAAATAAAAGATAGTGGTGCTCGTATTGACGGAGTTGGAATTCAAGGGCACTGGAGCCTTGATGGTTTGCCACTAAAAGATATTGAAGAAAGTATAATTGCTTATTCTAAATTAGGATTGAAAGTGATGATTACCGAGTTGGATATTTCTGTTTTACCAGTGCCAGAGAAGTTAGTGGGTGCCAATGTGAATCAAAATTTTGAACAAGACGCAAAAATGAATCCGTACACTAATGGAGTTCCAGATAGTGTTCAAGTGAAACTTGCGCAACGTTATGAAGATTTGTTTAAAGTATTCTTGAAGCACCAAGACAAAATTAGTCGTGTTACTTTCTGGGGAGTGAATGATAGTCAATCGTGGTTAAACAATTGGCCTATTAAAAACAGAACAAATTATCCATTGCTTTTTGATCGAAATAATAAGACCAACAAAGCATACGATAAAGTAATGGCTTTGAAAAAAAAATAGAGCGATTGTAACTAGTAGTAGTGCAAACGGCTTACAAGTATAGGACTATCTGTTTCTTTATTAAATTTAAAAAAGCGCGCAGATTTAAAATTGATTAACTGTAATTAACCTGTCTAATCTGCGTGTGATTTTTTTATCTAGTATGTGAAGCGGATAGTCATATAAAATTAAATAAAATAATAAGAGATTATGATACTACTTTCTAGACTTTCAAAAATATTGGTTTTATCATTGTTCACTTTATTTTGTCAGCAGGGGATTTCACAATCTTTTGATAATTATAAATGGGAAACCTTGGCTTGTACAGGAGAGCCTACGGAACGACATGAAGCTGCATTTGTTGAAGTTGGAGGTAAGTTTTATCTTCTTGGAGGTCGCCGTATTCAAGAAGTTTCCATTTTTAATCCAGAAACTAGTACTTGGACTTCAGGAGCCAAACCTCCAATTGAATTGCACCATTTTCAAAGTTTCTCCTATAAAGGGAAAATTTATATCGTTGGAGCTGCTACGGGGCAATTCCCACACGAAACGCCAGTAGCTACATCTTATGTGTATGATCCTGTAAAAGACAGTTGGGAAAAAGGATTTTCGATGCCAGAAAACAGATTAAGGTCCTCTACAACTACCAATGTTTATAAGGACAAACTTTATATTTCGGGTGGTATTATTGACGGTCACTGGGATGGACACGTAAGCTGGTTTGATGTTTACGATTTCAAAACAGGAAAATGGGAAAAACTAACTGATACACCTCGAGCTCGTGATCATGCTACCTCAGTAGTGTGTAAAGACAAATTATATGTATTGGGAGGAAGGGTTTCATCAGGCGTTATCGACAAGGTTTTTGAGTTAACAATTCCAGAAGTGGATGTCTTTGATTTCAAAACTGGAAAATGGAGCACACTTGCCAATCCTGTTCCCACGCAACGTGCAGGTATTGCATCAATTTGTATTGGTGATAAAATTTTAGTTACTGGTGGCGAAAATGCAGATCAATTACTAGCACATAATGAAGTTGAAGCTTTAGATACAAAAACCGGAATTTGGAGTACGCTACCCTCTTTGGAGCGAGGTAGACATGGTACACAATTTATTTGGTACAAAAAAGAATTGTATATCGCTTCAGGCTGTGGCCAAAGAGGTGGTGAACCGGAATTAAAAACAATAGAGCGCTTTAGTGATAAAACGATGAAATAAGAAAAAAAGTTTAGAAAGAATAACCATAAATAAAATTACAAAATGAATAACACATCCCAAAAGCTTTCGGTTTTAGAGAAAGTAGGTTACAGTTTAGGCGACTTTGCAGCCAATTTGATTTTTCAAACTTTGATGACTTTTTTGGCATTTTTCTACACCGATGTGTATAAAATTCCAGCAGGAACAGCCAGTGCAATTATCTTTTTTGGAGGGTTTATAGGTGCCTTTTTTAATATTATTATGGGTGCGGTTGCCGATAGAACAAGAACCCGTTGGGGAAAATTCAGACCTTGGATTTTGTGGACTTCTTTACCATTTGGGATTATCGCTATTTTGGCTTTCTCTACACCAGATTTTGGACCAGACGGAAAAGTAATTTACGCCTTGGTAACTTATTTCTTATTGATATTGGTGTACTCGGCTAATAATTTACCGTATTCTGCTTTAAGTGGTGTTTTGACTGGGGATATGGGACAACGTAACAGTTTGTCATCATACCGTTTTGTGGCAGTAATGTTTGCACAATTTATTATTCAAGGATTGTTATTGCCTTTGGTTTTAATTTTGGGTCATGGCGACAAAGCGGCTGGTTTTAAAACGACCATGATGATTTTTGCCATTGCGGGAGTTATTTGTTTTATTATCACATTCTTGACTACAAAAGAACGTATTGTTCCTAAGAAAGAACAAGAGTCATCAGTAAAACAAGATTTAATCGATTTGTCTAAAAACAAGCCGTGGGTCATAATGCTTTTTGTAACTATTTTGATTTTTGTTACGCTTTCGCTAAAAGGAGGAATGTATATTTTTTATTTTAAATATTATCTAGATCCTATTGCTCAAGCTACGTTCTTACAAGATATTGGATTCAATAATATGATTGCAGGATTGAACGATACATTAATTGGAATGGGACTTACCGAGTTTCAGTGGCCAAAAGATGCACCTACATCTGCCTTTAGTTTGTTCAATTCGGGTGGGATTTTGTTCATGATTTTCGGAATCATGTTTTCAAAAGGATTGGCTGATAAATTTGGAAAAAGAAACATTTTCATTGCCTTTATATTCCTCTCTGCTTTAAGCTTGATTCAGTTCAATTTTTATGCGCCTACTTCTATAGGTTTGGTTTTTTTAACGCAAATGGCACATGGATTTTTGTACGGAATTACGATTCCGTTATTGTGGGCGATGATTGCTGATGTGGCTGATTATAGCGAGTGGAAAAATAACCGACGCGCTACTGCGATCATCTTTTCGGCTATGATTTTCGGTCTAAAAGTAGGTTTAAGTATTGGTGGTGCTTTGGGTGCTTTTCTATTATCAAGATACGGTTATGTGGCTGAAGCGGCAAATCAAGCGCAATCAGCAATTGATGGAATAAAATTATCCGTGAGTGTTTATCCAGGATTGTTTTTTATCGCAAGTGCCGGTTTGGTATGTTTCTATATGATCGATAAAAAAATGGAAGTGCAACTAGAAAGTGAATTAAAAGAAAGAAGAAGTAAAACTATAAATTAAATTATTATGCCAGAAGAAAATATCAGTCATATCAATTTTGACGAAATAAATAAAAAAGCAATTTCACAACCGTTAATTAAACACATGTACACCGCAGATCCTTCTGCACATGTTTTTAACGGAAAAATATATATCTACCCTTCGCATGACATCGAAGCGGGAATTCCGTTTAACGACAACGGAGACCATTTTGGGATGGAAGATTACCACGTTATTTCTATGGACAGCCCAACAGGTGAAGCAAAAGATAACGGTTTAGCACTACATGTAAAAGATGTGCCTTGGGCCGAAAGACAAATGTGGGCGCCTGATGCAGCAACTAAGGACGGAAAATATTATTTGTATTTCCCAGCTAAAAGAGCCAACGGAATTTTCCAGATTGGTGTTGCCATTAGCGATTCTCCAGTAGGGCCATTTATTGCTGAACCAGAAGCGATTGAAGGAAGTTATTCTATTGATCCAGCTGTTTTTTGTGATGATGACGGAAGTTATTATATGTATTTTGGTGGAATTTGGGGCGGTCAATTACAAAACTATAGAAACAATAGTTATGATGTAAACCACAAAGAACCAGTAGGAAATGAGTTGGCTCTAAATCCAATTATGGCAAAGCTTTCTGCTGATATGAAAAGTTTTGACGAATCGGTAAAAGAGCTCGTAATCCTGGATGAAAATGGAAAACCGCTTTTAGCAGGAGACAATGACCGTCGCTTTTTTGAAGCTTCGTGGATGCACAAGTACAATGGCAAATATTATTTCTCTTATTCAACAGGAGATACTCATTTTATCTGCTACGCTACGGGAGACAATCCTTATGGACCGTTTACGTATCAGGGTCGTATTTTAAATCCGGTGATTGGTTGGACATCGCATCATTCTATTTGTGAGTTCGAAAATAAATGGTATTTGTTCTACCACGATTCCAGTTTGTCTGAAGGAGTTACGCACTTAAGATCCGTAAAAGTGACTGAAATCACTTATGATAATGACGGGAAAATCCAGACTTTAGATCCGTATTTGGAATAATGTTTAGATACTAGTTTCAAAACTTTTTTAAGTTGGTCTGCTTTTTCAAACCTAGTTGTAGTACTCAATTTAGGTGCGAATTAGATAATCTGTCAGTTGTTGTTAAATATGTTAATTTTGCGATTACTGATAGTTAGTAAGATGAAAGCCATCATAACTTAAAAAGTTCTTAAAATAAGTACAAACCAAAATAATTACAAATAATGAATTTTAAATCTATCTCCGCATTTTTTATAGCATTTACGCTATTTTCTTGCTCCACTACAAAAAAAACAGCTCAGTCTACTAAACCCAAAAATGTTATTCTTTTAATTAGTGACGGAACAGGATTGTCGCAAATTTCAACCGCATTTTTCTTTAAGGATTCGAAACCTAATTATACTCGATTTAAAAATATCGGACTTATAAAAACATCTTCTGCAGGTCAGGAGATAACAGATTCGGCTGCTGGCGCTACGGCATTTAGTTGTGGTGTTAAAACCTTCAATAGCGCCATTGGAGTTGCAAATGATTCTACGGTAGTAGAAACGATAGTAGAGTTGGCATCATCAAAAAATGTTAAGACTGGTTTAATAGCTTCTTCTTCAATTACGCACGCCACCCCCGGCAGTTTTTATGGTCACCAAATTAATCGCGGTATGGGGGACGAAATAGCAATGGATTTATTAGGTGGTAAAGTCGACTTTTTTGCGGCAGGAGGGTTAAAATATTTTACACAGCGAAAAGACAAACGTAATTTGGTCACCGAATTAACAGCGCTAAACTATAAAATAGACACTACAGCTTTAGGGAATTTTGCTCAAATTAAATCAAGCCAAAAGGCTGGTTTTCTTTTAGCTAAAGATCAAATGCCAAAAATGTCTCAAGGTAGAGGTGATTTTCTTTCGGATGCAACCGAGTTGGGAATCCAATTTTTAAGTAAAGACAATGCCCCCTTTTTTATAATGACTGAAGGTTCGCAAATTGATTGGGGCGGACACGATAACGATGCACCTTATTTAATTGCTGAATTATTAGATTTTGATAATCTAATTGGAAAAGTATTGGATTATGCTGAGAAAGATGGAAACACATTGGTGGTGGTTACTTCTGATCATGAAACAGGAGGATTTACACTATCTGCAAAAAGAAAAAAGAAAGCAGATGGAACGGAATATGATGATTATAGTAAGGTAGGAACTTCATTTTCTACTGGCGGACATTCTGCTACATTGATTCCAGTTTTTGCTTATGGACCAGGTTCCGAAGAATTTAATGGCATCTATGAAAACAATGAGATTTTTTCGAAAATAGTAAAACTGACAGGTTGGGATTCGACGAAAGCAAAGTAAAATTATCAATCTATAAAGCATTTACTGAATTTAAAGAGGACGTCTAATTTTATAAAATTATTATTATCCAACATATAAACCACAATACACATTGTGGTTTTTTAATATGATCATTTATGTAAATACTAAGAAATACTCCCAAGTCAAAAGGAAAAGATGTTCTTGAAAATTCAGAAGCTTATCTTCAAAGAAAGAACGTCGGATCGGAAACTATTGTGAGCGGATCTGTAACTAATGTCAAAAAATAAATAACATGATACATAAAAAACAACGTTATCCTCAAATCGCTAAGATCCTTTTTGTCTCAACTGTGTTTGCCTTTACAAGCTGTAAAAGTGTAAGCCAAAAAACTACGTCTGAGGCAGGTTTGAAAAACGTTTCAGAATTTCCAATTGGCACGGCAATTAATATCAATAAATTGATCAATGATCAAGCGTTGATGGCTTTGCAGGTTTCAAATTTCAATAGTATCACGGCTACTAGCGATATGAAAATGCAGTCGATTTTACCTACTGAAAACCAGTTTAATTGGAAAAAGGCCGATACTTTATTGTATTACGCCACCAAGCACAACCAACGTCTTTTTGGTCATAACCTTATTTGGCACAGCAGTACACCTAAATGGGTAGAAGAAAAAGGGGCTAAAGACAACATCTGGTTGGGAAAATTCATGAAAGAGTATATTCAAAAATATGTCGGCCGATACAAAGGAAAAGTAGCTGGATGGGATGTTGTTAACGAAGCTTTTGAATCTGCAGGAGGTGAATATAGAAAAACGTTTTGGTACAACAATTTGGGTAAAGAATATATAGCAAATGCCTTTCGATATGCCCATGAAGCAGATCCAGATGCCGTTTTGTTTTATAATGACTTCAACATTGAGAGTGATACTACAAAATTAAATGCTGTTTTGAAAATGGTCGAAGACTTCAAAAAAGAGGGTGTACCCATTCATGGAATTGGTTTTCAAATGCACATTCGTATGGATACGCCAGATGAAGCCATTGCCTATTCTTTGAAAAAAGCGGCCGCAACTGGTTTGCAAATTCACTTGTCGGAAGTCGATATTATTTTTAATTCCCATAACGATGAAAGGTTAGGTGGTATCGAAAAATTTAGTTCGGTAACCGATGAAATGAAGCAAGCACAGGCTGAAAAATATAAAAATCTAGTTTTGATGTATCGCAGGATAGTTCCGAAAAAACAGCAATTTGGAATTACAGTTTGGGATTTTACAGATAGAGATTCTTGGATTAAAGGTTTTTTCAACATGAAAGATTGGCCTACTATTTATGATGAAGATTTAAAACCTAAACCTGCTTATTATGGTTTTCAAGAAGGACTAAAAATGAAAATAGAAAACAAATAATATGAGGTATATCAAAAATAATATTGTGAAGTTTTCAACCCTACTTTTTTTGCTATTGGTTGTAAAGTTGCATGGCCAAGAAATAAAGGGTAACCGTGAATTTTACAATGCCAAATACGAACCCCAAACCGGAATTTACCACGGTGCTGGTCAGGATAAAAATGGCTTTAATGATTATGTTAATGCCGTTGGACAAGATAAAATGCCAGCAATTTATATGACGTATGTTAACGTAACGTCATCCGTGAAAAAGATTCAACGTTGGGGGAAAGGTTTAAAACAAGTTTTAGATAGTTTGCCAAAAGGAATGATTCCTCAAATTGGTTTAGGATTTACGGGCGGAAAAGATACAGGAGCAGGTTTGGATAAAGAAGTTGCTGATGGAAAATATGACCAACAATTACAAGCATTCTATAAAGTGCTTTTGGAATTAGACAGACCCTCTTTTACCAGAATTGGTTACGAATTTGAAGGCGATTGGAATGGCTATTCTCCTGAGAGTTATAAAAAAGTATTCATTACTATTTCTAAGGCATTTAAAGAAAAAAATATAAAATCGGCTACAGTTTGGTGCTCAGGTGGTGGCTCGGCAGATTTTATAAGTACAGAAAAGTTGATGGAATATTATCCTGGTGACCAATATGTAGATTGGTGGGGTATTGATATTTTTAGCCCTGAAGAATTTGATAACAATGGTTTGCAAAACTTTTTTGATGGTGCTCATGAGCATAAAAAACCAGTGATGATAGGCGAGTGTACACCACGATTTGTCGGTGTTATGGATGGTAAAGTTTCTTGGGATAAATGGTTCAAACCTTTCTTCAAGATGCTATATGACAATCCAGGAATAAAAGCATTTTGCTACATCAATTGGGATTGGGAATATTGGTCGAATAGAAATGGTTTTCCGTGGCACGATTGGAAAGATGCCCGTATAGAAAAAAATCCTTTTGTATTAGAAGCGTATAAAAAAGAAATGGAGAAGCCACTATTTATTCACCTTGATAAAAAATAAGAAAAATGAAAAGAGTTCTTTTTTTAGTTCTTTTGCTAAAGTCATTCGTCAGTTTTGCTCAAGAAAACTACAGTGTTTCTTCTCAAAAAGATAGACTCAGGCAATATTCGGGCCAATGGGTAAGTGCTATAAATCCTAGTTCTGATAGTGTTGCAAAACTTCCTGAGATAAAAATGAGTAGTTTGACCAATTTCGATAATCATTCGCTCACGGTTGAAGTTTTTCAAAAAAACAGTGCCAATCAATACAACCCAATATTGCATGAAATTATTGGTTATGATACGGTTACCGATGCTATTTTTGCTGCAGGGCATAATGCAAAAGGCGAATTTTTCACAGGAAAAGGCAGCTTTTCTTCAGAAAATCATTGGACGATGCAAGACAAAGACCTGAATGGTAATAAGACAATGAAGGTTGTTTTTAACTTTCAAAATTATACCGATGTCATATTGGAAGGCTTTGATCCTGATGAAAAGAGTTTATGGAAAACAAGATACATTAAAAACAATCCTAAAGATAAAAACATTGGTATTCAGCTCGTTTCTGTTCACAAAGAAATGCTTAAAAACCCAGAGCAAACCCTAATTCAGTTAGGTAGAATGGGGTATAGCTATGTGGAAACCTTTGTATATAAAGACGGAGATTTTTACGGTCAAAGTCCAACGCAGTTTAAGACAATAGTCGAAAAAGCAGGCATGAAATTTTTGGGTTCGATGACCTTTTTCGATCCCGAAGACAAAAATGATGATGCCGCAATCAATGCTTGGTGGAACAAAACGATACAAGACCATAAAATAGCTGGTGTTGAATACCTATCGACTTCAAATAGTAAATTAAAAGGAATTAAGACGATCAAAGAATTGCAAGAGTATTGCAATTATTATAATAAAGTTGGAAAACTCTGCAAGAAGAACGGACTTAAGTTTGTGTATCACAACCATGCCGATGAATTTTTAAAGGTCGAAGGCGTATCCATTTATGATTATTTTCTTAAAAACACCAATCCGGATTATGTCTCTTTTCAATTGGATTTGTATTGGATGCACAGGGGAGGAGTGAATCCTATTGATTATTTCAAAAATTATCCCAACCGATTTATTAGTTGGCATGTAAAGGATTATAAAGAATTAGGCGAAAGTGGAAAAATAGATTTCAAAGATATTTTCAAGTATCAAGAAATAGCTGGAGTACAGTACATCTTGTCTGAAGTGGAAGACTATAGCTTTCCACCTTTGTATAGTGTGGATTTGGCTTGGGAATACATTTATTATGAATTATTAAAATAAAATTTTTTTATGAAACCTTTTAAAATGAAACATCTATTAGTAACTATTTTTATCCTTACTATGATTAAAACCAATGCACAAGATCAGTTTCGTGTTTTATTGTTTACTCAGCATGATACTTGGCATTACAATTCTATCCCTGTAGCTGTAGAAGCATTCAAAGAAATGGCAGCAGAAAATCAGTTTAAGTTTGATTGGACCCAAAGACCAGATGATCTTATAACGAAATTACCAGAATATGATGTTGTGATATTCATGAACGCCAATGCCAATTTTTTGATACCAAAACATATGGATGCTTTAAAGGCATTTATGAAACGAGGCGGTGGCTTTGTGGGCATACACGGAACGGCAGATGGCGAAAACGATAACGCTTGGTTTGATGGTCTAGTAGGAGCGAAGTTCGTAAATCATCCAAAATTACAAGCAGCCATTGTAAACGTTGCCAATCATGATTTTCCAGCAACATGGCATTTACCCAATAAATGGCTTCGCTCTGATGAATGGTACAACTTTAAAAACATGAATTTAGATAAACTTCATATTCTATTGACGGTTGATGAAACTTCGTATGATTTTACTGCGGGTTATGATGACATTCCATTGAAAGGAATGGGAAAGGCACATCCTATTGCATGGTATCAAGAATATGAAGGAGGAAGATCGTTTTACACTGCTTTAGGTCATAAACCAGAATCGTTTAAAAATAAAGACTTTTTGAATCACATTTTTGGCGGTATTTATTGGGCAGCTAATAAATAGGTCTTTACAAACTTTTTAGATACTATTTACAGTAACAATGCAACATATTTAGGGTAATATGCTTAATTAGTTTTATCAAAAATTTTCATTTAATGATATATTTACTTCAAAATATGTATTCAAAAAACAAAATAAACAACTAACACTACCAAACTAGAAAGCCATTGGTTTAAGAAAAAATAAATTTAAAATATATAAGAGATGATAAAAAAAATAATGATAATTTCAATGGCTCTTTTTGGCGCTTTTGGATATAGTCAAACGAAACAAAATGCAAAATATGTATTTCTGTTTATTGGAGATGGTATGGGAGCAAATCAAGTTTATACTACTGAAATGTATTTAAATGCAAAACCTAACGAGATTAAAGCGGACAAACTATTAATGAGTAGTTTTCCGGTTAACTCAAATATGACTAACTATTCAGCTAGTTCTTATGTTACTACATCTTGCGCAGCAGCAACAGCAATGTCAACAGGATTTAAAACGAATAATGGTATTATAGGAAAATCACCCGACAAAGAAATAGCGTATGAAAATATCAGTCAAAAAGTAAAAAAAGCAGGTTTTAAAGTAGGTATATTATCTAGTGTTTCGATAGATCACGCTACTCCAGCGTCTTTTTATGCACATCAAAATTCTCGTGATATGTATTACGAAATTAGCATGGAGCTACCCAATTATAATATTGATTATTTCGGAGGAGGAGGCTTCCGTCATCCTAAGGGAGATAAAGGAGATCAACCGGATTCCTTTGAAAATGCTATTAAAAAAGGCTATACCATTGCAGACTCTCATCAGGAATTTAATAAACTAAAAAATGGCGATGAAAAAATTATTGCCATAAATCCTGATATGTATCCTTCAGGAGAATTTTTCTGGGCTATTGATAAAAATGAGGGTGCGCTTTCTCTTGCCGATTTTACAAAAAAAGGAATTGAAGTGATTGATAATGACAAAGGTTTTTTTATGATGGTAGAAGGAGGTAAAATTGATTGGGCATGTCATGGAAACGATGGTGTTTCAATGGTTCATGAAGTACTCGCTTTTAATGATGCCATTAAAGAAGCCTATGAGTTTTACAAAAAACGACCAGATGAAACGTTGATAATAGTTACTGCAGACCATGAAACAGGTGCCTTATCTACGGGGATAAATTATGTTACACATCCTGAATTATTAAAATACCAAATAATTTCAGTTCAAGAGTTTAAAAGAAAAATGACGGAACTTAAAAATACGGATCCAAAAGTTTCTTTTAATACTATTTTAGATTTAGTACAGGCAGATTTTGGCTTAGGAAACAATGATATCGGTTTGTCATTAGATGATAAAGAATTAGCACTATTAAAATCAGCTTACAACAAACAGTTTAAAGAAAATAAGAAAGTAAACGCGGATGCCGATTATTTAACTAAAACCAAGACAAAATCCATTGCAGAAACAACAGCCTATATTTTGAATGAAAAGGCAGGAATAAGTTGGGGTTCTGGCAATCATTCTGGTTCGCCGATTCCTGTGAGAGTTATAGGTAAAGGTCAAGAAGAGTTCTCGGAATTCTTCGATAATACAGATTTACCAAAAAAAATCATGAAACTTATGGGTATATAAATCAATTATTTTAGATGAAATTCTTTTAAAAAAATCCTCAACTAATAGGATGAAAAAAGCAATACTATTCTATTATCGAATTTCCACTATACTTTTAACTGCTGCTGTAACAAGAAGCATTAAGTTAATTAAATACAATAAATCTGAAATTTATAAAATATGAAATACGCATTATTTATCGCATTATTCTTTTTCCAAATCATTGGCTATTCGCAATCTACTGCTGTAAAAACAAGTTCTGAAAAAGGTGAAGACAAGTTGTTGTTAACCATTTTTCTTAAACATGATCAAAGTATGAATTTACATGAGATTGAAAAGATAAGAACCGATCAAGGATTTTATGAAAATTTCCCGCCCGAAGGTGTTTCTGTAGTGAATTGGTATGTAGTTATGGGGCTTGGCCAAATGGTTGTATTGGAACTCCCTGCTTCAAAATTGGCAGCCGTAAATTTAGCGATTGAGCGAACGGCATGGAAAGCTTTTAAGTCAGAAATTTATCCAACTTACAATCTATACCCTATTGTAGAAAATAAGTTGAAGAATAAATCGAAGGTAACTTACTAGTGTTTTAGTTGTTAGAAATAGTCAAATTATCTCCTGATATAACTAATAAACGGGGACGCTGATGATCATTTGGTTATGCTAATTATAATGAAGTAATAAGAAGAGTTTACAGCTTATGATCCGATCCTGTTGAAAGGAAAAGCTGCATCTTATTTCATGTTATATAGAGTAGGAAGGAAGAAGATCCTTTTATACGGCTATGGGTCATAAACCAGAATCGTTTAAAGACAAAAACTTCTTAAACCACATTTTTGGCGCTATTTATTGGGCTAAAGGAGATTCAATCAAAAAATAAACTAACAATACGATATGAATACTAAATCAAAAAAACAGATTTATAACAATTGTCTAAATATACTTAGCATCAGCTTGCTTTTGATCGTAAATATAGCTTGCAAGGCGCAGAAAGATTTAAACAAATCTATAATTGCCAATGGTGCGCAGCTTACTTTGGTTGCTGATGGTTTCGAATTTACCGAAGGTCCTGCCGCAGACAAAAATGGCGATGTCTATTTTACAGATCAGCCCAATGACCGTATCCTGAAATGGAATGCCAGTGACAATAAGGTTGCAGATTATATGAAACCATCCGGTCGTTCTAACGGACTTTATTTTGACAACCAAGGGAATTTATTGGCCATTGCCGATGAAAAAAATGAAATATGGTCTATTGATGCAGATAAAAAAGTGACCGTGATTCTTGCTAATTTTGAAGGTAAAAAATTCAATGGTCCCAATGATCTTTGGGTAGATGCCAAAGGCGGTATTTATTTTACGGATCCTTATTACCAACGTACGTGGTGGCAACATCAAGAACCACAGCAAGCATCAAAAAGGGTGTATTATTTAGCACCAAATACAAAAATACCGATAATTGTAGCCGACGACAACTTCAATCAACCGAACGGAATTATAGGTACTCCCGATGGCAAAACCCTATATGTTGCTGATGAATCTGGTAAAAAAACGTACTCCTATACAATTGGTAAAAACGGCCAACTTTCGAATAAAAAATTGTTTGCCAATATGGGTTCGGATGGGATGACGATTGACAACTTAGGGAATGTGTATCTCACCGGAAAAGGCGTTACTGTTTTCAATAAAAAAGGGGAACAAATAGCACATATTGCCGTGCCTAAAGACTGGACTGCCAATGTCACTTTTGGTGGACCAAAGCAAACCACACTTTTTATTACTGCCTTGGATTCGGTATATACCTTAGCCATGGCCGTACATGGAGTTCGATAAGTACAAGTAATATTTAATGACGTTTTCTTTGTCAGGCTGAGCTTGTCGAAGCCCCTTTTTAATAATTATACTCTATTTGTCATTACAATAGGTTGGAATACATTTTTCTATTAATAAACAAAAAACTATGCAAAAACCAAAGTTCACAGTAAATAAAATGGCCACAATTTTGGGTGTTTTATCACTATCATTCGCAGCTTGCAATGCTCAAAAAGTGAAAACCAATGCTGTTTCGAAAACAGTAACAACTACTGAAAATGTAACATTAAAAGATGCCTTTAAAAACTACTTTTTATTAGGTAGTGCCATAAATGATGATATCGTTTCGGGCAAGGATAAGGCCTCACAAACAATTATAAAAAGGGAATTCAATACTGTTACCCCCGAAAACTGTATGAAAGCGGAAGTTGTATGTCCGTCACCAGGAGTTTATGATTTTACATTGGCTGATGCCTATGTTGCTTTCGCCAAAGAAAACAAGATGTTCGTTATGGGTCACACCTTGATATGGCACAACCAAACGCCTGCATGGTTTTTTACGAACGATAAAGGAGCGCCAAATTCGCAAGAAGAACAAAAAGAGCAATTACGTACCCACATCAAAGCGGTTGCTGGTCGTTATGCTGGAAAAGTACAAGCATGGGACGTAGTAAATGAGGTTATGGATGATAATGGCAAATACCGACCTACAACATGGGTAAACGGTATTGGCGATGGCGATGAAATGGTTCGCTTAGCCTTCAAATATGCTAGTGAATATGCCCCCAACACCGAATTGTATTATAATGATTTCAACGCTTGGCGTCCAGAAAAAAGAGACGGAATTGTTCGCATGATAAAGATGCTTCAAGATGCCGGAATCAGAATTGATGGTGTTGGGATTCAAGCACATTGGGGTTTAAATTTCCCTAAGACGGAATACATTCAACAAGCGATTGATGCTTATGCGGCCTTAGGAATCAAAGTAATGATTACAGAGTTGGATGTGGATGTATTACCAATTACCAAGGAAGGTCAAATAACAGGGAAAAGCATGATGGAGCCTCAGTATCAATTAGAGGAGTTCGAAACCTTTTTAGACCCGTATAAAAATGGTTTGCCGCAATCTGTAGAAGTGCAATTAGCAAATCGTTACAAAGAATTCTTCGAAATTTTTGTAAAGAACAAAGATAAAATAAGCAGAGTCACTTTGTGGGGACTGCAAGACGGTATGTCTTGGAAAAATGACTACCCAATTCCAAATAGAACAAATTACCCGCTTTTATACAACAGAAATTTCGAACCTAAATTGGCGAGACAGGCTGTATTGGAGACTGTGAAATAGAATTTTTGGTTAGAATTTTTATCGAAATTTCTAGCATTGTAATAATCAATATTTGTTGAATTGATGATAATTACAGTTTTGTAATTGTTTCGAAAATAAAAAACCTCGAAAATCTTAGTGTTTTCGAGGTTTTTTTGCGTTTATATCTGTTTTAAGGTTTGTGTTCTTCCAGATCCATCTGATGAATTTTAAAATATAGTTCAGGATGTGAATTATTGGGATTATTGCAATTTAGAAAAAGAAATAACCAACAGATAATTGAAGTACTCCGTTTGTGTTTTTATTTGAAGTATTGTCTGCTTTATTGATGTTAGATACTCCCATATTGTATCTTGCACCAAAGTTAAGACCGTTATCTAGTTTGTACCCTAGACCAAAATTAACTCCAAAATCAAGAGACTTAAACGAATCTTTTACATCAATACTTTCGTTTTTAGCAGACAACAAATAACCTATTTGCGGTCCAGCTTCCACACTAAATCCTTTTGTTACATAATATTTTCCTATCAAAGGAACATTTAAGTAACCTAAAGCAACTGTATTATCATTGAAGCTATATCCCTGCCCAGAATATACCAACTCAGGTTGGAAGGAAAATTTATCGGAAATTGGAATTTCTGATAAAACACCAAAATTGAAAGCTGTTACACCATCAAAGTTTTTTGAATTATCTCCGCTGATATTCGCAAAGTTTAAACCTCCTTTAATACCAAAATGGATTTTTTGTGCAGTAACATTTGTAAATCCTAAAACTGTAAAAACAGCAAGTGTCAAAATTTTTTTCATAAAATGTGATTTGAATTATTTTATACAAAACTCAAGCAAAAATAAGTGCTAAAGGTCTCAAAAGCTTAAAAGTGTAGAAATTGGTACTTATTTATTGGCATTTTTATATTCATTTGGTGTTTGATTAGTCACTTTTTTAAAAGCATTATAAAAAGTAGTTTTTGATGTAAACCCAGATTCTAATCCAATTGTCAATAAATTATAATTTTCATATTCAGAATTTGAGATCATTTCTTTGACCGCTTCAATCCGATAGTTATTGATGTAATTGGCAAAGTTATCACCTGTTATGCTATTTACAATTTGGGATAGGTAACCTGGACTAATGCCTAGTTTTTCAGCAACTTTCTCTCTATTTAATGTGCAGTCTGTGTAAATATGCTGCTCTTTGCAAAGTGATTCGAGTTTTTGATAATAAATATTGTCTGCAGTAATCGATTCTTTTTGTGCTTCGGGTTTACTATTTTCTATGATTGGAATTCTATGATCGTAAAGCGTTAAATCGGTATTTAAAAAAGTAGTAACAGCATCTTTGTTTTTGGCCAGTTTGTATTTGTAAATACCCATATATGCTATCCAATGAATTAAAAATGTTGCCACCAAGGCCAATGTACTCATGGAGTAAGAAATGTCATAGTTAAGGAGTAAACCAGTTAGTGCAGCAGTTAGCCAAGCAAACAGTAGTAATGAAACAATGGTTAATAAGGTAAGTATCCAATTTTTTTCTTGTAAATCTTTTAAATGTTTTACCTTGGAAAAAGAATAAATCGAAAGAAAAGGAATGAATGTGACAGCTAAAAAAAGATGAATCAGACTGAAAATTTGCATTATAATCATTCCTGTTTCAGAAAAAGTAACCGATTCTACAAAATGACCAAGATTGCTTATTGAGGCAAGGGTAGCAGATAATGCAAACGGAATATAGTACAAATAGCTTCGTTGTTGGCCTCTTGAAGTTTTATCAATGCGATTGATTACAAACAAAAACAGGAAAACAGGTATCAGAAAAACCCACTCGATGTCGTCAATAAATTGCAGAAAAGGGTAGGAGGTGAATACGTGTTGAATTTCACTAACATGTTTCAGTAATTCTATTGACAGCGTAAATAGCAAATAGGCTAAATATTTATTTGAGTTACTATTGAATAGTGAAGACTTTATTATAATAAATCCTAAGACAATTCCCTGAAAAATCGCAATATTTAAAAGTGCTATGTAGATCAATATTTCTAATATAAAAGTTTGATATAGATTTATTTTTTGGTCAGTAATAATTTATTTGTTTTTAAACAAGGATAAATTAATCTGAATTGATAAGGCGAATTTATAGTAATACGGATGGTTTTTTTAATAGCTTAAGAAATGATTAACTAAAAAGAGGGGATATGGTTAAACAACTTTTAAGGGTGCTAGACCGAATAACTCGGTTGTGGTCTGGGTCTTAGAAGATTTTATGAAAGAATTGGAAATAAACAAAGCCTCCTATTTCTATGAAGCTTTTCTAGTGGTCGGCAACAGCAGAGATTTATTTCCTCGTTACCCCTTATTGTACCAATTCTTTCGAGTATTAAGTAGTAGACGATTGAGTTTATTAGTAAATTATTATCTAAAAAGAACAAATCACTCACTTTGGTCCAGAAGAAATTCCGAACCTAAATTGGCGATTGAAGGAATTATGAAGACTATAAAATAAATTTGATTGCTAGTTAGAATTTTATAAAAAGTAGTAGACGCTTCCTGAAAAGGGAGCGTTTTTTGTTTTGGCTGCTTTTTGAAAATGAATTTATTTTCGAAAAAGAGTTTAGCTTCTGAATATCGATTATTTTCGAATGGATTGCTTTTCACACAAGTACCAAAGTCAATCGAGAAATCATATCAAGAAATAAATAAACGAGGGTAATTTTTTGCTTTATTTACCTTCGTACCTGATACGAGGGCAAGAAACGTCTTTGTTATTTAATGCGTTTGAGGATTGAATGAACGATATCTTGCTAAACAAGATTAGACAGCAACACAATATTTTGTCCTTCTGATGGTGAAAAGTACTTCTTTCCTATTACCATTATACTTTGGCTGATTTTTTAAATCTTATGAGAGATAGAATAATATTTAAGTTATGATTTTTTAAAGCAGCCAACAAAACACAAAGCAAATCCACCTAGTTTGTCATTCTTAAAGAATCTCACACACGCATGCACAATGAGCATCACAATCAGGGTCATTGCGACTAAGGAAGCAGTCACGTAAAGTGTATCACTTTTTATTGATTTGCAGATTTGAGTTTAAACTATTATTAGTGGATGCCTGTTGTTTATTAACGAATTTAATTTGCGGGAACAGAAATCACAAAGCGTCGGGAATGCGCTAACAAACCGTTGAAATACTTTGATATCCGAGTGGTCGGGTCATTTACAAAATATAATAAGTGTTAGCTACTGTGATTGTCAATAGGAATGGGCGCAAAGTCTGATACATTTGCGCAACGTTCACGATGTAGTTGCCGTTTGAAAATTGAATTAAAAATTATACTTTGCGTAGCGGGGTAACCTGCAAACGTGCGCCAGGTTGTAAATTTTAATAAGCAATCAAGAAACTAACAATTAAATATAACGGGTGTTAGCAAACATTTTAGATTATTTCAATTTCTGTTGCAATTAAAATATCTCCACTTTTCCAAGGATGGAAAATTAATTCTTTTCCACGATATATTGACTTATTTTTATCTGACTCAACTATGTAATCTTTTCTAAAGAAGTATTCTTTTTCGTCTACGTCTGTTATAAAACCACTTCCTTCATTAATAAATCGAACAAGTCCAGATATCTTACCAGGCATTTCGGCTTGTTTTATTAAGTCATCGTCTACAGTTACATTCCTTGCAACCCAATCACCTGTTTGATATGACCTTTCCTTGTCAATTTTTTCGGTATTTAAGATAATGTGTGTTGTTAAATCTTGATGTACACAATAAGAATAATCAAAAGAATATGTCGTTCCTCTTCTTCCAGAACCTGCTTCTAATATATTAAGTATATTATATTCCTGCGACTTAGTTAAATATTTGAAAAGTGTTTGACCATTATTTGGGAATTTAAACCTGTATGTACTTCTATTTTTACAAACTTTAGCTATACTATGAATAAACTCTTTTTCTGGAGCAGAAAATAAAGTTAAAATACTTTGGCAATGATTTTTTAACGCTGATATGGCGTCATCTTTAGTAACTTTTCCAGTTCCTTGATTTGAAATAAAAGCTTCATTCATAGCTTGGTCCAAAAGATGAATTAATCTCCTAAGGTTACCAGCTGAACCACTTATTATTTGTTCAACAGAGTCGCCCATTTTTGTTTCATTCATATCGAATAATTCTTTGGGTAAAATTTTTTCACTCTCATCTAATCCATAAAAATCAAAATTCAGGTAATTATATATTATAGCCTCTACTTTATCTCTAAATTTTAAATAAGACTCTTTACTATTTATATCTTCTTCTAATTGAACAATATCACCATATCTTGTCTCAGTTAGAATATCGGAATATGAATTAGGATATACTGCAATTTTGGTTCTTATAAAACTAGACGTTCTAAGTTGATTCATAAAAATTTCAAAAAATGAATCATTATCGTCATTTTTGAAAAATCGCCTATCTAAGGAGCCTGCCTCATCTATTAAAAGTAAAACTTTCCCGTCACTATCTTTCAATAGTAAGTCATAAATATCCACGATATCTTTTATTCCGGGATTTTCCTTTTTCTTAAGTTCTAATACCGTTGTTTTGTTGTAATTAGCAGATAGGCTAAAAAATGAATATTTTGCTTGGCCTTCTATTCCAAATTCAGAAGTTAATTTTTCTACATATTCTTCTGAGCCTAGTTTTAATAATTGATTTGCTGTTTGCCTTATTTTAGAGTCAAAATAAATATCATTAGGTATTTTTTTCATACCTAATTGAATATTTACCATCGCTTTTTGATCTTGTAATTTTAAATAAATAGTAGAAAGTTCTTCTACTATTTTTATTATTAATTGACGATATATCTCATTAGGTTCTTTTATATGTTGGAAATCACTTAGCCTAATAAACACAGGAAGAATAAGTTCTTCCCCTTCAATTAGTCTAGGAACAATGTTGAATAAATAATATGCATAATTAGCCCTTAAAAACATAGTTTTTCCAGAGCCCATTCTTCCCTTTATTATTGAATTTTCAAAATCAACAGGTGACCTTAGACCTTCAATAGGATTGACAAAAAGAGATAATATGTCGCTTAGGTTATATTCATCAGCGTTTCTAGTCTTGAAAGGACGTTTTTTGTAAATATCAATCATTTTTTTTTAATGTTTGTTAACTCGTTTATTTGTATCACAAAACGATACAAAGGCACTCAGTTATGGATAGATATGTATCACAACTATGATACTTTATTCATTATGCTAAAGTAAGATAAAACAATTAAAATTTTTACATATATTTTGTGCAAAAACGAAGTTATGTTAAAAAAAACATTTCTTTCACCTCCAAAATCGCTAGCCCAGATAGGAGTGAAAATCCTTTTGGGAAGGCGTTTTTCTGCCTTGCCAAAAGATTGTAACGGATAGCTGGAAATAGCTCCCAAAAAAAATATTTAGCGATTTTTGTAAAGAATAAAGATAAAATAAGCAGAGTCATTATGTGGGGACTAAATGATGGTATGTCTTATAAAAATGACTATCCAATTCCAAATAGAACAAATTACCCTCTTTTGTACAACAGAAATTCCCAACCTAAATTGGTAAGACACACCATATGTCAACAGTAAACAAAAAAATAAGATAGTACAAACTCCCATTTGTACTATCTTAATTTTTTATCATTTTTAGTAAGATACCTTTGCTTTATTTTCCAACTTGCCTTCTACAATTGGGTACAAGTTATACGTTGGATAAATTTCTGTTTTGAAAGCCTTCCATGCGGTTCTTTCAATGGCTAGATTTACTGCAGATAATTTGGAGGCTGGAAGTTCTAAGACCACCATTTGTCCAATCCCCATAACCACATACCAGTTTACTACAGAAACTCCTTCGGGTGGAAAATTTTTATAAAAACCTTGATCGGTTCTAATCTTTTCGATCTCATTCAAATTCATGCTCTGATCGTGTTTAAGAAAAATAGTCAATAACAACTTGTCATCGGGTTTTGGAGTAGGAACAGTTTCTTTATTCGATTGTGCATAACCAAAGATTTGGACTAAAAAGAGCCCGATTACTAATGCGTATTTCATGTTTTAAATTATTTGGTTGTTGATTATTGCATTTTATTTGAGTAATTTATAATCTGGCATTTTTTTAGGGGGCGGATTCAAGTCATAAATGCAACTTGACCATTATTATTTAATGAATGTATAAAAACTTCGTTTGGGGTTTTGTACCCAAATCTTTTCCTAGGT
>NZ_JAOQMX010000037.1 GCF_025960985.1 Flavobacterium psychraerolatum | reverse complement strand
TTACTCTTTGAAAATCCATATCTCAAAAGTACATTTTTAGAAGCTAAAAGCGAAATGCACTAAAGTACATAGTTTTAACTATTTTTGGGACCAATGAAGAAAACTTCCTCAGATGACCTAGTCCAGATGGAAATGGAAAGCCCGGAGCCAATAGCACTACTTTTTTCTTGCCCAAAATGAGCGACTGAAAGAAGCTCCTTTTTGGGCTTAGAAAAAGGGTGCTAGTGGTGAGGACTTGTAATGTACAGCTGGGAATAACTCCTAAAATTATTATTCATCTTTGCCTTTGAAAACAAAATTAATTCCGAATTGAAACGACAACGTTTTGGCTTTGGAGAGGTCTCGATAAGCCAGTAAGTTATCGCCCATAAGGTACATGTTGAATGCACCGATGTTTGCTGCGAACCCCAAACCGATATTGGAATAGGAGAAGGAATCAATGGTGTAAGTCGCCTTCATGTTGAGGCCTGTAAAAATGCGACGTTGGTAAAACCCTGTGAGTGCCACCATAGGAGTTTTGGGTGTTGTCATCATGAAGAGCTGTGCTCCTAGCCCATTTTGATAGTCTTTGTTACTTTTGCCTAGGCAGTCACAAGGAGCATTACTACGATGGTCGTTCCATGAATATTTGTAGGAGGCATTCATTTTTACAGGTCTCCAAGTTCTATATTTGATTCGTGTGGTATCTAATGGAATGGCATCTTGAAATTCTTGGTATGTACTACCCGAATTGTTGATATCGGTAAAATCTGGATTTACTCCTTGATAATCGTACACTCCTTTGTAGGTGTATGTTTTTGCATCTTTGCTGTGTGTTATAAAACCGATATCTAGAATACTACCGGTCCACTGAATGTTTTTCTTTGGGTTGTAGGTAAACCCAAGGTCTAAACCTAATCCCAAATCGGGACCCAAAAAGGCTTTTTGGGCAGTTTTTCGGCCGCCTTCGAATTTCGCGTCATTATCGATATAATTGGATAATCCTGAACTTTGTAGTTGTAAATTAGAGTTTACTTTCTGATCATATACCGCGGTATTTGAAGGAGCCGTATAAATATACCCTGAATTATTGATGGAATTAACATTGAAGCCACTGGTGTAGATTTTCCCTCTAACACCCAAAATAAGTTTCTCATTGATGTTTTTATGAAATCCAAGATGCAGTACTGAAATAGCTTCGGCACGTGCATTAATATCGCCTAGATTGAAGGATTTTCCAGGATATTTTTGATTTCCGTCTAAGGCCAACTGCAGCGGATCTTTGGGAACAAATACAAAAGCATCAAACTCTTGGTACATTCCGAACGAAACATAAGTATAATTATCTTGTTCTCCTATTCGGAATCCTCCGTTAAAGACCTCCAATTGCTCGTTGACCACTAATTTATCTTTGCTAGTGGTAGCGTTAACAACATCTCTAAGTTTGGTATTAAAATTCACACCATTGGCAGCAAATAAATCGTAGGCAGAGAAACCTGTTGAACCTAGATTTGCAGAAATCCCCGAAAGAAATGGGACTCCAAAATAAAACTTGTATGATACATCGGCTCCAGGATTGGTCATCATAGATTGTGGTACTGCAGTGAAATTGTAAAGAATTTGTTTGTTTTGTGCTGCCAGATCCAAAGAAGCTAAAATAAATAAACAATAAAGTGTTACTAACTTTCTCATTTTATGTCCATATAAAGGGTTGCACTTGATTTTAATTTTAAACTTCCAGTACTGTTTTCTGTTAGTGGGGTTCCTGGCATCATCTTAATTTCAAATTCCATTTTTTCAGTTTGTTTCAATAACACTAACTCATCTTCACTAAACATCACTGTTCGGGAGACAATTTGTGGAGTTCCATCTGAGGCAAGAACATTTAGTTTAATACGATATACTACATTATCTTCTTTATCATATAAAACAAAATTAACATCATATATTCTATTGATGGTATTAGTGATTTCAAAAAAGAAAGTAACTTGCTTTAAATTGTCTCGGAGAAATGGATCACGAAAAACATCAAAATTTTGCATTTCATCAGCTTCAATAGTTTCGACACCATCGGTAACAAAATCAGCTGCAGGTATGTCAAAATAGGTTAAATTGGCCTCAATTACAGGCTTTAAAACCAAATCACTAGTTTGATTAAAATCTAAATTACTGGAACATGACCAAGAGAGGGATACTAATAGAAATATGGGAATTATTTTTTGAATCGCAATTGATTTTTTCATTTATAATCTAATGGTTTAACGCTGTTACAATTATTTAAAGGCACCAAACAATTTTGAAGCTTCATTGTAGGATGACTCAAAACTTAACGGATTTAAATTGGTATTTATTTTATTACTTGTAAAATAAGAAAGTAATTTTTCGGTTGGCATATTACCAGTAAGTTCATCTTTGGCCATAGGACAACCACCAAAACCTTGAATAGCACCATCAAAACGAGTACATCCTCCTTGTGTAGCTGCCTCAATTTTCTCAAACCATTTATCATAAGTAGTATGAAAATGAGCACCAAATTCAATTTGAGGATATTTGGGTACCAAATGAGAATACAAATAATCAATAACCTCTGGCGTAGAACTACCAACGGTATCTGATAGGGAAAGAATTTTAACTCCCATTTTTGCCATCTTCTCTGTCCATTGAGCAACAATTTCTAGACTCCATGGATCACCATATGGATTTCCAAAACCCATTGACAAATAAGCCACGACCTCTTTGTTGCTTTGGTCGGCAATGTTAAGGATTTCTTCTAAAGTTATTAGTGATTCGGCAATGGTTTTATGGGTGTTTCTCATTTGAAAATTCTCTGATATAGAGAAAGGAAAGCCCAAATAGTCTATTTGAGAATGTTTAGAAGCGATTTCGGCACCTTTGGTATTAGCTATAATTGCAAGAAGTTTACTCGAAGTTTTGGATAAATCCAATAAATCTAGAACAGCAGCTGTATCTTGCATTTGCGGAATGGCACGAGGAGAAACAAAACTCCCAAAGTCAATGGTATCAAACCCTACGCGCAATAGTGCCTGTATGTAAGCTGCTTTTTGTGCGGTAGGAATAAATGTTTTGATGCCTTGCATGGCATCTCTTGGACATTCTATGATTTTGACTGTTCTCATAGTAACCAAAGATATAAAAACTTAGTTTGAAACCGATTTACTTTTAAAAAGATTTAGTGGATTTTATTACTTCTAATAAGCAAAAATCCCGATTACCAAAAGGTAATAGGGATTTTTTATGGTGTATTTAAAATAAGATTTGATCCTTATTTTACTTCCATTAATTCTACATCAAAAATCAAAGTAGCATTTGGTGGAATTACTCCTCCAGCTCCTGCTGGTCCGTAACCTAAATCAGATGGAATTACAAAACGAGCTTTGTCACCAACTTTTAATAAGGCGATACCTTCGTCCCATCCTTCGATTACTTGTCCTTGCCCCAAACGGAATTCGATTGGTTTTTTTCTTGGGTAAGAAGAGTCAAAAACTTTTCCAGACTCTAATGAACCTTCGTAGTGAACAGAAACTGTTTTACCCGCTTCAGCTTGTTTCCCATCTCCTCTTTGAATGAATTGGTAACGCAATCCGCTATCTGTTTTCTCAAAACCTGCTGCCAATGCTTCCATTTTTGCTTCAGATTCTGCTTTCAAAGCTGCTTGTTTTTTTAAACGAGCTCCTTTTAATCCTACAAATGCTTCGATAGCATTCCATTTTTGAGCTTCTTCACCTACTCTAACAATTTCTAGCGTATCCAATTTGTCTCCTTGCTCAACAGCATCAACAATATCTTGCCCTTCTACAACATGACCAAAAACAGTATGTTTCCCGTCTAACCATGAAGTTGGTACGTGAGTAATATAAAACTGAGAACCGTTTGAACCTGGTCCTGAGTTTGCCATTGCTAAGATTCCTGGTTTGTCATGTTTCAAACTTGGGTGAAATTCATCATCAAATTTGTACCCTGGATCTCCAGTTCCTGTTCCTTGAGGACATCCTCCTTGAATCATGAAATCTGGAATAACTCTATGAAAATTTAAACCATCATAGAATTTTTGTCCTTGAGGTTTGATTTTATTTTCCATATTTCCTTCAGCAAGAGCAACAAAGTTACCAACTGTACCAGGTGTTAATTCATGCTCTAATTTTACTAAAATAGCACCTTTAGAGGTGTTGAATTTAGCGTATATTCCGTTTTCCATCTTTTTTTATTTTTATTGAAGTGCAAATTTACAAATTAATTTTTAGAATCGAGTGAAACGTTAAAATCACACGTTTATTTTTCGACACGAATCACTCAAATTTCAACTAAAAATGTGAATTTAAATTAAAGTACTACATCATTAATCTGATGATTACTTTGTTTATAAGTCGTCATTGGAGGGATTCTTTTTGTTTAGTTTTTAAAACTTAAGCATTAGCGCTGCGTAGTTTTCTTTTTGATTTATAAGTAAGCCCGTAAACGGTGAATGCTAAGGCTGATAAAAACAAGCCCCCAAGACTTACAGCCTGCCAACCCCCAAATTGCCACATAAATAGACCGAAAGCGGTACCAACTGCGGTACCCAAAAAGCTAAAAGACATGAAGACCGTATTCATTCGGTTTCGGGCTTCTGGCAAAATAGAATACACTCTTGTTTGATTGGAAATATGTACGGATTGCAAACCAATATCTATCAACACAATTCCGCAAATAACTCCATACACATTTGTACTTGAGAAGTAAAAAACCACAAAACTAATCGCTATAAACAAACAACCATACCCAACGGCAACCCTTGAACCACCTCTGTCACTTAATTTTCCTAACAGAGGTGCTGCAAGTGCTCCCGATGCTCCAACAATTCCGAACAATCCAATAGTAGCACTATTGTAGTGAAAAGGGGAACCAGAAAGCAACAAAACCATTGTAGTCCAGAAAGCTCCAAACTGAGCAAAACTGAAAACATTGATTAATGTTGCTTCTCGTAACAAGGGTTGTTCCTTGATTAATGTAAAAAGTGAACCAATCAACTGCCCATAAGAGCCCTTAAAGACAGGTTTGTTATTCGGAAATTGTTTCTTGATAACAAAAAACAATAGCGTGCAAAGTGCTGCTGCAATCCAAAACATAGCGCGCCAGCCTAAAACATTTCCAACAAAGCCGCTTAAAGTTCTTGAAAGTAAAATTCCGACCAAAAGTCCGCTCATGATTGTTCCTACTACTTTACCCCGATTTTCGGGTGCGCTCAATGCTGCCGCAAGTGGCAAAATAAGTTGTGGAACAATAGAGGTAATCCCGATTAAAAGTGATGCGATTTCTAAGACAAAATAACTCTGTGCCGTTGCGGCAAGTATCAGCGCAATTATAGAAGCAAAGGTTGTATACAAAATTTGTTTTTTGCGTTCTAACTTGTCTCCTAACGGAACCATTAAAAATAAGCCGATTGCATAACCCGCTTGTGTGAGGTAGGCAATAGTTCCAGCTTCTGCAGGTGGGATCTTAAATTCCGCCGCAATCAAAACAATTAACGGTTGGCAATAATATAGATTTGCAACTATAATTCCTGTTGCAATGGCCATAAACAGGACATTTTTTTTGGATAAATTCATCGCGCAAAAGTACGTTGAGATTAAAGAATAAAGTTCTAAACAAAAGCTAAATTTTCAGTTAAAAAATAGCTGTAATTAAAAATACCCTCAAAAACGTTTCGCTTTTAAGGGTATCTAATTATCATTATAAAAGTATAACTATGATTGTAAACCGTCCAATGCTTTTAAGATGGGTTCAGCTTCAGCTCTATTTCTATATTCGGCATCCAAAAAGGTATAAACAATTTTACCATCTTGACCAATTACATAGGTAGCAGCCAATGGTAATTCATCAGATTCGTCACCGTTGTACCCATGCAAATCAAAACCTTTTTGATACGAATCGGCAACCGCATCGGTAAGTTTAAATACGATTCCGTACTCTTTGGCAACTTTGTTTCCAACATCGCTCAATACTTCAAATTGTAAGTGATGCTTTTCAGTAGTTGACATTGATTTGTCTGGCAATTCAGGAGTTAAGGCTAATAAATTGGCTCCTTTTAATTGAATGTTTGGTAATTGTTCTTGCAAATAATGCAAAGTCATGTTGCAGTATGGACACCATCCACCACGGTACCAAGTTAAGACAACTGGTCCTTTTTTTAGATAGTCACTTAATTTCACTTCTTTTCCTGTAGCATTTGTAAGTGCAAAATCTGGAGCTATATCTTCATTTTTCTTAGCATTGGCAATTACATTTTGGCGGGTAACATCTGCAATACCTTCTGCATATATTTCTTTTATTTGTTCAGGAGCTTTTGCTTCCCAAGTATTTTTTGCGTTATCCAAAGTGGCTTGTAAACTGATTGTATTGCTTTCTGTGCTCATTTTTATTTATTTTATTATTACTACAAAGGTACAGTTGTACCTACTCTACTGACTTATCAACTTTTCCCGAAAAGGTTACAATATTTCCCGACTGCCCTCTTATTTATTTTTATTTTTCTAAAAAAGTAATAAGGGGATGAATGAATTTATCAAAACTTTCAATATGAGGCATATGACCAATTTTTGGAATTTCGACTAATATAGCCTTCGGAATTTTCTTTTGTGTTTCTTTTCCTAAATTTTCATATTGTCCCATTGTTTTACGCACGGCTTCGGATACTAATGGTTTCCCTAAAGCTGTTCTATCTCTAGTTCCAATAATTAAAAGCGTGGGTGCTTTTATGTTTTGGAATTCATACACTACTGGCTGTGTAAAAATCATGTCGTACATCAAAGCTGAATTCCAAGCGATTTTTTTATAATCAGAATTGAGCGTCCAACCCGCCAAAAGATTTACCCATTGATCATATTCTAGTTTCCATTTCCCGTCATAATAGCTGTCTAGTTGGTGTTTTTTAATTCGGTCATAACTTTGTGTCAACTCACCTTTATACCACCAATCAACTGTTTGATACGGTACTTTTAATTTCCAGTCTTCTAAACCTATTGGGTTTTCTAGAATTAATTTCTCTGTAACTTCAGGATACATTAATGCAAAACGTGTGGCTACCATTCCACCCATCGAATGTCCTAATACAGCTGTCTTCTTGATTCCTAGCGTATCTAATATTTGCTTTGTGTTTTGTGCTAGTTGTTGAAAGGTATATTGAAAATTATCTGGTTTGGATGATTTACCAAAACCTATTTGGTCAGGAACAATTACACGGAATCCTTTTTTTGTCAATGCTAGAATGGTTGTTTTCCAATAGGCACCGTTGAAATTTTTACCATGAAGGAGTAGGATATTTTTTCCATTGTAATGATCTGGTTTTACATCCATGAACTCCATTTTGAGTTCTTGTTCTTGTACGTTTAGCGTAACAAAATGTATTGGAAACGGATAGTCGTAATTGGTTAAATTGAGATCAAGCCATTG
The DNA here is from genome assembly GCF_025960985.1 of Flavobacterium psychraerolatum. Taxonomy (GTDB): domain Bacteria; phylum Bacteroidota; class Bacteroidia; order Flavobacteriales; family Flavobacteriaceae; genus Flavobacterium. The sequence continues at coordinate 39,326 of NZ_JAOQMX010000037.1, read as the reverse complement.
CAATTTGTCTTGTTGTGCGAATGAAAAAACGGATATCATGATGAGACCCATCGCTATATTCAATTTCATATTGCCTTTCTTTTGGTTATAATTGTAAATTTAGAAAGAAACAACCCTACTAAAAAACTATTAGGAAAACTTTACAATTTAATAAACAGACTACAATCGTAACTCGGATCCCTAGCCCAGATTACAACGGCATCCTTTTCTTGCCTTTTTTTTGCAAGAAAAGATATAGTGGAAAGCTGGAAATAGCTCCCAAAAAAAAATGACATCCATTACGAATGTCATTTTATAGAAAGTAATACCTATTTGATTATTTTTCTAAAAGTCCAGAATTTCTTAAGTAAGGTTCGATTTCCATCTCATGTCCAATTAATTCTTTGAAAGCTTGATTTAAATCTACGCTGTTCCCTACAGATAAAATATATTTTCTAAAACGCTCGCAGTTTTCTCTAGTCAAACCACCATTGGCATTCATCCAATCAAAGACATTATAATCTAAAGTTTTGGACCACGTATATGCGTAATATCCAGCAGAATAACCACCTGACCAAATGTGTGCAAAATAAGGAGTATGGTATCTTGTAGGCACTTCGTTCACCAATAAACCATATTTTTCAAGAGCTTCTTTTTCAAAAATTAGGGTAGGTTTGAAATCAGCTTCGTTTTCTACACTGTGCCAACTCATGTCCAAGGTTGATGCTGCCATAAGTTCGGTCACATGATACCCACTATTGAACGATTCAGCTTTTTTTATTTTATCTATTAACTCTTGCGGAATTGCTTCTTTGGTTTTATAATGAAGTGCATAGTTCTTTAATACTTCTGAATCCAAAGCGGCATGCTCATTGATCTGAGAAGGGAATTCTACAAAATCACGTGGCACTGAAGTACCAGAAAGACTTGCATAATTTTGATTGGCAAACAACCCATGTAACGTGTGTCCAAACTCATGAAACATAGTTGTTACATTATCGAAACTAATTAAAGAAGGTGCACCATTTATGGGTTTTTCAAAATTATAGACATTTACAATTACTGGTTTTTGCTTCAAATAATGCGATTGCTCTACAAAACTACTCATCCAAGCGCCACCATTTTTATTGTCTCTGGTATAGAAATCCAAATAATAAATAGCCATTGATTTTCCGTCAGTGTCGAAAACTTCGTAAGCGACTACATCCGGGTGGTAAACAGGTAAATCTGTACGTTGTTTGAAAGTGATTCCGTACATTTTTTTGGCAGCAAAAAACACCCCTTTTTCAAGAACTGTTGTTAACTCAAAATAGGGCTTCACCTGACTTTCGTCCAAATCATATTTGGCCTTACGAACTTGTTCTGAGTAAAAATCCCAATCCCATGGTTCCAATTTGAATCCACCTTTTTGAGCATCTATTAGGTCTTGAATCTCTTTAGCTTCGGATTTTGCTTTGGCAACCGCAGGTACAGCAATTTTCGCCAATAAGTCCATCGCACGCTCTGGAGTTTTTGCCATTTGATCCTGTAGTTTCCACTCAGCAAAATTCTTTTTACCCATTAATTTGGCTTTTTGCAAACGTAGTTTAGCCATTTGTTCTAGTACTTGACGAGTATCTCCATCATCATTCTTTTCGGCACGAGTCCAAGATGATTTGAATATTTTTTCTCTAGTTGCTCTATTAGTTAAATTCTGCAATAAGGGTTGTTGTGTTGTATTTTGTAAACCAATTAAATATTTGCCATCATGACCTGCCTCGGTTGCTTTTATTTTTGCAGCAGCGAGATCACTTGCGCTTAAACCATCCAAATCGGAAACATTATCAAAAAGTATTGCTCCATTTTTGCGAGCAATTAATAATTTATTTCCAAAAAGAGTCCCTAAACTAGCTAACTCTCCATTGATATCTTTCATTTTTTGTTTATCCGCATCAGATAAATTGGCACCAGCCAATTCAAATACTTGCAAATAATACTCTGTCAACTTTCTATCTTCTCCTTTGAGTACTTTCAAATCAATCGCTTTAAAACGATTGTATAATTTTGAATTAAGATGCACTTTATCGTCGTGTGCAGAGAATATTGGTGCATAGTCCGTTTCCAAAGATTGAAGTGTTGGATTGGTATTCGAACCCGTTAAATTATAAAAAAGTACTTTAGCTCTTTTCAAATCTACTCCCGATAGTTCTAGTGCTAATACTGTATTTTCAAAAGTGGGCTTAGCTGGATTACTAGCTATCGCCAAAATTTCTTTATCGTGAACCTCCAACCCATACTCAAAAGCAGGCTTAAAATATTCCTCTTTTATTAAATTAAAACTGGGCGCTTGATATTGTAGCGTACTTTGTTGCAAAAGTGGATTTGTCATCTTGATTGATTTATTTTGGGCATTTGCGTATTCTAAGGAAGTTGCCATAATTAGTATCGAGCTTGATACCATTATGTTTGATAAAATTTTCATTGTATAATTATTATTTTGTATAAAAGTATAAAAAAACGAGCGTGTCAAAAGTTAACGATTGTTAAAATTTAAGTATAAAAAAAGGACTCCTACTAAGTTTTTTGCATACAATAAGGGAAGCTTAATTACTCCTAAAAAACTTTGTATCTTTGCCGTTGAAAAAACAGAAGAAAAAATCATGCGCATCGATATCATTACCCTTTTACCAGAATTATTAAGAAGTCCGTTTGAAGCTTCGATTATGAAACGTGCTATCGACAAAGGATTGGTTGAAGTTCATTTTCATAATTTAAGAGACTACACGACCAATAAACAAAAAAGTGTGGATGACTATGCATATGGTGGACGTGCAGGAATGGTAATGACGGTACAACCTATCGACGCTTGCATTAGCCATTTGACAAGTGAAAGAACTTATGACGAAATTATCTATATGTCGCCAGATGGGGAAACCTTAAATCAAAAAATGTGTAACACGATGTCAATGTATGAGAACATCATTATTCTATGTGGTCATTATAAAGGAGTAGATCAAAGGGTTCGTGATCATTTTATTACAAAAGAAATTTCGATTGGAGATTACGTTTTATCGGGAGGTGAATTGGGGGCTTTGGTTTTATCGGATGCTTTAATTCGATTGATTCCTGGTGTTTTAAGTGACGAAACTTCTGCTTTGACAGACAGTTTTCAAGATGGTTTATTATCTGGTCCTATATATACTAGACCCGCAGACTATAAAGGATGGAAAGTTCCCGAAGTATTAACTAGTGGTAATTTTGCCAAAATCGACAAGTGGAACGAGGATATGGCGTATGAACATACAAAAAACAGGAGGCCCGATTTATTGGAGGAGTAATGTCCCTAATTTCATAAAGGAGAACTTGAAATACTATGAATATTTTTTTTTATTTTCAGGTTTCAAGTAGCTATACAATAATGCATTAACTTAAAATAAAATAAATATTAAACTTTAATTTTTTTTACTTACTTTTGCACCCACTTAGACTAACCTCTGGCGAGATCCGTGAATGTTGCTCTAATCAAAAACTATAATTAGCATTTAAAATGGCAAATTTAATTGATTTCGTTAATAGCGAATATGTTGCAAAAAAAGATTTCCCTGAATTCGGAGCTGGAGACACAATCACAGTTTACTACGAAATTAAAGAGGGTGAAAAAACTAGAACTCAGTTTTTCAAAGGAGTAGTAATCCAAAGAAGAGGTTCTGGAAGTACTGAAACTTTTACTATTCGTAAAATGTCAGGTGCAGTTGGTGTAGAGCGTATCTTCCCAGTGAACTTGCCAGCTTTACAAAAAGTTGAAATCAACAAAAAAGGAGCTGTACGTAGAGCTAGAATTTTCTACTTCAGAGAACTTACTGGTAAAAAAGCAAGAATCAAAGACAAAAGAAGATAGTCACATATCCCTTTATCATAAAAGTCCCGACAATGTCGGGACTTTTTTTTTGGGGTTAATTTTCGCAACAGAATCATTTTATCTCCTCACTTAGCTCAACCTTTAAATACATTTCAGCAATATTTTAATAGCCAAATAACAAACAAAAATTTACGATTTTAAACTAAATTCATACTCCCTTGTTCATTCACATAAAACATTTTTACTTTAGAATTGGATGAAGTAACCTACCACTTAGAGCGAGATTTCAAGATTAATTAGACCAAACAACAACCCTAACATCAATCATTTTTCATCAAATACGTTATACCTCTTTTTAATAAGATGCTATAATGAAATAGGAATATGATTAAAAACTATACTATAGGTCTATCCTAAAATTATTAAAAAATACGATAACGAGCTCTGGAAAACGAAACTAAAAAAAACAGATACTCTCTATTCAAAACTCTTTACAAATTTGTATTTTTGGAGAATCAAGATTTCTTTTCAAATCAATAATTGAACTACTAAATGCACTTTAAAAATCCCGAACTATTATACTTTCTGTTTTTACTACTTGTACCAATTTTGGTGCATTTGTTTCAATTAAGACGCTTTAAGAAAGAATACTTTACCAATGTTCGGTTTTTGAAAGCTCTTGCAATTCAAACCCGAAAAAGTTCGACCATCAAAAAGTGGTTGCTTCTCGCCTGCCGAATGCTTCTCCTTACGTTTATAATTCTAGCCTTTGCACAACCTTTTTTCGAAGCAAAAGACAGTAAATATAGCAATAACGAATTGTATATTATTCTAGACAATTCTCTGAGCATGCAAGCCAAAGGTCAAAAAGGAGAATTGCTAAAACGTGCGGTGCAAGAATTATTGGAGAATATTCCTGAGAACACTACGTTTTCGTTGTTAACTAATTCTCAAACTTTTTGGAATACAACTAAGAAAGAAATTCAGTCTGACTTACAAAAATTACAGTATAGTGGCATTCCGTTTCAAGTGGAAGCTTTACTTACACAGGTACAAGCGCACAAATCGGCTTATAAAAAAGACATCATTATTATCACTGATGCTGTAGGATTAGAAAAAAAACAACTTCAAAGCATTCGAAAAGAAGATAACGCCTATTTTATAATTCCGAAAGCAGAACAAAAAAACAATATTGCCATTGATAGTGTTTCGATTCAAGAAACTTTAGAAAATTTCTATGAACTAAATGTCGAATTATCTAGTCATGGTGATAACAACCAAAAAAGTTCTATTGCGATTTATAACGGCAACAACCTCATTGCCAAAACTATTGTCACTTTCGATAAAAATAAAAAAATAGTTCCTTTTACAATCCCGAAGCAAGAATTTCATGGTAAGGTTTCCATTGAAGACAACGGGCTTACTTTCGACAATGATTACTTTTTCAGCATTTTAAAACCGAAAAAAACAGCAGTTTTGAGTATTGGAGAAGCCGAAAAAAGCAACTTCTTAGGTAGAATTTATACTTCAGACGAATTTGATTTTGTAAACAGTCCGCTCCCATCTTTGAACTACAATGCAATCGAAAAACAAAATGCTATTGTGTTGAACGAAATCGAAGCAATTCCTACAGCATTACAAACTACCTTAAAATCATTTGTGCAAAAAGGTGGCAATCTCGTGGTTATTCCTGCTCCTACAGCCAATGCAAACAACCTGAACGAATTATTGAATGCCGTTGGAAACATTCAAGTCAAACCGTTGGCAACTGTCGAAAAGCAAATTACCAAAATCAATTTTGCACATCCTTTGTTTGCATCTGTTTTTGAGAGTAAGGTGAGTAATTTTCAGTATCCAAAAACGAAAATCAATTTTGAGATTGTAGGGAATAATTCGGTTGCATTTTACTACCAAGACGGCAGTTCCTTTTTGACATCGGTAGTCAATGCAACAAATTCTGTGTCGGTGTTTTCATCACCGTTGAATACGACCAATACCAATTTTCAGCAGTCACCGTTGATTGTACCTACATTTTATAAAATGGCCACTTTACACAGTAACATTGGTATCAATGCTCGTGTAATTGGTGATAACAGTCCGTATTTGGTGGCTACTAAATTATACAAAGATGCGATTTTGAGTGTCAAAAATAAGGACGAAGAATTCATACCGATTCAGCAAGCAGTAAACGATAAAGTAAAACTAAGCTTTAACGATTATCCAGAAAAAGCAGGGAATTACGAAATTTTTAATCAAAAAATGCCTGTAGAAAACATCAGCTTCAACTATAATCGAATTGAAAGCCAACAAAATACTCCCAACGAAGCGAGTTACTCTGACTATAAAACCATAGAATCCATAGCTGCCGTGATCAACCAATTACAAACCGACCGCACAGACAGCCAAATTTGGAAATGGTTTGTTATCTTTGCACTGCTTTTTCTATTGGCAGAGATGGCAATTATTCGATTTTTGAAATAAAAAAAAAGCACTTACCTATGCAACTAATCATCCGAAACGCAAAAATTATCGATCCACAAAGTACTTTTGATACTCAAATTGTAGATATTTTAATTGAAGATGGCATTCTTTCGAAAATAGGAGCTTCACTCCCTAACCCCAGCAACATTGAAGAGGTTCAACTTGAAAATCTTCATATATCGCAAGGTTGGTTTGACTCAAGTGTTTCTCTTGGTGAACCTGGTTTTGAAGACCGTGAAACTATTGTAAACGGATTGCAAGTCGCTGCCAAAAGTGGTTTTACCGCTATCGCTTTGCAACCCAATTCCTTTCCTGTGATTGACAATCAATCGCAAATTTTGTTTGTAAAAAACAAAGCTCTCGGGAGCGCAACGCAATTGTACCCGATTGGCGCACTAACCAAAGGAAGCGAAGGAAAAGATATGGCCGAATTATTCGATATGAAAAACTCGGGAGCCATTGCTTTTGGGGACTATAAAAAAAGCCAAGACAATGCTAATTTGTTGAAAATCGCTTTGCAGTACGTACAAGATTTTGACGGACTTGTCATCGCTTTTCCGCAAGATGAAAAGATAAAAGGAAATGGAGTTGTCAATGAAGGCATCGTTTCTACACGATTGGGATTGAAAGGAATTCCGAACCTAGCCGAAGAACTGCAAATTGCTCGCAACCTGTTCATACTCGAATATACCGAGGGAAAAATGCACATCCCGACCGTTTCAACCGCCAAATCGGTACAATTGATTCGTGAGGCCAAAGCCAAAGGATTACAAGTAACCGCAAGTGCAGCAGTGCATAACCTGGTTTTTACCGACGAAAAATTAGAAGAATTTGACAGCCGTTACAAAGTGAGTCCACCATTACGTACCGATATTGACCGAAAAGCATTGCTTGAAGGAGTACTTGATGGAACGATCGATATGATCACGACAGACCACAACCCAATCGATATCGAACATAAAAAAATGGAATTTGACGTTGCTAAAAATGGAACTATTGGTCTCGAAAGTGCTTTTGGTGCTTTGTTGACCATTTTACCGCTAGAAGTCGTTATCGAAAAACTAACTGCCGGAAAAGCTACTTTTTCGATTCCATCACAACCCATTGCCGAAGGAGCAATTGCCAATCTAAGTCTGTTCAATCCCGAAGGAAAAAACACTTTTAGCACAGCAAACATCCTATCAAAATCAAAAAATTCTGCTTTCTTGGGTATGAAAACCAAAGGAAAAGCATACGGAATTTTCAATCAAGGACAATTAATATTAGGAGCATAAATGAACTCAACCACAGAAAAAGGCAAATCTGCCGCAATAGCAAGTTACATCTTGGGGGTAGGCGTTTTTATCGCCATGTCGATGAATGCCGAAGACAAAAGTAGCTTCGCCTCATTTCACATCCGTCAAGGACTAGGATTAACACTCACCTTTATTTCATTAGGCCTAATCATCAGTAATTTTGACAATTTAATGATTTCATCTTCCATGTGGATTTGCATCTTTGTTCTTTGGTCCTACGGCATAGCCACTGCTATCAAAGGCGAAACAAAACCAGTTCCATTAGTTGGAAACCTATATCAAAAATGGTTTGCCTCAATCTCATAACAACATGAATTTATCCTTAGAATACCTCATCAGAGAACCAAAAACTATTCTGGACAAAAATCCTTTGATCCTATTATTGCACGGTTATGGCAGTAACGAAGCCGATTTATTTTCGTTCGCATCCGAGCTTCCAGATGAATATTACATCATCTCTGCCCGTGCGCCTTATGACATGCAATACGGAAGCTATGCTTGGTACGCCATCAATTTTGACGCCGACGAAAACAAGTTTTCAGACTTGGATCAAGCACGTGAATCCCGTGATTTGATTGCTAATTTTGTCGAAGAGTTGATTGCCAATTTCCCAATTGACCAAGACAATGTAACTTTGTTAGGCTTTAGCCAAGGCGCCATTTTGAGCTACGCCATTGCCCTATCACATCCCGAAAAAATCAAAAACATCATCGCCTTGAGCGGTTATGCAAATGAAGATATCATGGAAACTAATTATACTAAAAACGATTTTAGTAACCTACGCATCTTCCATTCCCACGGAACCGTAGATCAAGTAATTCCAATTGAATGGGCACGCAAAACAGGACCTTTTTTGAAGAATCTAAACATTAACGCGACTTACAAAGAATATCCAGTAGGACACGGAGTTGCTCCACAAAATTTTTACGATTTCAAAAATTGGTTGGTAGAAGGAAAATAATTTGGGCATGACCCTCCGTAAAAACTACGGGGCGGGCTTTTCGCTATATCTTTTTGATCTGGCAAAAAAGCCAGTCCAAAAAGGATGCCGCTGCAATCCCTCATGCAGATTTGGGTAAACATTCACATTATTTATATACCAAAAAAAGAGTTTTACATTTATAGAAATGTAAAACTCTTTTTTTATACTAAAACATCTGGAATATAACAATCCGGCGTTACAAACGCTACGGTTTTTGGTTGTAGTTAAATAGGTACTCGAAGCAGTCAAGCACCAGATTGGAGGGCAAACGACCGATAGTTACGTACACTTTAATAGGTTTGGATTAGGACATCAGTTGGAATATGTAAGCTTTCATGAAGTTTTCGTATCATCTCTAATGAAAGTTTTCTTTTGCGATTCAAAATCTCACTAGCTCGACTTTTAAGGCCTACTATATTTGCCAAATCAGCTTGACTGTATCCCATTTGCTCCATCCTAAATTTGATGGCTTCGATTGGGTCAGGTAAACCTATAGGGAAATTTTCATTTTCATATTGGTCTATTAAAATCCCAAGCACTTCCAATTCGTCACCTTCTGGGGAATTCAATTTTGCATCAAAGATTACCTCAAGTCGTTCAAGAGCTTGATTGTAATCACTTTCTGTTTTTATAGGTTTAATATTCATCACAATTAAATTTCATTAGCATTAATCTTGTCATATTCAGCATGTGTTCCGATAAACCGAATCCAACATACTTGAAATTAAAGATTGGAAAGAAGCATTAATTGATCTCATTTATTTTTTCAGGATCTTGCCTTGTGTCAAATATATTTGCGATTTCAATTCGATTGAAATCATAATTTATCCAATATATTATTTTATAATTTTTAAAAACTAGATACCTGAACTCTTGTTTTCTGTGTTTTAAGCTAGTTTCAACTTGACCAATTTCTGGTTGTTTTTCTATTCCAATTGTTGCGTCTACAATTGCATTTACTAATTTTGCAGCAACTCTTTTGTTCGCCTTTATTGAATAGTAACTGTAAATGTCCTCAAGTTTGCTTTCCGCAAGTTCTAACCAATAAACTTCTAAATCCATTTTTGGACTTTAGCTTTTAAATCAGAGGCTTTTATCATTCGCCCATTTTTAGAATCCTCCATCGCCTGATCAATTTCAACATCATACTGTTCCATTGTCATTGGTTTGAAGTTGTTTTCAGTCAATTCAGCTTTTCTTTTGCGCAATAACTTTTCTAGCCCACTAACGATTTCTTCGTTTTGCAGCCTTAAAAACTCTTGTACAAATGTTATCTTTCTTGCTTCTAAATCCATTATAATTGATTTTTTTTCAAAGATACAAAATTAACGATTCAGTTATAAAATTTCATAAATTACCGAACATCATCTTCTTGTAGTCAATGTTTTGGGCATTTTATAAGGTGAGAAATTGAAGATTTAAAGTTGCTTTGATTATAATAATTGCTTTGATTACCAATACTTGTAATTCGCACATATCCATACTCCGCTAGCGCGAGCGTCTCGCTCGTGCCCACAAACTAATTCATATCAATTTCTAAAATTGTATGATCGTTATTCCCATAATTTCCTGCACTGCTATATTTCCAATCTATACTATCAGTTACAAATCCGGATATTTCCATTCCTTTATTCTTTCTACAAATTTCTAATGATTCTATTATAACCCAAAAATAGGCATTTCTAGTAAATATCTGTCTACCGACAAGCAGGTATCAATCCAGTTTACAGTAGCAAAACTTATAAAATATGCCCCTAATTTTTCTGTAAATTTGTATTTTCTACTCATTGTGTTTATAATAAAAAGGACTTGAATTTGATGGCGGGTACGAGCGGGACGCTCGCACTAGCGGGGATTTCTTGTAAATTGGAAATCCTTTCATTTAATTCGGTTATAGCATTACCGCTAACGTCTTGGGGAGGTTGGGGAGTAAAGATGCAAGATTTTTCCATTAAGCACAAAATTTCCAAATACAAAACCATCTTTAAATTAAGCCTAAAACCACAATCTCGCAAAACGGCTATTATATGTAGTTTTTCTTTTTTTGTTTCATTAGTTTTTTATAATTCTCCTTCATCAATTTCTATAATATCAAAGTAATTTTGAAAGTTTGGCACTTCTTTTTCAAAAGGTTCTCTCAATTTAAAATAGTGATTAGTGATTTCTGTAACTCTATTTCCGTTTATTACTTTAAAATTATAAATTTCTATATCATTTTCATTTAAGGTGATAATTATAGGTTTTAAAAAATGTTGATTTTCTATTACTGAAATATAAAAACAGAGAATTCCTTCTTTTCCATTAAACTTTATAAAATTCATTACTAATTGCGGAAATGAATCCTCAGGTAATTCCAAGATATTAAATCCAAAATTTACATTTTTTTCTATTGTTATTTTATCAAAAAGCTCTACATCGAAAATCTCTGAAGATTTATCCTCGCTTATTATTCTTTCCTGGAACTTAGGATAATATTTGTCAATTAAGATTTCATTAAAATAATCTTCATCAACAGTTTTTGAACTTAGATTTTCCTGCTCATTGGAAAAACTAATTTTGATTAATAACAACGTTAAAATTAATTTTTCAATTGACACAGAATCAAAAATATTAGAAGTAAAGAATGGCATTAATTCAGGTAGTGATATTTGCTTATTTGAAGATAAAAGTTGAATTATAAAATCTTCAATTCTTTCTTGTTTAATTTTTACAAAGGAAAAATCCTCTCCAAATAATGAAGATTCTTCCCAAGGAATTTGCTTTTCATTCGTATCTTTAATTACATCACTACGAGTATTTTTAAATACTAATTCGGCTGGCAAGTTTGGGGTTTGCATATTTTTCAGCAGGTACTTAGTATAAACTCCATTTCTTTCTCCAACTCTTTCTATTGAACTTGAATTAGGACTTGTAGAAAAAGCTATTAAAGTGCCTGCTGGAGCATTCATTTTAAGCAAACCGATAGAAGAATTTTTTAAACCACTGTAAAATGGATTATTTCGACAAGCATCAAGAATAAGTAAATGAAGATTTGTCTTTGAATTTCTTATCAGTAAATCATCGGCTAAGACACAATTGTATTTAATATCTTCTACAAATCTTACTTCCGAATCGGATGCTACTAAGTAATTAAATTTGTCATCTTGTAAACCGTGACCTGAATAAAATATTACTGAAACTGTATTTTCAGATATTGAACTTTTGAAATTTTTAATAGCTTTTATTAAATCAGAATGTGACGAATCTTTTAAAAGAGTGCTATCGAATCCATTTTCTTTCAAAAAGTTATGAATATCTTCTGCATCATTTATACAATTTTCTAAAGCTGAAAAATGTAAATATTTATTGATTCCTATTACTAATGATTTTTTGTGCATCAGGTTTTTTTTTAAAATTACACATAACTAGTAAATATACGCAAGTTTATGCGTATTTCTTCATTTAGAAAAAACAATCACTAAAGTTTTTTCTGTCTTTTATCATGTCTCAAAAATACTATCGATAACTTGCGTTAGGGATTGACGAGGAAAGCCCACAAACTAGTGTAGCAATAGCAGAACTAGTTGAGGACTTGGAACATCCCGAAACTTCGGGACCGGTCCACCAAAAAATAAGGGCTATGCGCAAACTACGTTGCCCTTATTTTTTTGGTGGAACGCCCAAATAACTAGAATGTAAAGGGTTTAGCTAATCTTCGCCTAGTAATACGGATTCGAAAAAGAGTTTTGCATTTGATACTTTGTACAAGTCTTTTTTTATACCTTTCCTTTTTTTAATATTGATAACCAAACCAAATGTTTCCTAAAAAATATTTCTTTCTATTATTCTGTTTTAGTTTGGCGCTGCTAGGTTGCAAACCATCCAAAGACGGCGATTTTAAATATACCAACGAATTGATCAACGAAACGAGTCCGTATTTGTTGCAACACGCGCACAACCCCGTGAATTGGCGTGCTTGGAATCCTGAAACCTTGGCTTTGGCAAAAAAGGAAAACAAACTGATTCTGATTTCGATTGGCTATTCGGCTTGTCACTGGTGTCATGTGATGGAGGAAGAGAGTTTTCAAAATGACTCGGTTGCCAAAATCATGAATGACAATTTTATTTGCATAAAAGTCGACCGTGAAGAGCGTCCTGATATTGACCAAATCTACATGAATGCGGTACAATTGATGACTGGAAGTGGCGGATGGCCGCTTAACTGCATTGCATTGCCTGACGGAAGACCGATTTTTGGAGGTACCTATTTCCCGAAAGACGATTGGACAAAAATGCTGCTCAAAGTAGCCGATTTCTATAAAAGCGACCCTAAAAAAGCAGCGGAATATGCTGATAAATTGACGCAAGGCATCAAAGAATCGGAGCAGATTGTTTTTAATCCGAGTAAGGAAGCTTTTAGCGGTAGCGAACTTACTGCTGCTTTGAAGAACTGGCAAAAAAATATTGATGTTACCCATGGAGGATTGGCAGGAGATCAAAAATTTCCGATGCCGGATGCGATGCATTTTTTATTGCGCTATGGCTACCAAAAGAAAGACGCACAATGGCAAAATCATGTCACTACGACGCTAAATGCTATGACCAACGGTGGCTTGTATGATCAAATAGGTGGTGGTTTTTCGCGCTATACTGTGGATGCGCAATGGCATATTCCGCATTTTGAGAAAATGTTGTACGACAATGCGCAACTTGTAAGCTTGTATGCCGATGCGTACCTAGCGACCAAAAACCCTACTTACAAACAAACGATTGAAGAAACGCTTACGTTTGTAGAACGAGAATTGATGGCCAAAAATGGTGCTTTTTATTCTTCGTTGGATGCGGACAGCAAAGACAGTAAAAACAAACTCGAGGAAGGTGCTTTTTATGCTTGGACGATTGCCGAATTGAAAGCAGTGCTTAAATTGGATTTTGACCTTTTTAAGGACTACTATAATGTGAACGACACGGGATTCTGGGAAAAAGACAAGTATGTATTGGTAAAAACAGCATCGGATATTGCTTTTGCCACGTCTCACAAAATTGCGATTGGAACCTTACAAACTAAAATCACGGAATGGAAAAAAATATTGCTAAGCGCTAGATCGAAAAGAAGCCGTCCACACCTGGATGACAAAACCTTAACGTCATGGAATGCCTTGATGATTAAGGGGTATGTACAAGCGTACAAGGCCTTAAAAAATCCGCATTATTTGGAAATGGCACAAAAAAACGCCGAATTTATTCGCACGACGCAACTGCAAAAAGACGGTAGTTTGTACCACAGTTACAAGGACGGAAAGAGTTCGATCAACGGATTTTCTGAGGATTATGCTGCTGTGATTGATGCTTACATTGCTTTGTACCAAGTAAGTTTGGACGAAAAATGGCTGAATGAAGCACATAATTTAATGAACTATACTTTGGCTCACTTTTTTGATGCCAAAACGCATATGTTTTATTTTACAGCTAATAACAGTCCCAATATCATCACTAGAAAAATGGAAGTGAGTGACAATGCGATTCCGAGTTCGAACTCTGTTTTGGCTGGCTCTTTGTTTCAGTTAGGTCATTATTTCTCGGATGCGAAATATAGCGCAATCGCCAAGCAAATGCTCAACAATGTTAAAAAAGACGCCATCGCCTACCCGACCGCTTACTATAATTGGTTGAACCTGATGCTCAACTATACAGATACATATTATGAAGTAGCAGTTTCTGGCCCTGCTGCCAAACAAAAAATTGGCGCGCTACAAAACTACTATTTACCAAATGTATTGTACGCAGGTGCAACCAAAGACAGCAAAATTCCGTTGATGGATAGCCGCTTTATGCCTGACGAAACCTATATTTATGTTTGTGTTGAAGGTGCGTGTAAACTCCCTGAAACAGATGTTGTGAAGACGGTGGAGAAGTTGAAGTAAAAAACAAGATGTGCTTGCTGTAGGTACGGGCAAGCACATGTTGTTAGACACCTGCAGCAAAGCAGGGTCAAATACTAATTACTGTTTTTAGCGTTTTTGTTCTAGCACTTTTTCGTATGCTCTTCTAGGCGTACCTCTAAAAAATACTTGACCGCAGTAGACATATCCCAAGCTATCAAATATTGCCATCATGGCATGATTATCAAAATTAGTATCGGCTTTGATGCTGTAAATATTATTATTGATTGCAAATGCTTCTATGAACTGCATTAGTTTTTTGGCTAATCCTTTTCCCAATTGGTTTTCAGCAATGGCGACTCTATGAAAAACTACAAAATGATCATTTGTAATCCACTGCCCTTCTATGTTTTGATATTCAGGCTCATCATTAATCAATAGGGCACAATAGCCCACGATTGTTTGTTCTTCGATCAAAACGTAGGCCGCATTTTTGTTAATATCTGACTGAATCACTTCAGGATTGGGGTAACCGTCTTGCCATTGATCACTGCCATCAGCTTTTCTGCGCGCAATGGCTTGTTGCAGAATAGTCCATATTTCGGGAATTTGGGTAACATTGGCTTTTTGGAAATGCTGACTCATTTATATTATGTTTGTATACAAAACTACTTTAAATATCCAAAAATAAACACTTCAAAGCTGCCTTTCGAACGAAGACATTAGCACCGTTTAAAATTGTTAAGTTGTTAAAAACGGTATCCAAGTCGAAGATTTAAATTTACCGTCGTCTGACCTTCGTTTTTCTGATAGCCCACACTTTTGGCAAAAATATATTGGTAACCAATTCCAATACCCGTTTCATAGGTAAAATGCTTTCCAACATTTCTTCTTATCCCCCAAGTTGGAACGAATGAGATTTGGTCGGCAATTTCTACATTATCATAATTAGAAATCACAAACCAATTGGGATGATAACTTGTTTTAAGTGATAGATAATTTCCGCTATTGCCGTCAATATTTCGTCCCTTTCTAACTCTTTTATTCAAGTTATAATACCATCTTGGTTCCAAGGTGATAACAGGAGTCAATAAAAAACCGTTTTTTGGGTAGAAGCTTCCACTCCAAAAACCACCATCAAAACCAATTTCTTCGCGCAACGCAATTTGATTAGTAAGTTTCTCTTCACGGTGCGCCCAGATCCCTAAGAGCCCCGTTTGAATTCCGTACGTAGTTTCTTCAACACTTGCCTCTTGTGCTTTTGCTAGAAAAGTACTGAAGCACACAGCTACCATCAAAATCGATTTTACAACCTTATTTGTTTTCATAAATCAAATTATTTATCAATGTTCGTTATTTTCCAATTACAGAAATCTCGTATACTCTTGTCGAGTGCAAGAATAACGTTTTATTCTTACTTTAAAAAATTTATTACCACCCTTTTATCTGTCTTTAGTACAGCTTATTTGTGTGAAATGACGCAATTTGTCCCCAATTATTAGAGGTCCGATTGCTTTGAAGATATCGTTTATAAAAAGTACAGCTTTCGGTTAAAAAATCGAGTAGGAATCAAGTACAAACAGGAGTTAGAAAAGAGATTACCCTCTTTATTTTGTTTTAATAGCATCATGGGCGTGACCCGCTAAAATACGCGGGTCGGGCTATGCTCTACAATCTTTTTGGGGGTAAAAAAAGCCCCAAAAAAGGATTTCCGTTCCTATCCCTCACGCAAAACTGCTGCTGTCAATTCAAAAATGTATTCCTTTTGTATTTCTATATCAGAATAACTATTTGCCATAAGCCGTTTTATTAGTAGCGTTATTTAGGCTATTTTTTTCTAACAATCTACTATACAAACTAAATAAGGCCGTTGATTATTTTCAACAGCCCTTTTTTTTATTTATTTAAAATCTTGAGAAACCTATGATTTTCAATCTTTGTGGTTTTAGCAACACCAGAGAATTCTCGAGAATTATTTTTTCTGCTTATTCAATTCATCCTGCAACCTACGCATCGCTTTCTGTTCGCGTTCCAATGCTTTTTCTTTATAGATTTCAAATTCTTCTTGGGACTGTTTTAATGCCAACTTGGATTGTACGGTAATAATGTTACTTCGCTTGTACATAAAAACTAAAAAGAACACTGCAGCAATCAATCCAATTACGATTAGAAAAAAAGACACTTTAAACAATGATTTTTCGATCTGAATACCTAAAACTGAAATACTTTCTTTTTCAGAAACCAATTCAGAAACAATCGTTTGTGAAGCTGCAGATTTATTTTTTAAACTATCTATAGTTTTCTTTTGAGACTCTTGAAAAGCTACATTGGTTATAAGCTTATTTTTTGAAACAGCAAGAGAATCGAGAATATTAGCTTGTAACTTTAGTAACGAAGTTTTTTTAATTACTTTATAATCCTGAAAGCTATTTGATTTATCAATAAGGTTCTCAAATTGAGATTGTAAACTACCCGAATTGGCAGGTTTAACTGTGGTTTGACTAAAAATGTTTGTAGTAAAAAGTAATAAGGCCGTTGCCGTAATTATTATTTTCTTCATGAGGTAGAATCCTTTTAATGTATAACTTATTATTGTTATCATAAACAACGAACGATCAAACAAGTTATTGCTATTGTAATAAGATTGAACCTTATTTAACGATTACTTAACATGTTATTTCTTTCATGTAGCTATATAGATTAACTTATAACCTGTCGTAAAGTCTGCGAATTTATTTATAAAAACTAAATTAATCTACAAAGATGAAATTTTCAAAGTCAATTGATTGTCTCTTTATTTTATCCAGTTTAGAAAGGTCTATCAACAAAGAAAATCTTTCAACTACATCTCCTAGCACTTAAGTGCGACGAGAACCATTTTTTAGTGTAAAATCATTTACAGCTATAGCAACGCTGCTTTTACCTTCAAGTAGCAATAGCCACCTTATAAAATTCGGTGATCCTATTATTTAGTACAATTGAAATAGAATAGTTATTGGATTTTCTTTTTTAGATAGAATCTCTCAAAAAGAAAACAAAATAATAGTAATACTGAAATCATTACTAAAGTAGTCGTTTGCCCTTGTTTGATTATATAAGCAAAGAACAAGACAACAGCTGCTAAATTGGAGAAAATAGCAAATAAGACTCCTGCTTTACTTGCTTTAGTTTCATTAATTATTTTATAATGTCCAATATGTACCGTCATCGTTACTAGTAAAGTTGCTATTGATCCCAAAGAAGCTATTGCAGTTAAATCTAAAAAATTAGCCATTAATAAAATTATTATGGCTATAATAAGTAATCCATCGGTGCCTTGTTTCCATATTTTTCTCATAAATAGAACCGAAATTTCTCCCTCTTGAGACTCTTGCTTACTCATGTTTAAAACAGAGAACATATTTGCATTTAAGGAAGACGATGTAGACAATAAAGCTGCTATTGAAATTACAACAAAACCAATAGTACCAAAAATTGGCATTGCAGCTTCTGCCAAGGCCGTTTCTTTATATTTAATTACATCACTTACAGATAGGTTTCCAAATACTACCAGTGATAAACCTACATATAATATTATAGTGAAACCAATTGCCAAAAATATGGCTTTGGGGAGTTGTTTAGAGGGGTTAGCCATGTCACCCGCAGTATTTGTTATCACAGAAAAACCAGTGTAAGCAAAATACGTTATGGCCAAACTTCCAAAAATATTAGTGGCTGCGGGGTATCCCGTAGTTGAAAATTCATTCCAATTAACATAGTCTAAACCAGCAACCATAAAGGTTAATAAAATAATTAATTTAATGATGACTATGACACTTTCTGCTTTTGAAACTACTTTACTTCCTACAAAGTTAAGTCCGACAAAAATGATTACAATTAAACTTGTGAACCCATTTTCTAATAATTTTGAGGGCTCAACAGTTATTAAACTTCGGGCATAACTTCCAAAAGTTTTAGAAACCATGCTCATTGAAATTATACTAGCTATTAAAAAAAGAACCGAGAAAGAGGCGGATAAAGTATTTTTCCCAAAACCTCGAAATAGATATTCAATTACACCTCCAGAGGATGGAAATTTCGAACCTAATTTAGCATAGGAATAACCCGAAGATAAGGCTACAATACCACCTATTAAAAAAGATAAATAAGTAGCTGTTCCTGCAATGGCTCCAGCCTCTCCTAATAATGCAAAAATACCTGCTCCAACCATAGAACCCACCCCTAACGATGCCGCTCCCAATACAGAAATTGTTCCTGTTTTTTTACTCTCTTCCATTTAATTCATTACTATATTACACTATCACCTTACTATCAGTATTCCTAAATTCACCTCGTGAAAAATTCATTTTAGCCCAATTGCAGATTAGATTTTCGCAACAGCAGTATCTCAATTCTAAACCCATTTGATCAATTCATTTTGGGCAGCAATTTTATTGGATTGCGAAGTTAATTTTTCGTACAACCCAATTAGAAGGCAAAGTATTTATCGTGTTTTATTGGCACCTATTCATTTAATAAACAGCCCAAATGTAGTCTCTGAAAACACCTTATTTATCTTTCTCAAAAATAATAAAAACAATGCAGTTTACACAACAATAGTTGTCTTTTAAGTAAGTAATTTAACAAATGAGTGCCCCTAATTAATTGTCTTTTTCGAGTTTATAAGATCACATTTAACAAAAAATATTTTGAATTGCAGAGTGTTTTATACTATTCTAGTTAGTCATTTATTCAAAGCTCTTAATAAATAACCGCATCGAAAAGGCTAAGCAGTTTGGGTATAATTTAGGTAAGTAATTTATGCCTTCGTGTATTATGAATACCGTTTCTTTTATTTAGTCCTTCCATTCGCCTTCCTCTTCTGCTTTCTTCCTAATACCATTAATTAATGATTTCTCATCAATTATAATTTTTTACTTTTTTAAACTCTGTAAATATTTGATATAAAATGAAATCACTCCAATTATGCCACTTGTTTAGAGTATGTTTTTGTTTGCACTTTTGAATATTAGCCTATATCCCATTATACTTCCTGATCTAGATATACGATTTCTAACTTGGATTTTAACTTTCTTAATTTCAAAAATTCCCAACCAATCATTGTCAAAATTACAAGCTAAACTATTTATTTTTTATTATCGAATTCAATTTTATAGAAAATTCTTTGATTCATTATAAGTTAAATAAACGAAAACAAATAAGATAAAGAGAATAACGAATAATGTAACTAAATTAAACTCACCGAAAAAATTGGGATTGTTTCAAATATTAAAAAAGCAAAAATTTTAATTCCAATGTTCTTTTTGCATTGTTCTTTAAATAGTTTTTTTTCGGTTTTGAATATAGTTTTTTTCCACAGATTATTTTGTATTAGTTCTTCGTTTGGACAGCTAATGAGGATTGTAAATTTGGAAATGCACCTTTTCAGCTTAATGGATACTTGATGCGAAATGTAAACTCTGCTAAAATGTAGCTAATTTAAAATGGTTATGATAGCCAATGGTTTATGTTATTCAGGATTTGTCGGTATATATTTTTCTACACAATAACTCTCCACTTCTGAATCATTTGCAAAGTATCCATCACACAATTCGTCAAGTTCTTTTTCTGCTCCGGAAACATATTTTTCGCTTGCTGTCATTAATTTTTCTGTTTGTTCAATAAATTTTTCGAATTCTTTATTCATTTTGCATAGTTTGTCAATTGTTTTAAAATCCAGGTCTCGAAATACGGAAGGGTAAAGAACTTTACTTTGGTATGGATTTGCATTTAATTCAATAATTCCTATTCCAAAAGATTGATTAAGTCTTGCCATTTCTTCAATTAAACTGTCGCTAAATTCTAATGCAACTAAATATCCGTAATTTGCCCAACTCGAATTGGAAACAGCTTGAAAGAATGCCTTCTTAAGTTCACTATCGCTATTGATTTCTCTTTTAAGTTCGTAGGATGTTAATTTAAAAGTATCAATTCGATTTATTGATTTTAGAAAGTTTTGACTTGCTTTGGTCTGCAAATTCAGAAACTTAATTCCAATCATATCTGGATGTGTCCATATTTGGTTGTTATCTTTACCATTTGATTGTTCGTGAAAAATTGTTTTTGAATAAGTATCAGCATTTTTCAGATAACTGCTTAAGAGTTTATGTAAGTCTCTTTCTTCGTAAGTTTTTATCTTATTACTTTTTGTTGTTTTAGCTATCGGAGTTATAGCGTCACCACTCAAAACTTCAATACCAATATTCTGCTCGTTTTTCGTTAAATAATAAGAATAAGTTGCTCCATTCTGTTTGATTCGTTTTACTCTTGTATCTCCATTTCGGATAAAATCACCTAAAACTGCCGAGATTGTAGATCCAGGAGTTTTTGCAACACCAAAATCGTAATAATTATTGACATTTATATGATTAAGAACAGTCAAATAATTGGTGATGTTATTAATGTCCTCTAAACTTTTTAATACTGCTTCTTTTAATGTCATTTTCTATATTTTATTTCGGAGGTTCGTGAGTTTTACAATTGGCTATAACTACCAAATATACACAATATCATACGTTTCTATCTCATTAAAAAAGCAATTAACAATGATTTTTCTGTCTTTCTAAAAAACGTTCTCTATGACTTGCGTTAGGGATAGCAGTGAAAAGCCCACAAACAAGTGTAGCGATAGCGGTACTTGTTGAGGACTTGCAACGAATAGCCCGCCACCAAAAAAATAAGGGCTACGCGCAAACGGCATGGCCCTTATTTTTTGGTGGAACGCCCAAATTATTGAACATATTTGTTACGGATTTGGAACTATTAATTTATTGGTGGCGATTTCACCACTCGGGATAGGCCAAATGTAATTGCTACTAGTAATCAGGACTAAAGGAGCGGTTCCGATGGCGCCTTTTTTTGATGGAATCGTCAGGAGGTTGCGCTGTAAGTCCATTAATCGAATACCTTCGCCAAGGAACTCAATACGTCTTTCGTTCAAAATGGTGGCGATCAAAGCAGTTTGGATATCTGTGGCACTAGACGGAAAAACGTAACTAGGATTGGAACGATTGCGAACGGCTTTGAGTAAATTTATAGCGGTGGTCAAATCGTTGTTTTTGGCTTTTGCTTCGGCATAATTGAGCAAAACCTCGGCATAGCGTAATACGGGTACGTAGTCGCGGAAGGGCGCCGTGGTAATATTGAATTTCTTGAGTAATTTTTGGTTGGCGCTATTAGTTGCAATTAGCGTTGCGCGAGCATCGGCTGTGGTGTTGAGTGCAGGATCTTTAGCGATGCCGTCTGTAGCCAAAACAATGATAGGTTGCCCCACATAATTAAAAGCCAAGCTACTTTGAGAAGCCGGTGTTTCAGTAGTACTGTTGGCAAACGGAATAGAAAACAGTGCTTCATTACCCGTGTAACTGCCGGTAAAAATAGCCGTGAAATTAGGTTCTAACTGATGTGTTAAACTGCCTGAACTGTATTGGTAGGGCGCAGTCAATGAAACTATTTTCTGCGCCTCCTCGATTACTTTGTCATAGTTTTGTTGTATCAAATAGACTCTTGTCTTAAGAGCTATTGCAGTGCTTTTTTTGGCTCTCGACACATTTAGCAAACTGCTGCTGTAATTGACTGGCAAATTGGTTTCGGCTTGGTCTAAGTCTGTTATGATTTGCTTGTATATCGCATCGATGCTGGAACGAGCCAAATCATTGTTGCCGGCGGTCGTTATAGGTGTTAGACGCAAGGGAACACCTAGTCCGTTTTTGTCGAGTGCGTAAGGCTTGGCATACGTTTGTACAAGACTTAGGTAGCACAACGCACGCACAAATTGCGCTTCGGCACGATAATTTTTGGCTACTTCATCGCTCAGTACGGTTGTAGTATTCAGCTTGTCTATCAAAATATTGGACGCATTGATCGCTGTGTAGCAAACCGACCAAACATTATTTACAAAATCATTGGTCGAGGCTACGTTTTGATTCCAGACCGCTGATCCTGCTGCGGCATTTCCGTCGCTTTGACCAAATTCGTCTGCTCTTTGTTCGTTAAAAACAATAAAACGACCGCCATACAAACTTTGATTTTGAAGCAGCTTGTACAAATAATTTACTTGAGCTGCCATTTTTCCTGGCGTGCTGTAGGCATCGGCTTCCGGAATACTGGTTTTGGGTGTTGTGTCCAAAAGGTCTTTTTCGCAACTGGATACCGCAAAAATAAGCAGTACTGCTAGGCTAGATAGGATGAATTTTTTCATTATATTATGCTAAATAAGGTCGTTAAAATCCGACGTTGATACCAAAAGTGATTGTTTGTGCATTGGGAGGAACATTTTGATCTTTTCCCGAATTGATCGAGTTTCCGTTGATAGAAACCTCTGGGTCAGACCCACGGTATTTGGTCCAAGTATACACATTACCAGCTTGCACATACAAGTAGGTACTCGAAAGATGGTCACGCAAAAACGTTTTCTGAATCGGAAGATGGTATCCTACTGAAATGTTTTTCAGTTTTATATACGAACCATCTTCCACTTTTGACGTGGTTGTAAAAGAGAATCCTGCCGAAACATTGTCACCATAATATAGTTTTTGAATATCGGTGATTTGGCCAGGTGTTGTCCAACGGTTTTTGATGAATTCACCATTATTAAAATAGCGCTGATCAGAGTTCGTCGCTCTCGTACCATTGTACAATTTACTACCCGATACAAAAGTAAAATTAAGAGTCATGTCAAAATTTTTGTACGCAAAACTGTTGTTCAATCCACCAAAAACTTTAGGTAATGAAGGCCCCTGAATCACACCATCGGTATAATTATCAATTGCTGGAGCTGCCGTACCGTCAAGAAAAGTCCATTTTGGCGAACCTATATGATTGTATTGCACTTCTTGTCCTTTGCTATTGATAAAGACCATTTGACCGTTGTTTGGATTAACTCCTTTGGTTGGAACAGCAAAAATGGACCCCACAGAATAACCTACACGAGTCATGTTTTGTACTCCAAAAACACTAGGAACAAACACATCTGTAGCGAGTGATGTTACTTCGTTTTTTAAGGTCGAAAGGTTCAAAGAGGCATTCCATGTAAAATCAGATCCCTTCAAAACCAAAGCATTGATGCCCAACTCGATTCCTTTGTTGTACATTCCACCAATATTGGCATTGATATAATTGTTCGGAATTCCTGCTGATAAAGCCTGAGGTGCTTTTAGAATTAAATCTTTGATGGTGTTTTTATAATAATCAAATTCGAATGTCACACGATTGTCTAGAATTGCAAAGTTCAGTCCTAGGTCCAATTTACTACTAGTTTCCCATTTTAAATTGGGGTTGGCTGTTTGCGAATACCCGAGCGTTGGCGTTCCCGCATACGTACTCGAACTGTAGGTTCCGCTAGCAGGATAATCGCCGATTTCGCTATTCCCCACGACGCCATAACTAGCACGAAATTTCAAGGAATTGATAAGCTTACTAATTCTTAATTGCTGATAAAATCGCTCTTGACTCAAGGCCCAACTTACAGACCCACTTCCAAAATTGCCGTATTTATTGCCGTCTGCCAGCGCAGAAAGTCCGTCTCTACGGGCATTGATACTTACAAAATAACGTTTATCGAAATTGTAATTTACATTCGAAAAATAAGAAGCTAATCCGTTTTCTCCAAAACTGTTTCCTATTGGCGAAATGTTGGTATAACCGCCTTGAAAATTGGTGTATGATGGATCGGTGATATTACTTTGTGATGCTCCCCAACTGTTGGTCGAGGTTTTAATTTGCTCCTGACCTGCTAAAATACTGATATGATTTTTGTTCGAAAAATCTTTGGTATACGTCAAGGTATTGATCCAATCCTTTCGAAGGTATTTTGTTTCGACGTTGGTCGCCACACCATTTGATGAAGCACCACCCCCATGAAGTGGATTCAGAAATGAGCTGTTGGTCACCTGCAAATTGTTCAGACCATAACTGGATTTGAATTTTAAATTTTCCGATAGCGCTATTTCGGCATATACATTACCAAGCAGTGCGTTATTTTGTGATGAATTGGTGTCTAAATTCTGTACCATCGCCAAATTGTAAGCGTTAATAGTCCCAATCACAGCCGGAATATTAGCTCCATAACCTACACTAGTCTTATTTTGAATACTGTACGATCCATCAGGAGCATAGACCGGAACGTTTGGTGGTAACACATAGGTCATACGCCCGATTGGTTCATTGGTAATGTACTCGGTATTGTAGGCAGATGACGAGCTTGTGTTACTAGCAATGGCACCTGTATTTGGGCTCTTGTTCAATCCGTTGCTATAAGATAAGGTAGCTCCAACCTTCAAATACTGATTTACTTTGTGGTTGATGTTTAATCGGGAAGCATAGCGTTCAAAGCTATTGTTTCGAATAAAACTATTTTGATTGCTATACCCTACCGAAAAATAATAGTCGGTAGTTTCATTGGCTCCCGAAATATTCAAATTGTGATTGTTTGAAAAACCGGGTCTATACGCCACATCGTACCAATTGGTATCTACTAGACTACCATCTGGATTGTAAGACAAGAAGTAACCTGGCGCTTTTCCAGCATTGACCAAGGCTTCGTTTTTGATCATCACATAATCTTCCGCTCCTAATAATTTGGGCAAATTATACGGTTTATTCACGCTGTACCAAGAGTCGTAGTTGAATTTTGTTTTACCAATTTTTCCTTTTTTAGTCGTGATTACAATTACACCATTTGCTGCTCGTGAACCATATATCGCCGATGCCGAAGCATCTTTTAAAACATCAATAGTCTGAATATCATTTGGATTAATGTCTGACAGCGGATTGTTTCCTGTCATCCCTCCTATCGAACCCACAAAAACACTAACCCCATCAACCACAACAAGTGGAAAAAGTCCTGAAGTAATGGTATTCAGTCCTCGTATGCGCATTACGGGAGTAGAATTGAGCACACCACTTGATTGCAAAACATCAATACCTGTGGCTTGCCCTCCTAGCAATTGGTCAAAACTAGTAGTGGGTCTATTCTGAATTTGTTTGGCCGAAATAGACGCTACAGCACCTGAAATTTCTGTTTTCTTTTGGACGATATACCCACTCGAAACTACAACCTCATCAAGTGAATTGTTATTGCTTTCGAGTAAAATTGTAACAAAATCAGCCGACTTCAAAGCAACTTCTTTGGTGGTATAGCCTTCCAAATGAATTTTTAATCGCAATGGGAAGGAAGGTTTTGTTCGAATAGAAAAAATTCCGTTACTGTTGGTCAAAGCAGCATCTTTGGTCCCGACAACAGTGATTAAAACAGACTCTAAGGGTGTATTTTCCTTGTTTGTTATACTTCCTTTAATGACATTTCCTTGTGCAAAAACAACTATAGTGCTACTAAAGAGACAAAAAAGAACAAGAACGAACATAGATCGAGGATCTAAAATGGATTGGAATGCTTTCATTTTATACGAATGAAAAAGGGGTTGGTTAATTTTTTTGGTTTGGTCTAAAAAAAAGCTTCAAAATCTTTTTACAGTTTTTGAAGCTTTTGATTTGAAAGTAAATGTAATTTATTTTTTAGATACAACTTTAAATAAATCGTGCGTATTGTTATTATTTACAACCAAAATATATTTATTACCGCTGTTTTTTATTTCGATACAATTTCTCACGTCCTTGTCTGCAAAAAACCCAGATGTTTTATTCGAAACATAACTAAATTTATTCTTTGCGTTTTTCTTCAAAAAGTAGCCCAAACCAGCATCTGATCGGGTAGTTTCAATTTCAGACTGGTAATTATTCCCTGCCATCACTAAATCTTTTTTTCCATCACCATCAAAGTCATCATAAATAATACTGTTGATTGGAGCCGTTTGCACTTCATTCAAAAAGGGTTCAAAAACAAAATTTTCTGCGCCATTATTTATGAAAATTCCAGATCTGAATTCGTTTACCGTATAATGCAAAGCCGAATTAATACTCTCCCCTACGATTCCTTTTAAATCTGCGTCTGCAAAGTTTTTGTAGCTCGTTATTTTATTTTTCAAATGTGGCATTTGCTGAGCCGTACAGCCTTTTCCGCGCACGGGTACTTGGGTGTTATTGTACTCATTGGCTAGAAAAATATCCTCTACGCCATCATAATCAAAGTCATGCGTGTACACATGGAATGGCTTTTTGGGAGTGGCATGAAATTTATAATTCAGTCCCAAATTCCCTGCAACCAAATCAAGGTCGCCATCATCATCAACATCCGCTACTAGCAGTTTATTCCACCAACCTTTGCTATCGGCTAGTGCTTTGTAATCGTTGGTCGGCACTAAGAATCCGCCTTTGTTCAGGAACACTTCTATCCCCATCCATTCACCACAAACTACCAAATCTAGTTTTTTGTCATTATTAATATCAAACCAAACCGCATCAGTCACCATGCCGATTGTTTGCAAAGTACCTGCTTTGGTTGGTGTTTCATTTGTGAAGACACCTTTATTATTAATTAATAAATAACTATTAGGTGCATAAGGATATTTATTTGGAACCACTCTCCCACCT
This sequence comes from Flavobacterium psychraerolatum, assembly GCF_025960985.1. Classification (GTDB taxonomy): domain Bacteria; phylum Bacteroidota; class Bacteroidia; order Flavobacteriales; family Flavobacteriaceae; genus Flavobacterium. The sequence goes on along the minus strand of NZ_JAOQMX010000037.1, from coordinate 12,362 downwards.
ACAAACAAATCCAAATCACCATCATTGTCATAATCAGCGGCAACCACTACTGAGCCTGCAGAAAACAGTTCAGGCAAATTTTTGACAGCGCGTTTGAACTGTCCTTTCCCGTCGTTCAGGTACAAACGATCTTGCAGCAATTTGGGTGTTTTATCAAATTCATAACTCCCACTCACAACATATAAATCTTGATCGCCATCATTATCAGCGTCAAAAAAACATGCGCCTACATCTTCAAATTGCTTGTCGTTATTAAAATCTGCAACGTTAAGAGCCGAAAATCCGCCCGCACTTGTGACCAAAAGCAATTGCCCAGCTTGACCGTGACCGCCTCCTAGGTAGACATCTTCGATTCCGTCTTTGTTGACATCCGCTTTGGCTACTGCAGGACCTGTCTGCGACAATTTATGTGGCAACAAAATTTGATCTTTGTAATCATTTGTTTTTGGATCAGTATGCTTGTAGCTAAAAGGCATTTTTTCGAATAAAATAGCGCCCGCGACAGCTTTGGTCTTTCCTGCAACAGCATCTTGATACTTCACAATCAATTGCTGATTGTTTTTTGGTGCTTTGATAATTTGCTTTTTACCGTCAGACCAAATAACTTCAAGATAATCAATCGTTTCCTCTTTCTTAAAACCAAAATGCAATTGATTGGAAACTGCAGACAAAAATCCTTTGGTATTAATTAATTGACGGGTTTGTTTTTCACCAGATTTCAAGACTAAATTTACAGTTGTTCCAACCCCAAAAGGATTGGTTGCAGGTCCTTTGAAATTAATTTCTAAAAACTCCCCTTTATCCAATTCTCTCGAATTATTTTTCAGTAAAGTCGCAGCTTCATTGATATTATTAACAACTAAATCTAAATCTCCATCGTTGTCCAAATCGGCATAAGCAGCACCATTCGAAAAAGTATTGGTTCCTGTACTCCATTTTTTCGAAGTATCTTCAAAAGTTAAATCTCCTTTATTTCGATAAAAATAATTAGTCAATTTTTGCTGTGGCAACATTTGTGCAAAGCCCAAGAAATCTTCTTTGGTTGGTTTTCGATTATTAGCTCTTAAAATGGCTAAAATTTCATTGTTCTTATCCTTGTCAATTACATCTCTATAAACGCCATTGGTCACATAAACATCATTGAACCCATCCAGATCAAAATCGGCTGACAAAATAGACCAGCTCCAATCGGTATTGGCGATTCCAGCCATTTTACTGATTTCGCTAAAAGTTCCGTTACCATTATTCAGTTGCAACATATTGTGCATGTATTGGTGGTGGTACCCTTCGTCAACCATTTGATCGAAATTTTCTTTAGAGGTCATTCCCATCGTGGTTTTGGATCGAATGTAATCTTCGGGATTCATATCCAACGTCATGATATCCAAATAACCATCATTGTTGATATCGGCAATATCGCCTCCCATACTATTGAAAGACATATGCTTAACTACAGCCTCACGCTGGTCGGTAAACGTTCCGTTTTTGTTATTGAGATAAACAAAATCGGGAATATTAAAATCGTTGCATACATAGATATCCAAATAGCCATCATTGTTCAAATCTCCAATTGTTGGGTTGAGTCCGAATCCTGTATCTGGCCCAATTCCGGCTTTTATAGAAACATCTGTAAAATGTCCTTTCCCATCGTTTTCATACAAGCGGTCACTTCCTTTTTTGGTAATCGTATTTGGATTTGTTTTCAAGCTCTTGAAATCTCCCAACTCTGGTTTGCTAGTCATATCGGGTGTATTCGATACAAATAAATCCAAATCATTGTCATTGTCATAGTCAAAAAACACAGAATTGATTCCGCGGTTGGCATCTGCAATTCCGAACTCTAGTGCTTTTTCGGTGAAAGTCATGTTCCCGTTGTTGATGTACAACATATTGGCAAACTTATTATCAGAGTCGTCCCAACCACCTCTTGTGATATAAATATCCATGAAACCATCATTATTAACATCTGCAACTGTTACTCCTGCATCAAAACCGGCCCTTTTGGTAATTCCTACTTTTGCGGTTATGTCTTCAAACTTGAAGTCACCTTTGTTCAGGTATAATTTGTTGTCGTGTGTATTTGACGTAAAAAACAAATCAATTAGTCCATCATTATTAAAATCGGCAGTAGCCACACCCCCGCCTATGTACATGTAGTTGTACTGAAAATAATTTAGATCAAGATCTTCTTTGAGTTCGTTTACAAAAGCAATACCCGATTCTTCTGGCGTAATAGTGGTAAATAATACCGCATCATCATCTGAATTGGTGTCTTTGTTTTTGCAGGAATGTAAAAAGGAAAACAATAAAATACCTAGAGAAAGGTATCTGAATGAAATAGTTTTGAACATAGGGTTTAAAAAAATTGGTTAGCTATTGAAAAGTATTTAAAAATACAATAATTAAGAGAGATATGTAAATAAAAAACGTAAAAACGGTACTACCAAAAGAGGTAATACCGTTTTTCTTAAATAAACCAACTTACTTATTTCAAACTAGGATATAAATCAACTTCAGATTGTGGAATTGGTGCATAATAATTTGTATTATCCAACGAACCTAAAATTACATTAACTGGTTTAGTCAATGCCATAGGCGATTTACTTCCATCTGCATTAAATTTGGTACCAATGGTTACTTGCGGATTCCTAGCAGTTCCACCAAGAGCTTCTGATACTTTTTCTTTACGAACTAGGTCATTCCAACGTACATATTCTCCCGCAAACTCCCATTTACGTTCAGTAAAGACAAGATCAACTATATTTCCAGAAATTAAATCGATCAGTGGAGCTGGTGTATTCATAGGTAAATTGTTTGCTCTACGACGTACTTTATTTAATGCTTCCCAAGCATCAGGGGATACTAGTCCTCCTGCAGCACCAGATGCTTCTGCATAAATTAAATACACTTCAGACATTCTCATCCAATAATCACTTCTAGAGGTATTAAAGTTAACTCCAGAACCTTCAGATAATAGACCAATCACTTTTCTAAATACTGGTGTTTGCACATCCTTAGATTCTCTCCAACTCCAAGTAGAAACTGGTGCCGTTACCGCAGCAGCACTTGGTTTCCCGTTAGCATCTAAAGGAAGTGTTTCGTAATAAGTCGCATTTTTTCTATAACTATTAAAGTTAGTATAATTTGTTCCTTTATCGAAATCTTCATAAAAACGGACTTCAGCAAAAGTCTCTCCCCATCCGAAAATATCTCCTGGAATTCCTAACATACCATATTTGGTATTTTGAAGTCCACAAGCTTGACAAAACTCTACTGTAAATACAGATTCTGTATTGTTTCGCCCCGCTTCACTCCATAAAGAGTTCAAATCAGTTACCATTCCGAATCCAAAAGAGGTTTGGTTATCAATTACTGTTTTTGCACTTGATGCAGCAACAGCATTTTTAGTAGCATCTTTTACAGGAAATCCAGCCCAATCCAAATATAATCTAGCTAACATTGCTCTAACAGATCCTTTGTTAGGTCGTGCCGAACCAACAGTAGTTTTGGTTGGTAACAATGTTTCCGCCAAAAGCAAATCTTTTTCAATTTGCTTGTACACATCAACAGTTGGTGACAAAACTGGGTTTTCACTTAATTTAGTATCCAATTTAATAACTATTTTACCGTGAACACGTACTAAATGGTGGAACATAATTCCTCTTAAAAAATACGTTTCTCCCAACAGTACGTTTTTCCTAGCTTGCTCTGTAGAGGCTAAAGTTGAAGAAGCTGTGTTTTCCAAAACTGTATTGGCAGAACGAATTAGACCATATACATTTCTCCAAGTATCTAAGGTTCTTGTATTATAAGGTGTTAAACTACGTTGATCATACTCTCTAAAGTCAGACTTATTACTCAAAGGATGTGTCGTAATATCATCACCACCCCAACCACTTACATAAAAAGTTGTCTTTTGGGCCGCATCTCTAAATTTACCATACATTCCTGTAACAGCCAATTCCATTTCGTTAATAGTCGTATAAGGAGCTACAATGAATTGCGATTCAGCGGGATTTTCATTCAAGTCAAATTGCTCACAACTATTAAATGATGCTATGGATACTAGCGATACCAAAAAAGCACCGGTAAAGCGTTTTATTATTTTATATTTTGATTTCATACTTTCTATAATTTTTTAAACAAATGATTACTACTACAATTGAAGTTTAAGTCCCAATGTGTATGTTCTTGGAGTAGGAAATGCTCCTGCATTTATACCAGCTGTAACGTCTGAAGTACCTTGCTCAGATCTAGTTGTAGTATTTTCTGGGTCATATCCTGAATATTTAGTAATCAAGAATAAATTCTGTCCTGATGCATATACTTTAAGAGATGTGTTTTTAAAACCAGCAAATTCTTTAAAAGTATATCCTATATTCAAGTTACTCAATCTGATAAAATTCCCATTTTCTAAGAATTTAGAAGAGTTCGAAAAAATTGAATTAGTAGGAACATCTGTTTGATTGGTTGGCGTCCATTGATTGACTTGTTCTGAAGACATGAAACTTCTTGAATCTCCAGCACCACCGTTGATACCTGCTTGTGTCATGTTATAAATATCTGAACCGGATATACTTTGAATAAAGATGTTACAATTCCAGTTTTTATAATTTAATGTGTTATTCCAACCTACAAACATTTTTGGCGTACCGTTACCAATTGCACCAAAGGCAACATTATTATTATCATCAAGTAGATATTTTGCTTGACCAGGTACACCTGCAACAGTACCTGTAGTTTTACTTACCGGGATAACATCTCCAGTTTTCCAAGTTCCTAAAAAGGTTGCACCATATAATTGTCCTAAAGATTTCCCTAATTCAATAACATTCAACACTCTTGATTGTCCACCTGGAGCAATAAACGTTCCGTCAATTTTAGTCCTACCTTCACTCAATTTTTCTACTCTATTTTTCACATAAGAAACAGAAACATTTGAATTCCATGTAAAATCACCATCCTTAAATAGATCGTACCCTAAATTTACATCGATACCCTTGTTACTTACTTCACCAACATTATTAGTGATAAATCCACGAGCCGTACCACCAGCACCTCCACCACCATCTAATCCAGATAAAGGATTATTAAGTAATAAGTCTGTTGTTAATTTTTTATATACATCAACACTTAAGTTACCTCTTCTATCATGGAAACCTAAATCAATACCCAAATTTGACTGTGATGTTGTTTCCCAATTCAATTGTTTGTTTCCGTAGTTCAATAAATAAACACCTGGAGAAGCAGTCGTTCCATCAAATGAATAAGAGACATTGTTATATTTTGTATCAGTAGCGTAAGCACCAATATTTTGATTCCCAACTCGTCCCCAACCTAATCTTAATTTCATAGCGTTTACAAAACTTTCCTTTGGCAAGAATTCATCTAGACTATATCCCACAGCTGCAGAAGGAAAATAACCTACTCTATTGTCTTTAGCAAAAACAGAAGAAGCATCACGTCTTGTAGTAACAGTTACAGATAAGTTGTTGTTAAAAATATACTCTCCACGAAGCATAAACGATTGAAGCTCTTGTAGCGCGAAGTTACTTGAATAAGTTTTACTAGATGCATCTGCAAATTGTCCATAATAGTATCCCTTTGGAACTGAAAGATTCAACCCAGCAAATGAATTAATGTAGTTTCTAGAGTTATTATACTCTTGAACCCCTGTAATTTTCAAATCATGTTTTCCAAATTCTTTATGCCAAGTCAATATATTTGACATTTGATATGAAGTGAATTTATTAGTATTAAAACCAACAGATGGAATGTTATTGTTATTCTCTACAAAATAGTTTTGAGCATTATTGTTATTAATCGCAGATCCAAGAACTAAACTATAAGTAAAGTCTTTTGAGATGTTATAACTTAAATTAAAAGTAGCATTCAATACATCTTTAATTTCTTGAAAATTACTATTATTCAAGGTGTAAACAGGGTTTTGATTCAAAGAAGCAACACTCCTTATGGAACGTAAATTATACTCTCCATTAGCATTGTAAACCGGTGTTGTTGGATCCCAAGTTAATGCTTTGTAAATTAAACTTCCTTGATCGCTTCCAAAAGTCTCAAAATTATTGTGATTTTGAAAACGGTTTACAAATAAATTTAAACCCACTTTCAGCTTGTCATTCACCTGAGCTTCAACATTTGAACGCACAGCAAACTTTTCGGCATTTGTATTGATTACAATACCTTCAATATTATTGTAGTTACCAGATATAAAATATCTTAATTTCCCTTCTGAACCACTTGCCGATATTTGTAGATTTTTTGAAATACCTGTTTTCAATATTTCTTTTTGATAATTTGTACCTCCTTGTGCTTCAATGGCAGCGATATCTGCGGCTGTATAAAAAGCAGTCCCTCTTCTTTCGTTTTCAATTCGAGCAAAATCCCCCACATTATCTGCCAATGTTGGTAGGTATTTTGGGATCGTTGCAATAGACGTAAAATAGTCTACATTAATTTTCCCTTTACCAGAACCTTTTTTGGTAGTAATCACGATTACACCATTAGACCCACGTACTCCATAAACAGCAGTAGCAGAAGCATCCTTCAAAACATCCATCGAGGCGATATCATTTGGATTTAAAGTACTTAAATCTCCTCCAATCATACCATCAATTACAATAAGCGGATCATTACTTCCTGTAATAGAGTTCACCCCTCTCACGCGGACTTTGATTTCTCCACCCGGAGCTCCACTAGATCTAGAAACCATTACACCAGATGCTCTACCTTGCAGCGCTTCTTCCACTCGTACAACGGGCTGATCTGCAAATGACTTAGCAGTAACCTGACTTACAGCACCTGTAACATCTTTTTTCTTTGCTGTTCCGTAACCAATTACCACTACTTCATCAAGTGTTGCAACATCTGGAACCAACTTAATATCTATTGTTTTTGACTTTCCTACTTTAATATTTTGGGCATTATAACCTATAAAAGATATCAATAAAATATCACCCTCTTTGGCGGAAATGGTAAACTTTCCATCAATATCAGTTGAAACTCCTGATTTCGTTCCTTTTTTGAGTACGTTAACTCCTGGAACTCCTTGACTGGTTTCGTCTGTCACTTTACCTGAAACTTGCTGGGCATAAAATTCTTGTACACTCATTAACGCCAAGAAAAGTCCTAAGTAGGAGCTTTTTTTCAGATACCTTGAAATTCTTTTTTTCATAATTTTAGTTATTTGGTTTTTAATATGGTTGTTGTTTAATGTTGTTTAATATCAATAGTAACGTTATAGTACAAAGTGGTTTTATTACTGTAAATTTAACATAAAGCTAATATTTTGCATTTAGGTATAAATCAATCATCATCACTACTATCTTATCTTCAAATTATATCAAATAGGAAAAACAAGTAAACAATAGACTAACAGCAATTTAAAAGGTTAAAACGACATAATACTAGTCATTTTAGCTATTCAAAAAATGATGATTAAATTCAAATAAGAAACGTTTTTCATTATTGAACAGGGTAAATGTATGTAAAAAAATGTTAACACAATTAAGAAAAATAGAAAAAATCATAAAAAAATCATAAAAAAATAGCAGCTAACACAAAGGCGTTAGCTGCTATTTTAAACCTATAAAGTTATTTTCTTACTTCTGATACAACAATGACTGAATAACTTCAAAAGATATACTCTGATCATCATTGACAAAATATTTCAATAAAACTTCTCCCCAAATTTCACCATCACTATAGTCTGCAATTATCCAACGGTGATTGAGGATTTTAACTTTGTTAATCACAAACTTATTTGCCCCAATTTGGTCTTGTCCCGTATAAGGATTCCCTTTTGGATTGGCATTCAAATCCATCAACTGCTCCTTAACATAAGGAAGTAACTTTTCGTACTGAATAGTTTTATTTAAATCACTATTTTCAAAATAATTTTGGGCATTTTCATTTTTCTCTAATGAAAAATAATCAGCATCTGCCAATTTTGTACTGATAGAGGCTAAGCTATCTTTGAGTTTTTTGGTTACTCGTGTATACCGTTCTTGCTCGAATTTAACTTCGCCACTGTAGTAAGCATAGGTAAAAACATTTATAAGTACCAACAGAATGAAGGCATAAAGTAAAAATGATCTTTGCATATTGATAGGTAATTAAATAGTAATTTCTAATTCATCATAAGCCAGAAAAACATTTTCTGGTAATTTTTTTTGTACGTCTTCATGAAAGCCCATAATATGACTAATATGTGTCAAATAAGCTTTTTCAGGCTTCACCAAGGCTATAAAATCCAAAGCTTCCTGTAAACTAAAATGAGAAAAATGAGGCTCCTCACGCAAGGCGTTTACTACCAGTACCTTAAGGTTTTTTAATTTGGCTATCTCCTTATCTTCGATCGTTTTTACATCAGTCAAATAAGCAAAATCATCAATTCGATACCCAAAAACTTGTAAATCTCCATGCAAAGCATTAATCGGAATGATTTTTTTTCCTCCTAATATAAAGGGGGAATCATTGATCACTTCATAAGTTTTTACAGATGGAGCTCCCGGATATTTATTTTCGGTTTGAAAAATATAATCAAAACGATTTTTTATATTTTCGATTACCCTAGGATGTCCATAAAATGGCATTTCGCCCATTCGAAAATTAAAGGGACGTATATCATCAATTCCTGCTGTATGGTCTGCATGCTCATGTGTAAACAAAATTGCATCTACTTTTTTACAGTTGGCTCGTAACATTTGCTGTCTAAAATCGGGACCACAATCGATGACGTAAGAACAGTCGTCCCACCGTACCCAAATTGAAACACGTAGTCTTTTATCTTTATTATCCGAACTCAAGCAGACTGGATGATCGCTACCAATTATCGGAATTCCCTGAGAGGTACCAGTACCTAAAAAATTTACTTTCAAATCACTTTCATTTTTTTACAAAAATAACATTAAATCCCTTTCATTAGTTATCAATTTCATTAACTTTGTGACATATAAGCCAATTTTACACAAAAAAAATGGGTACTGAGATAAAATTAAAGGGTGATAAAGTCATCGAGCAAATACCTTCCGTCAAGGATAAGGCGCTTCGCATCAATTTAAACGAAAATATTTACGGAACTTTTGCCGAAATTGGAGCTGGACAAGAGACAGTTAGACACTTTTTCAGAGCAGGAGGGTCTTCGGGAACCATAGCAAAGGCAATGTCAGCATACGACAAGGATTTTAGCGATGCCGTTTACGGAGATGAAGCAGATGGTCGTTATGTTACAGAGAGTAGGCTAAAAAAAATGCTTTCACATGAGGTTGGACTTATTGAGCAAAGACTAAATCGTGAAAAACATCCCAACAAGATGTTTTTTAGTTACGCAAACACTGTAGCAACTATTGACTTTGCAAAGCAATTCAAAGGGCATGGGTGGGTTGGTATTAGTTATCAAATAGAACCTGAGGAAGCATATAACGAAATCATCCTGCATATTCGTTTTAAAGAAACAGATGTAAGACTACAACAAGAAACCCTAGGAATACTTGGAGTAAATCTAATTTATGGTGCGTATTACAAATATAACGACCCAAAAAAATTATTACGATACCTATACGATCACCTAGACAAAGATCAGCTCGAAATTGATACCATCAATTTTTCTGGACCGCGTTTTGCAGATGTTGACAATCGTTTAATTAGTTTACAATTGGTTAAAAATGGAATGACTGATGCCGTGATGTTTAATCCAAAAGGGAAAAACATTCTTCCAGCTGCCATTTTATATAAAAAAAACATACTTGCCTTAAGAGGAAGTTTTCGCCCTGTTACCAAGGTAAATATGGACATGTACAAGAAATCCTTGAATATGTTCCTTAAAGAAAATAAAGTTGACGAGAAAAACACTTTGGTGATTTTTGAAATTACTCTTTCAAACTTACGTTCAGACGGTGAAATTGACGAACGCGATTTTATGGATCGAGCAGAACTACTTTGTGCCTTGGGTCAGACTGTTATGATCTCTAATTTCCAAGAATATTATAAGGTAGTTGAGTATTTCTCTAATTATACCAAGGCTCGAATGGGACTTGCCATGGGAGTTAATAATCTAGTTGATATCTTTGACGAAAAATACTACCGCCATTTAAGTGGAGGGATTTTAGAAGCATTCGGTAAACTATTTTTCCGTGACATGAAAGTATTCTTATACCCAATGCTAGATGAAAATGGAGAAATAGGAACTTCGTTAAACTTAAAAGTTCACCCAAGAATGAAAGAACTTTACAAGTTCTTTAAATTCAACGGAAAAGTGATTGATATTGAAGATTACGATCCAGACAATCTAACCGTATTCTCTAGAGAAGTTCTAAAAATGATTCATAGCGGACAACCAGGATGGGAGCGTATGTTACCCGAAGGAATCTCGGAAATCATTAAAGAAGGACAATTATTTGGCTATGAGACAACAAAGTTCTTAGAAGAAAACAGTTAAAAAAAATACCACATAAAAGCGAGGACAACAACTGTTCTTGCTTTTATACTTACATAATCTTTGGATGAAATTATTCATATATCCAAAGCTAAAAATAAGCATTCTGAAAACCTACTGCATACATCACCCTTTCATACTAGCAACAGTCCTATTTCTGTCTTGCTTAAATATTCATGCTAGCAATAATTTAATTGCTATTGATACCACAGGATCAAAAGAGCATAATGATCGAAATTTAACAACTGAATTTGAAAACACACCTCTTCGCTCCTATTTTGATAAGAAACTAGACAGTATTGAATCGAAAGAAAAACAAAAGAGTATCCTAGTTAAAAAAAGTACTATTGTTACTTATAAAATTTATCAAGATGGTACTATTCACAAAGTTATTCCTAAAACAATAGCCAAAGAATTCAAAAACAAGTACCGATACATTTATATCGATAAAAAAGGAAAGAAATACGATTTAGGCGATTTTACCTTTTATAAAACCCAGCTGTATCGAGGTATCGAAGGAGAAATGATAAATCTTATCAACCTTGAAGAAGTTCCTAAAACGTATAAAAAAGGGACTCATCAATATCATTTTAATATGGATTCTCCTAGGTCCTATGTAAACGAACAAACCTTGGCCAGTTTTTTTGGTGCCATGCTTGAGGTTAATTATCTTGACATTGGATGTAATGGTTTTAGTCATAAAGACGGATCATCCAAGCCGAGCCGCAGTCATATTAATGGTAATAATGGTGATTTTAAATACCTTCGAACCGATAAAACTTTAAAATGCGGTCCTGGCACCAGTTTAAACCTCAATAAAGCACCCGATTCCTTAGATTATATAAGACAAAATAAATGGAACGAAGCTTTGTACAAATTCGGATGGAAAAGCATGTTGGGATGGACCGTTACAATTAATAAAGAAACAAAATATTTGCAACATATTTCACATAAAACAACCAACCACCATCACCATTTGCATGTACAAAACTACGAACCACAATTTAAAGAAATAATACAATGAAAAAAATAACCTTCCTGATCTTGACAGTATTATTTTTTTCGTGTAAAAAAGAGAGCGAAAAGCCTATTGTACCTGAAACAAAAAAAATAGAATCTGATAGTCTTTTTTACAGTTCAAAAGACTTTCAACCCTATTTAAAATTCAATTCTGAATATACGGAATATGAACTAACAGGTCTTGAAACTCCAAAAGAATTCACTTCAAGCGATCTCTCTTTTAAAGTGAAAGAAAATGATTATAATTTTGATAAATCTGCAGATTTTAAATACTTTACAACAGCTGCATTTAATTTAGATAAAATAAAGTACAAAGTAATCGCATACGCAACCTATGGAGAAAATGATGGAAAAGTAATCAACCTACAATTAAACAGTTATGTTTCAAATATTCAAGTTGATGCCTTACTCCTCGATTGCAGATTTACTTTTGAAATAGAGTATTATCGTAAATTTGAAATTAAGAAAGATGGAAATATTACTATAAAAAAATACTCCATTGATGGTTATACTTATAACGATGCTGGTGACATTATTGGTAAAAGAGCTACAAATGACACCGTTACAACTATTTCTAGATATAAAACAAATACTAACGGGCAGTTTATAAAATATTAACAGGTTTGAACTAAACTCTGGCTGTAATAAGGTCTCCTCTATATAATAAATTACTTTGAAGTATCGTATTTAAAACTTCATCCAATCAAAAAAAATTAATAAAGTCTAAATTTAGCGGTGTTGATCAACACTTTTACTAGCACAAATTCAGGATATAAATTAGGCGGAATTGGATCTAAGTAATAAGAATAAAATAATGTCGTATTTTATTGTGGATATGTAAAAAATTTAATATATTTATCTCATTATGAGATATGTAACACTAAAAGAA
>NZ_JAOQMX010000036.1 GCF_025960985.1 Flavobacterium psychraerolatum | reverse complement strand
TAATAATGATAACTTCATAATTGAAGACTAGCAACATGCAGACTTTAAGTCTGACAACCAAATCTATGGACTTTAAGTCCATAGTGGTTTAGTTTAAGAAATAGTGAACTTATTGTTAAGGCTAGAATGTAGTTAAAGAAAATATGTGCCAATCTCTTAAATCTGTGTTCAAAAAGATTTTATCCTTCATTATTTTATCCGAAATTTGCTTTTTCAACTCCTTAAAACAATAATTCCATGGAATTTGGTACTATTATAATTTCAGAAACTGCAGCCAATAGCGGCAATCCTCAAGACATCATCAATTCTAATATTTCGGTTATCAACCTCATGCGCGAAGAGAAAATCGACGATGATTTGATTCATGAAGATGCAATTATGAGTTACTATATGGATTTTTACGTTTCTCAATGTACTCAAGGGAATTTTGCGCAATTTGTCTATAATTCGAAATGGAACATGGAATTAAATGGTCTCATTGCTGATGGTTTGGAATTGATAGGTGCACCAAAACATTTGGAATTATTTCAAGCGCAATGCAAGAAAGTCAATTTGATGAGTAGCGTTAAAAGAGATAAGTTTTTCAAAAGTAAGTTGGAAGGTGTAAATCCGATTCGTGATTTAATTAATAATGATACTTTTTTTGAAATAGATGAAAACTTGGTCGAACTTAATTCTGCATTCTTGAAAGAGCATCCAGATACACAAATTCTTTCTGTAGATGGAATGTTTGAATTACTAGAAGATTTCGTGGGAAGAGCCATTAAAAGAGAATAATATAATTTGGCGGAGATTCGTTATTTTTTTTTGAAAATAGAATAAGGGGCACTAGTGTTAAAATACTTAGTGCCCTTTTTATATGGATGTTTCTAATGTCACACAGCCCCTGTCGAAGCGCTTGTTAAACGTAGTCTTCCCTGAGACAAAAGCTCCAGCAGGACTTAGCTCAGACCGACAATGGGTACCGAAACCCCAGCAACGATAATTGTGCTGTTTTTATTCGTTGACCAAATTTTCTATAGTTTATTGCTGTGAGTAGATTTGCCTATTAATTCTAAATCTTGATGAAAAGTATCAATTGCATGTTATAAAATAACACTACCCCTTTGTAAGTTGTTTTATTATTTTAAAAAGTAAAATTTTTCTAATAACATATTGGTTTTTAAAAGTATAGGATGCTATTCACTATATGTTTAAATGAATAAAAAAACGTTAGATTAGTTGAAGCTCTCGCAATTATAAATGCTTTTTTCCTCTTTTTTATTTTTATATTATAAAAATAGCAATATATTTGGAGAACCAAATTGGTAAACCAGAAATAAATAAGGAAAATATTTAATTATGATGAAATATATTAAAAGTAATTGGTTGATAAGAACTGTTTTAGGTGTTTTATTTTTCGTTTTTCAAAACGGAATAGCGCAGGGACATCCTAGATTAGTACTTACGCCAAAAGGTGTTAAGGAAATTAAATCGCAATTAGGCAAAGTACCTTTATTTGACGCTTCTGTTACCGAAGCAAGGAAAGAAGTTGATGCCGAAATGAAACTCGGAATAGAAGTACCAATACCTAAGGATTTCTCGGGTGGTTACACACATGAACGGCATAAAAAAAACTGGTTGATTACGCAAAAAGCTGGTGTTTTGTATCAAATAACAGGTGATAAAAAATATGCTACTTATGTCAAAAACATGTTGATGGCCTATACTAAGTTATATCCTACTTTGCCATTGCATCCACAAGAACGTTCCTATGCACGAGGAAAGTTATTTTGGCAAGCACTTAATGATTCCAATTGGCTAGTTTATATGAGTCAAGCTTACGATTGTGTATATGATTTTATTGGAGCAAAAGACAGAGGTCTAATCGAAAAAGACTTGTTTAAACCTTATGCAGATTTTATTTCAATCGGTTCGCCTCAGTTTTTTAACCGTGTACACAATCATAGTACTTGGGGTAATGTAGCTGTAGGGATGATTGCTTTGGTGATGGATGATGCTGAGTTGCTGGACAGGGCATTATACGGATTAAAAGAGGATACTTTACCGCCAGGAATGAAAGATAATGATGGCGGTTTGATTAAAAAAGAAGGTCAAGTTACAGGTTTTTTGGCTAATGTAAATGAGCCTTTTTCTCCGGATGGATACTATAATGAAGGTCCGTATTACCAACGGTATGCTATGTACCCATTTATGGTTTTTGCAGAAGCGCTTCAAAATACCAAACCAGCGCTTAAAATTTTTGAGTATAAAAATGGAATATTAAACAAATCGATTTACGCATTGCTTAATTTGACCAATTCGGCAGGAGAGTTTTTTCCTTTGAACGATGGCCAAAAAGGAATGTCGTACTATTCACGAGAATTGGTTTCTGCCGTTGATATTGCTTATTTGTACGGTGGTAAAGATCCTTCTCTATTGTCTATAGCCGAAAAACAACGACGTGTTCAATTGGATAACTCAGGTATGGCTGTTGCATTGGGGATTAAAAATAAATTATCAAAACCATTCCTTAAAAAATCAATTGATTTGTCCGATGGTTCAAATGGTGAAGATGGTGGTGTGGCAATTATTAGAAATAAAAATAATGACAACGAACTTACATTAGTACTTAAATATGCTGCGCAAGGTTCTAGTCATGGACATTTCGACAAATTATCATTTTCTTACTACCAAAATAGTGATGAGGTTTTGCAAGATTATGGTTTAGCACGTTTTGTTAATATCGAACAAAAAGGAGGTGGTAATTACTTGAAAGAAAATGCTACTTGGGCAAAACAAACTATTGCGCACAACACGATTATTCAAAATGAGGTTTCACATTTTGAAGGGGATTTTGAAAAAGGAAATTTATTTTCATGTGAGAAATACTTGTTTGATGTTTATAATCCTAAAGTACAGATAATAAGTGCGATTGAAAATAATGCTTATCCTGGTACAGATATGCACCGTACGATGGTTTTATTGGAAACAGAAGGATATGAAAAGCCATTATTGTTGGATATATTTCAAGTAGATTCAAAAAATTCCAATCAATATGATCTGCCTTTCTATTATTTAGGGCAAATGATTTCGGCTAATTTTAAATATGATACTCCAAAAATATTAGAGCCATTAGGAACTGCATTTGGTTACCAGCACTTATGGAAAGAAGGAATTGGAAAAGCAACTATTGAGAACACTAAATTTTCTTGGTTGAACGCTGGAAATTTTTATACCATGACATCTGCCACTAATCCAGAGGATGAATTATTATTGGTTCGATTGGGTGCAAATGACCCTAGTTTTAATTTGCGTAGAGACGCTGGAATTATTATTCGAAAAAAGAACACCAAAAAAGCAACCTTTGTCAGTGTAATTGAAGCCCACGGAAGTTACAGTCCAGTAACAGAAAATGCGGTGAATGCAGTAAGTAGCATTGCTAATCTAGAATTGGTTTATGAGGATGATAATTATGTTGCTGTAACTATTAAAAATAATAACGGAAATGTTAATTTGTTTGTCCTGGCAACAACGAATAACTCGGTAACAGCAAAACATTCCTTAAAAATAAAAGACGTAATGTATAACTGGGTTGGAGCACATTATGATGCATTAATTAAATAAATGGATAGGTTGTTTTTGAAGTAAATATAGCGCTAATTATACGTTTGAAAAAGTTATAAACTAGTTTTTGGTAAAGGTTTAAATGGTGAAATTAGGCTTCAGAAAAGAAAATAGTATACTTCTTTACTACTTATAGGATGGACAGGCAATGTTTATAGTAAAGAATAGTTTTTGTGATTTATTCTACTATTAGTTTAAGCTACAAAATATTCATTTTGAATGTTTTGTAGCTTTTATTTTGTCTTTGTGTTTTTTAGATTAGAGTTTATTTATAGTTTGAGATGTATTAAATGACATTTATTTTAACAAAATTTTAAAATAAGTGTCTAATTGTTTTTTTTTACTAAAATTTGTTTCTATATTTGGTTCTCCAAATTGGTTTACCAAACTGGTATGTTAAATTTTTTGTTAGTGTATTAAAAAAGAAATAGGGAATGAAAATGAATTAAATAAGAAGCAACATAGTTATGAATGTTCAATTTTCAATACGTGTACTTTTCATAGCTTTAGTATTAGCATCAGTCCGTTATGGTCTAGATGTAAATGAGGAAAAGAATATTGCTAATATTAATTTGTCACTTTGGACAGTAACAACTCCTGATAAACTAAAGGAAACGCATGACTTTAATAATTCAGAGATTTTGCATTCAATGAGACTATATATAAGTTTGTCTAGGGAATAAAAGTAGTTAATGGGATTGGAAGTAATTCTAAATGATTCCGAATGATTTGTTTACAATGAAGTTTGTTTGGGAAAAGGGGTGTTTTTGAAAAGTATTGCAAGGAGGTAGTTATTTTAGCCAAAGGCTTCTAAATCATATGCTTAATTTAATATTTATTTTTTTAAAGTGTCACATTAATAGATATTTAGCTCCTTTAATATAGTTTCGTTTTTTTATTAGGGTCTTGTTTTTTTTCTTTATTTTTACAAACCAATCTGGTTAACCAGAGTTTTTAAAATTTAATAAGTATGAAATTAGAAGTAATAGCTAGAAAAGAAAATAATAGAGAGCCTCTAAATGCAATTATAGCAAAGATTAGAGATTATATTAATTATAAAAATTTAGAACCTCAAGATAAATTACCGTCTGAAAGGATGTTGTCTGAAAAGTTTGAAGTAAGTAGAAGTAGTGTTCGTGAGGCGATACAGAAATTAGAATTTTACGGGATACTCAAATCGATTCCTCAAAGTGGAACTTTCGTTGCAGATATTGGCAAAATTGCTATTAACGGTATAATTGATGACATATTGAGGTTAGGAAAATCAGATTTTAAATCATTAGTAGAAACCAGAATTTTACTTGAACTCAAAACAGTACGTTTGGCAGCAACAAGAAGAACAGAGGAGGATTTGGTTAATATCAAAGCTGCTTTGGATGCTTATGCAGATAAAGTTCACACGGGTGAAGATGCTGTACAAGAAGATTTAATATTTCATCTAGCGATTGCTAGAGCTAGCGGAAATAGTACCATTAATAATATGATGTTGATAATAACACCTGAAATATTAACCAATTTTGAAAAATATCATGTGTGTGATAAAAGCGGAAATGAAGGTCTTGATAGGATTAATGATCATACAGAGGTTTACGACGCAATTGTTGCGCAAGATCCACAATTGGCAAAACAAAAAATGAAACTACATTTCAAAGCATTATATGAATATTGTTACCATTCGTAATTAAGAATACAAGTCATATTTAAGATCAGGATTGTATGTAGGTACAGCAATACATTTTAGTCTTAAAAAATAGCACTTTTATAAGATATAATATAAATTACCTAGTTTTAAAAACATAGGTACGGGGTTTTTTTGGCTTTTTTTTAAAGTAAAAGAAAGTGAAATTTATAAAAATTAACAGATGAAAGTAAAAGGATTAAGATGGTGGATTATAACATTGATATGTTTGGCCACGGTAATTAATTACATTGATAGAACTGCATTTGGAATCATGTGGCCAGAAATGGGTAAAGATCTAGGTATGGATGAAGCTGATTATGCTATTATGCTTAATATTTTTATGATAACATATGCAGCAGGAAAGTTTCTATCTGGTAAACTATACGATATGATTGGTACCCGATTAGGCTTTACAGTGTCAATTGTTCTTTGGTCTGTAGCTTCTATCTTTCATGCTTTTGCAAGAGGATTGTTTTCTTTGACACTTTTCAGAGGTCTTTTGGGACTTGGAGAAGCAGGGAATTGGCCTGGTGCTGTGAAAAGTAATGGAGAGTGGTTTCCAATCAAACAACGTGCTATAGCTCAGGGGATTTTCAATGCGGGTGCTTCATTAGGGAGTGTTATTGCTCCTGTTCTTATTGCTTTTTTATACGGAGCCTACGGTTGGAGGATGACTTATATTATTATTGGAGCATTAGGGGTTTTGTGGGTTATTCCTTGGTTGTTTATTAATAAAGGAACACCTGATAAACATCCTTGGATTTCAGAAGAAGAAAAAAATCTTATTTTGGCGAGTAGTAAAGCGGATAATGGTATAGTTTCAAATGAAAAAGGGTTAAGTGTAGTAGGTATTTTGAAGCACAAAGAAGCTTGGGGTGTTTTAGTAGCTAGTTTTTTTATAGAGCCTATTTGGTGGTTGTTTGTAGGTTGGATGCCACTGTACCTGCACTCTGCGTATGGTTTTAGTATTGTCGAAATTGGTTCTACAATTTGGATATCTTATTTAGGAGGAATGGCAGGAAGTCTTGTAGGTGGTTGGTATTGTGGGAAATTAATCGAAACAAAATCAGTTGATGCCGCGAGAAAAATAACAATTGGAATAGGTTGCGCACTGATTCTAATGGGATTGTTAGGGATTATTTTCTTTGTAGACGGAGAGAGTGCTATGTCGTTTATTTATATTGTAGCTATGGTTCTATTTGGTTTTCAGTTTGCCATTGGTAATCTGCAAACTTTATCAAGTGACTTATTTAAAGGACCGTCTGTTGGAACTTTGGCTGGTCTTGCTGGTAGTGTTGGAGCAGTATCGGTAATTGTTATGAACTGGTTGATACCAAAAATTACGACCGTTTCTTATACCCCTGCTTTTATTATCATTGCCATATTGGCACCGCTGACTATTGGTTCTATTTTATTTTTGATAAAAAAGATACAACCCGTAGCCTAATAATAATACAGAATAAATACAGAACAAAATAAAAATTTTAAATAATTAAAATCAAATAGAGATGAATAAAGGAGAAGGTAAAGTTGCAATCATTACAGGTGCAACCGGAGGAATTGGTTTTGCAGTAGCTAAAAGATTAGGTAAAGAGGGATATACTGTTGTTTTGAATGGTATTGATGATGCTGCTGGAGCTAAAAAATTGGCTGAACTTACGGCAGAAGGAATTACTGCTGAGTATTACGGTTTTGACATGACTGACGGTGAAGCTGTTGCTGCTAATATTGCAAAAATTGGTGAAAAATTTGGTAAAATTGACGTGTTGGTTAACAATACAGGTGGTATCGGTGTTAGAGCTAGATTTGAAGATATGACAAACGAAGAATATAAATTTGTTATGGCTTTGAACCTTGATTCTGTTTTCTATGCATCAAGAGCAGCTATTCCTTTCTTGAAAAAAGGAGAGAATGCATCAATCATCAATTATACATCAAACGCAGCTTGGAACGGTGCAGGACCAGGAGCTGGTATCTATGCAGTTTCAAAAGGTGGAGTTCAATCGATCACTAGAGCACTTGCTAAGGATTTAGCTGAGTACGGAATTAGAGTTAACGCTGTTTCTCCTGGAACTATCGATACTCCTTTTCATGCTCAAATTAAAGCGACTAAACCAGAAGTTTTCGCTTCATGGAAAAGTAGTGTATTACTAGGAAGATTAGGTGAGCCAGAAGAGGTTGCAGGTGTTGTAGCTTTCTTGGCTAGTGCAGATGCTTCTTTTATCACTGCTGAGACTATTCAAATTGGTGGTGGTCAGGCTTTAGGTATCTAAGAAAGTTCTATTTAATTTAAAAGGCGTGGGTGATTCCAAATACGAATAGTTGTTCTTATTTGGAGTTGCTTAATAGGTATTTGTATTCATGTGAATATTTAGAATGAATGAGCATTATACTCTAGTTGAAATAGGTGTAATCTTTATGTTTATAGTAAATTAGCTTTATTTTTTGCTTTTTAAATTGAAATATTTATAGTGTTAAAAGCGGGTAAAATTGGCTGTTTGTCAAAAAAAATATCTGTTTTAATGTAAAAAAAAGTTACTTTTGAACCTTCTTTCGAAAACGATTGAAGGTTTTTTTATATTTTTTTGGCGCAGCTAAAGTAGTAGTAATCAATTAGGAAATTAATAAGATGAAAAAAGTAATCACTTTTGGTGAAATTTTACTCCGTTTATCTACAGATAGGCATTTGCGATTCTCTCAAGCAGAATCTTTCAAAGCTACTTATGGTGGGGGTGAATTTAACGTAGCGGTATCATTGGCAAATTATGGTATAACTGCAGAATATGTAACTAAAATACCTAATAATGAATTAGGAATTAGTGCTTTAAAAGAAATGCGTAAGCTAGATGTAGGTTGTGATAATGTATTATTTGGTGGTGATCGTTTGGGTATTTATTTTTTGGAAACAGGAACAAGTACGCGTGCAAGCAACGTGATTTATGATAGAGCAAACAGTTCTATGGCCGATTTGAAAGTAGGGGAGATCAATTGGAGAGAGATTCTAAAAGGAGCAACTTGGTTTCATTGGAGCGGAATTACTCCTGCTTTGTCTGAAAGTGCTACTCAAGCTTGTCTAGAAGCTATAAAAATCGCTCACGAAATGGGATTAACTATTTCTACCGATTTAAATTACCGTGCAAAATTATGGAATTATGGTGTGCAGCCAAAAGAGGTAATGCCAGAGTTATTGAAATATAGCCACGTTATTTTGGGTGATATTGATACTGCTTACTTCATGTTAGGTTTGGACAAAGTAGATCCAGATTATACCAAAGGAGAATTGCTTCCGTCGCTTTATGATACCATTTTCAAAATGTGTCCTGATTTGAAATACGTTGCAACTACTTTGCGTTATTCTGTGAGTGCATCACACCAGCGTATAGGTGGCGTTATGTATGACGGAAAAAAACTGTACAATGCAGCTGTTCAAGAGGTAACTCCAGTAATTGACCGCGTAGGAAGTGGAGATGCGTTCATGGGTGGATTAATTTACGGCTTGAATGAAGAACCTTTGGACGAACAACGAGCTTTGAATTTTGCAGTAGCTGCTTGTTGTTTGAAGCATACGATCTCAGGAGATTACAATTTAGTTACCAAACCAGAAATTGAAAAACTACTTTCTGGTGATTTTTCAGGAAAAGTTTCAAGATAAAAATATAAAAACTATGGCTCAATTTACAAGAATAGAAGTAGCACAAGTAATGAAAGATACAGGAATTGTTCCTTTATTTTATCATAAAGATGTTGAAGTAAGCAAACAAGTATTGAAAGCATGTTACGATGGTGGAGCACGTTTACTAGAATTTACTAGTAGAGGTGATTTTGCTTTCGAAATTTTTGCTGCTTTAAATAAATATGCAATTGCCGAGTTGCCAGGAATGATTCTAGGAGTAGGATCTGTGACAGATGCTGCTGCTGCGTCTTTATACATGCAATTAGGTGCGAACTTTATTGTAACACCAGTTTTAAGAGAAGATATTGCTATTGCTTGTAATCGTCGTAAAGTACTTTGGTCTCCTGGATGTGGTACACTTACAGAGATAGCAAGAGCAGAAGAATTAGGTTGCGAAATTGTAAAATTATTTCCTGGAGATATTTATGGACCAGAATTTATTAACGGAATCAAAGGGCCTCAACCTTGGACATCGATCATGCCTACAGGTGGTGTGTCTCCAACAAGAGAAAACCTAAAAGGCTGGTTTGACGCAGGTGTTACTTGTGTCGGATTAGGTTCGAAATTAATAAAAGCTGATGCGAACGGTGTTTTTGATATTGCAAAAATTGAAGAATTGACAAGAGAATGTATCGAAATTATTAAAAGTTTCAGAAAGTAAATTCTTTTAAAAACGAATTAGTCGGAAGACTAAAATGATTTAAAGTCCCAAACTACTTATAGTAGTTTGGGACTTTTTTTATACTTATTGTTTTTATTGTCTTGAATATCAGGTATTAAAAAGGGTGTTTAATTGTTAAAATTTCTAAATTCATAGAAGTGTTTGTAGTAATATCGTTTTTAAACGAAGGTAAACGTTATTCTGTTTTTGATTTGTTTTAATGGAGTGAAAGCTAGTGTTAACGAGGGTTAAGAAGGGAGTGCTATTTTGGTTTTTACTGATAATTATGAAATATTTTAATCCTTTTAATTCATTATGATATTTTTTAGAAGATTTTTTTTGAATAAATCGTATTAAAGTTTTTTAAACCTAAAAATTAGTATTATATTTGGAAAACCAAATTGGAAAACCAGTTTGGTGTTTCAGTTGAAAAAGACGAATTTTTAGTCTTTGTTAACTAAAAAGATTTTTTTGAATAAATGAAAAACATAATACAATCTGTTTTTTATAAGTAAACTAACTATTTTAATCAAAAACTATTTAACCATGAATTTAAAAACTAAACTTATTTTAATGCTTATGTTGATATTCAGTATATCATTATTTGCACAAGGCGGATATCGATTATCCGGTACAATATTGGATGGCGACAATATGCCTATTCCTGGAGCCAATGTAATTATAGCCAATTCAACTAAAGGTTCATCTACAGACTTTGATGGTAAATTTCAAGTTGATGTTAAAAAAGGAGATGTGCTTCAGTTTTCATATATAGGTTATAAAATGCAATCGGCAACCATTACGAATCAAAAGACCTTGAATATCATTTTGGTCGAAAATAACAGTCAACTAGATGAAGTAGTTGTTGTGGGTTATGGTTCTCGTAAAAAGAGTGATATCACAGGTTCGGTATCTTCGATAAAAGCTGAAGAAATCAATGCTTTTCCACTTGCAGATGCTGCTCAAGCTTTGCAAGGACGTGCAGCTGGTGTTGTGGTACAATCTAATAATGGTGGTGAGCCAGGTGCTCCTATTAGTATTAAGGTTAGGGGTAATACTTCTATCAGTGCCGGTAGTGATCCTTTGATTGTAGTGGATGGATTTGTTGGGGCTTCCATGCCGCAAGCAAGTGATATTCAATCTATCGAAGTTTTAAAAGATGCTTCTGCAACTGCTATTTATGGTTCTAGAGGATCTAATGGAGTGGTAATGGTAACTACTAAGAAAGGTAGAAATGGAAAATTAACTGTAGAGGTGAATAGTAGCTATTCTGTACAAAATACCGCTAATAGATTGGATTTATTAAATGCAGAACAATTTATTACTTACAAAAAGATAACCAATCCAAGTTTTGTTGCAGGGACTGCAGATACAGACTGGCAAGATTTGCTATACAAAAGCGGAAGTACTCAAAATCATCAGTTCTCTTTTTCGGGAGGTAGTGATAAAATTAATTTCTACGCTTCTGCAAATTATTTCAAACAAGACGGTGTTGTTATAAACTCCGATTTTGAGAGAATGACGTTCTTATCCAACATTGATGCTCAGGTTACAGACAAATTGAAATTAGGTTTTAATCTTTTTACTAGTAGGTCTGCAAAAAATGGTGTACCAACACAATCAACAGGTGAAACTGCAAATGGTGGTGGTGATGATGTGATCTCTCTTATGTTTAGATTTAGACCAGATTACGGAGTGAAAGATCCAGTTACAGGTTTGAATACAACAGATAATATTGCTGATGAAGTTGATAATCCGTACGCAATTGCAACTGAAGCAGTAAATACAACAAAAACGGATATTAGTAGATCAAATTTATATGCTAATTATGATATTATAAAAGATCTTACTTTCAAAACTACTTTTGGATACAGTACAACAAATACAACAGTAGGTACATTTAGACCATCTACATTATTGGTAACGGCTGGTAGAGGAACAGGTGGTAAAGCAAGTATTTCGAATTTGAAAAAGACAGATATATTAACAGAGAGTTATTTGTCATATAAAAAAGAAATAGGAAAAGGTACTTTGAATTTATTAGCTGGATACTCGTATCAAAAAACAAGTTCTGAACGTTTTTCTGCAGGAGCACAACGTTTTACAGATGATAGTTTCTCTTACTTTAATTTAGCGGGTAGTTCTGTTTCTGTATTGCCAACGTCTTCATTTGTTGAGCAAGAAATTGAATCTCAATTTGGTAGATTAAATTATGACTATAACGACAAATATTTGTTGACTGCAACAGTAAGACGTGATGGAGCTTCAAACTTTGCAAAAAACCATAAATATGCAATCTTTCCTTCTGGAGCATTAGGATGGAAAATTTCGAATGAAGATTTCTTGAAAGACAGCAAATCAATTTCGAACTTGAAGTTAAGAGCTAGTTATGGTGTTACAGGTAACCAAGCTATTTCTGCTTACCAATCATTAGCAAAATTATCTACTATTTATGCAGGACTTGGTGGTGCAGCAGTGAATGCAGTTGTTCCTGATCAAGCGGCAAATGATAACTTGAAATGGGAGTCTTCTTATCAAAGTAACTTTGGTTTGGATTTAGGTTTGTTGAATAACAAAGTGTCGCTTTCATTAGATTATTACAATATTAATACGAAAGATTTATTAATGGCTGATAACAGTCAATCACAATATTTAGGTTTCCAAACGTTGGCTAGTATTAGAAACGTTGGTGAAATTAACAATAAAGGTTTTGAAATTTCATTAAATACAAAGAATATCACAAACAATGATTTTAGATGGACGACAGATTTTAACTGGTCTACAAATAAAAACAAAGTGGAAAAATTAATTGGTGGTACAGATGTGATTTTGAATGCTGCTCCAGGATTTTTTAGCAATAATTCAGGAACACACATTTTGAGAGAAGGAGAAGCTGCAGGTGTATTCTACGGTTTAGAATACCAAGGAGTTTATCAAGGTGGTACATTGCCAACAGGTTTGGCTATAGCTGCTGGTGGAGTTGCAGGTGACCCTATGTTTACAGATGTGAGTGGTGATGGATCGATTACAACTGCTGATAGAAAAATTATTGGTAATCCAAATCCAGATTGGAATATGGGTATCACAAATAACTTCAGTTATAAAAATTGGGATTTGAATATCTTTTTCCAAGGTTCTTACGGAGGTGATGTGTTTAACTTGACCAAAGCACAATTGTTTAGAGGTAGCTCGAATGCACTTACGGATGTGTTAAATGCTTGGACACCTACTAATACAGATACTAACATTCCTCGTGTTGTTGCTGATAGAAGAGAAATTTCATCTCGTTTTGTTGAAGACGGAAGTTATATTAGATTGAAAAATATTGCATTAGGATACAACGTTCCTTCAAAATTTACTGAAAAAATGGGGGTAGAAAGCTTAAGATTGACTTTGAGTGCGCAGAACTTATTGACTTTTACAAAATATTCTGGCTTAGATCCTGAGGTAAGTTATTTTGGTTCAGGAGGAGGAAGTACATCGACATCAAATTCTACTAAAGGATTCGATTTTGGAAATTTCCCAACAGTGAGATCAGTTAACTTTAGTGCTAGTTTGAAGTTTTAATAGTAAATATAAAAAAGACACACAATGAAAAAATTTAAATATATATTCGTTTTAATTGGAATGTCCATGATTGGCTGTTCTGATTTAGAAGAACAACCAGTTGGATTATTAACACCTTCTTCGTTCTTTACTTCCATAGATAAAGTTCAAATTGCTATAAATGGTGCTTACGCTCACATGGAACATAGGTATTTCATGTCAAGAGAAATGTCAATGTCATTAATGTTGGCTAGTGATATGGTAGATTTGAATGTCAATGTTACCAATCCTGAGCGTGTACAGTTTAGTAATGTTGGAATATTAGCAGATAATGCAAATATTGCAGTCTATTGGCCAAAATGTTACCAAATTATTGGTGCAGCCAATCAAGCTATTGACGGTGCGAGTTATGTAACTGCAGATGCAGCTGCAAAAAATAAAGTGGTGGCACAGGCCTATTTTATTAGAGCTTTTGTTTATTACCATCTGGTAAGGCAATTTGGAGCGATTCCATATATTGACAAACCAGTTACAGATGTACAAGCTGCAGGTTCAATTAGTAAAACAGCAGTTGCTGACGTTTACAAAAATATCATTGCAGATTTAAAATTTGCAAAAGAATGGTTGCCAGATACTCAAATCACAAGAGCAATGCCTGCAAAATCAGCTGCAAGTTCATTTTTGGCTTCCGTGTATTTGACTATGGGGCAATATGATCCTGCTAATTTTCAACTTGCTTATGATGAAGCAAAGGATATTATTTCAAAAGAGGGGACGTATAATTTAGGCTTAGAAACTGATTTTCAAAACTTATTTGACTATTCTAAAACAGATGCTTCAAAGGAGCCAATATTTGTAATCGATTTTATTGGAAAGTCTGATGGAGATCAAGGTCGTGATTACTTGGCTGCTTTTACAGGTATTAGAGCCGATGAGCAGTATGGATACAGTGGAGGATGGTCGATCTTAGTACCTTCTCTAAATGTTTACAACACTTGGAACTCTTTAGATTATAGAAGAGCAGTGAGCTTTGATGCGACAGGAGTATTCAAAGGATTGAGACAACCGTATACCAAATTCACAACTTATTATACTGCTGGTGATAACCGTCCCCATATTGCGAAATATACTCGAAAAGCAGGTCCTGCTGCAGATGGTAATGGTAGAACTACAAATAGTAATTATCTAATGATGCGTTATGCCGAAGTATTGCTTATTGGAGCTGAAGCAGCAAACGAAGTAGGTCAGACTGCTGATGCTGTTACTTGGACAAATAGAGTTAGAGCAAGAGCGAGAGCAGGAGCTGCAGGTGGTACAGCTAGTGTTTTTCCAGCTGATATTACAACATTATCAAAAGATGCAATGAGAACTTTGGTTCTAGAAGATCGTAAATGGGAATTGGCTTTTGAGTTTTCAAGATGGTATGATATTGCAAGAAGAGATTTAGGTCCAACGGTTTTTAGTGCTTCTGGACTAGAAGGTGCAAAACCTGCTTTCGTAACAGCAAGAAAATATTTGTTCCCTTTACCAGCTAATGAGTTGACAAGAAATCCAAATTTATTACCGCAAAATGCAGGGTATTAATTGAAGAGAAATTAAAAAATAGTTTCTAAACAAACTATAAACGCTTATAGGATGATAATTTTATCCTTGAAAATAGCATTAGTTGATTAAATTAGTTTTTTTTAGATATACCGATCCGAAATTCAGATCGGTATATCTTTTTTATTTTCTAAACGTATCTTTATTAGGTGGTTTAGAACGATCAGATTACTTCCGGTTTTATTTATAAATAAAATTTAATAAAAATGAAAAAGCAAATTATTACTATAGTAGTAGGGCTATCGCTCATTACAGCACTTCAAGCGCAAGAGATTCCGGTTGAGAAATTAAATATACAGTTAGAAAATAATACACAAAAGTATTCTAAACTTATTCTACAAAACGAAATAGAAGGAATACAAGTAGAGCATATCGCGCTTACGGGCAACAAATCAATTGTGGATGATGCCAATGAAGGATACAAATCTATTTATCTGTTTTTTAAAGGCAAAGGAACGGTAAAGACAATGAATATAAAATATGAAATTGTTCCAGAAACTATCTTATTACCTAATGTAGAAAAGAGCATCTCAATCAAAACCGCTAAGAACGATACGCTTCATTACTTAAAAATCGTTACTAAGCTTTCTGCGCAAGACCTTGTAGAGTTGAATGAGTTTCCGATAGAAAATACGCAAAAGGTTTATTATGCAAAGTTTGAAGACTGTAGGCCTTACACAGAGCCTATAAAAAGTCCAAATACGATCAGCCGCACCATTATGCCTAACAAGATTATTCCAAGAATAGCAATGGGAACTGTACAAACCAAAGGACCTGATAAAGTAGGAGCTCACAAACATCCTATGTTGGAGCAATTATTCTTAGGGCTTTCAAAAAATAATATCATAGTTTATGCAGATGATGCTCAAAGACCATTGCTTGAATATTCATTATTGCATATTCCGCTGGGATCGATGCATTCTGTTTCTGTAGAAAAAGATGATGTTTTGTATTATGTTTGGATGGATTTTTTCATGGATAGTAAAGGAGAAGAATGGTTAAAAACGCATAATGTTACTGAAGATAAAAAGGAGTAATTTTATTCCTTTCTTTACGAATTTATCAGAAGAATCCCAAGTCGATTAAAAATAATCGACTTGGGATTCTTCTTTATCTGAAACGATGTTATAACGTAATTGATAACAGGAAGATTAAAATAGATCCAAACTTAGGTTTAGATGAGTTTAAAACTGGTGTTATTTGCGCTTCTATAATAAATTCTAATCTTAGTGTTGTCAACAACGATATGTAAGCTAAGGATTAAGATTTAAAAACACATCAAAAGGATCCTCATCATGGGGGATTTTTTTAGATTTCAGTAAATTTTTTTATCTATATCTTTGAGATAGTGAATCCAATTAATCCATGTCCTTTTCCAGTTCAAATTGCTATAAAACTAGATAGATTTGAAGTTTTTCATATTGTCCTACTTTATATGAAACAAATCCTTAAATTTGCTTACTTTATCAAAAAGAACAACTAGAGTTATAAAATTTAAGCTATGTTACAAATTGCATTTATTAGAGAGAATCAGGAGAAAGTAATCCAAGCTTTGGCAAAAAAGAATATGGATGCCAAAACTGTGGTAGAAGAGGTAGTAGCACTAGACGAAAAACGTCGCGCTACACAAGTTGAAATGGACAACATCTTATCCGAATCTAATAAATTATCCAAAGACATTGGCGGATTAATGAAAAGCGGAGAGAAAGCAAAAGCAGCCATTTTAAAAGAAAAAACGGTTTCTCTTAAAGAAAAAAGTAAAGAACTTGCTGAAATTGTAGATGCTTTGGCAACCGAATTAACCGAAAAATTATATACACTGCCAAACTTACCTGCCGATATCGTGCCTGTTGGGAAAACGCCAGAAGAAAACCTAACTGTTTTTGAAGCTGGAGCAATACCTACCTTACACGAAGGAGCGCAACCGCATTGGGAGTTAGTGAAAAAATACGACATCATTGATTTTGAATTAGGTAATAAAATTGCTGGTGCTGGTTTTCCTGTGTACAAAGGCAAAGGAGCGCGTTTGCAACGTGCCTTAATCAATTACTTTTTAGATAAAAATACTGCTGCAGGATACAATGAAGTGCAAGTGCCTCATTTGGTGAACGAAGCATCTGCTTATGGTACAGGACAATTGCCAGACAAAGAAGGGCAAATGTACCATGACGCTACAGATGATTTGTATTTGATTCCAACCGCTGAGGTGCCGGTAACAAATATTTTTAGAGATGTGATTTTGAGCGAAAGCGAATTGCCTGTACTTACAACTGCATATACACCTTGCTTTCGTCGCGAAGCAGGTTCATATGGTGCGCACGTACGTGGGTTAAATCGTTTGCACCAATTTGACAAGGTTGAAATTGTACGAGTGGAGCATCCTGAAAAATCATACGAAGCGCTTGACGGAATGGTAGAACATGTTAAAGGAATTTTGGACGAATTAAAATTGCCGTACCGTATTCTTCGTCTTTGCGGTGGAGACATGAGTTTTGCTTCTGCCTTGACGTATGACTTTGAAGTGTTCTCAACGGCTCAAGATCGTTGGTTAGAGATTTCTTCTGTTTCTAATTTTGAGACTTTTCAATCCAATCGTTTGAAGTTGCGTTTCAAAGACAAAGACGGAAAAAACCAATTGGCTCATACCTTAAACGGAAGTTCATTGGCATTGCCGAGAGTTTTGGCCGGAATTTTGGAAAATTATCAAACACCAGAAGGAATCGTTATCCCAGAAGCTTTGCGCTCCTACTGCGGATTTGATATTATCAATTAAATAGTTAACCGTTTTCAGTCGCTGTAGCTTGCGGTGACTGAAAACCATAACTTAGATTCTTATATAATGAAAAAAGCCTGCCTATTTATCGCTTTGCTATTCTCGCTGGTTGTTTTCTCTCAGAACGAACAATTGGCGCAGTACTACTACGATAAAGGCGATTTTGAAAAAGCAAAAATAAGTTACCAAGAATTATTGGAATCGGTACCGCAAAATTTGCAATATTTTTTAAGAACAGTAGATTGTCTCCAGCAATTACAACAATTTGATGTTGCCGACAAAGCAATCAATACTCAACTTAGTAAGTACAAACAAGCTAGTGTTTTAGTTGAATTGGGTTACAATTACCAATTGCAAAATAACGAAAGCAAAGCAAAATTCTATTACAATCAGGCGGTTGATAGGATCAATATTAATGCATACGATGTGTATGGAGTGGCTGCTGCTTTTGAGAAAAAAGTGTTACTAGACTACGCCTTAAAATCCTATGAACAGGCTGAGTTAAAAATGCCAAATCTCACTTTTAATTATCAAAAGGGATTGCTATACGGGCAAATGGGAAACATGGAAAAAATGGTAGATACTTTCTTGGAAGAAGCCTACTTGAATCCACAAAATTCTGTTTTGATACAAAATCAAATGTCACGCTATATGACAGGGGAAGGAGATTCCACTTTTAGTGATTTATTGAGAAAAGCATTAATTGTAAGGGTTCAAAAAAGTCAAGATGTTTTTTGGAATTATTATTTGAGTTGGTTTTATGTTCAGCAAAAAGAATTTTCGAAAGCCTTCGTACAAGAAAAAGCAGTTTACAAACGAAATCCTATTTCACTTTCGAATATTGTTAATTTGGCGCAAACCTGTATTGAAGAAGACGATACCGAAACAGCAAAAATAATCCTTAATTTTGTTATCGAAAATTCCAAAGATTTAGATTTATTGATTCAAGCCAATACCTATTTGATCAAAATGAAGATTGATAAAGCAGTGCCAAATGAGTATCCAAATATTCAAACAGAATTGGAAGCCTTGATCAAAGAATATGAAATTACTCCTTTTAGTTTATCTTTGCAATTGATTCAGGCACATTTTGTAGCTTTCAATTTGAATAAACCAGAAGATGCTAGAGCCATTATAAAAAAAACAATGGACCTGCAGTTGAATGAATATCAAAAAGCACAAGTAAAAATGGAGTTGGCCGATATTTTGCTTTTCGAAGAAAAATTCAATCAAGCGTTATTATATTATTCTCAGATCGAATTGGATTTAAAAAATGATGCTGTTGCACATGAAGCAAGTTTGAAAGCTGCCAAGACGAGTTATTTTAAAGCAGATTTCCCATGGGCTTTAAAGCAATTTAAAGAATTGAAATCGGCAAGTACACAGTTAATTGCCAACGATGCTTTGGAATATTTTTTGTTAATTAATGACAATACCGTCGCAGATTCTACTCAAACGGCTTTAAAAGAATTTGCCAAAGGTGATTATCTTTTGTATCAAAATCGGAATGAGGAAGCGATTGTGCAATTTCAATCTATTTTGAAAAATTTCAAGGAGAATGAAATAGAAGGTGTCGTTTTATTGCGATTGGGTAAAATCTTCGAGAAATTAGGAAATCTTCCTTTAGCGTTAAGCCAATACCAAACAATAATAGACAAACACAGCGACGGAATCTATATTGACGAAGCACTCTATTTTTCGGCTGAGATTTATAATAAAAAATTAAAAGATCCTGAAAAAGCAAAACTGCTCTATGAAAAAATACTATTTAACCATCAAGATAGTATCTATTTTGTAGAGTCCAGAAAAAGTTTTAGAATACTTAGGGGAGATACGAATCTCTAAAATTCCCTAGCTCTCAATGAGGGAATGTATGGAGGGCGTCACAGAATATAAAAGAGAGAATAATAACTTGCTCATTCGTTTTAGAGCTAAAATCCTATTTACCTCTAATAGGGATTCCTTGCTGCGGCGGGGCTAGGGGAATAAATTATGATAATATACAACGTTACTACAAACATACACGAAAGTTTACACGACCAATGGATGATTTGGATGCAGCACAAGCACATCCCAGAAATGATTGCCACTGGTAAATTTATTTCTGCACGTTTGGTGCGTGTTTTGGTCGAAGAAGAAATGGGTGGAGTAACCTATTCGGCTCAATATACTACGGACAGCAAAGAAACTTTAGAAAAATATTACGTTGAAAATGCCGGTACTTTTCAGGCAGAAGGACAGCAACTTTTTGGAGACAAAATGTTGATTTTCCGCACAGAATTGCAAGTGATATCAGAGCATTAAAATTCACTTATCAATCCCAATTTATAAGAATCAGTTATAGACTCAATTTATAGTGGTTAAGGAAGCTATAAGTGGTATCTTAAAAATAAAAGGGATTTAGAATATAAAAAAAACTTAGCGCCTTAGCGTCTTTGCGGTTAAAAGAGTTAGCCACTTAGAAACTCAAAAAAAAATGGAAAAAGTAAAAGCAAAAAAACACCTTGGACAGCATTTCTTGAAGGATGAAAGTATAGCCAAAGCAATCGCAGATACCCTAAATCTAGAAGGATACGATGATGTATTGGAGATAGGTCCTGGAATGGGAGTGTTAACAAAATATTTGTTAGAGAAACCGGTTACTACTTATGTGGTCGAAATTGATAATGAATCAGTGGAATATCTAGATGCTAATTATCCCAAGTTAGAAAATAAAATAATTTCGAAGGATTTCTTGAAGTACGATATCAATGAAATTTTTGCAGGAAAACAGTTCGCAATTATCGGTAACTTCCCGTATAATATTTCGACTCAGATTGTTTTTAGAATGTTAGAATTCAAAGAGCAAATACCAGAGTTTTCGGGAATGTTTCAAAAAGAAGTAGCTGAACGTATTTGCGAGAAGAAAGGAACAAAGGCCTATGGTATCTTATCTGTTTTGGTACAAGCTTTTTATGATGCTGAATATTTGTTTACGGTAGACGAGAATGTATTCATTCCACCACCAAAAGTAAAATCGGGCGTGTTGCGTTTGCGTCGTAAAAAAGATTTTAGTTTGCCATGCAGTCAAAAGTTATTTTTTACGGTAGTAAAAACAGCATTCCAACAACGTAGAAAGACTTTGCGTAACAGTTTAAAAACCCTAAATTTGTCCGATGAACTGCGTGCAGACGAAGTTTTTAACCTTCGACCAGAACAATTGAATGTAGCACAATTTTTAGAATTGACCCAAAAAATAGAAGCCGATGGAATTCAAAAT
The DNA here is from genome assembly GCF_025960985.1 of Flavobacterium psychraerolatum. Lineage (GTDB taxonomy): Bacteria > Bacteroidota > Bacteroidia > Flavobacteriales > Flavobacteriaceae > Flavobacterium. Next base: position 26,217 of record NZ_JAOQMX010000036.1, on the reverse strand, counting down.
CAGTAAAGAATTAATACTTGAACTAGAGAGACATATTGTAGATAAAAATGATAGGGAGCTAGAATCCTTGTTGAATGACATGCACCATGCCGATATAGCCGAAATATTAGACGAACTGGATTTTGATGAAGCAACCTACATATTTAAGGTATTAGATTCAGAGAAAACGGCAGAAATTCTTCTTGAACTAGAAGACGATTTGCGTGAAAATATATTAAGTCGCCTTTCGGCCAAAGAAATTGCCGAAGAGTTAGACGAGTTGGATACCGATGATGCAGCCGATATTATCGCAGAATTATCTCAATCCAAAAAGGAAGAGGTAATCTCTGAGTTAGATGATATTGAGCATGCCAAGGATATTATTGATTTGTTGCGCTATGATGAAGATACCGCTGGTGGACTCATGGGTAAAGAGCTTGTAAAAGTCAATGAAAATTGGAACGTATTAACCTGTGTCAAAGAAATGCGTGCCCAAGCCGAAAATGTTTCACGTGTGCACTCGATATATGTCGTGGATGATGAAAACCGTTTGAAAGGGCGCTTGTCGCTCAAGGATTTATTGACGACATCAACTAGAGCACAGATTTCTGAGATATACATCAACAATGTAACTTCGGTTAGCGTTGATGCCGAAGATGTTGAAGTGGCTCGTATCATGCAAAAATATGACCTAGAAGCCATTCCTGTTGTCGATGCCATGGGCCGTTTAGTCGGTCGTATTACTATTGATGATATTATCGACGTGATTCGTGAGGAAGCCGACAAAGATTACCAGTTGGCTGCGGGTATCTCCAAAGACGTGGAGGCAGATGATAGTATTCTGGAGTTGACTAAAGCACGTTTGCCATGGTTGGTACTAGCCCTATTGGGTGGTTTTATAACCGTGAGAGTCTTAGGGTTGTTTGAAGGTGCCATGTTACAACACGGAAAATTATTTTTCTTTACACCACTTATTGCCGCAATGGCGGGAAACGTTGGGGTACAATCATCAGCGATTATTGTACAAGGTTTGGCAAATGATACCCTGAGTGGTTCATTGTTCAGCCGACTCATCAAAGAGATTTCGTTAAGTTTATTAAATGGAGCTATTCTCGCGGTCATTCTCTTTTTAGGGAGTTATTACCTTTTGGGAGAGCCTTTGATTATTGGTTTTGTAGTTTGTTGTGCCTTGATTTCGGTAATTATTATAGCCTCTTTAATCGGGACTTTTGTTCCCTTAATGCTGGATAAATTTGGAGTTGATCCCGCACTAGCAACAGGACCGTTTATTACCACAAGTAATGATATTTGCGGAATTTTGATTTACTTTTCTATTGCGAGATTAATATTAGGATTTTAATTAAATAAATAATAACTCTTTCCATTTTTGATCCTCACAAATTGATTTAAAAAAAGGAAAAATATTGAACCATATGAAAATACACATTATAGGTGGCGGAAACCTTGGCGTTTCAGTTGCTGTAGGAATTGCCAAATTTACCCAAGGAAACCAAGTGACTGTTACCCGTCGTAACGTAGCCAATATCCAATACCTTGAGGATTTAGGTATTACTGTTTCCTCCGATAACAAACACAATATTCAAGAGGCAGATGTCATTCTTTTGACAATTAAACCATACCAAGTTGATTTGGTTTTGGCAGAGATACTTCCTGTTTTGTCCAATAAAATAATTGCTTCGGCAGCGAGTGGACTTTCAATAGAAAAATTACAAAATAAAATTGGACCTGAGCACCATGCCATTCGTGTGATGCCAAATATTGCTGCACAATTTGGAGAATCGGCAACATGTATCTCATTTCAAGAAGACAAAGCAAGCTACGGTCAGCAACTTGTAGACTTATTTCAAGAAATTGGGACTGCACCTGTAATTGACGAAAAATTAATGGACGCTGCTACTGTCTTGGCCGCTTCAGGTACTGCTTTTGCCTTGCGCTACATGCGTGCATCAATGCAAGCAGGGATCGAAATCGGTTTTGATTGGAAAACGGCATTGGCTATTTCTGCTCAAACTGTAAAAGGTGCTGCCGAAATGTTGATGGTGGAGCAAGTTCATCCAGAGCAATTGATTGATCGCGTGACAACCCCACAAGGCTGCACCATTGCAGGATTAAGTGAAATGGAATCTCATGGTTTTAGTTCGTCCTTAATTCGCGGAATCAAATCTGCTTTAAAACAAATTAAAGGTAAATAATCATTTGGGCATTACCCGCCCGAAAAAGGCGGGTCGGGCTGTTCACTATATCTTTTTTGGGGCAGAAAAAACCCCAAAAAAGGATGCCGTTCCCATCCCTAATGCAGCCTCACTGTAATCAGAAGTATGGGGATTTGAAATTAAGTACTACCTTAAAAGTTATTTGCGAGGATAATGTCTTTTTAATGCACTGCATTTTTAAAATTAAAGTATATGTTACAACCAATCAAAATACTTCATATCGATAGCAATAATCCAATTATGATGGAACAATTGCAAACTACTGGTTTTGTCAATCACGAAGACTTTTCTTCTTCCAAAGAAGAAATCGAATCCAAAATACAAGATTATCATGGTATCATAATTCGCAGTCGTTTTAATATCGATAAAGCTTTTTTGGACAAAGCAATCAATTTGCAATTCATTGCTAGAGTAGGAGCGGGGCTAGAGAGTATTGATTGTGACTATGCCGAAACCAAAAATATTACACTCATCGCTGCGCCCGAAGGAAACCGAAATGCAGTAGCCGAACATACACTCGGAATGATTTTATCCTTATTCAATAATCTCAATCAAGCTGATAAGGAAATACGTTCAGGACAATGGAATCGCGAAAGCAACCGTGGCCATGAATTAGACGGAAAAACAGTCGGCATTATTGGTTATGGGAATATGGGGAAATCATTTGCGAAAAAGCTAAGGGGGTTCAATGTAGATGTACTTTGTTACGACATCAAAGACAACGTAGGTGATGAAAATTGTAAGCAAGTTTCGTTACAAGAATTTCAACAAAAGGTAGAAGTATTGAGTTTACACATTCCATGGACTCCAGAGACCAATGGAATGGTAAATAGAGCATTTATAAACGGTTTTTCTAAATCATTTTGGATTTTGAATACATCAAGGGGTAAAAACATTGTAACAGCTGATCTAGTCGCTGCCCTGCAGTCAAAAAAAGTACTAGGAGCTGGGCTTGATGTTTTAGAATACGAAAAACTATCTTTTGAAACGCTATTTCAAGAAAACGATACACCAGAAGCTTTCCAATATTTGTTAACCGCTTCAAATGTTATTCTTTCTCCTCACGTAGCCGGTTGGACTTTTGAAAGTCACGAACGATTGGCGCAAGTGATTGTAGATAAAATTAAGGCGAAATATGTAAAATAAATTAATGCTGTTAAATCCTATTTAAGTTATATAATTTTCGCCATAATAGAAAAGGCCTCGATAATTTCGAGGCCTTTTCTATTATAGTTCAGAGTCATTTTCATGTTCTCCTTTTTCATTCAGTTTTCGTTCCAATTCAGCTTGAAATTCTTCCATAACGGGTTTCATCGTACTTTCTGGAATGTCTTCAACGCGTATGTACATTAGTCCATCAATAGCATTATTAAACAAGGGGTCAACGTTAAATGCTACTACTCTTGCATTTTGCTTAATGTATTTTTTTATCAATACCGGTAATCGTAAAATTCCTGGTTCCAATTCGTCAATAATTTTGTCAAACTTGTTTAAATCAGCTTCTGTTTCATTAAAAATGAAATCTTTGTCAGCATCTTTTAGTTTTACTTTGTATGCTTTTTTTGGATGAATGTATTGAGCAATATAAGGATCGTAATAATTTGATCTCATAAACTGAATCATCAAAGATTTTGAAAAATCAGAGAATTGATTGCTAATACTTACCCCTCCCATCAAATACTTATGCTCTGGGAAACGTAAGGTAGTATGAATAATCCCTTTCCAAAGCAAGAACAAAGGCATTGGTTTTTGTTGGTATTCTTTGATGATAAATGCTCGGCCCATTTCGATGGTTTTGGTCATCATATCATGCAATTCTGGTTCAAAACGGAACAATTCATTCAAATAAAACCCTTCGATACCATGACCTTTAAAGATTTCAGAACCCAATCCCATACGGTAAGCTCCTGCGATTTTTTTAGCATCTTCATCCCAAAGGAATAAATGGTGGTAATATTGGTCAAACTTATCCAAATCAATAGATTCATTGGTTCCTTCCCCTACTTCTCTAAATGTTATTTCGCGAAGGCGACCAATTTCATGTAAAATATTGGGTATGTTTTCTGCTTTTGCAAAAAACACTTCGTAGTTTTTACTTTGTAAAAGACGACAGTCGGTATCTCTCAATGCTTTAACTTCATTGATGATTGTATCGGAATTTACTGCTGTTACAATGGCTTTTGGGCTTCTTGGAAGTTTTAGACTCGTGGTCGAAATTAATTTGGTTTCTTTTTCGAAAGGATTTGCCAACATGTAGGTCTTCTTTCTTAAGAATTCAGAGAAAGAGGCAATCGTTTTATGTTCGTTTTGTTCGTTCACAGAAATAGGCTTTCCAATTCGAACTTTAATAACTCGATTTTTTTGACTGAAAACTTCAGATGGTAGTTTTGCTGTACGTAAGGTTGAACTTATTTTCGATAAAAAATAAAATAAGCCGCTATTTTTGGCGTGAAAATATATTGGAATAACAGGAACTTGTGCTTTCCTAATCACCTTTATGGCTCCTTCTTCCCATGGTTTATCTACAATTAATTGTCCGTCTTTATAAGTGGATACTTCTCCAGCAGGAAATATCCCCAATGGTTTTCCATCACTTAAATGGCGTAAAGTTTCTTTGATTCCGACCACGCTTGATTTGGCATCCTTATGATTCTCAAAAGGATTTACTGGCATGATGTATTTTTTTAACGGTTCTATTCGATGCAAAAGAAAATTGGCGATAATCTTGAAATTAGGTTCTTTTTCGAGCATTAATTTCAACAATAAAATACCATCTATACCTCCAAGTGGATGATTAGAAATGGTAATATAGGCACCGTCTTTTGGTAATCGTTTTAAATCTTCTTCTGGAACTTCAAATTTTATTTGTAGATCATTTACAATTCCATTTAAAAAATCAATATCTTTTAAATGTTTGTTTCTATTGTAAACTTTGTTTAAGGTTGAAATTCTTAGAACTTTCATTAATAGCCAACCTGAAAAAGTTCCTAAAATTCCGTATTTTTCAATATTGATAGCTTTCGCAACTTCTTTGGCAGTAACTAAACCCATGATTTTATAATATTTTTTGAGCGAAAAACAAAGATAGAAAAAAACTCGATGATTCAACTATTGTGAAATTCTAATTTCATGTTTTGTGCTACATCCTTTTTATTTTTTAGTACTTTTGAAAGAATAAAAAATTTGAATAAGTATGAAAATTATATCCTATAATGTGAACGGAATACGTGCCGCCATTTCTAAAGGGTTCATTGAATGGTTACAACAAGCAAATCCAGATGTAATTTGTTTGCAAGAAATTAAAGCAACAGCAGAGCAAGTGCCTTTGGCAGATTTTGAAGCGGCAGGTTATCCTTATCATTATTGGTTTCCGGCAACCAAAAAAGGATATAGTGGTGTGGCTATTTTGTCAAAAATAAAACCTAATAAGGTTGTTTATGGCACAGGTATTGAGCACATGGACTTTGAAGGGCGAAATATTAGAGTTGATTTTGATACCCTTTCTGTAATGAGTTTATATTTGCCATCAGGTACTAATAGTGAACGATTGAGCCATAAATTCATGTACATGGACGACTTTCAAGAATATATCACTCAATTAAAAGTAGAAATTCCTAACCTTGTGATCTGCGGTGACTATAATATTTGTCACGAAGCGATTGATATACATGATCCTGTTCGAAATAAAAAAACTTCTGGATTTTTACCAGAAGAAAGGGCTTGGTTGGACGTGTTTTTGAAAAATGGTTTTATTGATAGTTTTCGTTACCTTAATAAGGAACCAGACAATTATACTTGGTGGACCATGCGTTTTCCGTCAGCACGTTTAAATAACAAAGGTTGGCGTATTGATTATTGTTTGGTAAGTGAGCCATTGAAAGAGCATATAAAAAGAGCTTTAATATTACCCGAAGCCAAACATTCTGATCATTGTCCGATTGTAGTAGAAATTGAATAACTTATAGATTAATATTTAAAAAATAAAATTGATGATAAAAAAAGTTTCCATTGGATTGTTGCTTATAGCAATGACCAGTTCTTGTGTTTCAAAGAAAATTTACAATGAACTTGAAAATAAATATACTGATTTAAAGAAAGAAAATAGAAGCCTTTCTGATGAAAATGCCAATCTTTTGAAAAGCAAAAACCAACTGGAATTGGATCGAGATGCTTTAAACACTGATTTAGCAAAAGTAAAATCGGAACGCGAAAAATTAAATGCAGATTATGCTGCGCTAAATGATAAAATGAATACACTTGATGCTTCATACAAAGCATTGGAGAAGAATAGTAGTGAAGCTTTGCAAGCCAACATGGGTAAAAATCGTGATCTATTATCACAATTGGATGCTAAATCTAAAGCACTTGCTATTGAGCAAGAACGTTTAAACAAAAGTGCCCAACGTTTGCAAGAACTAGAAACATTGATCGCTGCAAAAGAAGAAAGTATGCGTAAGTTGAAAGAAACGCTATCCAATGCTTTAAATGGTTTTGAAGGTAAAGGTTTGACTGTGGAGCAAAAAAACGGAAAAGTTTACGTATCCATGGAAAATAAATTGCTTTTTGGGTCTGGAAGTTGGTCTGTAGGATCTGAAGGACGTAAAGCAGTTGTCGAAGTTGGTAAAGTACTAGGTGATAATCCTGAGATTGCAGTTTTGATCGAAGGACATACAGATGATGATCCCTATACTGCTACGGGACCTATTGCCAACAACTGGGATTTATCCACCAAAAGAGCGACTGCTATTGTTGCAATTTTGAGTGAAAACAGAATGATTAATAAACAAAATTTGACGGCAGCAGGTAGAGGAGAATTCTCTCCATTAGCTAGTAACGCTACTGCTGAAGGAAAAGCTAAAAATCGTAGAATCGAAATTATTTTGACTCCTAGATTGGATGAAATTTCAAAAATGTTAAATGATATCAAATAGGTAATACTGTTAAAATTTATGAAAGGTTCAGAGATATTCTTTGAACCTTTTTTGTTTTTTAGATACTTTTGTGTTTTAATACAGAAATTAAGAATATGAAATATAATAAATTACCTCAAACGGATCTCAAAGTGAGTGAAGTTTGTCTTGGGACAATGACATTTGGTCAACAAAATTCTGAAGCTGAAGGGCATGCGCAAATGGATTTTGCACTCGATCAAGGAATTAATTTTTTTGATACTGCTGAGATGTATTCTATTCCGAGTCATAAAGAAACCTACGGAAGTACTGAGAAGATAATAGGATCGTGGTTTAAAAAATCTGGAAAAAGAGAGAAAGTCGTTTTAGCTAGTAAAATTGTTGGGCCTAGCCCGAGTTTTGGTTATATGCGTGAAAAACTAGATTTTTCTCCAACTAGTTTGCAACTTGCATTGGAAAACAGTCTGAAACGTTTGCAAACAGACCATATTGACTTGTATCAACTGCATTGGCCAGAACGCAAAACCAACTTTTTTGGACAACATGGTTTTCAAGTACAAACAGATGAATGGCAAGATAATATTCATGAAGTTTTAGTAACACTTGACGGTTTTGTGAAATCGGGTAAGATCAAAGCTATTGGTGTTTCAAATGAGAATCCTTGGGGTTTAATGCGTTTTCTTGAAGAAAGTAAATACAATAATCTACCAAGAATTTCGACAGTTCAAAATCCATATTCCTTATTAAACCGCCAGTTTGAAGTAGGATCGGCAGAAATTTGTCATCGTGAGAACGTGGGTCTATTGTCTTATTCTCCTTTGGGATTTGGCGTTTTGACAGGTAAGTTTTTGGAAGGACTAGAAAAACATCCAAAAGCCCGATTAAATTTGTTTCCGCAGTACAATCGTTATAGCAGTGAGCAAAGTATTGCAGCTACCAAGATGTATCATCAAATTGCTATCAAAAACGGATTAACGTTAACACAATTAGCACTGGCTTTTATCAATCAGCAGCAGTATGTAACAAGTACGATTATAGGCGCGACGTCTATACCGCAATTAAAAGAAAATATTGAAGCTTTTAGCATTCGACTTTCTGAAGATATTTTAAAAGAGGTTGATGCTGTTCAAGCAATTTTCCCAAATCCTGCACCCTAAATTTAAGAGTTAAATAAAAATACCGATTTTTAAATTCCCTATTTTCAAAAATCGGTATTTTTGGTTTGAATCTATTATTGCTTAATCAATTTAAACGTTTGTTTGCTCATCCCTTTTTCAATAGTTAGGAGATACAATCCCGAGGGAAGTCCAGTCACTATAATCGTTTTCTCTATAGCCATTCCTTCCCGTACCAAATTAGAATCAATACTGTGTATTTTGAATCGGAAGTTGGAGGGGTCAAAGTTGAAAACTTCTAATTTATCTATAGCAGGATTTGGTGAAATGTAAGGAGCAGTTGTTGGGTTTTTTAGACTGTTTGTAGTAGAGTTTATTTCGCTAGTTTCAACATCACTAATGATTTCAATAACAGTATTGGAAGACGGTTTTTCTGTCTTATTATCCATAGTTGTTGAAATTTCAACCGTTGCGATGTTATTTGAAGGGGAACATGCTTTTTGAATAAATAGTTCTAGATTTTTTAGGTGATATTTTTTTTCATAATTCAATTCTCTTGATTTTCGAAAGTAACTACAAGCCTTCTCATTCTGACCTAAATCATAATATATAATCCCTAAGTATTTATTAGCAACAGAATTTTTATCATTAATTTTTAAAGCTTCGTTCAAATCGGCAATACCCAATTCAGTTTTCCCTGTTTTATGATAGGCGAGTCCTCTAATCGTTTTCAAGTCATTTTCAGAAGTACCTCTTCCAAACTTATAAATGTTATCTTCTCTTACTATTGAAATATTTATATGCTCAACAACTTTTTCATATTCTTCAAGTTCTAAGTAGATACTTGCTAATCCCCAATGAGCAAAAGCATGTTGAGATGCAGTCTTAAGAACTTCATTGTAATAATGAATTGCTAATCGATGTTGTCCTGTTTCAAGTAGGTAAGCACCTAAGTTATTATCGTAACGAGAATCTTCAGGATTTGTTTTGATGGCTAGTAAATGATATTCAATAGATTTGTTTGCCATTCCATAAGTTGAGTAGATAAAACCTAAACTGTCATAGATACTTGCCAATGTTTTATTTAATCCCGTTACTTTTTCAGGAGTCATAGCCTTGGCAGTATTTTTGATTTTTTCAAGGAAATTCTTTAATTTCAGATAATCATATTCTGCTAAAATATAATTTCCCAAAAAACTATTTAGAGAGGCTCTTTGATGTATTAAACTGCTATTATTTGGTGTGTCTGCCAATTTGATGTTGATGTCATTGAGTTTGGCTTCTCTTTCTTCTACGATTTGTTTCGTCTTAATTGTATATTCAGAGAAATGATTGGTTTGTTTTAGAAGCGTTCCATGATCAAATACCCAAGTTGTTTTTAGTTTTCCTTCGCTGTTAATAAGGGTAATATTTCCATGATATTTGGATTGTTTATCAAGATAAACCGATTCTTTTATACCTCCTATATTGTGATAAGTTTTTATGCTATCTACTTTTTTATTACTATCAAACCACATTTCGTGAGCAATCATCCCATTTTGATGAAAGCTTTTTTTAACATATTTGTTTTGCGCCAAAGTTAAAAGGGGTGCTAGGGATAAAAACAGCTTAAAGTATATTTTCCTCATATTGGTGAATTGATTTTTAGATTTTTAAAAATACTATAAAAATCAATTAAAAGACCTATAAATGAAAACATTATCTTAACGAACTTTAAGGAAAGAAAATTTAAAGTAGTGCAACAAATTAATAATTTTGGTTATTTTTTGGTTGTTGAAATTATTGAAATTGGTATAAATTTGGGCATCACTATTGAATCTACTTTTGTGCTGTCTTTGACAGTGATTTTAAGTAATGATCTTGCAGTACCAGAAATAATGACAGGTTGTGATTTATAAATGGTATCATCAATAGATAATACCCCTCTTTTTATCATGATGTTGGTTAAGAAATTTTGAACTTTTTTTGACGAATCAGATAAGTTTCCGTCTGAACCAAATTGTCTCATAAATTTACTTGGACTGGGGATTATTCGAGCTAAATACAAACATTCGTTCAATGTTAAGTCAATTGGTTTCTTTTGAAAATAAAATTGGCTTGCTTCTCCAATGCCGTACACATCTGGCCCCCATTCAATAATATTAAAATAGACTTCTAGCATGCGTTCTTTACTCGAAATTCGATTGTTTTCTAATAAATAAACCAACAAAATTTCCTCCAATTTGCGAGACAATGTTTTTTCACGGGTTAAGAAAACATTTTTGATTAATTGCATACTAATCGTACTAGCTCCACGTGAGAATTTTTTGGTTCGAATGTTTTTTACAATAGATTGTTTGAAAGCTTCATTGATAAAACCTCGATGTGTAAAAAAGGATGGGTCTTCTGATGTTAAGACGCATTTTTGTAAATAAGGTGAAATCTGATCCAAGGGCGTAAAGTTTGGATTGGCAGTTCCTACCAAAATGGGACGTTGTAATACGTCTTTAATGATAGCATGATAGACAAAAGAATCATTGATTTTGTTGAGGTTGGCATCTCCATATTTTGTAATCCGTAGATTTTCTTTTTTGATTTTACTCTCAAAAACCAATTGGTTGGGCTTGTTTTTATTGAATTGAAAGTTAAGATTATAATCGAAAGTTCCTGTGGCCTCCATACCTTGAAAATGGGTAAACAAACCATCTGGTAAAGAAGTGATAAAATCTTGGGCTTTCATTTTTGGAATTGCTACTTTGAGTTTATAGATAGTATCTTCTTCAGTCTCGTAGGAGAGGTAAGGATGTAGTCTAATTTTATTGAGTTGAACAGTTGAGCTACTATCTATCGAAATAAAATCAGACCCTAATAGAAAGCGATAGTCAAAACGAGCATTTTTTATAATAACATCTTTGTTAGCAATTTTCGGATGATTAATTTTTAAATTTGAAATAGAAGCATAGCCGTCTAAGTGAAGTTCACCACTACTTTTCGAAATATTTTGAATGTTCACTCTAATGGAGTCAAAACTAGAAATTAGATTATAGCGTTCATCAAAATAAGGCATTTTGATGGCGCCACTATCCATGTTGAAAAAGCGAATGTCTGCTGTTTTCATTCTTGGATCTGCCAAACCTTTTATTTTCCAGTTTTGTGTAAATGTATTTGTTTGAACATTAATTGTGGTTTCAATGTTTTTATTTATTAAGGCCAACTTTTTAATGTTAATCGTAGCTTTCTTACCGTTATCATCTAATTTGAATACCAGGTTTTGAACATTCATGTCTGTCGGTACTAGGTTCAAGATCTTAGAGATGATTCTATAGGTGAAGGCAGCGTAGTCCTTTTTATCATTATTACTGTCCTGCTCCTCCTCACTTTTTTTTAAAAATGCTGCAAAGTTTTTTACGTTTCCTTTTTTAGTGAGTTGTACAAAACCATTTTGAACTTCTAAGGTGCCAAGTTGTAAGTCCCCAAAAAACAACTGCATTAAGTTGACGCTAGTTTTTATTTTGTGGATTTTAAAAATAGTGTCAGCATTTTTTGGTACCAAAGTGACTTCGTTAAGGTTGATACCCGAAAGCCCTTCAAAAGAAGCTTCTTTTATTATAAAATCGCAATTATATTCGGTAACAGCTTTTGAAGTGGTTTTTGCAAGAAGCTGTTCTAATAAATTATTTCTAAAACTAAAAAGACCTAGTATGGCAAGAACCATTACTACTGCTATTATTTTTAACGTGACGTATATTTTTTGCTTGACTGTTCTCATGATTTTATATGATTATCCAAAAAGCATACTTGCGACATCCTCTATTTTGGTAACTAATTCTATTTTTATACCCAGATTTTTAGAGGCTATTTTATTGTATTTTGATACAAATATGGTTGAAAAACCTAGCTTTTCGGCTTCTTGAATACGTTGGTCGACACGGTTTACAGGACGAATTTCACCAGACAAACCTACTTCTCCAGCAAAACAAAACCCTTTGTTCACCGGAATGTCTTCGTTGGAAGATAAAATGGCTGCTACTACAGCTAAATCAATAGCAGGATCATCCACAGATATTCCTCCCGTTACGTTGAGGAAAACGTCTTTGGCTCCTAGTCTAAAACCGGCCCTTTTTTCGAGTACAGCCAAAATCATGTTCAATCTTTTTGCATTATAGCCTGTGGTGCTTCGTTGGGGGGTTCCGTAAACGGCTGTACTTACAAGCGATTGTATTTCAATCATTAGTGGTCGCATTCCTTCAAGTGTAGTTGCGATGGCCGTTCCTGATAATTCTTCGTCTTTGTGCGAAATCAATATTTCGGATGGGTTGGAAACTTCGCGTAAGCCACTTCCGAGCATTTCATAAATTCCAATTTCTGCAGTGGAGCCAAATCGGTTTTTTAACGAACGCAAAATTCGATACACATGATTTCGATCGCCTTCAAACTGAAGCACGGTATCGACCATATGTTCAAGGATTTTTGGTCCTGCAATATTTCCATCTTTGGTGATATGCCCAATCAAAATCACAGGAATGTTCGATTCTTTAGCAAATTTTATAAGCTCGGCAGTGGTTTCTCGAATTTGAGAAATGCTTCCAGCGGTAGATTCTATATAATCGGTATGAAGCGTCTGGATTGAGTCGATTATAACGATTTCGGGTTTAATAGCTTCAATTTGTTTGAATATATTTTGCGTTTTTGTTTCGGTCAAAATGTAGCAATTATCACTAGAATCCGTGATGCGTTCTGCTCTCATTTTAATTTGTTTCTGACTTTCTTCTCCCGAAACATACAAGGTTTTGTAGGGTAGTTTTAAGGAAACCTGTAGTAATAGTGTACTCTTACCTATACCGGGCTCTCCTCCCAAAAGTGTTAAGGATCCAGGCACTAATCCTCCCCCCAGTACACGATTTAGTTCACCATCGGTCGTATTCATTCGTACTTCTTGAGTTGAATCAATTTCGGTAATTTTCAATGGTTTGGATGCTCTATTTATAGGTGCTGATTCGGTTTTCCAAGCTACTTTTTCTTGTTTCTGAATGATTTCTTCGGCTATTGTATTCCATTCCTTGCAGGAATTACACTGACCTTGCCATTTGGCATATTGTGCTCCGCAATTTTGACAAAAAAAAGTAGTTTTTACTTTTGACATAGCTTGAAATTAAATCATTATTTTAGATCTCAAAAATAGCGTAAAAATAGACCAATTCATACATTTCAGAATGCTTTTACTGATTTTTAACCTTTCGTAGGATTAGGTCGTTTGGAGTCATTCAGGATGCATTGTGAGTGCTTTACTGTATTTTTTAATCGTATCATTTCCTGAAAATAGTTATAGAAAGGCAAAATAAAAAATACCGTAAAAATGAAAAAAGGAGTCTATTTGAATAAACAGACTCCTTAAAGTGTAATTTTATAAGCTAATTTAGGTAAGCGTATTGTCTTTTTCATTTGGAAAAATAATCCATGGCTTGAAGGACTTTGCTTCTTCAAATTCTAAAGTTGCATATGATATAATGATGATAATATCATCTTTTTGCACTTTGCGAGCTGCTGGACCGTTCAAGGTGATTTCGCCAGAATTTCTTTCACCTTTGATGGCATAAGTTTCAAAACGTTCTCCATTATTAATATTTACGATAGCTACTTTTTCACCTTCAATTATGTTTGAAGCCTCTAGTAACGTTTCATCAATGGTTATACTGCCAATATAATTTAAATCGGCACCTGTTACCTTTACGCGATGAATTTTTGATTTTAGTACTTGAATTTGCATGGTACAAAAGTAAATTATTTTAGTGATATGGTATCAATCAAACGGATATTATTAACAAAAACGGCAATAAATGCGCGATAATTTTTATCTTCCATTTTCTCTTCACAAGTCAAAAGAGTTTCTTCTTCAGCAATTGCAAAATATTCTAGTTCGAAAGTGTCATTTTTTACGAAAACTGTCTCGACCCATTGATTGACTTCGTTTGCTGTTTGTGTTTTAAATAAATCTTTGGTTCGCAAGAGTGTTTTGTAAATCATACTTGCTTCCTCCCTTTGGTTGAGTGATAATCGTTCATTTCTTGAGCTCATTGCCAATCCATTACTTTCACGAAATATGGGGCAACCAATAATTGTAACTGGAAGAAGGCTTTTTTGAGTCATTTTCTTGACTATTTGCAATTGTTGAAAATCTTTCTCGCCAAAATAAGCATGCGTCGGCGTTATGATTTCGAATAGCCTTTTTACAATGGTTCCAACACCATTAAAATGTCCGGGTCTGAATTTTCCTTCCATTTGGTTTTCCAGCCCTTCAAAATTGAAAGTTTGTGATGTCACATTACCTTCGTATATGTCTTCGACTGATGGAGCATAAATAATAATATCCGTATTTAGTGCGTTGATTTTTTCGGTATCTTGCTCTAGGGTTCTGGGATATTTTGATAAATCATCAGGGTTATTGAATTGTGTAGGATTTACAAAGATACTTACTACTGTGACGTGGTTTTCTTGTAAGGATTGTTGCATCAAAGACAGGTGTCCTTGGTGTAATGCTCCCATTGTTGGCACGTAGCCAATAGTCATATTTTGGGTTTTGAAAGACTTTAAAAAAGTTATCAAAGCTACTTTTCCGTAGAAAATAGGCATGGCTGTTTTATTAAAATTAAATGCAAACATAATATTTTAGTTAATAACTGCATAAAATTTTGTAATTTTGCATGGTTTTTATAGCCAATAAATAAAGCAAATTACAATATGAAAGACAAGAGGATATTATATGTATCATCTGAAGTGGTGCCTTATCTAGCTGAAAATGAAGTCTCTTTGATGTCTTATGATGTTCCGAAGATGGTAAATGATCAAGGAGGACAAATCAGGATTTTTATGCCGAGATACGGAAATATTAATGAGCGAAGACATCAATTACACGAAGTAATCCGACTTTCGGGGATGAATTTGGTTGTTAATGACTTAGATATGCCTTTGATTATCAAAGTAGCTTCTATTCCAAAAGAAAGAATTCAGGTATATTTTATTGATAACGATGAATATTTTAAAAGAAAAGCAACTTTTGCCGATGAGGATGGAGTAATGTATCCAGATAATGATGAAAGAGCAATCTTTTTTGCTAAAGGAGTTGTTGAGACGGTAAAAAAATTGAATTGGGTTCCAGATATAATTCATGTTCATGGATGGATGTCAGCTATGCTTCCAGTCTATATGAAGCATTATTACAAAAATGAAGCTTTGTTCTCAGAAACGAAAATAATTACATCTGTTTATGGGCAATCTTTTGAAGGTAATCTTGATACAGAGATGGTAAATAAAGTGATATTAGATGGTATTCCAGAAGAAGCTGTTTCAGATTTGATTACGCCAGATTATGAAGGGATTATTAAAGCTGCTGTAAAACATTCTGATGGAGTGATCATTGCGTCAGAAAGCTTATCGCCAAGTTTAACAAAATTTATAGAGTCCTCAGGTAAACCTTTTTTACCTTTCGTGCCCAAAGATGCATTTGCTGAAGCTTATACCGAGTTTTACAATAGCGAAAATCTATAATTAATTTTTAGTATTCAATATGTATAATAATTCTTTTTTTAAGAAAGTTCTTTTAATATGTAGTGTTGTTTTATTGTGTTCTTGTGATAAAGATTATAACTCGATAGGGAGTGATATCATAGGTGGGAACCATTTTGATTTTGAGGTACATACTTCAGATGTGGTTGCATATAATCAAATGATAACTGCAGTACAGTCAAATGATCAGGAGGTAAATCCTTTTGGTATTTATGATAATCCAGATTTTGGTACAACCACTGCAAATTTTGTGACACAAGTATCTTTAGCTACAGTATCACCTGTTTTGTTGGATGATCCAAAAGTACAGAGTGTTGTTTTAACAATACCTTATTTTATAGATAACACACAAACTGTTACAACTGCAGAAGGAGTTCGAACGTATGCATTGGATTCTATATATGGTGATCCAAATGGTAAGTTGAAATTAAGTGTTTTTCGTTCTGGGTATTTTTTAAGAAACTTGGATCCAATTGATAACTTTGTAAATACTCAACGTTATTATACAGATCAGAATTCACTTTTCAGTAATGCTAAAATTGGAGTAAGGCTTAATGATGCTACTGATCCCGCTCAAAATGATGCTTTTTTCTTTGATAAAACAGGATCTGTTGTTCCGGCAGTTGCAAATGTATCTGCGGTAGTTTATACTGCACCACAAATGCAATTAACGTTGAATAAAGATTTTTTCCAATCTGTTATTATTGATGCTGTTGCTTCAGGTAAGTTAATTAATAATGATGTTTTTACAGAATACTTTAAAGGCCTTTATTTTCAAGCTGAAAGATCAGGTTCGAGCCCTACTAATTTGTCTATGTTGGATTTTGCTAGTGGTAAAATAACTATTAATTACATAGATGGGGTTGATGCTGCAAGAGATGAAGTTAAAACAATGGTTCTGAATTTGATTGGGCATAAAGTGAGTCTTTTAGAACAATCTAATACAAAAGCAGATTATGCCACAGCTACTAGTTCGGGTAATATTAATACTGTAGACGGTGATAGCAAATTATATTTAAAAGGTGGAGAAGGCTCAATGGCTATAGTGAAACTTTTTCAAAAAGAGGATTTAACGACTATTAAAAATAATGGTTGGTTGGTTAATGAAGCAAATTTGATCTTTCATGTTGATCCAAATTCTGTATCTGTTGCGACCAATGCACAACCCCAAAGGCTTTATTTGTATGATTTAGACAATAATAATTTTATTGAAGACTTTAGAGCACAAAGCCCAGTTGATAATACTAAATTTGGTAGGCTAGTTTACGGTGGTATCTTAACAAAGGATAGTGATGGGGGTTATTATTATAAATTTCGAATCACAAATCATGTTCGAAATCTTATAAGTAATGACTCAACTAATGTTAAATTGGGGCTTGTTGTTTCAGAAGATATAACATTAGCTACAAATGCATATTTAAAAACATCTGGAAATATTTCAAGGGTTCCTCAGGCTTCAGTCATGAATCCCTTGGGTACCGTTTTATATGGAGGAACTGCAGATGTTGCAGATAAGAACAAATTGAAATTAGAGATTTATTATACGAAACCAAATTAATCTAAATTTATGTGCGGAATTGTTGGATATATTGGATATAGAGAGGCTTACCCGATAGTTATTAAAGGGTTGAAGAGATTGGAATATAGGGGTTACGATAGTGCTGGTGTAATGACTTACGACGGAAATACAATTTCTGTATGTAAAACCAAAGGGAAAGTTGCAGACCTTGAAGCAAAAGCAGATAAGGAATGTAATGCCGGTTCTATTGGAATTGGACATACACGTTGGGCTACTCATGGTGTTCCTAATGATGTTAATTCTCATCCGCACGTTTCTAATTCTGGAAATTTAGTAATTATTCATAATGGAATTATTGAAAATTATGCGCCATTAAAAGAAGAATTGATTAAAAGAGGTTATGTTTTTCATTCCGATACCGATACGGAAGTATTAGTAAATTTAATTGAAGAAATTCAGAAAAAGGAAAATATAAAATTAGGTAAAGCAGTTCAATTGGCCTTGAATCAGGTAGTAGGAGCGTATGCGATTGCTGTTTTTGATACTAAAAAACCAGACGAAATTGTGGCGGCACGTTTGGGTAGTCCTTTGGCTATTGGTGTTGGTGAAGGAGAGTACTTTATTGCTTCTGATGCTTCGCCTTTTATTGAATACACTGCTAATGCGGTTTATTTAGAAGATGGTGAAGTTGCTATTATAAAGCGAGATAAACCGTTGAAAATCAGAAAAATAAATACAGATGCTCCTGTAGATACATATATTCAAGAACTTCAAATGAATTTGGAGCAAATTGAAAAAGGGGGTTATGATCATTTCATGTTGAAAGAGATTTATGAACAGCCTAATGTTATTAAAGATACCTATAGAGGTAGGTTACTAGCGGATAAAGGAATTGTTCAAATGTCTGGTATCGAAGATAATCTTGAAAAGTTTGTGAACGCAAATCGTATCATTATTATTGCTTGTGGTACTTCTTGGCATGCTGGTTTGGTTGCAGAGTATATTTTTGAAGAGTTTGCTCGTATTAATGTTGAAGTGGAGTATGCTTCTGAATTTAGATACAGGAACCCTATTATTAATAGTAATGATGTAGTGATTGCAATTTCACAATCAGGTGAAACGGCAGATACCATGGCTGCAATTAAGTTGGCTAAAGCAGCTGGTGCTTTTGTTTTTGGTGTATGTAATGTTGTTGGGTCTTCTATTTCAAGAGAATCTCATGCTGGAGCCTATACTCATGCAGGTCCAGAGATTGGAGTAGCATCTACTAAGGCTTTTACAACTCAGATAACTGTTTTGACAATGATAGCATTGCGTTTGGCTAAGGCTAAAGGTACTTTGTCTCATTCAGATTTTCATCGTTACTTATTGGAATTAGAGTTAATTCCAGAAAAAGTAAAAGAAGCTTTGGAGACTACAAATGCTATTGCTGAGGAAATAGCTTTAACTTTTAAAGAAGTCTCTAATTGTCTTTATTTAGGTAGAGGATATAATTTTCCAGTTGCATTGGAGGGCGCTTTAAAATTAAAAGAAATATCATATATCCATGCTGAGGGTTATCCAGCTGCGGAAATGAAACACGGTCCAATTGCTCTTATTGATGAGCATATGCCAGTTATAGTAGTTGCGCCTATTCAAGGTCATTATGATAAAATTGTAAGTAATATTCAGGAAATAAAATCTAGAAGCGGTAGGATTATTGCTATTGTGACTAAAGGGGATACTGAGGTTCGAAAATTAGCAGATTATGTTATCGAAATTCCAGAGACATCAGATGCCTTGTCTCCACTTATTACGACCATACCATTGCAATTGTTGTCTTATCATATTGCAGTTTTGCGAGGTTGTAATGTGGATCAACCACGTAATCTAGCAAAATCTGTTACGGTAGAATAGTAGTATTGATTAATTTATAGCATTTTATTTGCATGCTAATATTAAGAGATTTCCTTATAAAAGGGGATCTCTTTTTTTTTTGTGGTTATTTTTATGATATATGAATTTATATTGCCAATATTTTATATGCACGCATAGTAAAGATTGCTTTTTAACTAAATATCATTATTAAATTCAAGAAAACACATTGTGTATTTGTCATTAATACCTATTTTGAATTGCGATATTGTAAATATTTAACATTTATTTTTGTTAATACTAATAATTATGTTAACTTAGAGTTAGTAAATCCTAAAATTCTAAAACCTATGAAAATAAAATTGCTTTTAACTCTATTGTTTTTTACTACAATCTGTTTTGCTCAAAATACAATTTCTGGTAAAGTAACTGGGATTGATAATCAGGCTCTTTTTGGTGTAAATATTAAAATTGTTGGTGATAATTCAGGAACCGTTACAGATATTGATGGGAATTTTGTTTTGAAATCAAATAAAAAATTACCTTGGGTGATAGACTTTTCTAGTGTAGGGCTTGAGCGAAAAAAAATGACAGTTACTACTAATAATCAAAAAGTGACAGTTTTGTTAATTCATGAACACACTAAGTTAGATGAAATAGTTATTTCGGCTTCTAGAACTCCTGAAAAAATATTTGAATCTCCAGTTACTGTAGAGAGAATGGGTATTAGAGATATTAAAAAGTCTGCATCTGCTACATTTTATGATGGTTTGGAGAACATGAAAGAAGTTCAGATGAACACGAGTAGTTTGTCTTTTAAGTCTATTAATACTCGTGGATTTGCTTCTGTGGCGAATACTCGTTTTATGCAACTGGTTGATGGTATGGATAATGCTTCTCCATTACTTAATTTTGTCTTAGGGAATATGATTGGTATATCTGAAATTGATGTTCAAAGTGTTGAGCTTTTACCTGGTGCTTCTTCAGCATTATATGGAGCGAATGCCTTTAACGGTATCTTGTTTATGAATAGTAAAAGTCCGTTTACAAGTCCTGGTATTACTACTTATTTTAAATACGGTCAAACGAGTCAAAAGGCAGCTGGAAATAATAATTTCTATGATTTTGGTATTCGTATGGCCCATGTATTCGATAAGCATTTCGCTGCCAAATTCAACTTCACCTATATGGAGGGGACGGATTGGTATGCTACAAATTATAATGATAAAATAGTTCCTGGTCGTGATAGAAGTAATCCAAATTATGATGGTATCAATGTTTATGGTGATGAAGCTACTACTAATTTAAAAGGAGTAGGTAATAAATTGGTTGCTCTGAAGATTATTCCAGCTAGTGCGGTTAATCTTTTGCCAAACACTAATGTAAGTAGAACAGGTTATAATGAGACTGATTTGACGGATAATAAAGCGGGTAATACTAAGGTTGATTTTTCTCTTCATTTTAGACCGTTAGGTGATGAGCGTTTAGAAGTTATTTGGCAAAGTAAATTTGGATTTGGTAATGCTGTCTATCAAGGAGCAAACCGTTATTACCTAAATAATTTTGCAATGCAGCAACATCGTTTAGAAATTAAAGGGAAAAACTTTTTTGTTCGTGGGTATACAACATCTGAAAATGGAGGTAACTCCTATGATATGTTGTTTACAGGTTTAAATATAAACCGTAAATGGAAAGATGATCCAACTTGGTTTGGACAATATGCAGGAGCTTATATCCAAGCAACAACAGCACAGGTTCCAGGTGTTGGTACTAGGCCTGAAGAAGCACATGCTTTCGCTAGGTCAGTTGCTGATACTGGTCGTTTCTTACCTGGCACAGCTGCGTTTAATAATGCTTTTAATAGTGTAATTAATGAGGCAGATGTTACTAAAGGGTCAAAATTGGTAGATAATTCTAAAATCTATCATTCTGATGTCAATTATAATTTTAAAGATGCTATCAAATTTGCAGAAGTGCAAGTGGGAGGTTCTTATAGATTATATCAATTAAACTCTTTTGGTCGTATTTATACGGATGCTGATGGTCCAATAAATTATAATGAGTACGGAATATATTCTCAGGTTCAGAAAAAAATGCTGGAAGATCGTTTGAAATTTACAGGTTCGCTTCGTTATGATAAATCTAAAAATTTCAACGGTAACTATTCGCCTAGATTGTCATTATTGTATTCTGCTGGCGAGTCAAGAAAACATAATTTCAGAGCCTCTTTTCAAACAGGATTTAGAAACCCTACAACGCAAGATCAGTACATCGGTTTTAACGTTGGAAATGCAGTGTTGATTGGTTCTGCTCCAGATAACTTATTGAGATATAGAGAAACAAGGATAGTTAATTCAGACCAAGGTGAATTATTTGCTGGTGGTTCAACGGTACAAATTACTGGTGAAAATGCATACCTTAATTCATATACTGCAGCTTCGGTTAGTGCTTTTGGTGCAATTGCTGGTGCAAATCCAGTTGCGGGCGCCGCTTTGTTGCGTAAAACAGATGTTAGTTTTGTTAAGCCAGAAACGGTAAAAGCATTTGAAATTGGTTATCGATCCTATTTTGAAGGGGTTTCTGTAGATTTGAATTCTTATTATAATGTATATAATAACTTCTTAGGGACCTTAAATGTTATCGCTCCTTATTATGGAAAAGTTGAAGATAATCCAAGTTTAGCTCCTGATCCTACAAATTTGGGTGATACTAGTTATCAAACTTTGCATGCTTTACAAAACGATAACTTCAGGGCTTTTCAGTTGTATACTAATACAAACGTTGAAATTAAATCTTTTGGTTTTGGGGTAGGCTTGTCTAAGAAAGTTATTTCCGATTATGAATTGGGTTTGAATTATAACTATGCCGAATTTGGTTTCGATCAAGCTAAAGACCCAAGTTTTGAAGCTGGATTTAATACACCTAAACATAGAGTGAAAATGTCATTAGGAAATGATAGACTTTTGAAAAATGTTGGTTTTAATATTAGTGGAAGATGGAACAGTGAATATTTGTGGCAGTCAACTATGGTTGATGGAACAATCAAATCGGCTACTGTTGTAGATGCGCAGGTGAATTATACCATTCCGAAAATTAGAACAACTATTAAGCTTGGTGCTTCAAATATTGGCGGAAAAGAATATACACAAGTCTTAGGTGCAGGTCAGATAGGTCAGCAATACTTCTTGTCGTTTACACTTAATCCTAGATAATACTATAAAATTAAAACTTATCCCTCAATATATGATTGTGAAAATGTGGGATCTTATACATATTTAATTATGATAAAAAATTTCAAATGGCTGGCACTCGCTTCTTTAGTTTTTGTAGCCTGTAATAATGATGATGCCGTAGTGGCAAATGCTAACTCAACAGATGGTAAAGCGGTAACCTCAGGGACTGCAAATTTATCAAAGTATGTAGCGCTAGGCGATTCTTTTGCCGCAGGATTTAGTGATGGTGCTTTGTTTATCGAAGGTCAAAAATCAGGCTATCCAAATATTCTAGCTCAGCAGTTTGCCTTTGCTGGAGGTGGTGAGTTCTTAAATCCTTTGATGAATGATAATGTTGGAGGGTTTCTTGCTGGTGGAGTTCAAAGTGCTAGATTTGGTAAACGTTTGTATTTGGCCCCAGGTAATGTTCCAACTGCAGTTGATGGTACATCAAGTACAGATATTTCAGCACATTTAACAGGTCCTTTTAATAATTATGGGATTCCAGGTGCTAAGTGTATTCATCTTGCTTTTGTGGGATATGGTAGTAGTATTGGTAATCCATATTTTGCTAGAATGGCATCTTCACCTGCGGCGACTGTGTTGTCAGATGCGTTGGCACAAAATCCTACTTTTTTTAGTTTATGGATTGGTGGAAATGATGTTTTAGGGTATGCGACTAATGGAGGAGTGCCAACTTCTCAAGATGCTGTTACAGGTGATGATATTACCCCAGTGGCTATTTTTGATGCTTTGTACAAAAGCATGGTAACTAAATTGGTTGCTGGTGGTACAAAAGGAGTTGTTGCTAATTTGCCTTATGTGAGTACATTGCCTTATTTTACAACAGTTCCTTACAATCCTTTAAGCGTTACTGTTTTGGGAGGTGGTAGTGCGGCAGTGGGAGGGGCAGCAATTTCAGCCTTAAATACTGATTTATATACTCCTTTAATTACGGCGCTAACTTTCTTTGGTGCCCCTGATAGAATTAAACTATTATCTGCTACTTCAGCAAACCCTTTATTGATTAAAGATGAGGCTTTGACTAATTTGTCTGCACAATTAACTGCAGCTTTTACTCCGACTCTTGGTGCTGCAACTGCGGCATTTTATGGTGCAGTATTCGGTCAAGCGAGACAGGCAACTGCTGCTGATTTTGTAACTTTGCCTACACAGTCGGCAATTGGTGCAGCGCCAACTGCTTTGGATTCTGGTATTGGTTTTGCTCCGCCTTCTCCTTTGGATAAATTTGGAATCACTTTTCCATTGCAGGATAAACATGTTTTGACGGCTACCGAGGTACTTGAAATTAAAGTGGCTACCGATGCTTATAATGTGACTATTGCCGCTGCTGCAAGTGCAAATGGCTTGGCTTTTGTAGATACAAAAGCTATAATGGAAAAATTAAACACTACTGGTATTGTTGCTAATGGATATACTATGAAATCAACCTATGTTACAGGAAATTCATTTTCGTTGGATGGCGTTCATCCTTCACCTCGAGGTTATGCATTGATTGCTAATTATTTTTTAACGGCAATTAATACAACCTATGGTTCTAATATAAAAGGTGTGAATTTGGGTAATTATCGAATATTATACCCGAAAGTATTATAGATTTAAATATTTAAAAAACCACCATGAGGCCTAATCTTGGTGGTTTTTTTTATACTATCAAATTGTAGGATATTGTTATTTTGAAAAAACTATTTTTTTTGTACACAAAAAAATTGATTTTTTGTTTTAAAAAATTATCTTTGCACTTTGAAAAAAGCAGGTGTTCAGTTGATTTTGAACGAATGCATTCATAAACCTAATTAGCTATTTATTAAATACATAAGTAATGTCAAAAGTAATAGGAAAAGTTGCGCAAATCATTGGGCCGGTAGTCGATGTAGTTTTCAACGGTAAAGATGTTGAGCTTCCGAAAATTTATGATTCATTAGAAATCACAAGAAAAGACGGAACTTTATTAATTCTAGAAGTACAATCTCACATTGGTGAAAACACTGTTCGTACTGTGTCTATGGACTCAACAGATGGTTTGAGCAGAGGTTATGAAGTTGTAGGTACAGGAAACCCAATCAAAATGCCAATTGGAGCGGATGTTTACGGACGTTTGTTTAATGTAGTTGGTGATGCAATTGATGGTTTGCCAGAATTGCCTAAAACAGGTGAGAACGGGATGTCAATTCACCGTCAAGCGCCAAGATTTGAAGATTTGTCAACTTCATCAGAAGTTTTATTTACAGGTATCAAAGTAATTGATTTAATTGAGCCTTACGCAAAAGGGGGTAAAATTGGATTGTTTGGTGGTGCAGGTGTTGGTAAGACAGTATTGATCCAAGAGTTGATTAACAATATTGCAAAAGGTCACGGTGGACTTTCTGTATTCGCAGGAGTAGGAGAAAGAACACGTGAAGGAAATGACTTACTTCGTGAGATGTTAGAGTCAGGAATTATAAAATACGGTGAGGAATTCATGCATTCTATGGAAAATGGAGGATGGGATTTGTCTAAAGTAGATTTACCAGGAATGAGAGAGTCTAAAGCTACTTTCGTTTTCGGACAAATGAATGAGCCTCCAGGAGCTCGTGCTCGTGTAGCATTATCTGGATTGTCTATTGCAGAATATTTCCGTGATGGAGCAGGAACTGACCAAGGTAAAGATGTATTGTTCTTCGTTGATAATATATTCCGTTTTACTCAAGCAGGTTCTGAAGTATCTGCACTTTTAGGTCGTATGCCATCTGCGGTAGGTTACCAACCAACATTGGCAACTGAAATGGGTGCTATGCAAGAGCGTATTACATCTACAAACAAAGGATCTATTACATCTGTACAAGCGGTTTACGTACCTGCAGATGATTTAACTGACCCGGCGCCAGCAACAACATTTGCTCACCTTGATGCAACAACTGTATTGTCTCGTAAGATTGCAGAGTTAGGTATTTATCCAGCGGTTGACCCGTTAGATTCTACTTCTCGTATCTTAACACCACAAATTCTTGGTGATGAGCATTATGACTGTGCACAAAGAGTGAAAGAAATTCTTCAAAAATACAAACAATTGCAAGATATTATTGCAATTTTGGGTATGGAAGAATTGTCAGAAGAAGATAAATTATCAGTATCTAGAGCACGTCGTGTTCAACGTTTCTTGTCTCAACCTTTCCACGTTGCAGAACAATTTACAGGATTAAAAGGTGTTTTAGTAGATATCAAAGATACTATTAAAGGATTTAATATGATTATTGACGGTGAATTAGATCACTTGCCAGAATCTGCTTTTAACCTAAAAGGTACTATTGAAGAAGCTATTGAAGCTGGAGAGAAAATGTTAGCAGAAGCTTAATAATAAGTTATGAATTGTGGGTTATGAGTTTTTTAATAAACTTATAACTCATAATTTTTAATTCATAAGTCAAAAAAATATGATTTTAGAAATAGTATCACCAGAAGCGTCTTTGTTCAAAGGAGAAGTAACTTCAATTGCTTTACCAGGAGTTAATGGAAGTTTTCAGATTTTAAATAATCACGCTCCAATAGTATCTATTCTTCAAAAAGGAACCGTAAGTATTACGGCTGATAGTTTTGAGTTTAGTAAAGAATCAGCAAGTTTATTTACTAAAGTAAATAATCAAACGTATACGTTGGCTATTTCTTCAGGAACTATTGAGATGAAAGATAATAAGATAATTGTTTTAGCAGACTAAAACATTTGTGATTTTATATAAAAAAAAGAGCTATCAGTTTTGAGGGCACTGAAAAAGTCTTTCTAATAAATTGACACATAAAAAGGAGTAGATATCTATGGATTTCTACTCCTTTTTTCTTATATTTAAATCTAAT
>NZ_JAOQMX010000035.1 GCF_025960985.1 Flavobacterium psychraerolatum | reverse complement strand
TCTTCATGAACAATAGTCATATCTTGTGTTACATTGGTCAAAATAGTTGGTTCAAACCAATATCCTTTTTCAAATCCAGGACCTGTTGGTTTGTTACCTCCAGTCGCAACTGTTGCACCTTCTTTTACACTTACAGCTACCAAATGCTCCATCGCTTTCAATTCGGCGGCGTTTACTTTTGGTCCCATATCTGTATCTTCCAACATTGGGTCACCAACTTTTAATGCTTTTACTTTTGGAATAAATTTTTCCATGAAAACATCATAAATATCTTCGTGTAAGTACATACGTTCGTTGCAGGTACACACTTGACCACAATTGTCAAAACGAGAATGCAAAGCAGCATCTACAGCAGCGTCAATATCAGCGTCTGCAAAAACGATAAAAGGGGCTTTACCACCTAATTCTAATTGTACATGCGTTAAATTTTCGGCAGCATTACGAGCAATATCTTGCCCAACCGGGGTAGAACCTGTCATAGTAACCATTTTGGTTATTGGACTTTTTACCAAAGCATTCCCCATAGCTCTACCAGGACCTGTAAGGATATTGATTACTCCGGCAGGAATCCCTACTTTGTTCGCTATGTTTCCTAACTCTAAAGTAGATAATGGCGTTTCGGATGTTGGTTTGATTACAATACTATTTCCCGCAATCAAAGCTGGTCCTAGTTTACGTGCCGCTAGTGCAAATGGAAAGTTCCAAGCAGTAATCGCTACAATTACGCCACGAGGTACTTTTTGAATCCAAATTTGCTCGTTTGCATTGTCTGAAGGGATAATATCTCCTTCAATTCGACGTGCACCTTCACAAGCATACTCAATAAAAGAAGAGGCAACTGCTACTTCAAAACGAGCTACTTTTAGTAATTTACCTTGTTCTTTTACGATTAATTGCGCTAAATATTCAGAGTTAGCTTTAATTTCGTTAGAGAACTTATACATTAAATCAGCTCTTTCTCTAGCTGGTTTCTTTTTCCATTCTTTTTGTGCTTTATCCGCATGCGCTAATGTTTCAAGAGCTTCTTCAGCCGTTCCATTTTGTACTCTTGCCACAATCTCTTCAGTAGAAGGACTTAAAACATCAATTGTAGCACCAGAAGTAGAAGTTCTCCACTCGCCGTTTATAAATAATTGGTATTCTTTAATTTCTGCCATTTTTATAAGTTTAAATTATTTTTTATTTTTAAATCCTCTTGCTATTACAGTATCGGTTTCACTTTCATATTCTTCACCATTTTCACGCGTTAATTTATCGTAGAATTGGTTGTAATTAGAATATTTATAGATTCCGTTTCTTTTTCTAATTTCAGCACCCATTTCTTTGAATTCTTTGGCTGCTTGGTCATGGTCTCCAATCAAAAATTGGTATTTATTGGTTGAAATAACCACACCATTTTGATCTTTCAATTCTAATTTGACATAAAAATTAGATTTCACTTTTTTAAGATTATCTGTTTTTATATCAAAGAATTTTTGGGAACTGTTTTCGCCAACTTTCGAAACTTCAAAAGATCCTTTTTCTATGGTTTTTCCTTTGTCATTTTCTATTGTGAAATTGGCAACACAATTGCTGTATTCTTTATAAAAATCGTTTACAATCCAAATTTGACCTTGGAATGTTTCGTCGTTGTGCCATCTTCTTTTAGCAAAATCCAAATTGACTAAAAGTGGTTGATAGGCTGTTTTTACAAATTCGTAGGAACGTTTTGTTTGTTGGTAATTATCTACAATTCCCCATTTCATATCAGGCCAGTAGGTAATAAAGTGACAAAGCGCAACACCACTATTTTTGGGTTTGTTACGTCTAAAATGTTCGATTCCTAATTGAAAGATAATCCCTTGAGAATCTTGTGTCGCATCTACAAATTCTTGTAATGAACCTGTTTTTTCGCTGCCAAAAGCATCAAAATTTTGCGCTCTCAATCGGTCCAAATCTGCCCAATGATGTCCCCAACTTGGTCCCGGAGGCCAGATTTCATTTGCTGGAATGAATTTCTTCAAACTTTCGATATTGGGAACAGAGGTGATTGCAAACTCAGGTACAATCGGAAAATCTATTTTTTTGTACCAATCTTCCATAGGCAAATGCCCCATTCCGTAGAAATAAGCAAGTGCATGAATGGCTTCTTTTGGTTTAAAACCTGCTTCTTGCGAAGGTTCATCGGTCATAGGTGAATCGGGAACGTAAGGTAAATCTACTTCTGCTTGCAATGCTTTTCCAAGACGCTCCAAGAACATTCTAGTAAATGCAGGATCGGCAGAACGCAACATCATTTCTTCGCCACCTTCCATCATAATTAAGGATGGGTTGTTGCGTCGTTCTCTAATTACGGCAACTCCTTCGGCAATTGTGGTTGCTATAAATTCCTCATCTCTAGCCAAATTTCCAGTTCCTAGTGGAATAATATCATTCCAAACTGTAATTCCAGCTTCGCTACACAATTCGTAAAAAATAGGTAACTCAGAGGGGTGCCATCCAAATATTCGAATATTATTCATGTTTGCTTCTTTGGCAAGCTGAATTAATTTTCGGTATTTTTCGTCAGAGGTACGACCAGTAAAAATGTCTGGAGGTCCGCCCCAACAAGCCGATCGGATATATATTTTTTTACCATTAATGAGCGTAGTTCTAGGAAAACTCACTTCATCTCTAGTAAAACCAGGATTCCATTCCATTTTTACTTCACGAATACCAAAAGTTGTTTCTTTGTAATCGTGGTTGATTTTGTTTTCTGCCAAGGACAGTTTATTGATGTACAAATTGGGTTTTCCTAAATCCCAAGGCCACCATAGTTGTGCATTTTTTATAAAAATGTCTTTCTTGATTGTTTGTTTTCCGGGAGCAATGGTCTCGGTAAATTCTGTTTTGATTACTTCAGACTCAAAGTTTTTACCTTGAATAGTCGAAGTAAACGTCATTTGTTTGGGTTGCGAATCTGTATTTTCAACTTCAACCTCTAGCGTTACTTTTGCATTGTTGTTGTCCTCGATTTTTGGTCGTAGGTAAACATCTTTAATTCTTGTTTTTCCAGTATAAACCATTTTGATTGGTCTATAAATTCCAAACGGAATTAAATCTCTCCAATAATCGCCAAACCAAGGTGTTTTTCTACCTGCAACTTTGGCGTTGACTTGTGGGGGAGGAGCCAATCTAATCATTAACATATTAGTACTAGCTAAGTTTTTTTTGCTGCTGCGAATGTATTTATTTACATCGAATGAAAAACGTGAAAAAGCACCTTCGTGACTTCCCAAGTAATTTCCGTTCAACCAAATATCGCACGCATAATCAATTCCGTCAAAATCAATTCGAACCAATTGATCTTTTAAATCTTGAGTAACATTGAATTGTAGTGCATACCACCATTCGTAGTGCATTACCCATTGTGCTTTTACGCTATTACGTCCAAAGTACGGATCCTCAATAGCACCTATTTTCCATAAGTCAGTGTACACATCTCCTGGCACTTGTGCAGAATTCCACACTAGTGTCTCAATATCTTCTGGTGGTAATTGGTGTAATCCTGCCTTGACACCTTCGCCAGGCAACATCATTTTCATTTTCCATTTAAAACCACTCAAATCTTGTGATAACTGGCTGTTGTCTTTATGAGAAACTTCAGACCCGGGTTGCGCCAGGACTGAAGTTGTCATAAAAAATAGAATGCTTAGAGCTATAAAGGCTATTCTTTGTAATAATATCATTTTTTGTTATTTGATTAACGTCCCATCCATCCACCGTCAACAAGCATCGTAGTACCGTGCATGTAAGAAGCAGCCTCTGAACATAAGAATACTGTTGGTCCTGCAAAATCTTCAGGTTTTCCCCAACGACCTGCTGGAATTCTTCCTAAGATTGAAGCCGAACGAACTGGGTCATTACGCAATGCTTCTGTATTATCGGTGTTGATATATCCAGGTGCAATTGCATTTACGTTAACCCCTTTTCCTGCCCATTCGTTAGCAAAAGCCATAGTCAATTGACCAATTGCACCTTTACTAGCAGCATAACCAGGAACAGTTATTCCTCCTTGGAACGTTAATAATGAAGCCGTGAAAACTACTTTCCCACTTCCTCTAGCGATCATTTCTTTCCCGATTTCTCTAGTTAAAATGAACTGTGCGTTTTGATTTACTTCAATCACTTGATCCCACATTTCGTCTGGGTGTTCAGCAGCTGGAGCTCTTAAGATTGTTCCTGCGTTGTTTACCAAAATATCGATGGTAGGGAAGTCTTTTTTCACTGCTTCGATGAAAGCGTATAATGCTTTTCTGTCGCCGAAATCGCAAGTATATCCTTTGAATTTTCTACCCAAAGCCGTTACTTCTTTTTCAACTGCACTTCCTTCTGTTTCTAATGAAGCACTTACACCAATAATATCAGCACCTGCTTGTGCCAACCCCATTGCCATCGCTTTACCAATTCCTCTTTTGCAACCTGTAACCAAGGCTACTTTTCCTTTTAAACTAAATGTATCTAAAACGCTCATATTTATTTATTTTATTAACCAGATGAGTTATTTAAGAATTTATATGTCGTTTTCGCCTTTTACATATCCGAAATTTGCTAAAATTCCTCCATCAACGTATAAAACCTGACCATTTACGAAATCTGCTGCTTTTGAAGCTAAAAATAAAGAAGCATTTCCAACATCTTCTGGTTCTCCCCAACGGTTTGCAGGTGTACGAGTCATTACTAAATCGTTAAAAGGATGCCCACCAACACGAATCGGCGCTGTTTGTTCAGTTGCTATATAACCAGGTCCAATCCCATTTATTTGTAGACCATATTTTGCCCATTCACAACACATATTGGCTGTTAATAATTTTAAACCACCTTTTGCTGCTGCATAAGCTGAAACATTTTGACGACCATAAACACTCATCATAGAACACATATTAATGATTTTACCGTGTCTTCTTTTAATCATTCCTGGAGCTACACGTTTTGCTAAAATTAATGGTGCAACTAAATCAACATTAAGTACTAATTCGAAATCAGCTATTGGCATATCTAAAATGGGTACACGCTTGATAATTCCTGCATTATTAACTAGAATATCAATAGGTCCAACTTCTGCTTCAATTGTACTAATTCCTTTATCTACACCATCTTCACTACATACATTGAAATTAATCGTGTAAACCTCAATACCTTCTTTAGCGTATTCAGCCTTACAAGATTCTAATTTTGCGTCATCAATATCGTTTACACATAATTTTGCACCCGCTTTTGCTAGTGCTTTTCCACATGCCATTCCAATTCCGTGAGTTCCACCTGTTACAAGTGCAACTTTACCTGATAAATCAAATAATTCTTTCATATTTTACTTTTTATTTTTTTTTAAAGTTGACAATCCATCAATACTTTCAATCCTTCTGGGTTTTTGTCAATGTTTTCAAAAACTTGTTGGATGTTGGATAAAGGCTGAACGTCTGTAATCATTTGTTCGAAAGGCAATTCGTTTGCTGTGATTAATTCGATTGCTTTTTCGTAATCTTCTTTTTCGTACACTCGCGCACCGATTAAGCTTAATTCTTTCCAGAAAAATTTGAATAAATCCACTGGTTTTTTCTCTCCGTGTATTGCTACCATTAAGATTCTACCACGAATTCCTGCTACTTCACACATAATGTCAAGTGCTGGTTGAACACCTGCAACTTCAAAAACAACATCGGCTTTACGACCTTCTGTTTTTCCTTTTACATATTCAACTAAGTCAATTTTGATAGGGTTTACAGCATCAAAACCTAATTCTTTAGCTTTTGCAATACGGTTTTCGTTAACTTCAGAGATGATAACCTGTGCTCCAGCATCTTTGGCAACCATAGCGACTAATAAACCGATTGGACCACCACCTAAAACCACAGCAGTTTCACCTTTTACCAAGCCACTACGACGTACATCGTGAGTTGCAACAGAAAGAGGCTCAATTAAAGCAGCTAATTTTAAGTCGGTATTGTCTTTTAATTTGTGAAGTGTAAAAGCTGGAACATTCCAGTATTCTTGCATAGCACCTGGGCTATCGATTCCGATGAATTTTAATTCCTCACAAATGTGATTAAATCCTTTATCAGATGCTTTTGCTTTGCGGTCATCCAAAGGGCGAACAACAACTTTATCTCCAACAGCATATCCTGTTACGCCTTCACCTACAGCATCAATCGTACCTGACATTTCGTGTCCAATGGTTTCTGGAATACTCACACGTTTGTCCATCATTCCATGGTAGATATGCACGTCAGTTCCACATACACCTACGTAGGCTACTTTGATTCGTACTTCTCCATTTGCTGGATTTTCAATTTCTTTGTTAATTACAGTGAAGGTTTTATTCCCTTCATAAATAGTTGCTTTCATCTTTATATTTGTTTCAAATAGTAAACTTGTTTCTTATTTGAACAAATATAAGACTTATGAACGAAAGTAACTTACTTTAAAAGTGATTTTTTATTCACATTTGAAACAAGTTTCGTTAATAAAAAAAGGAAATAAAAAAAGTACCTAAAAATCTTAGGTACTTTTTACTAATTGGTTTGTAGTTGTTTACCTTTCGATATAACCAAGTTTAGTAGATATTTCTAAAGCATACTTAGCGATTATCTTTCCTTTTTCCTCAAATTCCGAATGGGGTAACCGACCATGAGGAGCTGTTATCCAAAGACAGGCAACAGGACTACCTTGCTCATTAAAAACAGGAGCGCCAATGCAATGGATTCCTTGAATATCTTCGCCGTTATCAATGGCATATCCTAATTCTCGAACAGATTTTAATTGTTCTTTAAATTCTTTTTTGGAAGTAATGGTATTCTTGGTGAATTTTTCAAATTTAACCGAACTCAAAATGGCATCTACTTCTTCGTCTGGAAGAAAGGCTAAAATTGATTTTCCACCAACCGAGCTGTGCAAATGGAAACGCGTTCCCAATTCAACAAAAAGTTTTACAGGATAGGAGGAGGAGACTTGTTCTAAGATAGTACCGCTATTACCAAGAACTACGCCCAGCATTACTGATTCTTTCAACTCGTCACGTAACGCTCTCATGATATCAATCGACAATTCGACAATACTTTGCTCATTCATTGAAGAAATCCCCAAGGTTAACATCTTTCTCGAAAGCGTGATTTTTTTGGTGGTTTCGTTCTTTTGAAGATAGTTTTTAAAAATCAAAGTATTGGTTATACGAAAGGCACTAGATTTGGTTACGTCCAAAGTCTGAAGGATTTCAGACAAAGTAAGTCCTTTTGGGTGCATTGCTAATAATTCTATGATTTGTAATCCTCTTTCTAAATTTGGAACGTTATAGTTTGATTTTAAATCTTCTTTTTCTTGAGTCATTTGATTGTGTACTAGATAGTGTGCAAAAATAGTTTTATTTATTTGACTTTGAAAAAAAAATATATTTATAAAATAAGTTTGATTTTAACTAGTTTATGTATCCTCTATTCTGGTTTATAAACTCTAATCCAGTCTACGCGCATGGTTGATCGAGCATCATCCAACACGGATGGATCAGTAAAGTAATTTATGCCTTGTGATTGTCTCCAGGGTTGGGATGCGGCCGAAATAATTAAATACATATCCTTGGTAAGTCCAGTTCCACCAGCATAATTATTAGGGTCAATTTGGTTGATTGGCGTTGTTCTTACTAGTACACCATCTACATAATATTTTAATGTAAAAGGATCTAACCATAATACTCCATAATTATGGTAATCGTTTGCCCATTGTGTTCCCTTGCCATCAGCATAATAGGTTTCCAAACCAGATGGCTGGTAATCCTGAAATGGTGTTCTTATGAAGACATGATGACTTAAGTGTAAACGTTTGAAGTAGTAATCATTCGTTTTATCGCCATAAGCTTCTAGATTGTCAATTTCCTGAGTTGAGTCTTCGCTGAGCATCCAAACAGCTGAAGCTAATGACGATTCGCTAATTTTCACTCGTGCTTCCATATACATTGGATAGCCGACTTTAGTTTTAGAAGTAACTATTCCTGTTCGAATTATATCTCCAGTTGATTTTTTTTCGATGGTAGCTTTGTAGACTAATTCTCCACCAGTAATGGTTGATTGAGAAGCAGAATATACAGTTGGAAGAGCTCCTGTCCATCCATTAAAGAAACGGTCTTGCCAGTTGGTGGTAAAATCGGCTGTTTTTCCATCATAATTAAACTCATTGGAGAAAACAGGTTGAATAACCCAACTTTTATTGTTTCCAGCACTTGGTAGAAAACTAACTTCGCTTGGTTTTTTGGCAGTTGTCAGTTGTTTTTGATCACCATAAAAAGTTACGGAACCAGCTACAAAATAGGCTTTTAGGTAATAGATTTGGTTTTCTTTTAATCCTGTCAAAGTGAGATCAAATGTATTGGAAGTACTAGTAGTTATTTTTTTATTGGTTGCTGTAGTTGGGTTGGTGGTTTCTCCCCAGCAGATTCCTCTTTCGGTAATTGTTAAATTGTCATTTCCTAAAGTAATGGTTCCTCCTGTTTCAATTTCAGAATATAAAGTTGCGCCCACAGGAGTCTTGGTGCTAATGGAAGTAGCTTTGGGAGTCGGCGCTGGTGCTTCGTCTTTTGTACATGCAGCCGCTATGACAATAGAAAAAGTAATGAACATTAGTGTTTTGAAAAATTTCATAGTTTGGTGGTATTGGTGTTAATACATATTAGTACATACAAATGTAGTTTAAGTAGCTATGATTGTGATAAAAAGCAACTAGATATAAACTAAACAATAAAGCGGAAACTGTTTTTAAGTTGTTTTTTGTTAGTGGTTTATGTTTTTTTTTTTAACATTAAAGGTATGGATTGATTCATGTTGTTAAAAACAATACTGCATCACTACACTTCCCTAAAAGATAACTCCTCTTTTTGAATTTACTTTTAAAGTATATCCAAAAAGAGGAGTTATTGGTGAATAATTGAATTATTCTATTTATGCATGTTCTCTGCTTTCTCTGTTTTTCCGTTTACTGATTTTTCACCAGCAGCAACGTGCGTTGTTTTTCTTTCAGAAGAGAAACGCATGATGCTTTGGTAATTCCAGTTATTGTAAATATGCGTTAATCCCCATCTCAAAATCTCAGTTGGCTCTTTTTCATTATCTGCTGTTCTGTTCAATCCAATTGCATGGGGTGCATCTTTGATAGAAGCTTTTATTTCGAAATTAATTCCATCAGGAGACCATTGAATGGTATTTTTTTCAGGTCCGTCGGTTGTGATTAACGAAGCGATTCCGCCGTTGTAAGGCCAAACGCAAATTTCGTGTCCACTATTACTGATAGGGTTATATGGGGACTTAACATAAGGTCCAAGTGGGTTATCTGCTATGGCAACACCATGACGGATTTGGCGACCACCAAAAGTCATTTCTTCACCCATTTGCTCTCCTTTGTAATACAAATAAAATTTCCCTTTAAAAGGCAATATACATGGGTCATGTGTTTTATGGCTGTCAAAATCTCCTTTTTTCTCGACCATGAAACGATTGTCTTCTGTACCTTTCCATACACCATTTTGAGCAGGTGCAATTACGGGAGCATCCAATTTTTCCCAAGGACCGTTTGGTGAATTAGACCAAGCCATACCTACTTTTTCTTGAACACGTACATTGTAGATTCCTTCAACTGTTTGGTAGCACAGGTAATATTTACCATCCCATTTCATGATTTCAACTGTAAAAACAGAACGGTCGTCATAAGAACCTTTTTTTCCTCTAGGAATTGCAATTCCTTCTTCTTTCCAAGTCCAACCATCTTGTGAAGTTGCGTACCAAATATCGCAACGATCCCATGGGAAAACTTTTTCGTTCGCCATATCGCCACCAAATCCCTGTGTTGGACCAGTACTTTTTGTGTACCAAACATAGTATTTTCCGTTTTCTTGGATAATAGCACTAGGATCTCTTCTAACGACACCTTCTTCGTAGGCTAAATCACCTTTTAGGGGTTGTAAGCCACCAAATTCGATAAACCATTCGTTACCTAAATCTTTAGGCCACTTTAGTGCTCTTTTGGATGCTGCACTTAAGTGATTTACATCCATAATACCTAGTTTATCTTTATATTTTATGGCATCAGCCTTTAGCTGTTTTTCTTCCTCTTTTTTACATTCTACAGATTGACCTACTGCCGATAGTGTCATTCCAATTGTGAGTAGTCCAAAGACACTTTTCTTAATTGTATTCATAATTGAAGTTTGATTAGTATTACAATATTACTTAATTTTTACTAGTTAATTTGATTTTACTGGTGAAATTAGTTTTTTCTGTGAAATTTATTTTATTGTTTTCGAAAAGAACCTCTTTTAGCTCGACTGTTGCGTTTGTAGGTGCTCCTTTTTTCGATTGAACAATAAGCAAACATCTTCCTTTTGAGGTGGTTATAGTATTTGATTGAAAATCCTGAACATTATCGACTTCTCCATTATCTACTCCAAGTATTTTTACGTTTCCATCAATCGAAAATGTGATTGTTGGATTCACTGTTTTTACAGGGTTATTGTCTTTATCAACTACTTGTGCTACGATATGTGCTACATCATATCCATCTGCGGAGAGACTAGTCTTGTCTGTTGTCAATTGAACACGGTAAGCTTCTGTTGGCGTAATTCTTTCAAAGGTAATTTGCTTCCCTGACTTGCTACCTTTGGCAGTTAACTTTCCAGCTTGAAAAGGAACGGCCCATTTATAAATACGATCATCAAAATCGTTTAGTCTTTTCTTTCCTAATGATTTATCATTCAAAAACAATTCGACTTCATCACAATTCGAGTAGATTTCGACAATTGTCTTGTCTCCAGATTGGTACTCCCAATGTTCGTTGACATCATGCCAAACCCAAAGCGCAGTTTCCCATCCATTTTTCTTTTTTTCTACAGGCTCTCCTGTTTGTTCATCAATTTTATAGATTGATTTATTCAGTCTTTGTGTGGCAATATATAATTCAGGAGCATCATTCCATAATGATTTCATCATGTGGTAGGATGGTTTTTCGAATCCAGCATAATCTAATATTCCACTATCTATTCCTTTTTTAGGCCATTGTTTATTGGCTTCGCCCAAATAATCAATACCTGTCCATAAATAAGTTCCAGAAATAAAAGGACGTTCAATAATGGCTTTCCATTCGTGCCATTGTGCTACGTTTTCAGTACCCATTATTGGTAATTCAGGATAGTTTTTATGTCCATAATCGTAAACTACTCTGCGGTAGCTGTAACCAATCATGTCTAATGCATCTGCATATCCTGATTCATAACTTGATGACGGAAGGATACAGTTAGCAATAACATATCTAGTGGTGTCCATTTCCTTAGTCCACTTTGCCAGTTTTTTAGCAGTTTCACCAATGTCGTATTTCTCCCTAGGAAGGGTGCGCAAGTTTTCTTGAATTTTCTCAATAGAATTAGGTGGAAGTGACCAGAAATAATTTCCGCTCCAATCCATATTATCAAAGAAACCAGTGGCTTTTGCATTTCGTTCGTATGTCCATTCAATTTCATTTCCAATACTCCATTGGATGATGCTTGGGTGGTTTCTATGTGCTAACATGGTATTTTTTAAATCACGTTCTGCCCATTCTTGAAAATGTTCACCGTATCCGCGGGTAATCGCGTCTACTGATTGTTCTTTCATGTTTTTACGTTTGTCTTTTGGATTGTCCCATTCATCAAAAAACTCATCTTGAACCATTATTCCCATTTCGTCACAAAGCGAAATAAATTCATCTGAACCTGGATTGTGAGAGATTCTGATTGCATTTACTCCAGCTTCCTTAAGTTTTTCAAAGCGTCTTCTCCAAACTCCTTCTGGTACAGCAGCTCCTACAAGACCAGCGTCATGATGCAAACAAACCCCTTTGATTTTCATGTTTTGACCATTTAGGTAAAAACCAGTATTCGCATCAAATTTGATAGTTCGGATTCCAAATTTAGTCTGATTCTCATCGACTGTTTTTCCGTTTTGTACAATTTTAAATTGTGCCGTGTACATACTAGGACTCACTACATCCCATAATTTTGGATTTTTTACAGTGGTATCGATGTTGAATTTTGTTTCTTTCTTGGAACTAACTTTTCCTTTTGTGGTTTGTTCGGCTACTTTTTGCCCTTTACCATCAAGTATTGTTATGATGATGTCAAAAGTCTCATCCTTATCAAAGTTGTTTTTAACCTTAACTTCTAAGTGAACTTTGCTTTCTTGCAAAGACACTTGTGGAGTTGTGATATAAGTTCCCCAAATAGGAATATGTAGGTTGTTTTTGGTTACTAACTTTACATTTCTGTAAATACCAGATCCAGTGTACCAGCGGCTATCTACATATCTTGAATGGTCTACTTTTACCTTAATTTGATTGCTGTTATTGTTTAAATAAGCACTTAAATCATAAAAAAATGGAGAATATCCGTATGGGTGTTCGCCCAATTTTTTATCATTTAGCCAAAGTGTACTGTTATTATATATTCCGTCAAATAGAATATAGGTAGTTTCATTTTTGCTAGGTTTTACTTTAAAATCTTTTTTGTACCAACCAATACCTCCTAAAAGATATCCTGTTGCACCTTCTCCTTTTATAGAGTCAAAAGAAAAACCAACACTCCAATCATGTGGGAGGTTTACATTTTTCCAACTGTCATTGGTTGTGTTTTCTAACTTGAAATTCCAGTCAAAATTAAAATCTTGAGTGTTATTTTGAGCACAAGCACAAACCGTAATTAAATTAAGAATGCCGAGCTGAACTATTTTTTTTACGGAATATTTGGACTTTTTTTTCTTCATGATGATAAGTATATAATTTGTAATTGTTGGGTCTAATGTTTAGTTCTTATGATTGTTTTTATATGTTTAAAAAGGAGTTCTAAACTGAATCATTAATTGTTTTTTATGTTCCTAAACGAACTGAGCTTATTATAATTTTGTTCCAGATAAACTTAAAGTTTCTAGTAAAAAGGGGTTTATGGTAAATTGATTATTATGTTTATAACTGAGATTTTGATATAAAAAAGGATTTTAAAATAGTAAATATGAAATTGTGTATCATAATTAATGCGAATATTTCTGTGATACAAATATCTTATAAATATGGTTCTTGGTTTTTAATATCGACTAGACATAAACTGAACATTGGTGTTTTTTGGCAATTTTTTACTTTTATTAACTAGACTGTAACTATATTGTACTCTTTTAGAATTGTTCTCGTATCGTTCGGTTCAAAATCATTGACTATTTATAAACCAAATTCCAAACCAACTAAATATTATTTAATATGAATAGAAATACTTTTTATAAGTTTTTGAATAAATTTTGTATTTCAACAAATACAAAGTTTATTCTATTGACAGTCTTTTTATTTACGTCTTTTCATTTTTACAGTCAGGAGCATAGTGCTACCAATCCTTACCTAGAGAAGGCAAATGAAATTAAATATACTAATTATAAAGGGGCTATTTATCATTATAAAAAAAGTATCGAATACAATACTGAAAATAAGGACACCGTAAATATTATTTTAAACTTACGTGATATGTCCGACTTGTACGCCCACAGATTAGATTATGGTAAAGCTTATGATGGCTATTGGAAAGCACTTTTTTTAGCGGATGCTTCCAAAGATGATTATTCGAAAGCAATGATTTACCAAGGTTTAGGTTGGTTGTTTAGTTACTATGATAGGGATATGGAAGCACTCCGTTATTACAATAATTCATTAAATCTTACTAAGAATAATAAAGGCTTAGGGGAAGTGAAGAAATTTGAATTAATGATTCAAGATTATTTTTCTATTTTGAATTTATATCGTGTTAATGGGGATTATGTAAAATCAAAAATATATTTGGATAGTTGTCAAATTATACACAATAAACTTAATAGAGGGGATAAAAATTATTTCGTGCGAGTCGAAGCGGCTTTTCTGAAGGCAGTTGATAAAAAATATGATTCAGCTTTGGAGGGTTTACAAGAATCCAATCTGTATTTTGAAAAAAACGATCCATCGTATTTAATCATTATTAACTATTTGATTGCTGAAGTACACCGACTAAAAGGTGATGTAAGTCAAAGTATATTGTATTATGAAAAATCGTTGACTTTCTCTGGGAAATATCACAGCCATGAGAATTATATCATCATGGATCATGAGGCTTTGTCTAAAACGTATGCAAAAACTGGAAATTTCCAAAAAGCTTACCAGCATTCTAACTTAGCTAGCCAATTAAATGCGGAAGTTTTTGGGAAAGGGAGTAAAAATAGTCAACATTTGTTTGAGATTAATGATAAATATAGGGTTCAAAAACAAAAGGAACAAGAGATTTTAAACAAGCAACGTATTGAGCAATTAGAAAGTGAAGA
Source organism: Flavobacterium psychraerolatum (assembly GCF_025960985.1). Classification (GTDB taxonomy): domain Bacteria; phylum Bacteroidota; class Bacteroidia; order Flavobacteriales; family Flavobacteriaceae; genus Flavobacterium. Next base: position 36,640 of record NZ_JAOQMX010000035.1, on the reverse strand, counting down.
AAAAGTGTGGTTCTTGAAATCCATCTTATATACTATAATAATACTCTCATTAGTTTTATATGGATATTTGTTTGTAAGAAGTATAAGAAGAAAGCATAAGGCAGAGAACAAATCTATTGCCGAGAAGCAGGAAATGGAATTAGTGAAAAGTAAAGCCATTTTAGAATTAAAGAATAAGGAATTAACTAGTTCTGCTTTACAATTAATAGAGAAAGAAGAGTTTATAGAAAGGTTGAAACTTAATTTGACAGATGATAAGGATGTTGATGTGCGGACAATTAACAAAATGCTGAAAACAATTCAAGGATCACCTAGTAGCAACTGGAAAGAATTTGAAGCCCGATTTACGGCTGTTAATCAAAGTTTTTATACCAATCTAAAAGAGAAATATCCCGAATTAGGACAAACAGATTTAAAGATTTGTGCACTTATAAAATTAAATTTTTCAAGTAAAGATATGGCTTCACTTCTAGGCATTTCATTTGAAAGTGTGCATACGTCACGTTATCGACTTCGCAAGAAATTTAAGTTGGATAGGAATGATAATTTAAATGAATTCATAGCTGATTTTTGATCCCTATAAAAGTCCTTATTTGCAAAAAGCTTCGATTTACTGTCAGTAAGTCGGAGCTTTTTTTATTACATATGTTTTTTTAAATACCAGAATTTGGTTTTAAGTCGAGATCACTTTAGTGCATCAATAAAATATTTAAAATATAGTTTGTTGTCACGTCTAGTTGTGTGAGTTTAACTGTTTTTTAAGGGACTTTAGCTCATTTTTGTTAGTTGTGTACAGTTTTAATCAAGTTGGTTTTTAGTTGTGTTTGGTGTTGAATATATAATTTTGCGATGTAATAATTGCGATATCAGGAATATATATTGGTTTTGATTGAGTAATTGTTAGAACAACTAAAGACAAATTAATTAACCTATTTAAAAATTTTTTATGAAAAAAAAGAATGGATTTTGGAAAAAAACATTTCCAATAATGTTTTTTCTTCTATGCTTTTGTGTAATGAATGCACAAAGAAAGGTGTCTGGACAAGTTAAAGATGATACGGGATTCCCATTACCAGGAGTTTCGGTATTGGTTTCTGGGACTAAGATTGGTGTGATTTCAGATATTGACGGTAAGTATGCTATTATGGCAAAAGATACCGATGCATTAAGTTTTTCTTATGTTGGTTTTAAAACACAAAAGAAAATAGTGGGTTCGGCTACCCAAATCAATATAGTATTAGCGACAGACTCCAAAGTACTTGATGAAGTAGTAATCAATGTTGGTTATGGTAAGCAAAAGGTAAAAGAAGTAACTGGAGCTGTAGTCCAAGTAAAATCTGATATTATTGATCGCGCTCCTGTTTCGGATATTAGTGAAGCAATTCAAGGTCGTGTTGCTGGGGTAAATGTACAAGCAGCGAGTGGACGACCAGGAGAAGCAGCAAATATTCAAATACGTGGTGTAGGTTCCTTGTTAGGAAAATTAGAGCCTTTATATGTAGTTGATGGTGTGCCTTATGAATCAAATCCGAACATTGCTCCTGATCAAGTTGAGACAATGGACATTTTAAAGGATGGTGCGGCTGCGGCTGTTTATGGTGTTAGAGCATCTAATGGTGTAATATTAATAACAACCAAAAGAGGAAAACCTGGTAATGTATCAGTGAATTTGTCTACTTATACTGGAATTCAAAATATTTATTCAGGTACGCCATTAATGAATACGCAACAACAATTGTTTGCAGATTTTACGGTACAACCGGTATTGAATGGTGGTAATCTTCCGGGGTATTTTATATTAACCCCTGAGTTATTGAACTATGATACCAATTTTGTGAAGGATGTGCAGAATAACAATGCGATTCTTAGAAATTATAATTTAGGAATCTCAGGTGGTACCAAAGATTTGTCTTTGAATTTTAATACTAGTTATAACGATCAAGATGGAGTTTTAATTAATTCTGGATTTGACAGATTAAGTTCTAGACTGAATGCTCAATTTACTAAAGGAAAATTTAAAGCATTCGCTACTATAGGCTTGACTGAAGAAAATAGACAACAAGAGCCTTTCGGTTTGTATGAATATAGTATAGGTCAAAAACCTTGGCAACTGCCTTTAGGTGACTTGAGTATTAGTGGAGATAATGTGGTAACCATTCCTGTTGACAATACTATTTATTTTGGATTTTTAGCAAAACAATTGCAAAACACCGATGAAAGAAAAGTATCCTCTTCAAATATTGCAGTAAATTTAGAATATGAATTTTTAAAAGGGTTGACTTATAAAATAAGTTTAAGTAAAAATAAATATGATTATCAAAGAAAATTCTTTATTCCATCGTATTTAATTTATGGATTGGATGGAAAGTTAAATGCTACGGCATCAACTCTTCAAGCGCAACTTACAGAAGAGTATACGTTTACTGAGAGAAATGTGATTGAGAATATGTTGAACTATAATGTAAAATTTGGAAAACATAGTCTAACAGCAACTGCGGTTTCTTCTTATGAAGATTTTAATTCGAAGCAATTAACAATTGGTGCTATTGGTTTCCCTACAAACGATACCCAAGAAATTGGGCAAGGTCAACAATTTAAATCGCCAACTAGTTTTGTAAACACTTATACTTTGGCAGGATTATTAGGTAGATTTCAATATAGTTATGATGAACGTTATTTATTCTCAGCTAGTATGCGTAGAGATGGTTCTTCAAAATTCTTAAACAATCGTTATGCTACTTTTCCTTCCGTATCTGCAGGATGGAATATTTCTGAAGAAAAGTTCTTTAAAAATTCATTTTTAGGGAAAAATGTTGGAAGCCTAAAATTAAGAGCTAGTTATGCACAATTAGGAAATCAAGACGTTCAACCTTATACGGCAACTTCTCAAATTGAAACGGGTGTTAATTATTTATTTGGTTTGAATGAAACACTTTCTTCTGGATTAATTCAAAGAAGATATTCTAACCCAGATTTAAAATGGGAGACCAGTACTTCTAAAAACATCGGTATTGACTTGGCAATGTTTAGAAACAAATTGACATTCAATGCAGATATTTATAGTAATGACAAACAAGATATGTTATTACCATACCAGACACCACCTTCTGCGGGTACATCACAACCAAATGCGGAAACTGTTTACAATCCTATTTTTATCAATGCTGGTAAAATGACAAACAAGGGTATTGAGATCGCATTAGGATATAAAAATCAGCTAAATAATGGATTGAAATATGATATCTCATCCACATTTACTAAAAACGTAAATAATATTGTTGATTTGAACGGGATTGACAGAGGGTACCCAAATGGTAGACCAACAGTTTCTTTAGGAGACGGAATCGATCAAACTACTTTTTTTGCTGTAGGTCATGAAGCGGGAGCTTTCTTCTTATTACAAAATGATGGTGTAATTAAAACGAATGAGCAATTAACGGAGTACAAAAAAATTAATCCAACTGCTGTCAAAGGAGATATGATGTATAAAGATGTTAGCGGTGCAAATGGTGTTGCAGATGGTAAGATCGATGAAAATGACCGTGTATATTCAGGTTCAGGTCAAGCTGCCTTTGAAGCTGGTTTGAATATTGACTTAAAATATAAAAACTTTGATTTATCGGTACAGTCTTATTTATCCTATGGTGCTGAATTATTTAATGGTGCGCGTTTCTTTGCTTATACACAAGGAAGACATTTAGACCAATTTTCACAATGGTCTCCACAAAACCCAAACTCTGATATTCCAAGTTTTAAAAATAGTCAATCCTCTGAAAGTATTAGAGCTAGATCAGATTTTTGGTTAGAAGATGGAACTTATTTGAGAATTCGAAATATAACAATTGGTTATTCATTACCTAAAGAATTACTAGAAAAAGTTAAAATTGGAAGTTTAAGGTTTTATGTGACTGGATTTAATCCTTTTACATTTACTAAATATACTGGTTATGATCCTGAAGTGGGGGGTAACGGGATAAGTACAAGAGGTGTTGATAAAGGAAATTATCCTGTGGCTAGAAGATTCGTTCTAGGAGCTCAAGTTAAGTTTTAACAACTAATTAAAAAAAAATGATACAATTTAAAATAAAACAAAAAGCATTGTTCATTACCATAATGACATGCTCCATTTTATCACTATCTAGTTGTGATGAGAAAGATTTTCTAACGGTAAATAACCCTAACTCGGTAACTGAGGCTACATTTTGGAAAACGCCTACACAGTTTAATAGTGCCTTGACAACTGTATATGCTGCTTTGCAATTTCAATCAATAAGTGGTAGTGGTTTGCCGGATGAAGAAGTAAGAGCGGATATTGCAGATACCTTTACTTTTTTCAGGCCATTGATTTATAGACAATTAACGTATACGGATAATAGTCCACAAGTGGTAAGTAAATGGAGTGAATTATATATTGGGATTTTCAGAGCCAATCAAGTAATTGGTCAGATCGAAAAGGTTGATACTTCGACTTTTGCGCCAAATGAAAAGGAAAATATTTTAGCTCAAGCTAAATGTTTAAGAGCTTTTTTCTATTTTCAATTAATTCACACTTATGGTAAAGCGGTGATTCGTACAGAGGTTTCTACTACCGATTTTAATAAAAAATTGAGTAGTATTGAAGAAGTTACAAATACAATAATTATTCCAGATTTGAATTATGCTAGACTAAATTTACCACCATCATGGACTGGTTTAAATATTGGAAGAGTAACTTCTGGTACAGCTACTTCCTTACGCGGAAAAGTATATTTATACGATAAAAAATGGGATCTTGCTGCCACAGATTTTAAAGAAGTAATTGACTCGAATGTTTATACTTTAACGCCTAAAATTTTAGACAATTTTACAGATCAAAATGAATTTAACTCAGAATCAATTCTTGAAGTAGCTTATAGTTCTACAGCAAGTCCAGGTGCTAGTGGAAACAATGTTGATGATACTCCATTTGCATCAGGTGCTGAGGCAAATGCTGTTGGTTCACAATATGCATCCATCGGAGGATTTGGAGGCTTTAATACGGTTATCTCCAATTATTATTTACATGAATTATTTTTAAGTGACGAAGTAGACACCAATAATGCTGTGAATGCACCTGTTGGAGGAGTTACCAACAAGCAGTCTAAAAGACTTACCGCTTCTATAGCTCCAAAAGATTTTGAAGGAACCTATTTTGGTGTAACCAATACCAATACTCAAGTACATACTTACAGAGGTTTAGGATTGACTGCTATAGTAAAAAAATATACCAACTGGTATCAAGGAACGGCTGAAATAGCATTAAATCGTAGTGGTATTAATTTTAGACATATCCGTTTGGCAGATGTTTATTTGATGTATGCAGAGGCTGTATTAAATGCAAGTACGCTACCTGCTGGTGTATCTGATCCTATTGCAGAATCAATAAAATATATTGATTTGGTGAGAGAAAGAGCTGGGGTTAAAACTTTAAAACAATATTTAGCCGCTAACAGCAATACGTTTCCTCAACTTAATATTAGTAAACAAAGGTATATAACTCAACCTATGGTGGCTCCTACAAAACAAAATTTAATGACGCATCTTCAAATGGTGGAAAGACCATTGGAACTATGTTTTGAAGGACATCGTTGGAAGGATTTAGTACGTTGGGGAATTGTAAAAGATGTGTTTACAACTCTGGGATCTAACTTGAGTTGGAGAAGAGATAATTTTGCTACCATTGTAGGGAAAGCACCATTGACAATTGAGGGGTCGGTTAATTTATTAGCATTAACAGCTGTGGCAAATTATCAGTCTTCATTTCATGACTATTTCCCGATTCCTGCAACTGAATTGCAATCAAATAAAGGGTTATAAATAATTTTTATAAAATAAAAGATATGAAAACAAATTTCAAAATAGTTATAGCGGTTTGCATTGCCATATTTGGTTTGCATTCTTGTAGTGACATATACGATACAATCAATTTAAATGAGGCTAATAGTAGAGTAATCGCAACCTCACAAATGAATTTTGCAAATACTATTAGAATAGGAACTAGTATTACTCTTGGGGACCTTTCTTCTGGGGTAGAATCTAGATTGTGGACTTTACCAACTGGAGTTGCTGATATTGTTGATTCAGATAATGATGTTACTTCAACTGCTGCAAATGTCAAAGCAATATTCAATGTGGTAGGTGTGCATGATGTTAGATTACAACAAGTTTTTAGCGATAATGCCTTCACTGTATTAGAAAATACTGCCAAAGGGAAAGAGTTAGATACCATTTTTCAGGTTACTGTTCTTCCTCAGATTAAAACGGTCCTAAAAGTGAATGTTTTGAATTCGAATGGAACTGTGGGAGCTCCATTAAATTTGAGTAATGGTGCGAAGAATCAAGTTACAGCAGGAAGTGTTGTTCGATATGTAGTAGAATCTGCAGAAGGTGCTCCTGCAAGTTTTACTTGGACTACAGGTGCTACAGTGGTAACTTTATCTAATGATAAAAGAACTTTAGATGTTCGATACAATAAAGTAGGAAATTATAATTTTGACCTTCTGGCTAATACGGCTAGACCATTTGGCGAAGAAAAAACTAGTTTTTCGGACTTAATTACGATTATCCCTTCTACTGCTCCAGTAACGCTTCTTGAAGTTAAAAAGAAAGATGGTAAAATTTCTCTTGTTTTTAGTAGAGAAATTGATCCCGTTTCAATTAAAGCGAATGAGTTCTCGGTTACGTTAACAGATAAGAATAATGCGAGTCTTTCATCTACAATCGCTTCTGTTACCCGTGATGCAGTAGATACGAACATACTTATTATTACTTTGAACGGTCGTACCGTTTATGATGATGATAAGGCTTTTGTTTCTTACTCAGGAATAAATTCATTAGTAACAAGTGATGGTGTTTTTTCTGCTACTTTTTCAGCAAGAGAAGCAGCTGCTAGTGGTGTGAATGTATTAATAGGAACAAATTATGACTATAGCTATGAAACAATTGGAATAGCAAGTACTAACTGGAGACAAAACATCACTTTTTGTGGTCCGTGTACAGCAGCCAATAGTAGTTATTTGTACTCTACAGAGCAAGTACATTCAGGAAATAAGTCATTAAAACTAACGGTTAAAAACGGTGGTGTAGCTGCTTTGTTGAATACCAGTGACGGAACTGATGTTGGGGATATTACCTTTCCTGTAGTAGCTGGAGGAACATACGAAGTGGGAGCGTGGACGTACCTTCCTTCGACTAATACTTTTGGAACTAGTTCTGTTGAAATGAGAACATTTATAATAAGTGGAGCAACTCAAGTAGATCCAGCATTAGAATTTGCTACATTTAATTCAAGTTCTCCAACTAATCAATGGGTTTACGGAAAAGTAAACGTAGTGATCCCAAATGGAACGGGTAAACTTGTATTCAGAACCAGAAATAATATAGGGGGAACAACTCCTGTAACAGTTTATATGGACGATATTACAGTGAAAAAATTGAATTTAAGACCATAATTGTTTTTAGTTTAAGTTAGTTTGAAAAGGCGGTTACATTACAAAATGTACCGCCTTTTTTATGTCTTATTTTTTTCGAATAGAAGAAGCTCGAATATTCAACTCCCCATTCAAAGTAATTGTCCGCGGTTTAAAACTGCTGGTTCTTCGCCTAAATTAGTGGAAATTAAAATTGGGTACAGCGACATTACAAGAAATGCTATTGCAATTAAAATAAGAAATCCAGAGCGTATAAATATTTAGGTACATTTAAAAATTAGTAAAATGAGTATTAAAATTAACAAATTAACAACACTGCTTTTTATAGCAATAGGACTTTTTACCGCAATAGGTATAGCACAGAAAAAACCGAATATAGTTCTCATTGTTTCTGATGATGCAGGCTATTCCGATTTTGGTTTTCAAGGCAGCAAAGTCATGAAAACACCTTATTTAGATCAATTAGCAAAACAAGGAGTGAGATTTGAGCAAGCTTATGTTACCGCTGCAGTTTGTGGCCCTTCAAGAGCTGGATTGTTAACTGGAAAGTACCAAGAGCGCTTTGGTTTTGAAGAAAATAATGTGCCAGGTTATATGGTTAAATCATGCCTAGCGGATGATGATATGGGATTGCCATTAGATCAAAAAACTATTGGAAATTATATGAAAGACTTGGGCTATACAACCGCTATTTTTGGTAAGTGGCATATGGGAAGTAATGATGAATTTCATCCTTTAAAACGTGGTTTTGATACTTTTGTTGGTTTTAGAGGCGGGGCTCGTAGTTACTACAAATACGATCCCGATGATAAAAATGTAAAGACCGAAAATCGGTTGGAACGTGGTTTTGGAAACTTCCAAGAATCGAATGAATACATGACCGATGTTTTGGCAGATGCCTCTATTGCCTTTATAGAAAAAAACAAAAACAATCCGTTTTTCGTCTATCTCGCCTTCAATGCTGTTCATGCACCATTGGAAGCAGACAAAAAAGATTTGGTCAATTTTCCGGAATTAACGGGTAAACGCAAATCCTTGGCCGCTATGACACTTTCTCTTGACCGTGCCTGTGGTCGAGTTTTTGAAACATTAAAAAAATTAGGATTAGACAAGAATACGATTGTTATTTTTACCAATGATAATGGTGGTCCAACCGATTCTACAACCGCAGATAATTTACCTTTGAGTGGTATGAAGGCGACTTTGTTGGAAGGCGGAATCAGAGTGCCTTTTATTATGAGCTGGCCAGGCGTCTTACCCGAAAATATAGTTTATAACAAACCCATTTCTACTTTTGATTTATTGCCAACTTTTTACAAAATAGGAGGCGGTAAAATTATGGATTTAAAAGATATTGACGGAGTGGATTTATTGCCTTTTGTTTTAGGTAAAAACACCAATTTACCTCACCAAGAATTATTCTGGAAAGGCGAAGTTGGATCAGCAATGCGAGATGGAAATTGGAAATTACTTCGTTTTCCAGATCGTCCTGCAGAATTATTTGACGTAGAAAAAGATATTTCAGAGATGCACAATCTAGCCGATCAAAACCCAGAAAGAGTAAAAGAAATGTACAAGAAAATATTTTCTTGGGAACAAACTTTAGAACGTCCCTTGTGGATGCTCAAACGCAAATACGAGGGAGATGCTATCAAAAGAATGGACGTTTACTGGAAAAAAACTGAATGAAAATCTGATAAAAATGAAGACTGATTTTACATTAAAAAATAAAGCAATAGTAGTTACTGGAGCAGCTGGAGTTCTAGGGGGAGCATTTGCACAAGGAATACATGAAGCAGGTGGAATAGTCTGTATTCTAGGGAGAAACAAAATAGTTGCAACACAAAGAGCCAAATCAATTGTAGATGCTGGAGGAACAGCGATTGCTCTGATAGCTGACGTAACCATTGAGAGCGATTTGATTCGAGCACGCGATCTAGTACTTTCTAAATTTGGAAAAATTGATGGCTTAGTAAATGCAGCTGGTGGAAATATGCCAGATGCCGTGATTCAACCAGAACAGGATATTTTTAAAATGAATATGGGCGCTTTGCAAGAAGTCATGTACCTTAACTTATTTGGAACCGTTTTACCTACTCAGCTATTTGGCGAAGCAATAAAAAATAGTGCTAAAACTGGGAGTATTGTCAATATTTCATCAGTGTCAACCGTTCAAGCTTTGACAAACCTATTATCGATGTCAGTCCAAATACTGAAGCTCTTGATCCCTTGATGGTTAGTAATCCGTCTATTACGCAAAGACCCGACGGAACCTATTTGATGGTCTATAAAGCAGTAGGGAAAAAGAAACCCGGGATTATGGGTGGTCCCGTAGTGCATTGCATAGCTACATCCCAAACGCCAACAGGTCCTTTTAAAAAATATGACAAACCAGTTTTTGTTACTGAAGGATATGATTTTCCTGTCGAAGACCCTTTTATCTGGTACCAAAACGGAAAATACAGAGCCATTCTCAAAGACATGCATGGCGCTTTTACAACAGCAGGTAGGGGATTGGTTTTATTCGAATCGAATGATGGTTTTGATTGGTAATTATCTAAGAACGCTTTGGTTTCTACGCTAGAAATTAAATGGGAAAACGGCACAGTTCAAAAATTAGAGCACCTAGAAAGACCACAATTGTATATCGAAAAAGGAAAACCAGTCGCCATACTATGTGCAGCTGATATCGTTGATGATAAAGGCGTTTTGCAATCATATAATGTTCAGATTCCGATAAAGTAATTTTACTTAAACGATAAAATCGTATCATTTTCGAAGCATTAATTCAAAAATGGAGCACCAAATAGAGGTGGAAGTTATAACAAAAAAAAAACCAAGATGTGAGTCTTGGTTTTTTTTTGTTTAATCTATAGAAAGTACTTATGAGGATAGAGTAGTAAACCATGCCCTCATTAAAGCTACTTATTTTTTTAGCATTGCTTTGAACCAACCACTTCCCCAAGCAGCGCTCCAAATAATATTTTCATTGACTGGGTCTGGTTTTACATCCACCATTTTATTTGGCTGTCCGATGCCTTTATTGATTTTTGACCAGTTTTTTCCAGCGTCTTTGGTTAAATAAATTCCAGGATTTCTAAATTGGCTTTCTCTATTACCCACTTGTGCAGGAACCGTTACCAAAATAATATTGGAATTTGCAGGAGAAACTTCTGTTTGCCATACATAAGGTGCAATAAAGAATTTGCTCCATTTTTTACCATTATCGGTACTTTTCCAAACACCACCAGTTTCAGCATCACCATTGCGATACCCTGCAGACAAGAACATATCGCTTGTCTTTCTATCAATAAACAAATTGTTTACCCCTTGAATTTCTGATGGGATATTCATTTTTTTCCAACTTTCGGCTTTATCTGTTGAAACGTATAAACCATCTGGCTCATTTCCTGAAAACTTGTTCAAACAAGCATAAAGAACATTGGAGTTTTTAGGATCCATAATAATTCTTCTAACGCTTCCTTTTTCTGGTAATCCATTATTATGTGGTTCCCATGTGTAACCTGCATCAGTGGATTTGTAAACACCAAAACCACCTTTTGTCAAAACTTTTTCGTTTACCGAATTACCAACTTCAGAAATTGTTCTTCTAATCGAACAGAAATACATGTTGTTTGGGTCTTTTGGGTCGATAGTCAATGAATAAGTCATTGCAAGACCTTCGTACGAATTATTTTTTCCTTCGAAAATGGTTGAAATATCCTCCCAAGTTTTTCCGCCATTCATTGTTCTTCTTAATTTTCCTCTATGTTCTTGTCTCCAAGCTATAAAGTAAATAATATCCGGATTATTTGGATGCACCGCAACAGTTGATATGGAATGTGCTCCATCATTTCCGCTATGATCGTGAACTTGTCCTTCAATTTGTTTCACTGCTACAGCATCTTTGTCTGGATAATCGCCAAGATCTGCAGTCTCCCACAAACCATGTTCACCACTACATAATAAGTATCTGTCTTTTTTTCCAGTTTCTAGCAACATAAATCTTCCTGGTAAATCACTATCACCACGACCTACCCACGCATTGCTACCTGGTTTGGTTTCATAATCATCAATTTGTTGCCAGCTTTTTCCGTGGTCTGTAGAGCGTTGTGTTTGTTGACCAATTCCAATAAATACATCACCAACAGAATTTATAGCCAATAATCTATTTCCGAATGCAGTTTCGCTTAGTTCTTCATACGAACGAGCAACATGAGAAAATTCTACATTGGCACCAGTTGGATTCCCTTTGTCTTCCCAGTATTTTTTGTCCTTATTTGTTAACCAATATTGTCCGGCACGAGCACAAATCACCCATGTTTTTCCACCATCAACCGTTTTCCAAGCATCACCAGGTCCAAAAGTTTTATCATGACGTTGGTTTTCAACTAGGTAAATTTCGTCTTTATTGATAGGATTTACCACGATTCTATTAAATGCAGAATAAGTGTTTTCTGGAAGTTCAGGATATAAATTTTTGGCATTTACACCCAAAAAGAAACCTATGTTTTTAAAATAGTTATTCAGGTGAGCACCGTAGGTTATTTTATTGAAGTTCACACCAAGATCACCTGTAATGTTGTTCCAACTTTTACCGCTATCTGTACTTTTATACACGCCACCTTTAGTAGAAATACTTTTACCGTTCGGTTCATAAACGGTTTGTTCCACCATATATAATACAAATTCTTTGGTTTTTGCATTGTAATAGGAAGTTAAATCTCTTGGTAATTTATTTGGCAGCCCTTTATTTGCGGCTTTCCAATCATCTCCACCATTAGCACTTGTAAAAACGCCAAAATTGGTAGCAATAATCATTTCATCTGGCTTACTTGGATTGATGATAATACGAGCAACATCTAATTTTTCATTAATATTATTTGCTATTTTATCCCAACTTTTACCACCGTTTTTAGTTCTTAAAATATAACCATATTGAGCTCTATCGTGATATTTACCGTGAAGATTTTTCAGTGATCTGTGGTTATCTTTTACATTCCATAAATCTCCTGCTCCAATAAACCAAATAGCATCATTTGTTGGATGGATGGCCAATTTAGTATGTGCATTGCTTCCTGATTTTTTTTCTCCAGGTATGGTATAAATTAATTTCCAAGTTCTTCCTCTGTCTTTTGTCTCAAAAAGCTTTCCAGCACGTTCTAAAGCCAAACCAAAATCTGGATTTTTGGTAGAAAAAGTAATATCGTGAACGCGTTCTAAATCACTACCATCACCATCACTATCTTTTATGGTTTGCCAAGATTTTCCGTTATCCCATGAACCATAAGCGACATGCATATCAGGGCCCATGAACATAACATTTTTATCTGTTGGATGGCACCAAAACTCTTCATTGTAACCTGACATTCCTGGTCCAAAATTCTTCCATTCGACAGAAGGATCGGATATAACTTTTTCCTCTTTTAATTTTTTAAAATATTTTTTATCAATTTGGGCCATTGATAAAAACGGAATTAAGAAAATAAAACAAACTTTTTTTTCATTATTTTACAAATTTATTTAGAGGTGCAAGGTAGGATATTAGTGGTCTGCGTACTGATAGTTATGTGCTAATAACTATAACAAAAGATTTTTATTCCTATGAATGGACCTGTTTTTGAGCTTAACTTATAGAAAAATAATCCAAAATATAGCATCAGTTTTTCGAACCTTTAGAAATTTAAACTGACGAAATAGTTTCTGTTTTACCAATAAAATAGGATTATTTATTCACCATAAATGCATTCCCACTAGATATTAACTGAACAAAGAGACCAAATAGTGTGCTTTGTCATTTTGTAAGTTGGTATTGAAGGATAATAGTTTGATATTTGTTATGTAGTGGTTGTATATTATAGGAATGATTAACAATTTAATTTCAGTCAAAAAGCGCCAGAATAACGAAATTTGAACATTTGTAGTACTTATAAAACCATTTGGAGCTACTTTGCTGCCTTTTAATAACAATCTTTGCAATGTTAGTTTTAGTTAGTTTATTATAATACTCGTCCACTCATAAGGGGCGAGTATTACTTTTTTTAATTTAAAACGATATCATGAGATTTAGCTATTTTACTTTATTTGCAGTGTTATTTGTTTTAAACTCAAATAGTATAACTGGTCAAAAGAACATCAGTAATAAACCCAATATCGTTTTCATTTTTACAGACGATCAAACTTATACATCAATTCACGCACTTGGTAACAAAGAAATCCAAACTCCTAGTATGGATGCTTTGGTTCAAAACGGAACCACTTTTACAAATGCTTATAATATGGGCTCCTGGAGTGGTGCCATCTGTGTTGCTTCGAGAGCGATGTTGATTACGGGTTGTTCGGTATGGAAAGCAAATGAATTTATCGAAAAAAATAAAAAAGCAGATACAGCACCCGAAACGTGGGGGAAGCTCATGGAGAAACAAGGATACGAAACGTACTTAACAGGTAAATGGCATGTCGAAATTCCTGTTGGAAAAGTATTTACACACACCAAAGATGTTCGTGGCGGAATGCCAGCAGACGCTTGGGAACATGGGAAAATGGTTCGTCAATTTGATTCGATTTCCAAAATACCCGGAGCCAATGCTAGAGCGTTGATGCCTAACGGTTACAGCCGTCCAGAGAGTAAAAACGACCATTCGTGGTTGCCTTACGATACTTTAAAAGGAGGACATTGGAAAGGTGGAACGCACTGGAGTGTTGTTTTAAAAGACGATGCGATTGCGTTTATTGATCAAGCAAAAACCAAAAAAGATCCTTTCTTTATGTATTTGGCATTTAGCGCACCACACGATCCACGCCAAGCACCAAAGGAATACCAAGAAAAATATCCTTTAAACAAATTAACGATTCCGAAAAGTTATTTACCAGAATATCCTTTTAAAGACGCAATTGGTAATGGACCAAGTTTAAGAGACGAAGCGTTAGCTCCTTTTCCAAGAACCGAATTTGCGATTAAAACACATATGCAAGAGTATTATGCAAGCATTACTTATGCCGATGAGCAAATAGGACTTATACTTGATGCCTTGAAAAAATCGGGAAAAATGGACAATACCTATATCATTTTTACCGCCGATCACGGTTTGGCAATGGGACGACACGGTTTAATAGGAAAACAGAGTTTGTTTGATCATAGTATCCGAGCTCCTTTTGTGGTGGTAGGGCCAAACATTCCTAAAAATAAAAGAATAGACGAAGATATTTACCTTCAAGATGCTATGGCAACGTCATTGGAATTGGCTGGAGCGGTAAAACCAAGTTATATTGATTTTCATAGTTTCTTAGATTTGGCAACTGGTAAAACCAAAAAAAGTCATTACAAAGAAATTTACGGAGCTTATCTAGATTTGCAACGTATGATTCGAAAAGATGGATACAAATTATTGGTCTATCCAAAAATCAATAAAGTATTGTTATTCGACTTGAACAAAGACCCAGAAGAAATGAACGATATCGCTGGACTTCCTGCGAACAAAAGTAAAGTGAGGGCTTTGTTCCAAGATTTACTCAAAGTACAAAAAGAAATGGAAGATCCTTTGGATATTTCCCCAATTTATAAAACATTATAACTAAAATTAAAACCATTGAAAACGAAAATCCTTTTAGTAGTCCTATTTTTAAGTGTTGGGTTGTTTGCGCAACAAAATGATTGGGAAAATCCCGCTGTGAATCATATTAATAAACTCGAAGCGAGAGCTACATTCTATTCGTATGAAAATGAAGCTTTGGCTAAGCAAAATCTTAGAGAAAAATCAGTTTGGTTCAAATCATTGAATGGTGATTGGAAGTTCAATTGGGTACCAAAACCCGCTGATGCTTCAACAACTTTTCAAGAGTTAAATTTTAATACTTCTTCATGGAAAACCATTGATGTGCCTTCGAACTGGGAAATGCGTGGGTACGGAATTCCGATTTATACGAATTCGACTTATCCATTTTTTAGTGATTTTCCGTTTATCAATCACAACGATAATCCTGTTGGCCATTATGTGAAATCTTTCGAAATGAATGATACTTGGAAAGACAAGGATGTGATTCTACATTTTGGAGGGGTTTCTTCTGCTTTTTACGTTTGGGTAAATGGAGAATTTGTAGGCTATAGCGAAGACACTCGTTTGCCATCTGAATTTGATATTACCAAACATTTGAAAAAGGGACAAAATAAAATTGCCGTAAAAGTGTACCGCTGGTCAGACGGTAGCTATTTGGAAGCACAAGATCATTGGCGTATGAGCGGAATAGAGCGTGAAGTGTTCTTGCAAGCAGTGCCAAAAGTGAGACTGTCTAATTTTGTTGTTCGAACAGACCTTGATGATAAATATGAAAATGCTACGTTGCAAATTCGTCCAACGTTTGAAGCTAATATTGTCAATAAGTACATTGAGAAAGTAGGACATTTTGGCGACGATCCGTTGCACACTACGGTTGATGACTGGACTTTATCGACACAATTATTAGATGCAAACGGGCAAGTTGTAGGCGGTAAAAAAACAATCAAATTAAAAGAATATTTTGGGGAAAATTATCCACAAAGAGACAATGTAAATTTTGCTATGATCGAAACAGAGGTAAAATCACCTCGGAAATGGTCTGCAGAAGATCCATACTTGTACACCTTGTTATTTTCTGTTCAAGATGACAAAGGGAATGCGATACAGTTTACCAGTACCAAAGTAGGTTTTAGAGAAGTTAAAATTGATGGCAGAGGTCGTTTTTTGGTGAATGGAAATCCAGTAAAAATGATTGGAGTGAACCGTCACGACCATAATATGATCAATGGTAAAGCGGTTTCTAGAGCCGATATGGAAAAAGATGTGCAATTGTTGAAGCAGTTTAATTTTAATGCCGTTCGTACTTCGCATTATCCAAACGATCCTTATTTTTATGATTTGTGTGACCAATACGGAATCTATGTTATGGACGAAGCCAATCTAGAATCTCATGGTATTCGAGGAAAATTAGCCAACCAACCTCTTTGGGCAGCGGCTTATTTAGAAAGAGCGATTAAAATGGTACAACGCGATGTAAATCATCCGTCGGTGGTGATTTGGTCGTTAGGTAACGAATCGGGGATGGGACCAAACCATGCTGCTATGTCGGCTTGGATTAAGGAATTTGACCCAACACGCTACGTACATTATGAAGGAGCACAAGGAGACCATACAGATCCTCGTTACCAAAAGAAGTTTAATTCAAAAATGGCCAATCCTACAGATCCAAAATGGGTTGATATGTTGAGTAGAATGTACCCGACACCTCAGGAATTGCAGGATTTAATGGATCAAACCAGTTTTGATACTCGACCAGTGGTGATGTGTGAATACGCACACTCAATGGGGAATTCAACTGGAAATATGAAAGAATATTGGGATGTGATTTATAAAAATGACAGAGCTTTGGGAGGTTATATTTGGGACTGGATTGATCAAGGTGTAGTAAAGAAAGACAAAAACGGTAAAGAATTTTTTGCCTATGGTGGCGATTTTGGAGATACACCCAATTCTGGTAGTTTTTGCATAAACGGAATTATTACTGCCGATAGAAAACCAAAACCAGCTACTTTCGAATGTAAATATGTAAATCAACCTGTGGTGATTTCAGCAACAGATGCTTCAAAAGGGAATTTCACTATTTTGAACCGTCATCATGCTGTCGATTTATCTCAATATGATTTGGTTTGGACTATTACCGAAAATGGACAATCAATTCAAGTTGGAACGATTCCAAGCTTGAATACCAAACCGTTTGCTACGGAAGCATTTGCTGTTAATTTCAAGAACATAAAATTCAAAGAAGGTGCAGAATACTTTATTACCATTCAAGGAAAACTAAAAAACAATACAGTTTGGGAGTCGAAAGGCTATGTTGTTTTCGAAGAGCAATTCGAAATTAATAATCCTAAGAAAAACGAATCGGATAAAGAAGTAAAAGCATTTTCTTTAGATACCAAAGAAACGGCTCTAGAAGTGGTTGTTCAAAACAAATCGATTGAAGTGGTTGTGAATAAAAAATCAGGTTTCGTAACCAAATTAAATACCAATGGAGTAGAAGTATTGGCAAGTCCATTAAAGCCAAATTTTTGGAGAGCGGAAACTGAAAATGATGAAGCCTATCGTAATGCCAAGAAATTGAAATCGGAATTGGACTGGATGAAAGCAGGAGAACGTTTTGAAGTACAAAATGTAAAAGTAAATACTAACGATGATAAGAATGTCGTGGTAACGGTAAAAGGTGCTATTGCCAATCCAAAATCGGACTTAACATTAACCTACACTATTCAAGGAAACGGAAAACTAAAAGTAGATTACACCGTATCAATTGATACTAAAGCGCCAAATGTTCCTAAAATTGGGATGCAGTTTGATACCAATAATCAATTGGCAAACCTTACTTATTTTGGAAAAGGGCCTTTCGAAAATTATCAAGATAGAAACGTCGGGTCAAAAGTAGGCTTGTATTCTGGTAAGGTGAATACTCTGGACCAATCCTATATTTACGTAGAAGATTATGGTAATCGCACAGACACAAGATGGTTTCAATTAGTAAATAAAGCAGGTAAAGGATTCATGGTAAATCAAGGGGATAAACTACTTAATTTTAGTGTTCAGCCATATGCTACAATGAATTTACAAGAAGCCAAACATACTAATGAATTGATCGAAAGAAATGTATTTACAGTTAATGTTGATTTAATTCAAATGGGAGTTGGAGGAGATGATACTTGGTCGAAAAGAGCAGAATCTCACCCTCAGTTTTTAGTTAAACCAAACACCTATAGTTATTCCTTTTATATTAGTTCAAAATAAAAAATTATGTCAAAATCACATTTTCTAGTTGCCTCTTTATTTGCATGCAGTGCTGTTTTTACAGTCAATATGTATGCGCAGAAACAAAGCAATCAAAAGCCAAATATCATTGTTGTTTTAACAGATGATCAAGGTTGGGCTGATGTTGGTTTTAATGGAGCCACAGATATTCCAACACCCAATTTAGATCGAATAGCCAAAGAAGGAGTGATTTTTTCTAACGGTTATGTGTCGCATCCGTATTGTAGTCCTTCCCGTGCGGGATTAATTACAGGGCGTTACCAAGCCCGTTTTGGTCACGACTGTAACATTGCAGAAGATGGTTTGAATAACCCAACGGTAGGAACGCCTTTGTCAGAGAAAATGATTCCAGAGGCTTTAAAGGAGCAAGGATATAGAACAAGTGCGATCGGAAAATGGCATTTGGGAGATCATCCCTCTCTTTATCCAAACAACCAAGGGTTTGATTATTGGTTTGGTTTTCCTGGTGGAGCAATGAACTATTGGGGAGAAGCCAAAAATGAGATTCAAACGATTTATCGCAATGGTGTAAAAGTTCCTGAAAATGAATTGACCTATTTGACCGATGACTTTACAAATGAAACAATCAAATTCATCAATCAAAAAGACAAAAAACCATTCTTTATTTATTTAGCTTACAATGCACCTCACGCACCAGATCATGCGACAAAACAATATTTAGAAAACACCAAACATATTGAATTTGGTGGGCGTAGCGTGTATGCTGCAATGGTAAACGGAGTTGATAATGGCGTACGTAGAATTGATTCGACCTTGATTGCCAATAAAATGAAAGACAATACTATTATCGTTTTTTTAAGTGATAATGGTGGTAGAACCGAGTTGGCAGACAATCGCCCAAATCGTGGTCACAAAGGAATGTTGTTTGAGGGCGGAATCAAAGTTCCCTTTTTCATCACTTGGCCAAACGGTTTGAAAGCCAACCAAAAATATGAAAATGTAATATCATCTTTGGATTTGTTTCCAACGTTCTTAGATGCCGCTGGAGTTGATTTCAAGAAAGAAAAACAATTGGACGGAACAAGTTTATTGCCTTACATCACAGGGAAAAATAGCGGAAAACCAAATGATTTACTTTTCTGGCGCTCGGTTGGTGGTTTCGAATATGCTGTTCGAAAAGGAGATTACAAATTGTACAAAAGCGCATATAAAAACAAAACCTTATTATTTGATCTCAAAAAAGATGCGCTAGAGCGTTACGATATCGCAGACAAAAATCCCGCTATAATTGCAAAATTGGAAAAAGAATACACAGCATGGGACGCCAAGAACATGGCACCAGGTTGGGTAGATCCACATGCAGAACACGTAATCAAGGAAGAGAAAGAGCTTCAAGCAACACGCCAAAAATCACTTAGAAAAAAATAATTTAGAAAAATAGATCTTGGATTTCTTTAAATACTTTTTTTATGAAAATGAATTATACTAGACTATTTTTAGTACTAATTACAGTGCTTATCTTAAGTTGTAAATCAAAGAAATTAATTGTCAATGATACAGCAACTGTTGAGGAGTGGGTAGAATTATTTAACAAAAAAGATTTAACCGGATGGGATATTAAATTTACCGGTCAAGAGCTTAATGAAAACTATAAAAACACCTTTGTTGTTGAAGATTCGATACTAAGAATTAAGTATAATGAGTATGATAATTTTAGTAATAATTATGGTCATTTATATTACGACAAACCTTTTTCATACTACAAATTAATCTTTGATTATAGATTTACAGGAGAACAAACAAAGGGAGGAGCAATTTCAAATATTAGAAATAGTGGTGTCATGTTACATTCTCAATCAGCCAAAAGTAATGAGTTTGACCAACAATTTCCTGTTTCTATAGAACTTCAACTTTTAGGAGGCCTAGAAGAAAATGTGGCAAGGCCAACAGCAAATGTATGTACACCAGGGACTGTTATTGTTATGGGAGATACTATTAACTATAAGCACTGTATCTCATCAAGTTCCAAAACGTATTATGGAGACCAATGGGTGCATGCAGAAGCCATTGTGTTAGGAGGAGAGTCTATTACTTTTATAGTTGAAAATGACACTGTTTTAAAGTTTAAAAAGCCTCAAATAGGGAGTTTAGATAAAAACAAGTATTATGGAGGTGAAAATTGGAAAAAATGGGGGATTAATAAACAAATATGGGGTTCTAAAAGTGGCAACATTTTGAGTGAAGGCTATATTTCTTTACAGGCAGAAAGCCACCCAGTTGATTTTAAAAATTTAAAAGTTTTAGATTTATGCGGTTGTAAAGATCCTAAAGCAAAAAATTATAAGGCATATTATATAAAAAACAAACCAGAATCTTGTATATACTAAAATAGGTTCCTTGGTTTTGTCCCTTCCTGAAATAGCGATATTTTTGAAGAGTGACAGTAGATTATGGCATGATTTCAATATGTACCAGTTTAGTGTCTATTTCATTTCTTTTTAAACCATTAACTTCAAATAAAGCATTGAAATAACTGTTAGGTTCCGGAAGTTTTTCTAAGAATTTGTTCAAAGAATCAGTATTTGTAAAAAGCTTTAAAGCTCCTATTACTCCAATATCATGGTTGGAAACTACAAATAAAGTATGCTTGCCATTTTTCAATCTTTGGTAGGATACCATTACATATTCTTTAAAATCAACATCTAGTAGTTTAGATTTGTATTCTTTTACCTCTTTTGCATCTTGATAAGTAAATCCATTTAATTGTGGGGTAAAGCGATTGCTATTCTTTAAAAATAGTGACTTACTTGTGGTCATCGTTTTATATTGACCAATATAAATTACATTGTTGATGGCATAGTCTTCATATTGGACTTCAGTTTCTAATTTTAAGTTAAAAGTACTATTGAATTTGTTGAACCATAGATCTAAATAATGAATTCCAAAAGGAGCCATTTTACTCATCATAGTAAATCTCGCCTCTTTAAGATTTTTTTTAGGATGCACTTTTTTATATAGTTCAAATTGCTCTATTGTATTAACATCATGATACAACGCAAAATGACGATCTTCCTTGGATATGTTTGCCACAACAAACTTATCTGCAATGACACACAAAGTTGAATTGTTTTCAGTAAAAGAATTCCATATGTTGGTAGGTTTATTCCATTTTATAATTAAAAAAGTAAATAATCCAAGAATAAAAATCCCCCCAAAGAGTACAATAGATTTTAATGATAAACGAATGTTGTAATATTTTTTAGATAATTTTATTTGTGGTGGAACCTCTTTTTTATTGAAAGCTAAATTGTATTGTCCCTTTTCGATATGAAAAACAATAGCTTCATCTTTACCCGAATTAGCATTGTACTCCACTAATTTTTTTCTGAGATTAAAAATGTATACTCTGACCTTACTATCGTTTTGATCCGTTTCGTACTTCTCTTTTAAGACATCGATACCAATTGTTTGTTCCTTAACATCATTTCCGCTCAAAGCTTGGTCAATTAGGTACCGTAAAATTTTAGTTAATAAGCTAGAACGTTTAAATAACTCATCATTCTTGATTTTTTCAAAGGCATTTTCAATTTCGTGTTTTTCAAAATAGGAATTCATTATTTGAGTTATTGCTTGGTTTACAGTGGTTTGTTAGTAATTGTAACGCAATTGTAACGGTTACTTTTACGGTAAATATACTAAATAGTTTGTCTAGTTAAGATTTGGAACTAATTTTATATTTGAATTCTTATGATTTAAATTTACTTAAATTTGAGAATTAAACAAACCAAATAACTATGACTTATTTAGAAATTACAGTATCAAAAAAAAATATTAAGATTGCTATTAAAGATAGTATCGCAATTTTACTTTTTTCACTTGTGCTTTTGTCGTGTGCTCAAAATAAGAAAAATATTTTAGACGAGTCAAAACCCATCAAAGTAGATGTCATTGCACCGGAGCACGGAATGGCAGATCCTCATGCGTGGGTACAAAATGATTCTGTGTATGTGATTTGTGGTCACGATGAATCTTGGGAAGGGAAAGGTTCTTTTCGAATGGATCGCTGGGAAGTTTGGTCTACTGGTGATTTGGTCAACTGGAAAAAGCAACGTGAAATTTTACCTTCGCAAACCTATATTGGCAATCAACCCAATTGTTGGGCAGGTGATGTTACCGAAAGGGACGGGAAATACTACTGGTTTTTTTCGAATAGAAATACAGATACCGGAGTCATGGTTGCCAATAGCATTACTGGGGAATACAAGGATTTATTAGGAAAGCCATTGTTGCCAAAAGGGATTGTACCTGTGCACCCTTATGATCCCGAAATTTATATTGAAGATGATGTGTATACCATTTGTTTTGGTGTGAATACCTATTATATGGCGACTTTGTCCAAAGACATGAAATCTTTGACAACCGAACCAAAAAAGATTATTGTACAAGATTCTAAAGGACAAATAGTAAGTACAGACGACAAATCTACTTTATTCAAACGAAATGGATGGTATTATTTGGTGTATGGAAGCAGATATGCCATGTCTCGTAATTTATATGGTCCTTACGATTTTAAAGGTGCTTTCTTAGAAGGTGGACATACCAGTTTTTTTGATTGGAAAGGACAAAAATATGTGCTGCAAGAAAATCATGATATCAGTGCTTTTTACCGTGGCGCTAGTTTAAAACCAGTAAACTTTAATGCAGACGAAACCATCATTGTTCCAAAAGACGATAGAATGTATCCTTCACCAGGAAGACCATTTGAGTTTAAAAATAGTACGATGGGTTGGTCAGCTGTTAATGGAACCACCACTTCTTTCAAAGACGGTAAGTTAATTGGAACTCTTTCTTCCAAAAATGCAATGGTTCAAAGTGCACCTTGGCTTTATACCAGTTCTAAAAATTGTTCGAAAATAACAATCAATATTAAAAACAATAGTACTGCTACAACGCTTAAACTAGCTGTATTTTCTCGTGATGAGAAAGAAAATAATTTTTGGGCAAATGGAACAGGACAAGTTGATTGGAAAAAGCAACAATGGGTAGAGATTCCGATATCGAAAAACGATTCCAAATTTAAAAGTTACACCATTAATTTGTCACAATTTCAAAAGGTAAAAAATCGCTTGATGCAAATTGCATTGCAACCAACTGTAAATGCTTCTTATGGAAATTGGGAGATTGAGGATGTTATGATTGATTAGATCTATGCAAAAGAATTTTTCATGCTTCAGTTAATGAATGCAATAATAGGTAAACGTAAAAATAAATAACAGATGAAATCTAGTAGCAAACAAAATTACTTTTTATATTTTGTATTATTCTTGTGCAGCCATGCCATGGTTGTAAATGCGCAAGTCAAACTGCCCAACCTTTTTGGGAGCCATATGGTGTTGCAAAGGGAACAGCAAAATCTTGTTTGGGGTACCGCTTCGAATGGTGAAAAAATCACTCTTACGATTGCTGGTCAAAAGCACGAAACGACCGCAGACAAAAAAGGAGATTGGAAAATAAAACTGAATCCAATGCAAGCGGGTGGCCCTCATACTATGATTATCGAAGGGAAAACCAAAATAGTTTTTGACGATATTTTAATTGGTGAAGTCTGGATTTGCACCGGACAATCCAATATGGCCATGACACTTGATGGTGGTCCAGGACAACATTTGGAAGGGAGCAATGACGCTATTTTGAATAGTACCAATCCAAACTTGCGCTTTTTTACGGTTGGCAATTCCGTTAGTGATACGCCAATTGATAATTGTAAAGGAAATTGGGAACTTTCACAACCAAAGACGGCAGCAGAGTTTAGTGCCGTTGGTTATTATTTTGGGCAACGATTACAGCAGTTTTTGAATATTCCCATTGGTTTAATTTCCAGTAATGTTGGCGGTACACCCGGACAAGCATGGACACCCAAAGAAATTATAGCATCCGATTTTCCGGAATTCAAGAAAGATTGGACCGAAAAACAAACCACACAATCAGCTAGTGCTTTGTACAACGGTATGATTCATCCTTTGATTCCATTTACGATCAAAGGGGCAATTTGGTACCAAGGAGAAGGAAATAAATCAGCCCCAGAACAGTATTCGAGATTGTTTCCAGCGATGATAAAAAGTTGGAGAGACAACTGGAAACAGGGAGATTTTCCGTTTTATTTTGTACAATTAGCACCTTATGGAAATCAAGGCGAAAACTGGGTAAAATTACAACAAGCGCAACTCAAAACGATGTTGACTATTCCAAATACGGGTATGACGGTGATTAATGATGTTGGAGATGCATCTCGTATTCATCCGCCACGAAAAAAAGAAGTAGGACAACGTCTAGCCTTATGGGCACTGGCAAAAACCTATGGTGTAGAAGGAATTTTACACTCAGGACCTATTTACAAATCCATGACTATTGAAGGGAACAAAGCCCAAATTTCATTTGACAATGCGCCGTCTGGAATTACTAGCTTAGGAAAATCGCTAAAATATTTCGAAATAGCGGGCAGTGATCACATTTTTCAACCTGCCCAAGCCAAAATCACCAAAGCCGGTAAAATTCTAGAAGTGTGGAGCGACAAAATTAGTCAGCCCGTCTCTGTTCGCTACGCTTGGGAAAGTTATGTCGAAGGATGTTTGTTTAATACAGCATCTCTTCCGGCTTCTGCTTTTTGTACTGATGATTGGGATGTGATTTTCAAACAATAAAAACAATAAGAACAATAAGACAAATAAAATTAAATAAATATTAAAATGAATAATAAAGCAATTTTAGTATTGTTACTTTTAGTAACAGGAATTAAGTTCGGTTTTGCACAACAGCAACAACCAAATGTACTTTGGGTCTTAACGGATGATCAGCGTTTAGATGCTATTTCAACATTTAATAAAATGTTGACAGGGAAGAAGGAAAGTAAATTAGGCTATGTAGAATCTCCAAATGTAGATCGTTTGGCTGAAATGGGAACTACCTTTATCAACACCTATTGTCAAGCGCAAGGTTGTGCTCCTTCACGTGCATCTATGCATTCGGGAAGGTATCCTTTTCGTTCTGGTGTTTATCAGTTTGAGTATTTCAATAATAACACAGATAATTCATATCCTTTGTTACCAGAACAAATGGCTAAATTAGGATATCAAACCATGCACGTAGGGAAATTGGGTGTTCGAATTAGAACGCTTAAAAACGATAAGTCAATGAATTATTCCATCTATCAAACGGATATTGATTCAAAAATAATTGAAAATGAAGGTTTACCAGAATGGGGGAAACAATCTGTTGTAACAGAAATAAATGGTAAAAAATTGGTGAAGCCAATGAAAAATATCACTTTTCTTAAAGATAAGGATGGAACATTTTATTATGTATCAGAAAAGTTAGAGAAAGATAATCCACAATTTGCTGGAATGGCAAAAGAAGCATACGAAAAGTATAATCTTTTTTATGAATATAACACGAAGAAAAAAGAGAAACAAACTGTATTTGGTCCAGGAATAATAGGAGGGGTTAGTCCACAGCCCGAAGGTAAAACCCGTGATGGTTATTATACTTCAAGTTTTATAGATTTTTTAAAAAATGAGAATAAAAAATTTAATGTTGGGAGCGCTAGTTTTAATGGAGTTAATAATTCACAACCATTATTTGCTCACATTGGATATGATTTTCCTCATACACCAGTTTTGCCTCCTGATAGCTATCGTAAGCGTTTTCAAAAACACAATTACTCTATTCCTAAATTGACAGATGAAGAATATAAGAAAATGGCAAAAGCTTTCCAAAAGCGAGTGAATGGCAGTTATTCTGATGGTTTTACAGAAGTAGAAAAGCAAAAAATGGTGCAAGATTATTATGCTTTTTGTGCTTATGGAGATAATTTGATTGGTCAATCTGTTGATGCTTTTATTGAGTATAGTAAGAAAAATAAGCAACCTTGGATGATTGTTTATGTTTGTGGGGATCACGGTTGGAAATTAAATGAACATGGATCGATAGCTAAAAATACACCTTGGGAAATAGACAGTCACAACCCAATTATTGTTGTCTCTTCCGATAAGAAAAAATTCCCTGCGGGTAAGGTAGTTACTGATTATACTGAATTTGTAGATATTGCTCCCACTATTTTGAATGCTGCAGGTGCCAATATTCAGAAAAGCGAGTTCAAGTATTTAGATGGATTGGACTTAGAAAAAATAGCGTCTGGTAAAATTCCAGCTCGTGATTATGTAATAGGTGAGAGTCACCATAGTATTGGTCCAAGAGCATATATTAGGACAAAGGAGTATATGTTTTCTGTAGCAACTCGTCCAAATTCGAAAAGAGGAGAAAATATGGATTGGGCTATGAAAGCGACATACAAAGAATTGGATCCAGCGTTGTATTACACGGCAAAAGATCCAGATGAAATTAACAACCTTGCTTTTGATCCAAATTATCAAAAGGTTGCTGAAAAATTAAAAAAGAAATTACTTGATATTGTAATTGGTGACGGGAGAGCTGAGGTAAATTGGGGAGGAGATAATTTTGGGAAAAATACTAACGCAATTGGAACTGAAGTATATAGAAGCAACTTTGCTCCTGGTGCACACGATTATAAACTAAATCTCAAAAACTAAAAAGGTATAATTATGAAATTTTCAAAAATATTATTAAGCATTGTCCTTTTTCCTTTGCTTTCAAATGCACAAAATCAAAAACCCAATCTGATAATTATTCATACCGATGAACACAATTTCAGAACCCTAGGTTGCTACCGTGATATTTTGGCAGAAGACCAAGCTTTTGTTTGGGGAAAAGGAATTAAAGTAGACACACCCAATATTGATCGATTGGCCAATGAAGGCTCTATTTGTAATAATTTCTACGCTTCCTCACCAGTTTGCACTCCGTCAAGAGCCTCTTTGGTTTCGGGTAAATATCCTATTGCAACGGGTTCTTATCGAAATGATATCCCGATGAAAGAAGAGGTGATTACCTTTGCAGAAGTGTTGAGAAAGCAAGGATATGCAACCTCTTATTTGGGAAAATGGCATTTGAATGGCGATGGAAAACCTGAATTTTCGCCTAAACGACAGTTTGGTTTTGATGACAATCGGTATATGTTCAACCGTGGACACTGGAAAGCGTTGGATATGAAAGAAGGAAATCCAGATGTTTACGGTAAGTACAATGCCAAAACCGAACAGCAATTTGTAGACCTAAAAACAATAACGGCAGAAAATTATACCACCGATTTCTTGGCTACCAAAACATTAGAAATTCTAGAAAGAGACAAAAACAAGCCTTTTTGTTTGATGGTTTCTATTCCTGATCCGCACACGCCAAATACGGTTCGCCCTCCTTATGACACGATGTATAAAGATTTAAAGTTCGAAAAACCTAAAACCATGCTGACTCCGTTGGAACAAATGCCAAGTTGGGCTGGCCTTTCTGAGGAACGAGCAGTTAGCGGATTGGTGCAAGGCGAAATGCAACGTTACTTTGGAATGGTAAAATGTATTGACGACAACGTAGGTCGCATTCTTGATTTTTTAGATAAAAATAATTTAACCAAAAATACCATTGTTGTATTTACTTCCGATCACGGTGATTTGATGGGAGAACATCATAAACACAACAAAGGAAACCCCTATGAAGCTTCGGCTAAAATTCCTTTTGTTTTGCGCTATCCAAATAAAGTGAAAGCTGGAAAAGTGATTCGAAAAGCCTTGACAACTGTCGATTTTACACCTACAATTTTGGGATTGATGGGAGCGCCACAAATCAAAAACACCGACGGAATCGATGCTTCAGCTGATTTCACCTCGGCTAAGAAAGAAGTGATTGATGATCGAATTACTTATTTTACAAGTGCCAATCAAAGCTGGATGACTGCCGTAACCCAACGTTATAAATTGGTAGTTTCAGACAAAGACAAACCTTGGCTGATAGATTTAGAAAAAAATCCAAACGAAGACATCAATTTCTATACGGATCCTGCATACAAAAAAACGGCTGAGAAATTGCAAACAGAATTGCTGAAACAAGCCAAGCAATACAATGACCCCGCATTTTCTATTCACAAAAAGAATTTTATTCTTCAATAATTATTTTTTAGTACTATGAAACTATCATTAAACTCCATTTCCGTTCTTTTACTTTTACTTTCATTTTGTACGGTAAAGGCCGAAGTGAAACTACCTTCTATATTTAGTAATCACATGGTTTTGCAACGCAATCAGCAAAATCCTATTTGGGGTAAGGCAGGTGTAGGCGAAAAAGTAACTGTTGTAATCAATGGGCAAAAACATAAAACCACCACAGACGAAAATGGAAACTGGAAAGTGAAATTAGCACCTATGCAAGCAGGTGGACCCTATGTTTTAACAGTGCAAGGCAAAAATAAAATCACTTTCAAAGACGTTTTAATTGGTGAAGTATGGGTTTGTGCGGGACAATCTAATATGCAGTGGAGTGTTGTTAATTCTAATCATTCAGAGGTAGAATTAGCGGCTGCCAATTATCCTAATATTCGATTATTCAGTGTTCCATTGGTAGCAACGCCAGAACTTCAAACAACTATCGCAGATACCACTTGGTACGCATGTACGCCAAAAAGTATTCCCGAATTTTCTGCTCCAGGCTATTTTTTTGGAATCAAATTATACCAAGCATTAGGAATTCCGATTGGATTAATAAATGCTTCATGGGGATCCTCGTCTTTAGAAACCTGGGTTCCTCGTGATGCGATGGAGAAAACCAATGATTACTCCGAATTACTAGAAGACTGGGATTTGGCTGTAAAAGAATTTACCGACGAAAAATTGGTTGAAGTGACCAAAAAGTACGAAGCTTGGGAAGCGGCAGGAAAACTGGGTAAAAAAATGCCTCCGCCAAGAGATATCCGTATCGGACAAAATAGACCCGCCAATGCTTTTAATGGCGTAATCAATCCTATTTTAGGATACGGAATAAAAGGTACTATTTGGTGTCAAGGCGAAAGCAATGTTGGTCGTTCTTTTCAAACGAGAACCTTATTTCCGTTATTAATTAATAGTTGGAGAGAAAGATGGGGGCAAGGTGATTTTCCGTTTTATTGGATACAACTAGCCGATTTTGGAGAGGCAAAAGAACAACCTTCTGAGAGTAATTGGGCAGAACACCGCGAAGCACAAACACAATCGCTTTCTATTCCAAAAACGGGAGAAGTTGTTACTTTCGATTTAGGAGAAGAAAGAGATATTCATTATAGAGACAAGCAAACGGTTGGAAACAGATTGGTTCGTCATGCATTAGCAAATGAATATGGTTATAAAATGGAAGCGAGTAGCCCAAGATATCTTTCTATGGAAAAAAAGCAAGGTTCCATCATCATCACTTTCGACCATATTGACAAAGGATTGTACGCATTTGATAACGAAGTTGTAAAAGGATTTTCCATTGCAGGTGACGACCAAAAATTTGAATGGGCTACGGCAAAAATTATTAGCAAAAATCAAATAGAAGTAACTGCAGGCAATATCAAAAATCCCGTGGCTGTTCGTTACGGTTGGGCAAATAACCCAGAGATTAATCTGTATGATTTTAACGGATTACCAGTGACTGGTTTCCGTACAGATGACTGGAAGGTCTCTACACAAAATGCCAAAAAAGCTTCGAGACGCTACTAGTACTGCATATGATTACAAAACAAATACAATTATAACTGAATTTTAATTTCACTAGTAAAATAGTGATTTTAGAGAAAGGATTAACCATTTGTATTATGCTTTAAGCCTAGGTTATCGTTCTATAAAATAGAAACCAACTAATTTTATACTCTGATTATAAAGCCAATTATTTTGTTTCAAGTAATAAATTTTAGAGAATGAATAAAAATATTTTAACCGTATTATTTATTGGTACAGTACTATTTTCTCAACAAGGGAATAGCCAGAAGTTGGATTCTAATAAAAAGAAACCCAATATTATTGTCGTTTTTGCAGACGATATTAGTGCAAGAGAATTGCCAATATATAATTCGTCAAAATGGAGTGTTGCGCCTCAAGGAGGCGATACTTCTGACCCTAAGTTTAGAGCGGTAACTCCTGTAATGGATAGACTTGCTACTGAAGGTTTGTATATGAAAACGGCATGGGGAGCAACCATTTGCTCACCAAGTAGGGCTTCGATGATGACGGGAAGATATGCCCATCTTCATAAATGGTGGCATTTGAAAGATAGAGGAAAGTTTAAAAATGAAGAAGGTAAAAACGTTACCTATCCTCTATATGAAAGTTCTCCATACACGATCGGGAAAATTGCCAAAGCAGGTGGCTATGCAACCTATTGGGCAGGAAAAACACAAATCGATGGAGTAGAAAAGTTTGGATTTGACGAAGGCTGTTTTACTCCCGGAGTAAATGACAAGGGAAATCCTTATTCTGATTTCAAAATTGTATCCCAAAAAATAAATGGCAAGCCCGTACTTATAAATGAAGATACAGGAGGTCAAGTAGACTATTACGCACAAGGAGGCTGGTACTGGAAACCTAATGTTGAGTTAATGAATTATCCCAATTCAAAGAAGAAGTTTGAGTATTGGCCAAACACGCCAGAATCCAAAGCTTCTTATGGTTTAAACACCTATGGTCCTGATGTGGAGCTGAATTTTATTCTTGATTTTATGGAACGCAAGAAAAAAGAGGATAAGCCCTTTTTTATCTATCATACAAGCCATTTGGGGCATGACGGTTGGGATTTCTTAAACAGTGATATCAATCCTGAAACCAGACAAAAGTGGCCAGGAACTCCTATTGTAGAATGGAAAAACGGAAAATATGTTCGTACCAATCCAAATGTTACGGGAGACAAAGGAAATTATGACACTCACGGAACAGTTACTGAAGGTGGAATACACAATCACGTGAAATATTTGGATTATCAGTTATGGCAGTATGTTCAAAAATTGAAGCAATTAGGAATTGAAGACAATACTATTTTGATTTTTTGTGCCGATAATGGAACAAGTGGTTACGGAAAAGGAAGCACGGTTTCACAACGTGGCCCACACATACCTATGTTGATATATGCACCTTGTTTGAAAATGACCAAAAAAGGAGCGCAAGATGCCTTGGTAGATGTAACGGATATTTTACCAACTATTGCAGAGATTACGGGAGTGAAATTACCTGATAATTATGAACTAAATGGAGAGAGTTTAATTCCGTTTTTGACAACTTCCAAACCAGAACACCGCAAATGGATTTATACTTTTCATAATGAGAAACAGTTGATCAGAAGTAAAGATGTTTTGATTGATGGTCAAGGGACGATTTATGATGTAGCAAAATATCCAGCCGATTTAATCAGTTTTCCTAAAATAAAAGAGGGAAGTGAAACTTCAAAAACCTATCAAACGGAGTATAAAGAATTAAAAGATATTTTACCACGATTTGATATGTACAAGACAGAACATGATGCACCAGT
The DNA here is from genome assembly GCF_025960985.1 of Flavobacterium psychraerolatum. Lineage (GTDB taxonomy): Bacteria > Bacteroidota > Bacteroidia > Flavobacteriales > Flavobacteriaceae > Flavobacterium. Next base: position 4,962 of record NZ_JAOQMX010000035.1, on the reverse strand, counting down.
AAATGGTATTGGAAAAGTTGATCCGTTGAAAGTGAAAAAATAGTAGTAAATCATTCCTCTTTTGAGAGAAAACATTCAAATTGATAGCTTAAAAGTAGACTACCTATGAGACATAAATTATAGGTAGTTTTATTTTTTCGAAAAATTCAATATTTGAAACTAGTTTTATATATGAATTCGTTAAATTTGAATTCTTGTAAAATTTAATTAGAAATAAAGATTGGTAGATTCAAACCTACGATAGAGATTATAATAAATACAACAAATGATAAAAAGTAATTTATACAAAAAAATAAGCATTGCCTCAGTGGTTTTAATGACGATGAGTACGAATGCACAGCAAGTGGATTTTTCTTTTCAAAACAATAATTTACCAATTGAGAAAAGAGCCGAAATTTTGGTATCCCAAATGACAACGGAAGAAAAAATTAATCAGTTGAAAAATGGTGCTGCAGCGATTCCACGTTTGAAAGTGCCCGATTATGATTGGTGGAACGAAGCACTTCACGGAATTGGTAGAAACGGTAAAGCAACTATTTTTCCGCAAGCTATTGCTTTGGGTGCGACTTTCGATCCTGTTTTAGCAGAAAGAGTAGCTTCGGCAATTTCTACAGAAGCACGTGCAAAATACAGTATTTCTCAAAAAAACGGGAACCACAGTAAATATTCTGGACTAACTTTTTGGACACCCAATATCAATATTTTTAGAGATCCACGTTGGGGACGTGGTCAAGAGACCTATGGTGAAGACCCATATTTGACGTCTCGAATTGGAGTTGCTTTTGTAAAGGGATTGCAAGGAAATGATCCTAAATATTTGAAAACTGCCGCTTGTGCCAAACATTTTGCGGTACATTCTGGTCCAGAAGTCATTAGACACGTATTTAATGCAGAACCTTCAAAACAAGATTTATACGAAACCTATTTGCCAGCTTTTGAATCTTTGGTAAAAGAAGCAAAGGTCGAAGGTGTAATGGCGGCATACAACGCCGTATACGGAAAACCAGCTTGCGCAAGTGATTTTTTATTGAAAGAAACTTTGAGAGACAAATGGAAATTTGATGGTTACGTAACCTCAGATTGTGGTGCTGTTGGCGGTGTTTCGGGTAAATTAAAATATGTAGCAACGGCGGCAGAAGCGGCAGCAGTTTCTTTGAAAGCAGGAACCAATTTGGAATGTGGAACGACTTACGATCAATTGAAAAAAGCGATTCAAGAAGGTTTTATCACAGAAAAAATTATTCATGAAAGAACGGTGCAACTTTTCAAAACTCGTTTTAGATTAGGAATGTTTGACGAGTCTGGGACAGATAATCCGTATTTGAATTATGGTTTGGATAAAATTCATAGTCCTGAACACATTGCTTTGGCGAGAGAAGTAGCGCAAAAATCGATTGTATTATTGAAAAATAAAAACAATATTTTACCCTTGTCAAAAGAGATTAAAATCCCTTATGTAACAGGTCCTTTCGCTAATTCGAATGATATGTTGATGGGAAGCTATTACGGAGTGACTTCGGGAATGGTGACAATTTTAGAAGGGATTGCAGATGCAGTTTCTCCAAGTTCATCTTTGAATTATAGAAGTGGTGTTTTGCCTTTTCATAAAAATATTAACCCAAAAAACTGGGCTCCTTTTGAAGCAGGTGAATCAGATGTGACGATTTGCGTGGTGGGTTTAACAGCCGATAGAGAAGGAGAAGAAGTTGACGCGATTGCTGCCGAAAATGTAGGTGATAAAAATGATTTGAAGCTGCCACAAAGTCAAATTGATTATGTAAAAGAAATTGCAACGAAGATCAAAGGAAAGCCATTAGTTTTGGTAGTTGCCAGCGGAAGTCCAGTTTCATTGGAAGGAATTGAGGAATTATGTGATGCTGTGGTACAAATTTGGTACCCAGGTGAACAAGGCGGTAATGCTGTTGCAGACGTACTTTTTGGCGACATTTCACCTTCAGGACATTTGCCATTGACGTTCCCTAAAAACATCAAACAATTGCCAGCATACGAAGATTATTCGATGAAAGGCCGTACCTACAAGTACATGACAGAAGAGCCAATGTATCCATTTGGATTTGGATTGACCTATTCGAAAACAACTTTCGATAAATTAAATATAAGCAGTACAACTTTAAAAGAAAAACAAACTTTGACGTTACAAGTTGCCGTTTCAAACACAGGAGCTTATGACATTGATGAAGTAGTACAATTGTACATTAATCCAATGGAAGTTTCAGGTGGAATTCCGATTAAAAGTTTAAAAGCTTTTGAGCGTATCTCTTTGAAAAAAGGAGAAACAAAAACGGTGAACTTTACTATTGAACCAGACAAATTGAAAGTAATCAACGAAGCTGGAAATAGTGTTTGGAGAAAAGGTAAATACCAAGTGGTTGTTGGGAACGCTTCACCAGGAGCATTGAGCACTCGTTTGGGAGCTGCAGTACCACAAGAAGCGGTTTTAGTTTTGAAATAAACAGTTTGAATTTAAAATTATTAAATAAAAAGTATGTCTTTTAGAAAAATCCTTGTCCTGTCCGTTTTATATGTTTGCGGGAATCTACAAGCCCAAGTGAAACCTTATTCAACTCCCGAAATCGAAAAGCAAGTGGATGCTTTGATGGTCGATATGACTATGGAAGAGAAACTGGCTCAAATCATGGGAACTCGTTTGGAGGAAATCTTAGAAGACGGAAAAGTTTCTTTGGAGAAATGCCGAAAACACATTCCGAACGGAATAGGGCAGTTTTGTCAATTTGCGGCTGGACAGGCATTAGAACCAGAAAAAATGAGAGATCTAGTGCGACAAGTACAGCATTATTTAATGACAGAAACACGTTTGAAAATTCCAGCAATTTTTCATGAAGAAGCTATTACGGGTTTTGCGACCCAAGGCGCTACGACTTTCCCACAGCAAATTGGTGTTGGTTGTACTTGGAATCCCGAATTGGTCGAAAAAAACACCCATTCTACAGCAGTAAATATGAGAGCGGTGGGCGCTACTTTGGCACTTTCGCCGATGTTGGATTTAAGTCGAACTGCACATTGGAACCGCCACCAAGAGAGTTATGGCGAAGATTCGTATTTGACTTCTCGTTTGGGCGTTGCTTTTGTACAAGGATTGCAAGGGAACGATTTTAAAACAGGAGTTGCCGCAACCGTGAAGCATTTTGTTGGCTACGGAACCAATAATGACGATCCAAAAGAGTTATACGAAGAATATTTGATGCCGCATGAAGCGTGTATGAAAATTGCAGGTGCCAAAAGCGTAATGCCGTCTTATGGAGAATACAAAGGCGTTCCCGTAGCAGCTAGTCCACAAATGTTGGATCAAATTCTACGCAAAGAAGTTGGATTTGACGGCTTGGTAGTGAGTGATTATGGAGCGATTAATTTGCTGTTCAAAAAATACAAAGTAGCTACCGATTCGTTAACAGCAGGAGCAATGTCCTTGAATGCAGGGATGGATGTAGAATTGTCTTCGCCATCAACATTTCCTAAATTGGGAGAAGCACTCAAACAAGGATTAACAACAGAAGCAAAAATAAATACCGCTGTCAAACGTGCTTTGATTATGAAAGCCAAACTGGGTTTATTGGACAAAAATCCAATTATTGGTAAAGACGGAGATTTGGATTTAGACACAGCAGAAAACAGAAAATTAGCGTATCAAACGGCTAGTGAATCGATCGTTTTATTAGAAAACAAAGGGGTTTTACCTTTGAAGAAATCGGTAAAAAAAATTGCATTAGTCGGACCAAATGCGGCAACGGTTTATGGTTTGTTGGGTGATTATACCTATCAAGGAATGCAAGCCTTTTGGAAACAATCAGCTTTTGATTCGAATAATCCAAAGTTGGTGACTATCAAAGAAGGTTTGGAAAGTAAGATTGGAAAAAAAGTACAAATTGCTTACGAACGTGGTTGCGATTGGAATGATGATCTCGAAATCAAAATCGACAAAAGTGGAGCAGGAGACAGCCGACTAGACAAATTAAAATTATTGACCGTTAAAGATTTGGAAAAACCAAACTTACAAAGGGCATTAGAAATTTCGAAAGATAGCGATGTTATCATTGCAGTAATGGGAGAAAATTTATACTTAAACGGCGAAGGACGAAATAGAAAAGGAATTCGTTTACCAGGGGAGCAAGAAGCATTTGTACAAAAATTACTAGCTACAGGTAAGCCAGTTGTGTTGATCATGTTGAGTGGACGTCAAGAAGTAATCAGTAATTTTTCGGATCAATGCGCTGCAGTCATTCAAGGATGGTTTCCGGGGGAAGAAGCTGGAAACGCAATTGCAGACATTCTGTTGGGAACCGTAAATCCATCGGGGAAATTATGTGTTACTTACCCTAAAACAGAGAAAAATGTAGAGATCGATTATAAAAATGGGTATCCCGAAAAAGAGTTGGTGCATTATCCTTTTGGTTACGGATTATCGTATACAAAATATGAGTACAGTGATTTGAAAATGAAATCAAATGTTAGCAATTCCAATGAAACTTTTTCAGTTTCGTTTACACTAAAAAACACAGGAAAAGTGGACGGAACCGAAATTACGCAACTGTATGTTTCTCCAAAAAATGCAGCTTCGACTTTAAAACCGATTCAGTTAAAAGGATTTGAAAGAGTGTCTTTGAAAGCAGGAGAATCAAAGAAAGTGACTTTCAATGTTTCGCCAGAGCAAATGGCACAATACAAAAACAGTCAATGGATTGTAGAGAGTGAAGCCTACGAAATTAAAGTAGGAGCGTCAAGCACCGACATTCGTTTAAAAGGCGAAATGCAACTTTCAGGTAAAAATAAACTGCTACCAAAAGGGAGACAGGTATTTTTTGCCTCAGTAACCAAAAATTAATTAAATATTTTTTGAGGTAAGCAGTTAGTTACATATGATCTCCTTTTGACAAATATTATCTGCTTTTACCATTCTTTTGATTAAATTATTGAATATTGTGT
>NZ_JAOQMX010000034.1 GCF_025960985.1 Flavobacterium psychraerolatum | reverse complement strand
ATCAGGATAAAGATCTAATTTTAATGGAAAAATTAACCGCATAATTAATAATCGAAATTTAGAATAATACTCTTGTTTTATAGGGGTCAAAACAGCTACAATATAAAAAGATTACATTCCTTTTCATATTAAATTTCTCCGTTAGTGATGCAAATTAAAGTGAGAAATTTAATAACGAAGCGGCCGGATTGAATTTATCATAGTTTTCACAGTTATACCCTAATCAAATTATTTTGTACTTTCTTCATTCCTTCATAAATTTACGAAAGGTTATAAATATTTAGTAATCTGTTTTCGGGATAAAATAGGACTTAAGTTTTCGTTTTTTTGTATTTATTTTAACTTTTACATAGTTCAAATTAATGGTGTTAATTAATACTGAATATGAATAGTTTTTTATATTAAAAGAACCCACAAACGCAATTAGAAATATTGTTTTCAGTAGTAAAAGTAAAGTGGAATAGTTTTCTATGAATGATTCCAAAAAGTAATAGAATAGTAATATAAGGAAGCCTAAAAGATAATTGATTAATAACGATCTACATTTTGTAATCCTAACATTAGTAATCTTATTCAAATCAATTGTTGTAGTACTAATTTTCGCTGTAATTACTAGCGTTTTCTCTGTTAATGAAAATTCCTTATTATTTTTTTCGATTTCTATAAGTTTATTATACATTAAATTAATGTTATTCACATAATATTTTTTAAGCATCTTGTATATACAGCTAATAGTCTTTGATAACCTACAAAAAAGACATAATATTTATCATTAAAATAAATTTAACTTAGCTGTATAACAAGAAATCCCCCAAATTGTTTAACAAAAATATATAATGAACATCGTTTTTATATTGATTTAACCTATAAGTTAAAATAGTTAACCTATATTTTTTTTTAACTTATGAATTAGAGGTTTATTAGGTGAACAAAAGTTACCTTGTAGCAATATCCTATTTACTAAAAAATAAAATTAAATGAATAATGCATTTTCAAATAAAAATAATATAGCAAATGCTATTGATTTAAATTTATTAAAATTAGATAATGATTTTGCTAGGATGTTACTCTTTGTAACAGAAATATGTGCTGTTAAAGACGCATTTATTTCATTGGCAGATGTTCAAGGGCACTCTATAAAATCTAAAATTGGTTTAGATTATTTGACAAATCAAAATGATATTATTTGTTTTCAGGAGCTTGTTAATGGCAATGAATTTTTAATAATTTCAGATCTCGAAAAAGATCCAAAATTCCAATCTATTGATGTAAATAATACCTTTAAATTTTTTGCAGGATTTCTTATAAATATTCCAGGTAGTTTAGTACCAGGAACAGTCTGCATTTTCAATAGAGAAGTTAAAGAACTTTCTTCAATTGAATTAAAAACACTTCAACAGACTATCTCTCAAATCGAATCCTTGCTTCAGTTGAATCTTGATAACCAAATGCTGCAGGAAACGGTATATCAAAAGGAAAATAATTTTGATTTGCTTATCAAAAATTCGTTAGAGGTTTTTTACCAATTTGATTTAGAAGGAAATGTCATTTATGTTTCGAAAAACTGGAGCAGTTCACTTGGTTATTCGAATGATGATCTTGTAGGAAGTAGTTACAGTAAATTTATCCATCCAGATGACCTTGATTCAAGTTCGGAGTTTTTAAATAAGGTGGGGCAAAAGAAAAATGTGGTAAATGAGCACGCATACAGAATCAGGCACAAGGATGGTCATTATATTTGGTTTTCATGTAAGATAGAATTACTAGAAAATAATAAAGGCACCTTTTTTATTGGCGCTTCGAGAGATATAACGGATTATGTAGAAAGTCAAAATAAACTAGTTCTGCAAAAAGAATTTTATGAAAAAATCATAAAGGGAATCCCCTCTGGTGTAGCGGTATTTGATGGTGATTTTAGATATATATACTTGAACCCTAATGCTATTGTAAATAAAAGACTCCGAAAATTTATTGTTGGAAAAAACGACTTCGATTATGCTAAAAAAACGAATCGAGAAGCTACATTTGCAATAAATCGAACAAGTAAATATGAAGAAGCAATACTAAAAAAACAAACAATAGTATGGGAAGAAGTACTCTATGACAAGCTTGGACAAAAAACCTATCATAGTCGAAAAATATCCCCCCTATTTCACAAAGATGGGACACTTGATATGTTAATAGGTTTTGGAGTTGATATTACGGAAAGTAAAAATGCTCAATTGGAGTTACTTAAAAGTAAACAACTTACCAGTAGTGTTATTAAGAATGTAGGAGTTGGAATTTTGGTTCAAGGCCCACAATCAGAAATAGTAGAAAATAATGATGCTGCTTGTGAAATGTTGGGTCTTACACAGGACCAATTGCTTGGTAAGACCTCCTTTGATAAAGGCTGGAGTGTAATACATTTGGATGGGACTACTTTTAAATCTGAGGATCATCCCGTTCCAAAAGCTATTAAACAATTAAAACCATTGCATAATATAGTCATGGGTGTTCATCGTAATGTGACCAATGATTTAGTTTGGTTGTTGGTTAATGCAATACCTGTATTTGGCGATAATGAAGAATTAATTTATGTAATATGTTCTTTTAGTGATATAACTGCTCTAAAGGCGGCAGAAGATGCTTTAAAAATTAGTATCGAAAGGTTTGAGCATGCCAGTAAAGCTACTTCAGACGCTATGTGGGACTGGGACCTTATAACTGACGATGTGTTTTTTGGAGGAACAGGTACTACTTTATTTGGACACATATTTGAAAATAATACTTTAAAGGTTTCAGAAAGTTTGCAATTTGTGCATCCTGACGATAGAGATTATGTCGTTTATAGCCTTGAAAAGGCCTTTGACGAAGGTGCGACTGGATGGTCTACTGAGTACCGTTATTTAAAATCTGACAACACTTTTGCTTATGTAAAAGATAAAGCAGTAATTTTAAGAGATGTTAGTGGTAAAGCCATTCGTGCTATTGGTGTTCAGCAAGACATCACTAATGAAAAAATACTGAAAGACGAGTTAATACAAAGTGAAGAGCAATTCAAAGGAGCATTTATTAATTCACCAGTCGGTATGGCTATTGTTGGCCTAAATGGCAATTGGTTGATCGTAAACAACCAAATGGAAGAAATATTTGGATATACAGATGATGAATTTAAAGTAAGAAATTTTTTAGATTTAACACATCCTGATGATGTTGAAGAAGATCAGGCTAATTTAGAATTGCTAATGACAGGGGGGATATCTACTTTGAATAGAGAAAAAAAATATATCCATAAAAATGGAAGTATTATTTGGATACATTTATCTGTTGCGATAGTAAAAAATAGTTTAGGTGATTTAATCCACTTTATTAGTCAGTTTGTAGATATTACTAAAAGAAAAGCATTAGAAAAAACAAATAGGTTATTAGTAGAAGAAAATAACAAAATAAAGAATATACAGTTGGACGAAGCTAAAAACAGGTATCGTCTTTTAGCCGATAATATGATTGATTTGGTTTGTTTGCATGGCCTCGACTCTAGTTTTCAATATGTATCACCCTCGATACATGCTATATTGGGATATTATCCAGAAGACTTAATTGGCTTAACGCCCTTAGATTTTATACATCCGCAGGATAAGGAAAAATTGCAAAAGAGTATTCTAGGATTTATAACTGAACGAGAATATTTAGTTGCTCGATTAAGATTTAAAAATAAAAAAGGCGATTATGTTTGGTGCGAAACAACAGCCAATTTAGTCAAAGAAAAAGGTAAGGCGACTAGCTTTCACTCTGCTACCAGAGATATCACATTAAGAATGGAAGCAGAAGAAAAAGTTAAAAGAACGTTGCAGAAGGAACGTGAACTTAATGAATTAAAGTCAAACTTAGTTTCTACCATTTCACATGAATTCAGAACCCCTATGACTACTATACGCGCAAGTGCTGAACTGATTCAAATGTATTTGAAGAATCAAAAAATAGAAAACCAGTCACTATTGGAAAAGAGAGTAAATACTATCATAGGTGAGATTGACCGTCTTGTTGAATTAATGAATACAGTTCTAATTATTTCCAAAAATGATCTAGGGAAAACTGATTTCACTCCCGTTAATTTTGATTTAAAGGAAACTTGTTTTGATGTTTTTGAATTATGTGATGTTGATCAAAAAAAAGGAAGAAATTTAATAACATCATTTGAAGGTGATACTTTTCCTGTCTTTGCTGATATAAAACTAATGGAATATACTCTTATTAATTTGGTAAATAATGCATTTAAATACTCTGTAGGGTGCGGTGATGTTGTTTTTAATCTTTTTTCAAATGAAGTTTTCATTATTGTTGAAATTATAGACTTCGGCATTGGAATTCCAGAAGAAGATCAAGACAAATTATTTAATACTTTTTATAGAGCGAGTAATACCATTGGTATCCAAGGTACAGGTTTGGGGCTCTATATAGTTAAAATCTTTACGGAGAGAAATTCGGGTTTGATAAAATTAGAAAGTAAGTTGGGAGAAGGCACCAAAGTAACATTACAATTTCCAAAGTTAAAAAAATAATATTTTTCGTCTAAGAAATGAAATAGTAGTATATCTTGATTGTGATTTTTTAAAATCATTATTTGTTATTCATATGAGTGAAACCCCTATCGAGATTTTTGTTTAGGTTAAACAACTCTTAAAGTTATTCCCAAATAAGTTGATTTCAAACTAATTATATCAAGTTTTTATATTAAATTGGTGTATTTTTTAAACTAGTTTCTAATATAACAGTAAAATGGCTAAAATTTTGTTTATCGAAGATGAGGTTGAAATAAGAGTTTTAGTTTCTGAATTCCTTTTGTTTATGGGGTACGAAATTGTTGAAGCGATTGATGGAGTAGATGGATTAGAAAAAGTACATAAGGAACTACCAGAATTAATTTTATGTGATTTAATGATGCCAAAACTTGACGGATATGGTTTTCTAGAGCAACATCAGCGTTCAGTCTATGCACACATTCCCGTTATACTAGTGACGGCAATGATGAATATGGATTACGAGTTAATTAGTAGGGGGCTTAATGTTAAAGGATATATTAGAAAGCCTTTTAACTTTGAAGAGCTCAAGCAGATTATAGTGGATAATATTTTATTAGCGTAATAAATATTTATTACTGTTTATTTTTAATCTAAATAAAGCATCGCTTAAGGGGACTTTTTAAGCGAAATACAGTAGCTTTAAATTATAAAAAGAGGCAAGGATTTAATTCCAAAATATTGTTTAGCTAAATATCCGTTTTTTAATTAAAACTCAGTAGCATAATATACTACGCTTAAAAGTTTAATTAAAATATTTTTTTAAACTTTTAATGATTTAATATATTCTCGAGCAGAAATTTCAGTATATGATTTGAAACTTGTAGAAAAATAAGAGAATGAATTAAAACCTGTTTCATCGACTAGGAACTGAATGTTCTTTTCACCCAGATTAATAAGTTTAATTGCATATTCGAGTTTGAATTCTCTTATATATTGGCTGGAATTTTTATTAGTATGTTTTCTTATTTTTTTGTCTAATGTTGATTTACTCATGAAAAGTCTTTTTGATAATTCAGTAGTATCAATTTTTGACTTCATTGTTTTTAATAATATTTCATTTAGGGATATAATAAAATCTTTTTCAGACAATTTTATGGTAACTTTTGAAAATGGATCTGGGGATAATTTTTTAACTATATTTTGTTTGAAATCTAATATGTTTTTGATTTTATAAAGTAACTCTTTTGTCTTAAAAGGTTTTGTTAAATAATCATTGACACCATTTTCTAGCTGTCTGTACTTAATACCTTCATCAATATTAGCAGTAATGATGATAAAAGGGATAGAGTTTTTTTTTATTTCTTTATGGATTTTTAAAAATAATTCTTCGCCAGTCATAGCAGGCATCATAAAATCACTAATGATGAGATCACAGGTTTTTCTTTTAAAATAAGTGACTGTTTCAGCACCATCTTTGAACCACTCTACATCATAATTATTGAAAGTCAATATCTCTACAATAGAAATTCCCAAGGCTAAATCATCTTCAATTAATACTATTTTTTTTTTAAATTTCATCTAGTAAAACTAATCATTCCTATTTTAAAATATAGGTATTTTTTTTTAATTTTTACACAAAAACACATTGATTAAATATGAAAAAAAATACTTTTGTGAGACGTTAATTTATACTTAAAAATTATAATAGCTGACCGATGTAGTATTTAAAAGGCAAAAATAATATTAGGTAGCCAGCAATGTAAGTAAGAATGTTCTATTCATAAAGTGAATTTCTATTTAAATAATGAGATTTTTAATTGATTGTGAGTATATATGTTGTATAAATATGGATTGATAAGCAGTTGTGATTTAAGTACGACAATACTTAAAATGTAAGGAATCGTTCTTATATATAAAAAAAAAAATATTTTTTATTACTTTGGAGTTCCTTAGAATTTAAATTAGAATCGTATGATTAATTAGTATTGCAGATTTATGAAACAAAAAAACACTATAAATTAAATGTATAAAAGTAAAATACTACTAATTGATGATGAGATAACCCTTCGAGAAACAATACATGAAATTCTTGCTATTGAGAATTATGAAGTTATCTCTTTGTCGAGTGCACAAGAAGCATTGGATTTATTAGATAATTGGGTACCAGATTTAATAATTTGCGATATCATGATGCCTGTAATGGATGGATTTATGTTTTATGAAATATTGAAAGAAGTCAAACCTTTATCTGCTGTTCCTTTTATATTTTTAACTGCAAAAAAGGAGGATAATTTAATGCGAAAGTGCTTGCTTCTGGGAGCAGATGATTTCTTGATTAAACCTTTTATTATTAATGAATTAGTAAAAATTGTAGAGGTAAAAATTAATAGATTCAAGAAAATAAAAAATACAGTTGGTAATTTATTTGTGGGAGAAAAAAAATATTTATTGCATGAAGTCAATACTTCTCTTAATGGTATCTTAGGAAGTATAAATTTGTTAATAGATGGAGGAGATGATTTAGAAAAGGATAATATTAAAGAATTTCATGATATTATTAAAATATGTGGTTACCATTTAAATAGAACTATGTTCAACTTATTCCTTTATCAAATTGTTATTAATAATGAAGTAAGATATTCAGAAAAGGATAAAAGTAATATCGGCGATACGTTTGAAAATGTTTTAAATACAATTCAAATAGCATATAATGATGCGGACGAAAGAATTTTTTTTAGAATAAAAAAAGCTACTATAAAAGTTAGTGAAGAGTATTTATATTTTATTCTTTATGAGATTGTGGAAAATGCTTTAAAATTCTCTGATAGTAAATCTGTTTCAGTTATAGGTAAGCCTTTTGATGATAAATATTATAGGGTAGTTATTAAGGATTCCGGAATTGGTTTTTCTCAGGAAGAATTAAAAAAAATAGATGCTGGACAGCAATTTAATCGTGAAAAAAGAGAACAACAGGGATTGGGGTTGGGGATTTTTTTAACTAGAGCGATATTAAAGAAGCTGGGTGGTGTTTTTACAATTATTTCAACTGTAAATATGGGGACGGAAATTACATTATATTTCCCTATTTAGAGCAGTAGTATCAGGGTGTAATTTCTTGACAAAATAATCAGATTAAATAAAAAATCAGTTATAATTAAATTTATAAATTTAATTATGACTGATTTTTTTACTGCTATTCTAATATGTTAAAAGTATTTAAAACTTTTATTGGTATTGATATTGAATGCATTAAATATTTAATACAAGTTTTGTGTTATTTTTTTTCTAATTACTTTTTTTCTAATTTTACTTTATAAACACCTAAGCTCAAGGCTAGCATTAGTAAAATCCAAATATGATCATCAATAGGTAGTCCTACTGGATCATCATCACTAGGAGCCCCTTCCGGATTATAGTATCTTGCACTACTAGGGTCCCAGCCCGATGGATCTTCTTGTGCAAATGTAGATGTTGAGCATAATACCAGTAAAACAAAATAAAAAACATTTTTTTTGATTTTGTTTATATTTTTCTTTTTAAACATTTAGTATTGTAATTTTTTATTTATAATTTTATGGTTAATAGTCGTAATTTTCATGATAAGTATTTGTTTTTCAACTATGTCTATTTGTAATTTTATAGAGGAACTAGTAATGTTATCTTTACTATAAAGCAAGCGTCCAATTATATCATAAATTTCAATTTTATCCATTATTTCACTTCCGGAATTAATATTCATCGTGTTATTTTGTTTGTATATGATAACATTATTGGCATCAAAACTTGGCTCATCTAGTACTAATTGTTTTTGATAAATAATTTCAAAACGAGTATTAAAATTTCCAACTTGTGAGTCAAATGAATATGCTGCTGATTTTAAATTTTGTAAATTACCAGTAAGATTATCTCTTAGTATGACTGCTTGATTGGTTTCAAAAAGACCATCAACATGATCAATGCTTATCGTATACATTCCAGCTACATTTGTTCTGAAATTTAAGGGAACCACATCATTTGGATCAAAAGGTAAACTTCTTGCCTGAATATTGTATTCAGTATTGTCTACAATAGACGATAAGCTTGTTGAAATTCCTTCAAAAACTTTACCTTCAAAGCTATAATCGACCCCATTTGTAGCTCCAGTAATGTATCCTATTAGATTTTGACTTATTATTTCTTTTGTATTTGCTAAATTCAGCCATATTCTATGCTTTTCTGTAACAGCTGCATTTATATTTTTAAAGAAAGCGTGTGTAACGTCTCTAGACCGCATCGAATTATTAAATTGTAAGTTTGCTGTAAGTAGACCTGTTTTAACTTTGACAAAAAAACCTTGTCCTATTGCAACAGTTCCAGTTGAAACTCCTTCATTAACGTCTGGCTGAACACTTGTAAGACCAGCATTTGTAAGTGTCGCATAACCTAGTCCTGTTCCTAAATCATTTATTTTTCGCCATAACCAAATAGTTCCATCTATAGCTGCGCTATTACTTTTAAGAAAAGTTTCTACTGAAATGGATGATGGGTAAGGATTACCTACTAAATTGTATCCATTTAAAGCAGTACTTAGTGAACTATTTATAGTTCCATTATTAGGTGTTCCTGTAAATTGAGCTTGATAAGAAATACCAGGTACTGCCGATTTAGTTGCAGGAAAAATTGCGGGAATGTATGTTGCAAAAGTATTGGGAGATCTAATAAGGTATCCTTTGCCAGTTTCAAAACTATAGCTAGTTACTGTTTGCTCAGGAAAAAAACTGTTATTGAATACTGGTGCATAAGCTCCATTCACAGATGCTGTACTGTCATAAAAATAAAATCTATTTGTCAAAGTTCCATTTGAAAAATCTTTTAAATTTTGATCTGAAACAGGTGATGACCATAAAGTAGAGTCTAAGCGATAGAGTGGTGCACTATTTCTTTTTACTGTGATGATTCCATTATTTATGGCTCCTTCTGGTTGCAATAGATTAGCGTCATTATTTAGTGTAAAACTACCTGAAGGATCAATTGTAAGACCTCCGTTTAAAGTAATATTATGGCCTGAATCAACAATTACTGCAACATCACTATTTACAGTTATACTGCAGGACTGTATGTCAGCACTTGCTGTGAAATTTCCATTAAAAATAGCTGAATTTGAAAAAGAAGGTAGTCCATTACTCCAACTGCTTCCATTCCAGATTGTGACAGCTGCAATTGTAATTACGGCTGGAGAAGAATAGATAAAAGACAAGTTACAGTCATTTGTTACTGCCCTAAAATAGGTTGTTGCAGATATAATTCCAATTGAACTTCCACTTAAAGTTGATGTTGTATTAATGATGTCGGTTGTAAGTAAAAAATCTGATGTTAAGGAACTTTGCCATTTTACTACCGTTGTTGTATTGCCTGATAAATTTAAAGTACTTGGTTGAGAGGGCGAGCAAAAATCTTGATTTGATGAGATTATTCCTCCAGAAGGTAGAGAGGTAACAGCAAGTGTAACTATATTTGAGTACGCAATCGAAGAGGTACAGTTTTGAATTACTGCTCTAAAATAAGTTGTAGTTTTTATTGTGCCAATTTCTATCCCTGTTAAGGTTGCATTGCTGGACACAATGTCTATCGGCGTTGAGAAATCTGGACTCAGGGCGCTTTGCCATTTAGTTATTGAACCAGTATTACCAGTTAATACTAAATCATGAGGTTGAGAATTTGCACACAGTAATTGATTAGATTCTAGAATTCCCGGAATAGTAATTGCAGAAACAGACAAGGTAATCAAGGGTGAATAAATTGTAATAGTTCCATCTTCCATTACTGCTCGGCAATAGTTTATTTCTGTAATAGCTCCTATCTCTAACCCCGTCAATGTTGTTAAAGGATTAGGTATTACAGTGGGGTTTGTAAATAGAATATTTGAAGATTTTTCCCATCTTACTACTGGATATATATTTCCTGTAATAGTTAGAGTTGATGGTATGGTGTTGGGTGTAAGTGATTGATTTTCAGAAGTTATTATGGTGGTGTCTGTGTAGGTATTGCTTGGTGCATAAGTAAGTTTGCTATTTGCCAAGGTTATTGCACCAGCTAAAGTAAACATTCTTCCATGAATTAAACAATTATTAGCAATAGCAATAGCTCCAGCTTTACAAATAAAAGTTCCATTTGCTATAGAATTTACTCCTAGTGATAATGCCCCATCGATAAGCCAAAACACACTATCAGTTGCAGCTCCATTTATTAATATAATTTCAGTAGCGGCAGCCAAAGCAAATGCGCCGTTAATTTTAATGATAAAAAGTGATTGTGTATTATTTTGTCCGTCGAGTGTTAACTTACCTCCTAAAGTTGAAGCTCCACCAATTGAATAAACACCTGGAAGTAAAATTTCGCTAGATCCAAATGCGACTGGATGTGAAGAATTAGTAGTAGGGTAAGCATTAATAGTAGTAAACAACTCTTGTAAGTCTTCTTTAGCTTTAAGTGTCAAAGGATCATAAGTATGGAGTAAAGGGTCTGTAGGATTTGGAAACCCAGTAAGGGCTCCTACTTGAGTTCCTATACTGCTTAGGTAAGAAGAAGATCCAGTATTAGTAATTGCACCAGTTCCTGAATAAAGAACAAACGGACCTGCAGCTGCTAAATTAGGTATAGAATTAACGGTTATCTTGATGCTGTTAGAATAAGTATCAATCCCATCAACAGCTATAACAGCTCTGTAAAAGGTTGTAGAATTAATATTTTCAGTACAAGAAAATGAAAGAATTTCTGAATAATGGAGTATATCTATAGGATTAGTAAAAGTACTATTTGATGCGCTTTGCCATTTTATGACAGGACTGATATTTCCAGCTAACACTAAATCTGCAGGTGTTGTACCTGAAGTTATCTCTTGGTTTCCCAATAAAACCATAGTATTGGATGCAGGAGGTGATGCTATGGATAAATGCATTCCATCTACAGTAGTTATTGCTCCAGCCATGGTCATTGCGCTACCTTGCATAGTAGCATTTGCTCCCATACTTATGGCACCTCCTAGACAAATAAATATTCCTCGGGCTTCGCAATTTGCAGCTACACTAGCAGCACCAGCTATAACCCAATATACATTTTTGGCCTGCGTACCATTCGTTAAAATAATTTTTGCAGTTGCTGCCATGGTGAATGCTCCTCCCGTCTTGATGATAAAACGTGCATTTTGATCACCATTACCGTCTAACGTCAAATCGGTAGCAACACTAATTGCTCCAACGGTCGTATAGACCCCGGGAGCTAAAGTTTCAGAACCATAAACACCAACTCTGTTAGTACCTGTTCTTGAAGCTAGATCTGTGTAAAGTATATTTAGGTCTACTGCGCACTGAGCAGTTTCTTTTGTAACACTATATAAATTTGTGGGTTGTGTAATTAAACTTTCAAATCCTACTAAAGTTCCTGCATTAGTACCGATACTTCCGTAATATGTAGAAGAAATACCTGCATTTGTGATATCTCCAGCTCCAGTAAATAAAAGGAAATCAGTTGTGGTACCAGTGATTGGTGCAGGATTTATTTGTGCAAAACTCACAGTTGGTAAAATAGTACAAAAAATAGTATAAATAAGAACGTTTAATTTTGATGACATTATTGAGAATTTAATAAAGTGCAAATTTCCTTTATTATATTCTATTCATTGTCAGTATACTTACTCTTTTTTAAAAGATACTCTATGGGAAATGTCCGTATTTATACCGACATATACAGTTGTTGAATTAATTTTTTGTGATGGAAGCTAAGAAAAGTGATTTTATAATTGAAGTTTGATTATTCTAATGTTACTAAGTTATTCTTTATTGCATAAATAATAAGTTCAGCACTATTTTTACTATCTGTTTTAGAAAGTAATCTTGCTCTGTAGGTTTCGATTGTTCGCTGACTTAAAAAAACGTGTTCTGCCATTTCTAAATTAGATTTCCCTTCACAGATCAATTCAAGGACCTCCAATTCTCGCTTACTTAATTTAGATTCAATAGTTGCTTTGGTATTACTAATGGTAGATTTTATAGTATTCAATTTTATTATATTACCAACGATACTTGGCATACCATTATAAATAATTGTAGTTCCAAATAATTCAATTTTGATTTCCCCTTCATTTTTATGATTTGCTGATAATCTCAAAGAAATAGTAGAATTAATGTCTTTTAAATATTGATCTATCTCAGTCATTTTTTTTGTTTGACTTAACCGGTCCTCTGCCAATAGCTCTTTAAAAGTAATATTTGAGAAGTTTTCTTTTGTATAGCCAAATATAGAGGCTAGTGTTTCGTTATATAGTAAAAATTTACCTTCTTGATAAATAAACATTCCTAAGGTAGGATGCTTTATTAGCGCCTGCAGTTTTTCATCATTATATTTTTGAATCGTTTCGTATTTCGCAAGCCGCGTCTCTATAACTTTTAATAAATCAAATAAGTCAAATGGTTTGAGAATGTAATCATCTGCGCCTAACTGCATTCCTGCTCTAATATCTTCATTTTCAGTTTTTGCTGAAAGAAAAACTAAGGGAATTGTGGATGTAGCTTTAATCTGCTTAATTGTTTTATAAAAGTCATAACCATTCATTTTAGGCATTTCAATATCACATAATATCAGATCGGGTAGGTGCTGTAATGTTTGTTGAATGCCCTCTAATCCATCCTTAGCTACAAATACTTGAAATTTTTCTCCTTCAATAAATTCGGCTATATTTTCTCTTAACAAGGTATCGTCTTCAACGATAAGAATTTTTTTCATATCTCTTGTTTTCAAAAAGGTAATGTAATGGTAACTGTTGTTCCTTTGTTAATTATTGACTTAATAAGTATGGTACCATTGTGAAGTTCTACAAATCGTTTTACTATGGATAATCCAAAACCAGTTCCTTTAACTACACCAATATTTGAAGCGCGATAAAAAGGTTCTAATAAAAATTTAATTTCATTTTGTGGAATTCCAATTCCTTTGTCTTTAAGCGTTATTTTAATTTCAGTATCGTTTATTCTATCAAGACCTACATTAATTAGTTTTTCTTTCGGACTATATTTTATTGAATTTGAAATAAGGTTATTAAAAATATGACGAATCATAACTGGGTCCATGAAATAATTTTTAATATTCAAATTATTTTTTAAAACTACCTTATGATTGGTATCTGAGATAACTAAATTCTCTTGGATTATATCATTCAATAGAGTTACAAAATCTATATGCTCAGGTCTAAAGAAAGATTTACTATTTTGCGCTTCATCAATTAAAGACACATCATCAAGTAACGATTTTGTTTGTTGAATAGCGTCAAATATTTGTTTGTACTTTTTTTCTTTCTTTTCCTCGTCCCAAGAATCATGGTATATTTTTAATAACTGAACGCTAGATAGTATTCCTGCCAACGGTGTTCTAAACTCATGTGATACCGTCGATATAAATTGTGACTTTAAAGCGTTCACTTCCTTTAATTTATGGTTTAACTGGTTTAGTTGTTCTCTTTCAAGTATTCTCTTTGTTATATTATTAATTGTGGATATTAAATACGGTTTACCTTCAATTAGTAGTGGACTAGTATAAATTTCAATATCGCAAATTTTGCCCGAAGCTAACTTATGAATAAACTGAAAATAAGATTGGCCTGCTAATCCAAATTTCCCCAATTCTTCTATGAACTGTTCTGGAGGAAAGGTACTAATATCAGATAAGTTCATTGATTTAAATTGTGCTAATGAATAACCATAAAATTCTGTGGCTGCAGAATTAACATCTATAATATTACCATTAAGAGGATCAATGAGTAACTGTACTGCTTGGTTTTTCTCGAACATTGCAAAATAAAACTGGCGGCTTAGTTTAAGTGCTTCTTCTATTTTTTTTCTATCAGATATATCACGGATAAGGCACAGAATAAATTTCTTTTGTCCTACGGCATATACATTACTAACAAACTCAACATCTAATGATGCACCTGCTTTAGTTTCGAGAGGCATGTTATCAAACCTAATATGTTTATTATTTTGTAATTTTATAAAAGCTTCTTTAGAAGTTGCTATATTTTTAAAAATTCCTATTTCCCAAAGCTCTTTTCCGACTAATTCGACATAATTATAGCCAATCATTTCGATTAAGGAGGGATTAGCATCTGTTATTTGTCCAGTTAAAGCATCAAGAATTAATATTCCTTCTTTTGAAGATTTAAAAATACTAGTAGAATGGACTTCAATATTTTTATACTTTTCCGCTGCTGACTTTCGAACTGTAATGTCTTGCATTAATCCCAAGGAAAAAAAATCCTTTGTTTTTTTATAATATAGGGTCGCTCCTTTAGTATTTATCCACCTTATTTTTCCATCGGATCTTCGAATAATTCTATATTCAATATTCCAAGGTGTTTTATTTTTAATTTTTTCTAAGATATACAATTCTATATCTTTTTTATCTTCAGGATGAACCAAAGACATCCAAGATTCTAAATTTATAGAATCATCTATTTTTAATCCTAATATAGTTTTTAATTCATCAGATACTTCCCATATATCGGTGGTGAAGTTTATTTTATAGGAACCAATAACTCCAAATCGCTGTGTTGCATTAAAAAAAAAGTTATTTTCTTCCAATTTATTTCTAAAGTTTACTTTTTTGGAAATATTCTTTATTGATATAGCGTATTGACTTTCATTTTCAAGATACAGGCCAAATAATTGAACAAAGATTTGCAAATTATCTTTTGTTATTATTTCAATTTCACAATTTTGCTTACTTTTTGTATCTACAGCCTTTTTTAAAAAGTCATCAAAAGTGGGGAGATACTCCAATGGAATAAATTGATTAAATTTAAAATTCACCAATTCAGCATTACACAACCCCATTATTTTACTACCACTATGATTAATGGATACTATTCTTTTATCCAATCCTAAAATAATATAACCAAGAACAGAGAAATCACAGAGCAAGTTTAATTGCTCTAGATCTTTCTCAGCATTTTTTTTGGAAAATTGAAGTGCTTTGTTTTGCTTTATAAGTTTTGAATTTTGAATTCTTAGTTTCTCTATTATCTTCTTAGATTCCAACTCTATCATATATATTCTCTTAATAGGCAAATTGTATTGCGTTTAGCCAAATCCACCAAATCGGAGTCGAAGTGAGATAATGCGTATCATCGACTCCAACAGGTCAGACACAAAGATATGTTTAGCGAAAAAACTATTTTCTTACTATACAACTTATGATAATAAAAAGCTCTTTTAACTATAGGAACCTTGTTCTTATTTGAGACTTATTTCGTTGCCATAGTATAAATATTAATACTTATTCTACTGTAACCGATTTTGCTAAATTTCGGGGTTGGTCTACATTGCATCCTCTCATAACAGCAATGTGGTAGGACAATAATTGTAAGGGTATTGTAGTTAACAGAGGTGTAAAGGCATCTAAAGTTTCTGGTATTTCAATAAAATGATCTGCAAGTGCTTTTACTTGAGTATCGCCTTTGGATACTACTGCGATAATTTTACCACTTCTAGACTTTATTTCTTGAATATTGCTAACCACTTTATCGTAGTGACCTTGTTTGGGCGCAATAACAACCACAGGCATTTTTTCGTCTATGAGTGCAATTGGACCGTGTTTCATTTCGGCTGCTGGATACCCTTCTGCATGGATATACGATATCTCTTTTAATTTTAATGCTCCCTCTAAGGCTACGGGGAAGTTATAACCTCTTCCAAGATACAAGCAATTGGGCACTTCTTTGTAAATAGCAGCAATCTCTTTGGCTATTACCTCGCTTAATGCTAATGTTTCGGTTACCTTTTCTGGAATCAATTCTAATTCTTGCAAATGTGTATGAAATTCTGTGTTAGACATTGTTCCTTTTGCTTTAGCCAATCGAAGTGCAATCATTGTTAAAACAGTTATTTGTGTCGTAAATGCTTTTGTAGAGGCAACTCCAATTTCTGGTCCGGCATGTGTGTAAGCTCCAGCGTGCGTTTCTCTTGAAATCGATGAACCAACAACATTACAAACTCCAAATACAAATGCACCATTTTCCTTAGCGAGCTTAATTGCAGCTAATGTATCGGCAGTTTCACCAGATTGAGATATAGCAATTACAACATCTTTATTAGTTATAATTGGATTTCTGTACCTAAATTCAGAAGCATATTCGACTTCAACTGAAATTCTAGCAAATTCTTCTATAATATATTCTGCTACTAATCCCGCGTGCCATGAAGTACCACAAGCAATAATTAAAATTCTCTCCGCATTGAGAAACTTTTCAAGATTATCTTCAATTCCTGCCATTTGGATAATTCCATTGTTTACATGAAGCCTCCCCCTATAAGTATCTTTGATTACACTTGGCTGCTCATATATTTCTTTGAGCATAAAGTGATCATAACCTCCTTTTTCTATTTGTTCCAAATTCATTTGTAATTCCTGTATGTAAGGGTCTACTAATGAATCGTCTTTTATTTTTCTTATTTTTAAAGGTTTATGCAAACGAACAATAGCCATTTGCTCATCTTCTAAATAAATTGCATTTGAAGTATATTCAAGAAATGGTGAAGCATCAGACGCTATAAAAAACTCACCTTCACCGACTCCAATTGCAAGCGGACTACCTAATCGTGCTGCAATAATCTCATTTGGTTTTTTTTTATCAAAGACACAAATGGCATAAGCTCCCACGACTTGATTTAGAGCAACTTGAACGGCCTTACCTAATTTTAATTTATCTTTTTTCTGTACATCTTCAATAAGATTAATCAAAACTTCAGAATCAGTATCTGATGAAAAAGTATATCCTCTGTTGATTAATTCTTTCTTTAATGGTGCATAATTCTCGATAATTCCGTTGTGAATAATCGTTAAATCACCTGAATTAGAAACATGTGGATGCGAATTTAAATCATTTGGAACCCCATGTGTTGCCCAACGTGTGTGCCCCATTCCAATAGTACCGTTGGTAGTAATTTTAGTTGATGCTTTTTCTTCTAAATCGGCAACTTTACCTTTAGTTTTAGAAACTTTTAAATCTGCTCCATCATAAAGTAGTATTCCTGCACTATCATAGCCTCTATATTCTAAACGTTTTAATCCTTTTATGACAATGGGATAAGCTTCTCTAAAACCAATGTATCCTACAATTCCACACATATTTTTATTTTTAGTAATTAAAATTTTCTTTTTGGTAACGTTTTAAATGCCTTATAAACCAGTTGACTATCTGAGTTAAGAATAACCCATGCTGTAATCACCATAATTTTGAAGTCAACAAGAAAACTATGATGAGACAGATACCAAATTTCTAATTCACCTTTGAAAGGATATATTTTGTTTGAGTAAAAATCCCAAATGTCTTCTCCTCTAGTTTTAGCATCTGTTATTAATTTTTCTTCATCTCTAAAAACTATAGAGCCAATACCTGTAAGACCAGGCTTAACATTGTATATCTCTTTTTGAATTTTTATAGGATATGTTTTAAAACTCACATCCATTAATGGACGTGGCCCTACAAAACTCATGTCTCCTAGGAAAATATTAAATAATTGTGGCAATTCATTAATTTTACTTTTTCGTAAAAAACCACCCATAGGCGTAATTCTAGGATCTTTTTTGGTTGTAAGAACTCCACCTGTCATATTTGGACTGTCTTTCAACATAGTAGCAAATTTGAGGATAGGAAAACTTTTATTTTTAAAACCTACTCGATCTTGTTTATAAAAAACATATCCTTCCCCCGTTAGTTTTAGTCCAATAATTATAGGTATTAATAATGGAGAAAAAATAATTATTAAAAGGGATGAAAGCGCGATATCGCATAAACGTTTGAATATTAAATACATAGTTTTACATTTTTTGGTCTAAACTTTTACCTGTTTCTATATGCTCAAAATCAGGCAGATATTTTTTTAAGTTTTCTACTATAGTTTGTTTATCATAATTTCCCGAATTCATAAGTTGTTGTAAATCCTTTAAGCACATTTCAATTTCTGCAACAGCAAGTTTTCGAGCATTTTTTATCACTCCCAAACTTTCAAATTGTAGTAGATTGACTTCGTCAGTATCAGTGTAAAATTCTTCATATAGCTTTTCACCTGATGTATCTGAACTAAAGAAATAAACTGGATAAGGACCTGATTCTGATAATAATAATGACTTTTCTCGCGCTTCTTGATCAGAATTACATATTTCTATTTCGCGATTAGATGCTTTGAAAAAATCCTGTGTTATGGTTTTGAAATATACTTGTTCTTCTTCTTCTAATTTGGGAAAAAAGATTTCTCCACTTTGACCTAGCATACAAGCTAGCATACAGATTTGACCGCTTTCTTCTGGTGATACAAAAAATCGTTTGATATCAGCAGGGCAGGAGATAGGTTGTTTTTTTAACAAACGCTCTATGTAACCCGCCAGCAAGGAACCGTTTGAAAAGGCGACATTGGCAAAACGAGCAGTTGTAATTTGTATTTCTGAACTATAGGCCATAATTACTTCTTCCATTAATTTTTTGGAAGCGCCCATAACGTTTACAGGATTAGCAGCTTTATCTGTTGATACGCAGAAAAAATGTTCTGGTTTGTTTTTTAGTAATAAATCTAAAAAGGCTTTTGCTTTAAAAACATTGTTTTCAATCATTGCTTCAATTGAAAACTGATCTTTTTCACTGCGTACATGTTTATGTGCTGCAAAGTTTGCCACGATATGAAATGGGCTGTGAGACAAAAACATTTTTTCGAACACAGCGTCACCAAAGCTCATAGGATATGTAATGTACTCCTCAGGAACAAATTGATTTGGTGTACTTCTTAAATCCCTTGTTAACTCCGTTAGTCCATTTTCATTAGTATCTACAACAACTAGTTTTGCTGGCTCAAAAGCCAAAACCGCTTTGATATACGAGGAGCCTATTGTACCTGCTCCACCAATTACAAGTACATTTTTCCCTTTTATTTTGTCAGACAATAAATCGCTATATTTGTCAATATCTAGAGCGAATAAGCTTTTTGGTCTTTTAGTAATATATCCTTTAATAAATTCTGGAATGTCAATTATATTCATTTTTTATAAAGTTTAGTGTGTTGTATAGAATGCCTTAATTGTTTGTACTACTGTTTCCATTTGGGATAAAGAGATTCCTGCCGAACTTGGAATACTAATAGAGGTTTGATAAACTTGATTAGAATGGTCATCGGTAGATACGTAAATGTCCTCATTGAACATTTTTAATTGATTCATCGGTACCCAAAATGGACGCGATTGTACTCCGTTTTCGTTGAGGTATGCTAAGAGTTCTCGCATGTGTTTCGTTCTAAAAGTGAATAACCAGCAATTGGCTTCTACATCAGGTGAAACATATTGAAATTCTATATCACCAACTGCCGAAAGCTGAGAACGGTAATAGCTATCCATTCTCTTCTTATTTTCTAGAAGTGTTGGGAATTCTTCCATTTGCGCAACGCCAATTGCTGCTAAAACATTTACTAATCTATAGTTATATCCTATTTCGTCATGAAGGTATTCCATCGCACTAGCTTTTGCTTGCGTTGTTAAATGTTTTGCTTTTTTGGCAAGTTCTTCATCATCTGTAACTATAACACCACCGCCACCGGTAGAGATAATTTTGTTACCGTTGAAACTAAAAACACCAAATTTCCCAAAACTTCCAGCATGTTTTCCTTGGAATAATGTTCCAAGAGCTTCTGTGCTGTCTTCAATGACGTCAAGGTGAAAGGCAGTGGCAATTTCTTGTAAGCGATTCATATCACCAATATTTCCTAAAACGTGAACAGGCATAATTGCTTTAATACATTTGTTAGTAGATTTATGAAATGAATACAATATACCGTCTACTTCTTTTTCAATTGTATTGTCTCCTAAATAAGCATCTAAAAGGTCCAAATCCATTTGCCAATTTTTAGGATCTACATCAATTAAGATAGGGGAAGCTCCAGTGTATTTGATTGCATTTAATGTGGCAATAAAAGTAATATTGGGCGCAATAACGTGGTCGTCAGCTGTTACTCCAGAAAGAATTTGAGCGATATGCAAACCTACGGTACCGTTCATACAAGCAATTCCGTATTTGGCTCCAGCATAATGTGCTACTTGTTGTTCAAATTGATTAACGTAGGAACCGGCAGATGAAATCCAGCCCGTGTCGAGACAATCTTTAACATACTTCCACTCGTTTCCATTTAGGAAAGGGACTGATAATGGGATCATAAATTGTAAATTAAAATGTGAATGGAAAGTTTTTTTAATGTCTATTAAGATATTGTGTCTTTAGGTTTTTTAATCCATTTATAATACAGGTGTTTGAGTACTGTAGTTTGGTAAATGGTTAATAAATTTATTGAGTTAAAAGACGGAAATGTTATACCACTTTGAATAGAGCCAAACTCCTTGTATAAATAGTCGGTAGGTGCGGGTATAACTTTTATACCTTGATCAGAAAATATTTCAACAGCTCTTGGCATATGGAGTGCACTTGTAACCAGAATTATGTTTTTTTTGGTACCAAATCTGTGCTTGAAGGCCATGGCTTCCTCCAAAGTTGAGGTTGGTGTTTCCAGCATTAAAATATTTTGTTTTTTTACTCCCAGTGAAACTGCTGCTTCTTTACTTAATTCTGCCTGACTTATTCTTCGCCCTTTCATGGCTGCTGACGTCACCAAAATAACATGTGGTAACCTATTGTATATTCTTATGCCTTCAACTAAGCGGGTTAGGGTAGTGGAGGATAAGTTCATAATGGGGGGAAGTCTACTGTCTGCAGATGCCCCTGCACCTAGCACGTATACATAGTACAATCTGGAAGAGTGTAATGTACTGGTAGCGATAGGTTTGAATTTTATTTCTATAGAATTAATTAATTTTTTTGGGATATAGCTTGTTGAACAAACTAAGAAAAGTACAATTACTATTAGACTATAAGCTACAAACATTTTATAGTTTTTGTTTTTTATTTGGTCCATAATGATTAACAGTATAAAATACTATCAACAAACAAGTATTCTAATATTTTACTGATAGAAGTTTATTTTTAATTTTTTATAGGTTTTTAAGTCCTGCAACAGTTAATGAAGTAGGCTTGATTGGTAGATTTTTTAATATTATGTACACTAATTGAGATTTAGGATTAACCAAGGACCAAAATGTTAAAAAAAGTATTTTGAGATCTATCAATACACAACAATTGTTATAATACCATACCTCAAGTGCTCCTTTATGTGGAAAAATATTGGTTTTGTAATATTCTACGGGATCATTGCCCAGCTCCTTATACATTGTTACCAATAGCTCCTCATCTCTGAAAACCAGAGAACCAAGTCCTGTTATACCGGGTCTATTTTTGTAAATAACACTTTGTACTTCTGGAGCATATTTTTCAAAACTTTTTGATAGTAACGGCCTTGGACCTACAAGCGACATATCTCCTTTGATTACGTTTATGATCTGAGGTAATTCATTGATTTTAGTCATTCGTAAAAACTGACCTGTCTTTGTAATTCTCGGGTCATTTCTTACGGTCAAAGTCTTATTGCCCAGATTTGGACTATTTTTAAGCATTGTTGCAAATTTATAAATATGAAAAGGCTTTTTATTGAGCCCCATGCGCTCTTGCAAGTAAAATATCTCGCCTTCACCACTAAACTTAAGGATCAATATAATGATAATTAATAGTGGAGAAAGGGCTATTATTCCCACTAGCGACACTAGTAAATCAAAAGACCTTTTTAATATAAAATAGATACTATTAGTTGCAGTTTTTTTCATAAATTTTATAATTAATCAATCTTAATGTCAGTTAATTAAGTTTGTTTGACCTCTGTTTTTAAGTTGATGAATATTTGAAGTTGGGCAGGATAAATAATATTAAATTAGGTACTATTTCTAATTTTATTTCATTTGCATATTTAGAAGTTTTTACTGTCTAATAATAAGCTTTTCCTTATACCTAAAGAATACCGTTTCATCGTTATTTACTTTGCTGGTGATAGTCATACCGGCCATTATTTTATTATTATTTTCAATTTCGATTTCAGGGAGTAAACAGCTGTTTGTACCTAAAAAATTTGAATTCCCAATCTTTGCATATCCACCTAATACTACCTGAGGACTTAGAAAATTACTATCACCAATTCTGGTATCATGGCCTATTGTACATCTAGAATTAATAACATTAAATGAACCGATTTTTGCTTTAGGTCCTACTGAAACATTGTGAGATATGATTGTACCTTCACCTATTTCAGCTGATTTTGAAATTAATGCGGTTGGATGTATGATACCTGTGAATTTTGCGTTTTTAGATTTAAATTCTTCCAAAACCTTATTTCTAATCGAAACATTTCCTATACCAAGTAGATAATAAACATCAAAATCAACTAGGTGATCATCAATATTTCCTAAAAATGTATAATTGTAATTATAGTGCAGGTAATGAGTATTTGTATTATCAATCATACCTTTAATGTTGAATTGCTTGGTGGTGGAATGATTGTTTATATATTCAATATAATCAACAAGTTCTGAGGCATGGGAACCGCAGCCAATAATAATTATGTTTTTCATTGTACTGTATTTGTTCTTTAAAACTAAATTTTGTGATTTGAAAAAAAAATGCTGTTTACTTTTTATTCAAATATTTGACTTTAGAATGGAGGTTAGTTTTTGTTAAATAGCTTTAACTACAAATGGTTGTAGTCTTTTATCAATTATTGAATAAACTATAGATAAAAGTTCCAATTTATTTTATTAGCCTCAAAAAAATTTCCGTGTCCTGGATAGATGACATCATTTTTACTTGCATTGTCTCGTATTTTTATAATGCTCTTTTTTGCATCAGCTTTATTGCCACTTTTTAATTTGGTAATTACAGCTGTTTCAGGAATTAAGGAATCGCCTGAAAAAATAGCTTGCTCAATTTTAAAGGTTAGGCTTCCTTCATTGTGGCCAGGAGTTTCTAATGTCGTAAGTTTAACATTGACAAATAGGTCACAAGTATCTTCTTCAGTGAGAATTCTTACATTGTTTCCTTTATAAATAACGGGAGTATTGTGATAAAAAGATAAATTCACCTTACTGTCTTGTAGTGCTTCCTTTGTATATTTCGAACAAAAAATGGTGCATTCTGGGAATTGATTTACGATTTCATTTATTCCGCAAATATGGTCATAATGTGCATGAGTCAAAAAAACACTTTTTATGTATTGATTCTTTTCCAATATATTCATTACACCATCATAATTCCCTATATCAATTAAGTAGCAGGCAGTTTCATTGGTGCTACTTTTTATTATATAAGTATTGGCCTTAAAATGTTCATTGGTTACCGCTTGGATTTTTATAAGCATTTGATAAAGTGGAGTGATTATTGCTTTCGCTTCTAAAAGATTATCAATGGTTTTTTATTTGGCTGTATAGCCACCGTCAACTACTAAATTAGTTCCTGTAATCCAGCGGGAGCCATCACTAACTAAAAAAGCACAGGCATTCGCTACATCTTCGGGTTTCCCTAATCCAATAGGATGGAAACTTTTTATTTTGTCATACGCTTCCGCATCTTGTGAATAAACGGCACTTGCACTCATAGGCGTTTCGACTACACCAGGTAACACACAATTCACTCTAATTTTTTTACTGGCCAATTCTAGAGCTAATGATTTTGTTCCTGCTACAAGTGCTCCCTTTGTTAGGCTGTAGATGGTTTTTCCTAATTCACCAACTATTCCCATAACAGAAGAAATAAATACAATACTCATTCCTTGTGGATTAGCAAACTTTACTTTGGTTAACAATTTGGTAATGTTTATTGCTGCAAAAACATTGGTCTCAAAATAGGGTTGTAGTTTTTGTGGTGTAATGTTGCGTAGGGGTAGAGTAGTAGAAATTCCTGCTGCGTGAATGATGCCATCAATTTTCATGTTTTTAATTGATTCTTCTAGACGAGTTGTAGTAGTTTCATAATCAGTAATATCAGTTGCTAGTATCAAATAATCCATATTACTTAACAGGCAAGCTGTTTTTTCTAATCGCTCTTGCGAGCGTCCTATGAGAATTACGAAGGCACCTAAAGCATTTGCTGTAATCGCACATTGTTGTCCAATACCAGATGAAGCACCTGTAATTACTAACTTTTTTCCAGAAAGGCTAAAAGGGTTACTGTTCATTAAATTTCTACTATATTACTAATTTTACAATCTACTAAGTTAATTTGAGCGGTAGCCCAAGACATTCCTACTCCAAAGCCGCATAACATTAACTTTTTCGAACCTTGTAATTGATTTTGTAGTTGGCTCACGATAGTTAATGGAATTGATACCGATGAGGTATTCCCAAATTGAGCGATACTTGAAGGAACTTTTTTTTCCTCTAATTTTAATTTCTTTGCCAAGTAATTGTTCATATAATCGTTGGCTTGATGAAAGATATTAAAATCAATTGATTCATTCGTATTATTAGATTGTTCCAAAACCGATTTGAAATTTTTAGGAATTTCTTTCAAAACAAAATTAAATACATCGGCACCATTCATATAGCCGTGTTCGTCGGTTCTAATATTTCCATACTCATCCACTACCTTTTCCGTAGTTGTTTCTGACGAAGAGGGATTTCGATAACCGCCTGCGTCCATTTTTATTAAATCAGCTTTTGATCCATCAGAATTTAAAGAAAAAAAGCTTTTACCAAATTTTTCATTCTGTTCGATAATCGCAGCAACGCCACCATCTCCAAAAAGAAATGCTGTTTTCCTGTCCTTTGGTGAATATACTTTAGATCGGGTTTCGCCATCCAACAATAATGCTTTTCGAAAGCCACCACTTTGCATTAATCCATAAACTATAGATAGACCGTAAATAAAAGCGGAACAACCTAAACTAATATCAAAAGCGGCGGTATGTTTCCCTAAACCCAAACGGTGTTGTAAAATAATGGATGTTGCAGGCATACGATAATCGGGAGTTTGTGATACAAAAACCAGCAAATCAATCTCCTCTTTGTTTATTTGTAGGTCGCTAATTAATTGTTCTGCCGCCGAAAAACACAAATCAGATGCGCACATTCCTTCTGTAGCAAATCGTCGTTCTTTAATACCTACTTTGTCCACAATAGCTTTAACATCTTCTTCTGGAAAAAATTTAGTGTAGGCATAATTATCAATAGTATTTTTTGGTACTGCTGCTGATATTCCTGAAATACCTATGTTTTTAAACGAAAGTGTTGCCATTTGATAATAATTTAAGAGTTTGTTCTTTTTTGAATTTCGGTAAAAATATCACCTAGGGTGGTTAAGTGCTTGAACGACTCCTCTTCAATGACGGTGTCGTAAACATCGTCAATTTCAGCAATTAAAGAAAGCCTTGTTAAGGAATCCCATTCGTCATAATCACGAAAGGTATCTCTCATTGCTATAGTTTTGTCTTCTAATTCAAATACTTCTGAAATCATTTCTAAAAATTTTGCTTCCATGTTTTTATTTATATTATTATGTTTTTAAATAAGGGTTTTACTTTATTAAGATTGGTTTTATAAAATAAAATTTCACTTTTATTTTATAAAAAAGTAGTTAAATAACGTTACAGTTACCTAAAGTCTATAATTTTATTTTTATATAAATTTTTTATAAATTATAGCCATCTCCTTAAGTGAATTTGTAATTTCAAATTTGTGGGAAACAGCAAATGCATTTTTGCCCATTTTCTCTCTCAATTCTGGATTATCGTATAGATACTTAAGAAAATTTATAAATTGTTTTTTATCCTCTTGTTCAAATAAATAGCCATTTTTCCCTGAATGTACGATTTCTTTATGTCCTCTATCTTTTGTAGCTATGATGGGTAAACCGCACATCATTTCTTCGATTAAATTGAGTCCAAGGCCTTCTTGTTTACTTGAAGAAATTCCTAAATCCGACATTTTAAAGAGTTCATCAATATCATTTCTAAAACCCATAAAGTGAACTATGGATTCTAATTTTTTATCTTTGACCAGAATTTCCATTTTATCCTTCAATTCGCCTCTACCGCAAAATAAAATTTTAAGGTTCGGAAGTTCTTCTTTATGATCCGCTATCGCTTCAATTAGAAATTGATGATTCTTTCTGCTAATAAACTCAGCGGCGTAAATGGCTATAAACTCTTGTTGACTAAAGCCTTTTTCTTCTCTTAGTTTATTTTTCTCCTCCTTGCTTACGACATTAAATCTTTTATTATCTACACCTATGCCTGGAATCAAAAAATAGTTTGTTTTTTTATTTCCTTTTTTACTTATACGCTCATAATCTTCCTTATTGATTGTAATGATTGCGTCTGCATAAACACTTGTGAAAATTTCTATAGGATAATAGCTTAGCCAGTTTAAAAGAGGAGCTCCATTATAAAAATGAAAGCCATGAGCTGTATATAATACCTTCGTTCCTTTTTTTCTAGCTTCTTTGGCAGCAAGTCTAGTTACGATGCTTGCCATTGGTGTATGACAATGAACCAAACTATATTGTTCACGGTCAATTATTTCTTTTAAAATTTTGAAAGATTTGATATGTCCGATAGAAAATGGACTTCTTACGAAAGGAACCATCCATTTTTTATCTGTAAACGGGACTTCTTCATCGCCTTCACAAGCAATATGTACTTCATAACCTTCCTCTTTAAACCATTTTAAATAGGGTAAATGAAATCTTAATAGGTGCTTGGCTATAGAAGCGGTAAAAAGAACTTTCTTTTTCATTACTTTATAATAGGTTAAAATCTTTTTTGAATTCTTTGTAAAATTCTTCTCTTTTACTGTCTAATGTTTCTTTTTTAAACGTTTCTGCTTTTAAAAAATTTTCTCTGGCCGATTGCTCTAAACTGTTCTTAGATAAATCTCTTAGTAACTTTACAATTGCACCAACATTTCCAGCCTTAAATAAAGAGTTTTTATTAATTAATTCCGGAATTCCTGCAATATTAGACCCTAAAACGGGACAAGCTCTGCTCATCGCTTCAATAACAGCTCTTGGTAATCCTTCTTGTTTGCTAGGTTGAATGTATAAATCTAGCGTATCCAAAAAATCAAAAACCTCAGCTGACTTTAAAGGCCCTACTACTTCTACTAAATCAGCCACTTGACATTGTTCAATAATTTTATTTAGTCTGCTTGCATCTCCTTGACCTACGATTTTATAATTAAAGAGAATGTTTTGTTTCTTTAAAATAGCAATTGCCTGTATTACATCGGCTTGACCTTTATATGGAACATCAATGGCCGCGACAGTTCCTATTGTTATTACTTTAGGAAGATTTACAATTTTAAGTATCCTTTTATTTAGAATAGCATCATCTAAGTCAGTTACAATTACATCAGAGCATCCTATAGATTTACCCTCTGTAGGATATCTGCTTTGCAAAAAATGGTCGGTTACATAGATGGTATGAGAAGCCTTTTGTAAAATGTCTTGGTACTTTTTCATTTTTTGGCTAGCGATTAATCTGCCTCGCCAATCGTAATTCCATAAAGCGTCATACACACAAGCTACTTTTTCTATAAGGATAGGTTTATTGATGCTGCTAGCGTATTCAAAAGCTATTGCTCCAATAGCGCTGGGTAAACGCAAAATAATTACATCGTGTTCATCTACTGCTTTTTTAATGATAGCTATTGCTTCAGTTTTCTTAAAATAAGCTTTGATAGACTTAAAATTTGGGACTTCAATAAACGAAAAAGCAGGATGCTTAATAATGGAGAAATTCTGTCCATCTTTTTCGCTTACTACGGCACGTCTCATTAAGAAATTTACGGAATTTCCAAAATAAGAATAGCGCTGTATTAAAGTATCGTTATAATGTACACCATAAAAAATGGATTTATCATCATTAGTATAAATTGGTCCATCATGCACAAATAAAACTTTTTTCATCTTTGTTTTTTATTTTTTTTTATGAACTTAATAAACTGAATTTCAGTATCGAAATTTTCATATCAAATTCCTGATATGAATATGCTATAGGTTTTTTTGTTACGACTACTACTTTTTTTAATTTAGATTTTAATGCTTAGAATTCGATGCTGAAAACTTGTCTATCGCTGGCTAAAAAGAAAATTAATTGAAGAATAGGAGACGATTTATTTCTGGGGTCTAAAATCTTTTAAACTTTATTGACTTAGAATTTCATTATAAGCTGCTAGTACTAATTTATCATCAAAAAGTTCGGACCTTTTAAGAGACTGAAGTTCATAATGAATCACTAGGTTTGGATCGGAAACGTATTTAATCATATTTTCTGCAAGGCTTTGATCACTTTGCTCCGCCATTAGTCCAAAATGGCCATTTGCAACAATTTCTCTACATCCGCTGCAATTTGTAACCAAAGTCGCTTTTCCTAAAATCATAGCTTCACAAAGTACAGTAGGAAGTGCCTCAGAGACTGAACTCATAATGAAAACATCTGCATTTTTTAATAAAGGATATGGATTGCTAATAAATCCCAAAAAATCAATATTTTCTTTTAAATTAATTTCCTTTACAAGTGATTCTAGGTTATTCTTTTCTGCACCACTTCCAAGAATTGATACTTTAAAATTAAACCCTTTTTCTTTTACAATTTTTGAGGCTCTAATTAACCTATCAAATCCTTTTACTGTTAATAAACTTCCCAATGCAACAAATTCAAATAAATTACTCTTTGGGTAAGTTTCTAATTCAGCCTTTTTTAAAACAGATTTGGTATCAATGAAATTATAAATCACTTCCATTTTAGGATATTCGCCAAAAACTTCGATGAATTCTTCTTTTGCATCATTTGAAACGAAATATATTCCGTCTAAACGACCATATCGCTCCTCTTTTAATTTTTGAACATATTTTGTGTTTTCATAGAACCTAGCAAAATTTCGATTGGTCTGGTACGAACTATGAACCCATGTAAATCTTTTCTTTAGCCCTTTCATAAAAAAAAGTAAATCCGTAAAATTTCCGTCCAAAAATGAAATCCCTAAATCATATTGTCCTCTAATTTTATTTTGGGTAGTTTTTTTTAGAAGATAGTTAAAACCTATTTTCTTTTGCATCCATGCTAAAATTCGTACTAGCATCTTGTTATGAAACAAGAAAATACATTTTACTTCATTAGGAACATTTTCTAGATAGATTCCATCTTTTAACACGACTACTAGGTCAACTTCAAACTTACTATAATCTAGTTTTTGCAATAGATTAATTAATGTTCTTTCGGCTCCGCCTCCTGTTAATGATGGGATTAAGAAAAGTAATTTATGTTTCATCGTATTCTAATCTGTTTTAAAACTCTAAACTTAACTTGTTTTTTTGCCACCAAACCATCGTTTCTTTCTTTACAACTTGTGCTGGAATACCTACGATTACTGAGTAAGGTTCGGAAAAACTTTTATTTACAACTGCATTGGCACCTATGTAGCAATTATCTGCAATTGTTATATCTCCAAAAATTACTGCACCTGGTCCAACATATACATTATCGCCAATTCTTGGAGCAATACTACTTCCGCCATTAGTACCAATATTAACATTATTTTGAATCATGCAATTTTTTCCAATTTTACAATTTGCATTTACTACAATTGATCCAAAATGAGGTAAGAACAAGCCCTTTTCACAAACATTTTTTGGTATGGTAATGCCTGTTTTTAGTGAGATTTTCTTATATAAAACGTAGTAGTAGATGAAAAATAATTTAGACCACATACTCTTTGAATTATAAAAGTATTCCGTTTTTCTTAAAAGTTTTAAGAATTTTGCTGTAGGTTCTCTAACAATATATTTTTTTATAAAACCTTCTTTACTTTCTTCGTAATTGATGTAGTCTTTATAATCTGTATAATTATTTATCATGTTAATTTGTATTAATCAGGTCCCCCAATTCATCAGAACTCATGAACTCTACGTCAGGATAAAATTGTAATACCTTTGTAAGTAATTTTTTTAAAAGTTCTAAGTTTGTAGTCCTGTTACTTTCGTCAATAGCACCTATTACATTTAGTCTATGCATTGATACTACAGCGGGTTTTTGACAAGAAAAAGCAATTTTAATTGCGTTGAATGCATCCTCAACAACATCAAATTTATCTCTGAAGTGACTTGGTTCAAAATGAGCATTTCTTGAAATATAGGTTAGTCCTGATTTGCTTTTATTTCCTAAAAAATTGTTTTTTTTATATTTGAAGTTTTGATCATCGTCTATGGGAATCCTCTGGTGAATCATACCCTGAAGATACTTAACACCATTTTTTTTTAAATTATTTTCAATATCAGGATGCCAAGTATAAGTTGTTGGAATAAACGATGTAGATTTATATCCTATTAATTGTTCAAACATTACAAGACCTTCTTTCAAAATAACATTAAAGTTTTCAGTGTCATTTTTTAACCCAGAATTAAATGCACCCATATAATTTACCTTTATGGAAGAATCTACATCTGCAGTCAGTCCATAAGTTCCCATATTAAAAGCTACATGCGTAAGTTTATCATTTTCAAGTAGTTGGTGCATCCATTTTTTGACGTATAAATGTTCTCGACCATGGAATTGTGGTTTGAATATTCCTGCTTCCATGCCTTCTTTCCATAATTCAAACGAATTATGTGTTGATGGATTTCTCTTTAATGTTTCTGTGAAAGGCTCAAAGTAATAATCCGAAAATTGGTGTTCTCGTATTTTTTCAAAATGGGGATTTGCCATTACTGCGTTAGCAGTAAGTATTGCGTTTTGACCATTTTTATCTTTAAATGTCTTTAATAAATCAAACAGAGCTTCCAAATCTTGAGTTGTAGCTAAACTATCATACCTACAATATAAGTCTTTATCTACATGTAAGCCCTTATTTAGTAAATCTTGATACACTTGTTTAGAAGGCATTCTAACAGCTCCCCAATCATCACTTTCAATAACCAGAATTTTGCGTTTTGTATGATAGCCAGGTAAATTTAGTAACGTTCGTTTTATTTTTTTTTGAACATCTTTAAACATTTTAATTTCTATTTTTTGTTATCAAATCTCCTAGTTCAGGAGTAGTTATATATTTTAGTTTTTTCACTTTTTTTAAATTTATTATACAAATAGTTTTTAGCAATCATATCGATTTTGCATACTAAGTTTTTGATCTAATTTATTTTTTATGATTTGGATAGTATTGATTTATTGCCTTAATATGCTATCCAATTTTTTAAATATTTAAATTGCATTTGTTAAATAGTTCAGCATCTTAAAAAGAGTATTTTTTTTAAAATTACCTATATTAGTTAAAATTTAAATTTAGTTGTATACTATCAATTTCTCGCACCAAAAATCATCTACCTCCAGTCAAAATAAAGTATATTTTTTTCAAATATTTTTTAAATAACAAGCCAACACATATGCTAGTTATTATTACTGTGATTGCACTTAGAAAATATATCATTAATAATTGTATTTCATTTTTACCAACTAATACTAACATTAATTTTCTTAAAAACGTAAGAAAAGGTTCGTGCATAACGAATAAGAAAAATGTCGTTTTTAAAATTGAATCCGAAAGAGTTAATAGATTTTTATTCCTTATATAGTCATATATTGACCAAATAGAAAAGACGCCTATTATTATAAAAATCTTATTTATCATTGCAAAAATATAATTTGAATGATGTAAGTAATTTATTGCATATAAAATATTGAATAAAATCCAAATAATAGATGAAATAAATACTAATCTAAAAGGAACCTTCTTTAAAAGTAATTCAAATCTATTTTTAACTATGAAAGCTCCAAATGAAAAAAACAACAATGATCCAGTCTTAACAATAATTATAGATAATGGGTAAAGCCATGCGATAAATAAAATGATTAACCAATAACCTTTAGAATACTTATTTAATAATTCTATTACTGGTGAGACTAATACAAGTATAAATAAATCACGAATAAACCAAAGTTGAAATGGTATAGGATCGATAAAAATTGTGTCAAGTATTTTAATTAAAGAGTAATTGACAATTAATTGATTATTATCAGAAAAATACCTGCTCGTTAATGGATTGACCTGTAATATTAAATATAGAAATATTCCAATTAATGACCATACTATATACGGTATTAATAAAGTAACTACCCTTCTTTGAACTTTTTTTCGATAAATACTTAATGATAAATCAAATTTATAAAAATACAAAATACTTGATATGAAAAAGAATAAAGGAACAGCAACTCTGTTTATTCCTTGCGAAATAAAGTTTTGAATAAAGTGGTTTACTTGTGAATTTATACTATTTAATTGATTAGTAGTTGAGTAACCAAGATTATAGGAGTGTATAAATACAACAAATATCATTAATATAAATGAAAGAACTTTTAATTTTTGGCTTAAAGAGATGTCAAATTTATTGCTAATATTCATTTTATTATTTTCTGTTAATTAGATCTCCTAATTGGGAAGATGTCATAAATTCAACGTTAGGCCATTGTGTTTGTATCTGAGTCAATAAAGTTGTTAAGGCTGCTAAACTTTCTGTACGATTATGTTCTATCAAACGTCCAATAAAGTTTACTCTATGTGAACTAATTACTGCGGGCTTTCCCCATTTAAAGGCATTTTCAATATCATTCATACAACTGCTCACCCAATCTTTACCTGGAGCACTAGGTTCAAAAAAACAATTTCGGGTAATATAAAGTTGTCTACTAGCGTTTTTTTGGCCTAAATAATGAATTCGCTTTTTTTGTATTCCTTGTCCTTGAGGTTCTGACTGTATTTTTGAAGTTGACATATATTTTATACCTGCCTCTGCTGCGGTTTTTTCTAATTCATTATTGAAAGGTCCGTTAGGAGGCACAAAAAAGTCAGCTTTATAGCCATGGATTTGTTCAAACAATTGCAATCCTTCTTTAATAACTGATTTTTGGTATTCTATATCGGAAACGAATTCCAAATCAAAAGCCGCTTGATAATCGATATTAAATTTATTTTTATTTTCAAAACCCCAACAATTGAGTTTAAATGCTTCCATTGTACTCTCTTCTTTGTCTCTCAATTGTCTCATCCAGACTTGTACATTCAAGTGTTCACGACCATGAAATTGTGGTACAAAGAGGTTCTGTGCTATACCTTCTTGCCACATTTTGAAAGTGTTTTTATGTCCGTACCTTTCTAATGTGGTATTAAAAGGTTCATAAAAATATTTTTCAAAATTAGCTTCCTTAATTTTATCAAAATCAGGATTTGCAACCACACTCACAGCCGTAAACACAGGATGTTTTCCGTTTATATCCTTAAATTGTGTTAGTGTTTCATAAAGTGCTTCAAAATCTGCTTCATCTGCTAGTGTATCGTAGTTAGTGTATCGTTGACGTTCTGGATCACCCAAAGAAACATTTTTAGTTTCGAATATTTCTCTAACAAAGTTAGAAGGCATCCGGATACTTCCCCAATCATCCGATTCGATGATAACAATTTTTCTATCGGTTCGCCAACCAGGTAGATTGGAAAGGTTTTTTATTATGGATTTTAGCATTACTGTAGATTACTTTTTAGACTATTAAAAACTTCTTCCCATTTTTTATACGTTTGATCATAAGAAAATCTATTTACATTTTCATACCCATTCAAAGCCATTTGTGATAGTTTGCTAGGATTACTAATTAGTGTAGTTGTTGCATCAACGTATTCATCACTATTGAATGGGGCTACAAGCATTCCGTTTTCATTATGAGTTACAATGTCTTGAGCGGCTGCATAAGAATTAAATAAAATGGGGACACAACCATAACTTTGTGCTTCTACTAATACATTACCAAAACCTTCAAAAGCAGAAGTCATGTGAAATATTTTAGCTTTCTTATAGTATTCATTTGGATTATCTTTGCCAAAGAAAGTAACTCTGTTTAAATTGTTTTCTTTACAATAATTCTCCATAAAAACTTGATCTTCGCCTTCACCAACTACCCAGAATTTCCAATCGGGTAATGTTTTATGTAGTTTTTTCCAAATTTCGAGAAGTAAATCCACTCTTTTTTGCAAGATATTAAGTCTACCTACAAATAGAATTATATTATCTTTCTCTATTTGAGCAATATTTAATATTGGTTTTTCAAAAGGATTACTAATGCTATGTATCTTGTGATTGTACTTCTTTAAATTGGGGGCTAAAAAATAAAGTTCTGGTGTAAATCCTTTAGATAGCATTACAAACGCATCTGTGTTTTTTATAATGTAATTAAGATCAGATCGTTGTTTAATAATATGATATTTCAGAATAATTTTCTGTACGATTTTATTATTTAAAAATCCCAGTTTATTACTATTTAAAAACAATCCTATAAACTGTTTGTAATTGGTGTAAAAATTTAATGGGTTTATTCGAAGAGTATTTATAATCTTTATACCGTCGTTGCTGCTATGTATTAAGTTTTTTGTCAATTTTAAAGAATATCCAGCTTGATTAATGATAATCGAAATTTGTTTTTTTTCTAATATTTTTTTTAATTCAGATTTTCTTTTTTTAAAATCTATAGAAATAATTGGAATTTGATTCCACAATTTTATTTCTGAAGATTGGTAGTTTGAAGTAATAACAATTACGTTGTGACCTTCCTCTTTAAAAATTTTCGCCAGTTTTGATGTACTCCTTTGGACTCCACCTGCGTCAGGATCAAAGGATTGTTCTAAGAATAGAGCTATGTTCATATAGTTTTTTTTAATCGATAAATAATCCTATTACTCCTCTTATGGAATAATCTCCATCACCTAATAGCCATGATACTTGAGGTAGAAATAGTAGAAAGAAACTGAAGGATTGTAGTATATAAGAGAGTTGAAACAAAAACATGGGAATTGATGAAATCAAAAAAAATAATAGTGCTGTATTTAATCTCTTTATTGATTTTATTTTTAAATTATACTTTTTCAAAGTAAGCTGTAAATGTATAGCTGCTGCCAAAATAAAAGTAGCTGCAATCATTTTTGTTCTACCTTGAAGTGAAGGTGAAAATGCTACTAAATTGGAGAAAGCATATACTCCTATACCAACTGCTACCAAAAAAATTAGGTTCCTATCACTCTCTTTTTTTAAGTAAAAAAAAATTAAAATTATAGATAAACCGACAATGCTATAATTCAAATAATTTGTTTCGCCAGATGTCTTATAGAAATTTGAATTTTCAGACTCTTTTTTAGCATTTATGCTATTTTTCTCATAGCGTTTCACATCTTGATCAGAATCGACAGCATATGTGTTTTGTTTTTTTTCTATTAAATCAGATTGTGGTATATAAGCTTTAACAAATGAAAAACCTACTGTCGTAAAGAAAGATACAATGTAAAGAGCTACCAGAATTTTTTTATTTTTTTGTAAGATATAGGCTGTCGTAATAGGCAGTAAAATTAACGCGTAAGAAAAATGGACCAGTACTGAAAATAAAATGACAACTATATACTTTCTGTTTTTTGTTGTTGCCCAACTGTAGGTACCATAAAATAGTACCCACATCCCAGTCCACATTCTAATAGAATTTAGTGCACCGATGCTTCTAATGATAAGTAACAATATGATAAAACCAACTAGAATATAGTTTTTCTTTATTTCTAAATTATTTTTTAAAATAAGCAACACCGATTTTGTGAAAAAATAACCCAATACTAGACCTGAAAATACATGAATTAACTCTGGTTTTTGTAATAGTGAGGTTGAAATAAAGGAAATGCAATGTAAATATATATCTGTAGAACCTTCTGTAGAACTAAACGTTATTATTTCATATGATTTCTTAAAAAACTCTACTAATGACATATCTAAGTAAAACTCTTTAGCATTCATTAAGTGTGAATGCCCATCAGTTCCTACTATATAAACAAATACACTCCCTGCCAACCCAAAAAATAAGGTTCCAAAAAAGGTGATGTCCTTTTCATTTTTCAATTTTAATAGATTAAATAAACCTAAAATAGGTGAAAAAAGAAAAAGTAGTAATAGATATCCTTTTTGAATTTTATCATTTAAGCTGTAATTGTTCTTTAGCATACGTTTAATATTTTATATGGTAGCTATTTGGTTATTTCCCATTGTAATCATATTTGCTAACAATGCTTCTTGGTTTTCTATATTTAATAAACTGTAGAGATCATTCTTTTCAATGTTTTCAAAATTCTGGTCATATAAATTACTTAAATAATTTGAGTAGTTGGTTGTGTATCCATGTATACTATTTAAGGGGTCAAAATACAATACCTTATTTTTAAAGAAAATGGTATCTAGTAAAGAGGAGGAGTGGTCTGCTATTACAAAATCGTAATCGTTTTTTTGAAGAATATCATAAAGTTGACCTTTAATTATTGTTACACCTTCAAATTTGGGATATTCTTTACCAACAGTTATTCTTCCTTGATAAGCATGTGCTTTTACCTCTACCTCAAAATTAAGTTGTTTTAATCTATTGATTAATGTAAATAAAATATCACTATTTTTTTTGTCTAGTGCAGTAGGAACTAACAATATTTTGTTTGAAGTATTTACTTTGTAACTATAATTGTTTCTATAAAATTCATTGTACACTGAATTTCCAAAATTGATTATTTTTAGTTTTTTTAAAGAATTAAATTTACTAAAATGTTCTTCAAAATAAGGCCCCCAAGTTAAAAAAACATCACATTTGGTATATTTATGAGGCATATCGGTTACAAAACCACCTGCATAAACACCATGTTGTATCACTATAAATTTGCTTTTGGGATGGTTGGCTGTCCAAACCTTGTACAAACTTTCACGTTTGGATATCCAGTTTATACTTAAAATGTATTTTGGACGAATAAAAGATAAAATAACATACATGATGCGATGTTT
The DNA here is from genome assembly GCF_025960985.1 of Flavobacterium psychraerolatum. Taxonomy (GTDB): domain Bacteria; phylum Bacteroidota; class Bacteroidia; order Flavobacteriales; family Flavobacteriaceae; genus Flavobacterium. The sequence continues at coordinate 17,966 of NZ_JAOQMX010000034.1, read as the reverse complement.
TCTTTTATCTGATGTTTTGAAAGGAATATACTTCCAAATTAAACCTATCTCAAAAAACACATAGTTTTCTTTATTAGTAGGATTACTGGCTAAAGGTTCTGTTTGTCTATGGTGGTTGTAAAGGATGATTTCTTTGCCGGTAACCATTTTAATTAATTTATTTATCAACTATTCGTAGGTTAAATATTTGTTTTTATAAACGTAAAATAAATTATATGCAAGTATTAGAGCGAAACCAACAGCCATTGATTGCGGAAAAATTTCCAAGGCAAAACCTTTAATTTTATAAAGCAACCCTAGAGTGATAAGCCAACCAACTACACCAAGTAAAAATGAAAATAATTTTGCTTTTTGATTATTGACCACATTATAAATATTTGTCCATACATTAAATAAGCCAATAAACCCTGTGATTAGCATCCATTGCCCTGCCTTAACACCATCCAAATAATTAGGAATCAATAATTTCACAAAATAAGGTAAGCTAAACCATCCTATGGGTATGCATATTAAAAATAAAAGAGCACCAATAACTACTGGTTTTACGGCTATTTTAAACAATTGAATTAAGTTTTTACCGGACCCCCATTGATTCGCCATGGTAGCATAGGTTACGGTACTGATAGATCCAGAAACAGCACTTAAGCCACCTTGAACTACAGTGGCTACCGTATATAAACCTAAAGAAAGTGTACCACCAAGGGTCAAAATCATTGTTTTTTGTAATACGGGCCATAAAGAATACACGTTTGTTACCACAAACATAGGAAAACCAAGCCTTAAAAGATGGGTGAAAGATTCTTTTTCATAAGATGGTTTAACCTTGGTTGGGCGCCAGTGCCATGTAAGAATAAGCCCCGATAAAAAACTTAAAACTGCTCGTAAACAAAGACCGTAAAAACCCCATTCATATACAAAGTAAACACTAGCAAAAGAAACAAAGGCCTGCATTAAATTAATGATGGTTAGGTTATTAAAGTCTCGTGTTCCTCTATATAGTACTTTCAGGTATTGCGTGAGGTAAAACCCTTCGATTGAAAGTAACCCTATAACAAAAAAGCCAGCTGCAGATTGGGTATCACCTTCCGTAAGGAAATATGTTGACACGATAAGAGAAATAATTAAGATAATAGAACTTAGCAAAATTGCATAAAATTGTGCAACCTTGGCATATTGCTCAGCAAGCTTAACATCGCCTTTTCCTATGTGTAAAGGCAGCTCTCTTCCAAGAGCAATCGGGATCCCTATTTGTGCAAGAATAATATAGCTAGAAAAAATAGTATAGCTACTAAATTCTCCCATCACTTCTGGAAGTATCCATCTAGCCACAAGTAAACCTGAAATGATAGTCAAGACATTGCCTATTAAACTTGATGAACTCATAAAGAGAATCATAAAATTTGTACTGTCTTTTTTTTTATTTAGGAAATTCAACATTTAAACAGAGCTATTTGATTCATGGTATTGTTATTTTATTTGGTGATAGATTTTATTTTTAAGTTACTTGTTTAAAGTATCGATCATTTGCAATTCAAAACGGTCTCCCATTTCCATATCTGTACTTGCTTGCTTACCTAATATTTCAGGTAAATATCTTGGATGTAATCCAAAACCAGGACGGATAGAACGCACATTTTCTTCGGTAAATAGCTCGCCTTTTTTTATGTCTTTTACTACATACAGTGATCTTGAAAAATCTTTTCCTTTAGCTTGTTTATCTGTCAAGGTGTAATCAACTTTACCAATAGCCAATTCTGCTTCTCGTACTGCTTTTACCATTGCTGTAAATTCTTCTTCGTTCATTGAAAACGACGCATCAGGTCCTCCAATAGCACGATCTAAGATAAAATGCTTTTCTATAATTTTTGCACCAAAGCAGGTTGCCACCACAGGTACTGTACTTCCAATAGTATGATCTGATAAACCTGAAATGACTTCAAATCGTTCCGCTATATCTTTTACCATGCACATATTTGCTTCTTCAATAGGGGCAGGGTAGCTTGAGGTACACTTTAATAACGCAATATCATTGTTACCCACTCTTCTACAAGCATCTAATGCTAGTTCAATATCTTCAATAGTGGCTATTCCTGTTGAAAGGATGATAGGTTTCCCCTTGGAAGCTACATATTCAATTAATGGTATATCGGTAATTTCAAAAGACGCGATTTTATAAGCTGGGGTATTTAAGGACTCCAGTAAATCTACTGCCGTTTTATCAAATGGAGAAGAAAAGCAAACTAAACCTTCTGCGTTGGCAGCATCAAATAATTGTTTGTGCCATTCCCATGGTGTATAGGCTTCTTGATATAATTTATGTAGATTTTGTCCTTCCCAAATGGTTCCTTTTATCTTAAAATCTTCTTTATCAGAATCTAAAGTAATAGTGTTCGCGGTATAGGTTTGTAGTTTTATACAATCTGCTCCAGCGCGTTTCGCTGCTTTAATAGTTTCCAGAGCTACTTCGATACTGCCATTATGATTTGCAGAAAGTTCTGCAATGATAAAAACTTTAGAGCTATTATTTATTTCGAATGTACCTATTTTCATTATTTATATTTTTTTTCGTAAGTAATGTATGCGTCTATCTCACTCACTTGTTGAAACTCTAATGATTTAAAGGTTTTTAACGATGGAATGTTTTCAATACTGACAACACCAATTATTTTAGATAATTCTTTTAATTTAAGTACTTCCTCAATCCCTTTTTCTAAAATTATTTTGCCATATCCTTTGCCATGAAATTGAGGGTCTAACAAGAAACTTAGCAAAGCTTCTTTAATATTGTTTATATCAAAGCGGATAGAACCAATTGGAGTGTTATTTACTTCAGCAATAAAATAGATACAATCTGCTGCTGTTATTTTATTTGAAAACCAGTTTTTGTGATTTGCAAAATAAATTTCTTCTTTTTGAATTGCATATTGGCGTACGATCTTATTCGATGCCCAATCATATGTAATGTTTACATCTTCTAGAGAAGCTAGCCGTAGGGTAAGAGAATGATTTATTTTTGAATGAATTAATACGTCAATATAGTTTTCATTAAACAGACAATGTTCCTTTAAGCGTGCTTCTTCTGTATACCCTGATTTCGATAGGATGCTATACAATTTGGGTCTTAAATCAAAAGCATAGGTAAATATTTTATGTAATTTCAAATCGCTAAAGGCTACCTTTTCAACTAAGTTTAAGTATTCACTCCAAATTTCATCAAATCGATTTTGCTCTAAATTTGTTTGCATGATAAATGAAATCTCCGCATTTTTATCTATCCAATTAATGTGCACTAATCCTCCATAACCAATACATTCTCCATTTTCTAAAAAAGAAAACAAGATCTGATTTGGTTGGTCTTGCTCAAATAATTTTGAAACTATATTCTTAAAATAGCTTTTTTGATTTTCTAAGGTAAGAGGTTGGTTTTGTCGAAGATGATAAATTTGCTCATTGCGCCATTGCATGATTGTTATCCTATCCTCAAAGCGAATAGGAATAAGTGAAAAAATGTCTTTTGAAAATATTTTTTTTTCTAAAACTTTATATCTTTTAGGAAACTCCATACAGTAATTTATATTTTAATTCCGCTAATTTCCAGTCAATTTCATTATCAATATCTTGCACTTCAATTTCAGATAACACTACACACCCTGTATTTTCTGATAAAACACTTTTATTTTTAAACAAGCTTTTGAGGTTGAACCAATAGAATTGTCCTGCATCGTGAAAACTTTCATTTAAATCTTGAGAACGGGAAAGTTCAAATTCTGGTTGAATAAATGATACGCTATCTGCTTCGTTTTTTTTTAATGCTCTTTGTATAGGAAATCCGTATTGTACTATGGGTAAGACGGTTTCGAATTTATCTAATTTTCTAGCTGCTTCAACTAATTTTTTTGTTGAAATGAAAGGAGCACATGGATAAATACAACAGGCTTGGTCAAAAGATTGTCCTCTTTTTTTATAATTCTGCAGTACTTCCTCAATTACTTCATAGGTTGTAGCAAAATCGTTAGACTTTTCATTACTTCGTAAAAATGGGATTTTAGCGCCGTATTTTATAGCAATCTCTGCTATTTCTTCGTCATCTGTAGAAACCATTATTTCATCAAACAAGCCACTTTTAATAGCCACTTCAATTGAATAAGCGATAATAGGTTTACCTAAGAAAATTTTAATGTTTTTTCGAAAAATACGTTTACTGCCACCTCGTGCAGGAATGATACAAATATTAGTCATAAAATTCATGTATGGATGTAATCACAAATTGTTGTTCTTCAGCTGTTAATGTGGGATACATAGGCAAACTGATACAATGTTTGTAATAATTTTCTGCATTAGGCATATCGCCTTCTTTCCAGCCAAATTGTCTGTAATAGGGCATTAAATGGCAAGGAATATAATGGATTTGCGCAAAAATATTTTTAGTTCGTAAATGATTGTATAAACCTAAACGATTTTCTACTTCAAGAATATATAAGTGATAAGCATGCCCTTCAATTACTCCAGATTGCCCTTTGACAAAAGACTGATTTTTAAAAGCCTCTAAATAGGTTGCCGCAATATCTCGTCTTCTTGCAAGTCCTTGATCAGCTCTGCTTAATTGACTTAAGCCTAATGCTGCTTGAAAATCTGTTAGGCGGTAGTTAAACCCTAAATCTTGCATTTCCATATACCATAATGGGTATTGTGTATCACCTCCCGCAAATTCTATAGAATTTGTAAATGCATCTTCAGATTTTACGATGCCGTGTGTCCTAAGTTGTAATAACTTATGGTATAAAGCTTCGTCATTCGTAGTTACCATACCACCTTCACCCGATGCTATGTGTTTTACAGGGTGAAAGGAGAAAATAGCTAAATCAGCAAAGTTTCCATTCCCGCAATTTTGCTCTTTCCCTTTTGAGTCTACAAAAAAACCTCCTGGCGAATGACAAGAATCTTCAATAATCCAAAGATTATACTCATCAGCCAATGCTCTAAATTTTTCTAAATCAACCGCTCTTCCTGCAAAATCTACTGGAATAATCCCACTATAAGTTCCCTTTGGAGATGCTTTGAGCAGTTTTTCAACTGCATTATAGTCTATTAAATACGTTTCAGGGTCAATATCTGCAAATACCACTTCACCATCACAATAACGAACACAATTAGCTGATGCTGCAAAAGTGATTGGTGTAGTAATTACTTTTTGTTCTTTTTTTACGTCTAATGCTAATGTACATAGATGTAAAGCTGCCGTTCCGTTTGCAACAGCTACTGCATATTCTGAACCAATATAATTTGCAAATGCTTTTTCAAATTCTAAGATTTTTGGACCTTGAGTTAAATAATCCGACTTTAAGGTCTCAATTACCGCATCAATATCTTCTGGGGTAATATTTTGTCGTCCGTAGGGAATATTTTTCATTGTTTAAGCTATAAAATTTGCATCTACATGTTCTGTGATTAAAGCTCTTAAGGAATCAATCGTTTCCCATTCACTATTAGTACCAGAGTTGTATGCAAATCCGTGAGGGACGATGTCTGCAGAAAATTCTTTCACAAACTCTTCCAATTTCCATTTAGGATGTGAAGGAAGAATAGTGAAATATTTCCCTAAATCATAAGTGTAAAATGAGTCTGATGGAGTAATCATTTCTTCATGTACCTTTTCTCCTGGTCTGATACCAATTACCTTATGTTCACAGTCAGGACCAATCGCCTCTGCAACATCCATAATTTTATAAGAGGGGATTTTCGGAACAAAAATTTCACCACCCCACGCATGTTCAAGTGCATGCATAACCATATCAACTCCTCCCTCAAGAGATATATTAAAGCGAGTCATCTCTGGATCAGTGATCGGTAATATGCCTTCTTTTTTCTTATTGATAAAAAATGGAATCACTGACCCATTAGAACCCATTACATTTCCGTATCTTACAACTGAGAATCGAATAGGATTCCAACCCGTAATGTTATTAGCTGCAACAAATAGTTTATCAGAGGCTAATTTAGTAGCTCCATACAAATTAATAGGTGCACATGCTTTATCGGTAGAAAGTGCTACTACACGTTCTACACTTGTTTGTAAACAAGCGTCAATAACATTCTGTGCACCATGAATATTAGTCTTAACGCATTCGTCAGGATTGTATTCTGCAATAGGAACATGCTTCATAGCAGCGGCATGTATTATATAATCAATATTTTTAAAAGCTCGTATTAAACGTTCTTTATCACGTACATCTCCAATTAAAAAACGAATTTGGGGGTATTTATGAGAAGGAAAATCTTGAGCCATTTGATATTGTTTTTGCTCATCTCGGGAATAAATAACTAATTTTCGTACATTAGGATAATTTTTTAGGATATGAGCTGTTAAAGCTTTACCTAAAGAACCTGTTCCTCCGGTAATTAAAATTGATTTATTGTTTAACATAAATATTTGATTATGATTTATTTTTATATTATTAATTTACTAGTTTTCTAGCTTTTTTCTGAACTATAATTTATTTAATTTGAGAAGTATTACAATAATTTACTAGACTATCACTAGGACTTAACTATTTTATTTGAATTAACAGCAGTGATCTATTCAGTGAAAGTATTAACTGAATTTTACGAACCAATTGCTTGATATATAAACCCAATTTGTTCCATTTCTTTTTTATCTAATAAATTTCTTCCATCGAAAACAAAAGCAGGCTTCTGCATTTGATTGTATATTTTTTGCCAATCATATGTTTTGAATTCTTCCCATTCTGTTAAAATTGCAATTGCATGGGTTTCATTACAAGCTTCATATGGATTATCTACAACGGTTACTCCTTCTATATTTTCTCCATGAGGTCTTGTTGCTAAATGATTTAAATCAGTATATATTTGATGTTCTTTAACTTTTGGGTCAAAAACAACTAAATTGGCCTGCTCCGCTAGTAAATTATCTGCTACATATATAGCTGCTGATTCTCTAGTATCATTGGTATCTTTCTTGAAAGCCCATCCGAGTATAGCTATTTTTTTACCTGATACAGTATTATATAATTTTTTAACTATATTTTTTGCAAAGCGAGCTGTTTGATGGTCATTCATAATAATTACTTGTTCCCAGTAATCAGCCACTTCATTTAACCCATATGATTTTGCAATATATACCAAGTTTAGTATGTCTTTTTTAAAACAGGAACCTCCGAAACCTACAGAAGATTTTAAAAATTCAGATCCTATTCTGTTGTCCATGCCAATGGCTTTAGCTATTTCACTTATTTCAGCTCCTGTTTTTTCACATAGCTCAGACATGGAATTTATGGATGAAACTCTTTGCGCTAAAAAAGCATTTGCTGTAAGCTTAGATAATTCAGACGACCAAATATTAGTTGTTAAAATTTGATTTTTTGGAACCCAATTTGAATAAATATCAACTAATTTCTGAACTGCTTTTTGACCTTCTGCATCGGTATCCCCTCCAATTAAAACTCGATCAGGATTCAACAAATCAGCTACAGCGGTTCCTTCTGCCAAAAATTCAGGATTAGAAAGAATCTGAAACTTTACGCCATTTCCTGTATGTTCAAGGATATTTTTGATTGCACTGGCAGTTCTAACTGGTAATGTTGATTTTTCAACAACTATCTTATCTGATTTAGCAATTTTAGCAATTTGCCTTGCGCACAATTCAATGTATTTTAAATCAGCGGCCATTCCTTTTCCAACACCGTAGGTTTTAGTAGGTGTATTTACAGAAATGAAAATCATATCTGCTTCATCAATCGCACTATCAACATCAATAGAAAAAAATAAATTTCGTCCTCTTGATTCAGCAACAATTGCACTTAAACCAGGTTCATATATTGGAATATTATCTACATTTGGATCATTCCAATCTGCAATTCTTTTTTCATTTAAATCAACAACAGTAACTTTTATATGAGGGCATTTTTGTGCAATAATAGCCATAGTTGGACCACCTACATAACCTGCTCCTATACAGCAAATATTTTTTATCATATTTTTTTTATTTTTTTTTGTTTTCAAGCTTTATTATTTTGATTATTATTTCGAAAACATTGATATTTTTTTTACTAAATTTTCTGATATTTTTTAAAGTTGTCAGAAGTCCTTGGTAATTACCATTTTATTAGCATGTATAATTAAGTAATATTCAATAGTTCTTTTCGTAAAGCACTACTCGAAAAGCGATGATCTCTCTTGTTGAAATACAGTTCTATTTCGTTCTCTTCACAATATGATCTTTCTGTAAAGTTTTGGTCTTGATATTCTACGCCAACTATTCGAAAATCTAGCTAAAAGGACTTTAATATTTCTTCAAGATCTTGTTCTGTTGTATCTGGAACAATTTCATATACAAACTTGTAGCCATTGAGTTGAATATAATGCTTTACAATTGTTTGTGCTGGTTTATTTTTTGAGGGTCTATACTATGGTAGGATGTTTGTAAACCACAAATTAAATAATCGCATTTAATTTGTGCTCATTCAAGCATTTTAATATGACCTGCATACAATACATCGAATGCTCTAAAAGTTATCGCTATTTTCATGATTTTTAACGGCTTCGCCGTTATGAGTCACATAATGTGTTCATTAAATATATTTAGTAAAAAAATATCGTTATTCTAATGTTAGTTGAACCCAAAATTACCTAGTTCAATGGTCCTGTTAAATTAGGGCTACTCTTTATCTATTAGCTATTTGATAATTTTTTTGATATTAATAATTTTTATAACTTTTAAATATTAAAGAACAAAAGTGAGTAATCTTTGGATGGGAAAAAGGTTGAATGTAATAAGTGGTTGAATATCCAGGATAGGTGAAGGTGCTGGGTTTTTGATTAATGTTTTTATTAGGAGTTAGAAATGAAAGTACATATTCAATAATAGAAAAGTTAGTGATTTCATTTTAAAAGAGTTAACCAAGGTGAAGAGATTTGTATAATCATATTGTTAGGGCACAGAAACCTATTCTGAAGTTCAGCGACTATTTTATTATCTAATTTCTATTTTTTAAATTATTACTCGATTATTTTAAGAAATAAATAGTAAATGGATGCTTATAGGTTTTTAAAAATAAATTTGTATGCACATAAGAAGTTCAAAAGCACTAAGGTTCTAAAACACTTATTACATGTGCTTCACACTTGTTATTTATTTTTCTTGATTTATTTTTAAGATAAAAGTAAATCAAGAACATAAATATAATTAAAAACTAAAATTATGATAAATCTACTTTATTTTAGAATCGAGCCACATCTTAGAGAACAAATAGAAAACTTCGCCGCAAGTTCTTCAAGTCAAAAAATAAATTTTCAAACAACCGATGATATTGAAGAATTTAAAGTTTTATATGCAAAGAACTATTTTGAAATAATCATTATTGATCCAAGTCAAAATAAGGTTGAAATTATTGATTTATTAAAAAAAGTAGTCTTAACAAATTCTAAGTTAATTGTTTTTTCATCTGCTAAAATTGATGCTTTTGAATTCATCAACTTTAATGTTTTTGGCTTTTTACCATATCCTCTTGACGCGGTGCTAGTACTAACAATTATAAATAGATGCATAAATAAGATTACGGGAGAAAATGAAGCTCTTCAACTAAAAGTAGCTGAAAAGAAATTCCAGAATTTTATATCAATAAATTCAGTACAGAAAATTGAGTTAATAAAAACAGAAGATATTAGTCATTTTGAAGCAGACGGCAGATACACGAATGTATATTTAACCAATGGTGTTAGTAAAATGGCTAGTAAAAATTTGGGTGAATTTCAAAAGTTATTAAATCCAGATATTTTTTGTCGAATCCATCATAAATTTATTATAAATATGAATAACGTTCTCAATATTTTGAAATCAGATGGGTATTACTGTGAAATGACGAACAATAAAAATATCCCTGTTTCTAAAAGGAAACTAGAAAATTTGAATTCTATATTGAACTTAGGAAAAACACTTATTTAAAAAGAGATTGGTTCTAGGGCAATATTATTTATTTGATATATCAGTTTGAAATAAATATTTCAATAAAATATTATAATATATAGGTGGTTTAGGTTGTCATTAAATCAGGATTAATACCACTTATGAAAATTTAAAGTTCACTTATTACTAATCAAAATCAAACATTGTTGTAGGAGAGTACTTTTACAACTTAAATTAAACTACCGTGGAAGATACGATACCAAAATTTTTTATAACCTCATTTTTTTCATCAGATAACATGTACTTGTTTTTTTTTATTATTGCTTGGGCAATTAGTTACATTAGTTTTCCGGTAATTATCAATATTTCTAAAGTAAAGGGACTAACTGCAATACCATCAGACAGAAGTTCTCATACTGTAAAAACACCTAATCTTGGAGGTGTAGGTATTTTTATGGGATTTATATTAGCCTTTACAGGTTTTGGTTCCATATTTGATATTGGTTCGAATTATAATTTGATAGGTTCTCTCGTTGTTCTATTTTTTTTGGGGTTAAAAGATGATATATTAGTTTTATCAGCAAAAACAAAATTTATAGTTCAGTTTGGAATAGCCTTATTAATAACTTTGAACTCTAGTATTTCAATTAATAGTCTTTTTGGTATTTTTGGCATCTACAAAATAGGAATCATTCCAGCTATTGCGCTAACAACATTTGTATATGTACTCATAATTAATTCATATAATCTTATTGATGGAATTGATGGGTTGGCAGGAATAATTGCTATTTGTTTTCTAAGTGTTAGCAGCATTTTATTTTACAATTCCCATTCAATCACACTGCTCATCATTTCTCTAACTTTACTGGGGTCGATATTAGCTTTTTTGCAATACAATTTTTCTAGGAGAAAGAAAATTTTTATGGGCGATACTGGTTCTATGATTGTTGGTTTTTTAATATCTTTTTTGGTAATTAATATTCTTAATTTAAAGGAAATAAATTTCGGACTTTTTTCATATACGACCAGTCCAACTTTATTAATAGCTTTGTTATTTTATCCACTGGTAGATACGGCTAGGATATTTTTTGTCAGGCTTGTAATTTTGAAGAAAAGTCCATTTAATGCAGATAAAAATCATATTCATCATAGGCTATTAGCTTTGGGGTTTAATCATTGTCAAATATCTATTTTTGTAGGTCTATTTACTTTTGTATTGGCTTTTATCAGTTTATTAATGATAAATGAAACTATCTATTTTCAATTGTTTAGTATCATATTTTTAGGGATGTTGCTCTTTTCGTTACCTCTTATTCTTGAAAAAATGAGATCGATGACCTTTAATTTTTTAGGGGATGCTATTTTACCATTTGTAATAATGTTGTCTATTGGTCTAATGCAGTCTTGTGCTACAAAAAAAGATATTCTATATTTAAATGACAATAATAGTAATGCTATTAGTGACATTAAACTAAATAATCAAAAAATTGAATCTAATGATATTTTATCAATTAAAATTTATTCATTAGACCCGGAGTCTTCCAAAATATATAATATTGATTTACTTGAAAGTAGTACAAGTGTAAATAGTATTGAGATCATTAAACTTAAAAGTTATTTGGTATCGGATCAAGGAGATATCACAATGCCAGTGTTAGGGACTTTAATGGTAAACAATAAAAGTACTTTAGAGTTAGAAGGATATCTAAAAAATAAATTGATAGGTGAAGGGCATTTAAAAGAACCTATTGTTAAGGTTCGAATTTTAAACTCAAAAATTACGGTTTTAGGAGAAGTTAGATCACCAGGAATGTATACTTTTTATGAAAAGAATTTGACCATCTTTCAAGCGCTTGGTTTGGCTGGAGATTTGACAATTAATGGCAAAAGAAAAGATGTTTTGTTAATACGAAATGAAAATGACACTAAAACCATTTACCATATAGATTTAACTTCTAAAAATTGGATGGATACTCAATTATATTACATAAAAAAAAACGATGTAATAATAGTAAACCCGAATGAGTCCAAAATAAAATCCTCAGGTATAATCGGAAATACTGGAACCTTTGTCTCTGTTATATCCTTTCTACTCACTGCATTGTTACTAATAAAAAAATAATACCATTGGATAATACATTTGAAGAACAATTCGACCTTAAAAAGGAAATATTTAGCTATTTATCCTACTGGAAATATTTTTTACTCAGTGCAATATTTACGCTATTTGTAGCCTATTTTTATCTACGTTATACAAGCCCTGTGTATGCTATTGAATCCAAAATCAAGATTCTTGAAGAAAGTAACAAAGGATTGAAACTACCCTCAGAGCTTTTGGGGATGATGGCGAGTAGGAGTGGGATTAACCTCGATAATGAAATTGAAACGATGAAATCGAGACGGTTATTTGCACCTGTTGTGTCGCAGCTAAACCTTATGACTTCCTATTCTACTACTGGTCGATTTAGAGATACTCAACTTTGGAATTCACCAATAAGTGTAGTTGCACTAGTGGCAGATGATGTCTTATTTAGTTCAATCAATTTATCTATTACATTAAAAAAAGACGGTTATTTAATAAAGCAGGAAAATAAGAGAGATTTTTACGTAAAGGGTACCCACGTTAAAACTAAAATTAATAATGTTGAAATTAGTATCGAACCAAATTTAAATTCCAAGGCGACATTAGATAGCAGAGAGATAAAGGTAAAAATTGTTACATTTAGATCGGCTTTAGAATCATTAATGGGAAAGATTGCCATTGGTAACGTAGGGAAAGATAGCGATATACTCTCTATAAAAGTACAGGATGTCAATACAGATCGAGGTATAGCTATAATAGATAAAATAGTAGAGGTATTTAATCAAGATGGAATAAATGACCGCAGATTAGTAAATAAAAAAACTGTAGAATTTATTGATGATCGTTTCAAAAATTTAAAATTTGAACTGGATAGTATAGAAAGTCATAAAAGAGATTTTAAAAAAGCTAACGATATCAGTTATATTGAGGCTGATGCAGCAATTGATATTTCTAGAAAGTCAAAGTCTGACGAGAATTTATTTAGAATAGAAACGCAGATACAGCTATCTAAAATATTAAAAGATGCGCTAAATAGTGCAAAATATTCTGTTTTACCAGCAAATATAGGTCTTGATAATGAAATAATTAATAGCATAGTAAATGATTATAACTCATTAGTTATACAAAGAGAAAGATTGATAAAAACTGCTGGTAATGATAATCCAGTTTTGAATGGATTGGATGCACAAATTATTGTGTTAAAAAATAGTATAAATGAATCTGTGGTTACCTACAACAAACAACTAAAAGTTAGTTTATCACAACAGCAATTTGATTTTTCAAAATCTTCGGAGATAGTTTTTCAAATTCCATCGAATGAGAAAACACTTAGGAGTATTGATAGACAACAACAAATCAAAGAAAATTTATATTTGTTATTACTTCAGAAAAGAGAAGAATCTGCAATAGCTTATGCTGTAACAGCTCCTTCGATTAAAATTATTGAATATGCTAATGCAAGTCTAGGACCTATTGCACCTAAAAGAAATATAACGCTATTGGTGGCATTATTTCTAGGTTTAGGCCTCCCGTTTGGTATTATTTTTATCTATAATTTACTAGATACTAAAGTTAAGGATGCCAAAGATTTGTTTTTTAGAAAATCTCAGATTCCAGTTGTTGCAGAGATTCCATTTTTTAAAGATTTTAAATTATTTAAAGATAAAAATGACCGTTCTGTTCACGCCGAAAGTTTTAGAATTTTATCTTCTAATGTTAATTTTTCACTACCGTCAAAAGATAATAATGTGGGGCAAGTGATTTTGGTAACTTCTTCTATCATGAGCGAAGGCAAAACATTTATCGCAACAAATTTAAGTCTTGCTTTTGCGAGTTATAATAAAAAAGTATTACTTGTAGGAGCAGATATGCGTAAACCTAAGCTCCATATTTCTTTGGATATGGCTAATGTAGATAAAGGTTTGTCGACTTACTTGCATAATAAAAATGTGTCATGGAAAGAGGTGGTAGTAGATAGAAACCCTTATAATGAAAACTTGGATATCATTTTTTCAGGAAGTATTCCACCAAATCCTTCGAATATTATTTCAAATGGTAGGTTTGAAGAATTTATAAATGAGGCCAAAAAAGAGTACGATTATATTATAGTAGATACAGCTCCAACCATATATGTAAATGATACTTTTTTGATTGCAGGTAGTGCAGACTTAACTTTGTATGTAACTATGCAAAACTATACAGAAAAACAGTTAATTGCCTATGCAGCTACTTTAAGTGAGAGTGCTAAAATTAAAAATATGGTTTTTATACTCAATGGAATTCAAGAAAAAGGCGGGTACAGCTATAATTATGGATATGGATATGGTTATAATAATGAAATCGAGAGTAGTAGAAATTTCTTCAAAAATCCATTTTTATTTATTAAATCCTATTTACATAATAATAGATCTTAATAAAAGGCTGCAGAGCACTATATATTTTTCTTATAGTATATTAAGTAGTTATTTATCGAAAATAATGTAGCGAAAATAATTATAAATTCACTTATTACTCCAGTACAACACTTATTACAAGGGTCAAAATTGAACATCCTATTATCGTAATTTTACTAGAGCTTGCTTTGTTATTGAAGTATTTTAAATGTTCTTATAACTTTTATAATATAAATAAAATACCGTAAAAAAGTTTTTTTAGGAATTATATTAATTATCATATTTTATAAATTGTCAATTTTTTTAAATTTTAAATGGAATGAAAATACTTTACACTTTACTTTTAACTTTATTGCTGTGTAGTTCAAACATCATGTTAGCAGCTACTTATACAAGTTCTGCTTCTGGAAATTGGAATAGTTCTTCCACTTGGTCGCCAAGTGGTGTGCCAACCACCGGGGACATTGTTAATATTGGTAATCATACCGTTACCGTCACAGCTAATGCTACTTGTTCCTCTATTAATTCATTGTCTGGTACTGCACTAGCTCAATTAGTTATAAATAAAGGTTTCTCATTAATTGTAAGTGGTAATTTTTCAGTTAGGCCTAGTAATATAGTCAACAATGATACTTATATCTCTGGAGGAGGTAGTCTTCAAGTTTTAGATGTTGTAATTGGACTTGATGAGATGGATAATTCTTACCCTACTAGCACCAAGTTAACTACGCTATATGTGGATAATGTTACCTTATTTAAAATTACAGGAAATATTGTTTCTACGACTCCTGTAAAGGGAAGTTTATATAACGAGTCAAGACTTAGACATCGTTCTGGAGTGATCGATCTTGATGGTATTTTATCCATACCAGCCGTTGGTTCAGGACCGACTGCCTTAGGATATAGAACAGATAATGATAATCAAGGTTCACCATTTATAATATTCAGGAATACCGACCCAACTATTCCTACAGATGTTCAGAAGGGGCCTAATTTTACTGGGGGTAGTGTAGAATTTAGATCTACCGCAACTACTAATTATACACTTCCGAGTTTAGCTTACAAAGATTTAATTCTAAATTCAAACAGAACTTTTATATCTGGGGGGTCAAGTACTTCAATTGTAAGCGGAGGAAGTATGAATTTGAAATTAGGAGTCTTTTCTTCGTCAGCAGCAAATCAGATGAGACTGAACGATGGTGCTACTATTTATAGGTCAGTTGGTACTTTTGCATCTGGTACTAATTCCCGATTAAGATTGGCTACAAAATCAGCTCAATACAACGTTGTTTACGAACAGAATTCTATTCCGACAGCTATAAATGATTTGCCAGCGTATTATCCAGGAAGTACAATATTAAATTCTATAAAGACAGTTGAAGTTAATTCAACTAATGGAGTTGTTCTGAATACAAATACGATTGTAGTGGAAAATTTATATTTAAATGTTAATTGTACAATAACAGGTACAGGTAGAGTTAACGTAACAGATGTTTTAGACATTCCAAATGGTTCAATTGTAAATTTGCCAGATAATTTTATATATTTAATATCAGATGAACTCAAAACTGCACGAATTGCAGCTTTAAAGAATGGCACAGTGATAAATGGAAAGGTTGTTGTTGAGCGATACTTACCAAATAATCAAAGAAGTTGGAGGCTTTTGACTGCACCAGTTAAAGGTAGTACAGGGAATACAGTTTGGGAAAATTGGCAAAATAATGGAACGTATACAGGATTAGATCATGGTGTCGACCTGTGGGGGCCTGACGGTACGTTAACTGCTGAAGATACTGGATCTTCCTTACAGGTAAGTTCTGTTGGAAATGGTTTAACTTATATTAATAATTCAAGTTACAATTTACGAAAATTTGATAATACTCTAGGTACTTGGTCTTATGTAACAAATACTTTGTCCCAACCTTTATTCACAGCTTCTATAAACCAGGGGTTTTTATTATTTGCTTCAAATTCCTTTTTATTATCAAGTAATTTAGAAGGTGTTGCAAATACTGGAAGCACACAAGCCTTACTTAGTGCTTCTGGTACACTCAATATTGGTGATGTAAGTTATAATAATATTGCTTCCAACAAATTTTATTTAATAGGTAATCCTTACGCTAGTCCGATTGATTTTAAATCCGTTTTAGATGAACCTGAAAATAATGGTGTTAATAAGATTTGGGTAATCGATCCAACAATTGGATTAGGAAGCTATGTTGCTTGGGATCCTATGATAGGTTATAGTAACTCGGGTACGGTGTTTAATGGAAGCACAATTTTACAATCAGGACAAGCTTTTTTTGTTAGGGCATCTTCTACAACAACCTCATTAACAATTAAAGAATCACATAAAAGTAGTGCCGTAGCTAATACGACCTTAAATAAGTTTAGTTCGACCAAAATTAATGCATCACCAGCTTTATTTAGAGTAATTTTAGAAAAACAAGTTGATGATATTTATTCCAATAGGGATGGTTGTGTAGCTGCTTTTTATGATGGTGGTAATAATGGTTTAGATATTAATGATGGTAGAAAAATTAGTAATATAGGTGAAAACTTAGCCTTATTTACAAATAATTTTTCGTTGTCAATTGAACACAGAGCTTCAATAGTGGATAATGATTTTTTAACAGTCCGTATAACAGATGCTCTAGTAGGAATTAATTACAAGTTGAAGTTATATGGTACTAATTTTACTTACTCTGGGAAGGCCTATTTGAAAGATTTATTTAACGGTTCAAAAACTGAATTACCCTTAGATGGATCAATTTTTGAATATATTTTTCAAGTTACTACTGATGCGAAAAGTGTTGGAAATCGTTTTGAAGTTGTATTTCAGCAGGAGTCATCTTTAAAAACTGCAGACGTAGTTACTACAAATTTCAGTGTATATCCAAATCCTGCCAATAGTCAGGATGCTATTATGGTAAATCTTGAAGAAGGAAAATCATCAGATAGTTATTTATATAAGATATATAATACTGTAGGACAGTTAGTTTGTAACGGTGATTTTTTAATAGATAATGGTGTTGGATCAATAAAACTTGATGGTAAATTAGGTGCTGGACTATATTTTATTGAAATATACAATTTAAAAAATAGTGATCGATCTACTACAAAAATAATTATTAAATAAATATTTAGTTATGAATTTAAAAAAACTCATTTTAATGTATTCTATTTTGTTTTCTACTCTATGTTTTTCTCAAGGTTGGGATCCAGGTCCTGACCCAGGATTTGGTGGTGGATCTGGAGACCCGGCAAAGGAGCCGGTACCTTTACCCATTGATGGTATAGAATTTCCTTTATTGATTACAGGTATAATTATAGCGATTGTATTGATTAGAAAAAACCGAGAAGTAGAAATATATTAATAAATGTTCTTGTATTTTTTAATACAAGAAGACACTGCCAGAGAGTATTGCTTTCTATTTTAAAAAAAATAATTAAAGCTAAGAATTTTTAACTTATAAGTAATGGTCAAAATTTAATGTCGTATTTTGTTCCGAAATTAGTCAGGACAAAATTTAATTTTTCTTTGAGGTTTTCGAATGATTTATAAGCA